>NZ_JBHSRI010000019.1:0-99930 GCF_042658845.1 Paenisporosarcina macmurdoensis
TCTTTTCTAACCAAACTTGTTCTTTTTCTTTTCTTTTCAAATAAAATCCCCCCAGAAAATCAAATCTGGGAGGAGTATCTCATGAATCTTCTTCTATTAGAATGTGTGCACTATTTGACGCTCACTTAAAAAGTGATTCCAGACTGAACCAGCCGAAGCAATATCGGCTGGTTTTATTGTTCGCCACTCAATTTAACTAGAATTTTCGCTTGTGTTTTGTCGTTCGTCAGTGCATCAAAACCTTTTGTAATGATTTCTTCTAACTCAATCCGGCTTGTGATAATTAGTTTCGGATCTATCTGTCCAGAGCTCATTAAATCGATTGTTTTCTGGAACACTTCAGGCTCATACGCTAGAGTTGACGTGATTTTAACTCCGGTAGTTGTCAAATCCATTGGGTCGAATGAAACCGGTTTAGGGAAGATGGAAATAATGACAACCGTACCGCGTGATTTTGTGACCTTAATTGCCTGGTTTAATGTAATTTCCACACCAGCCACTTCAAATGACACGTCAAATCCTTCAGGTTCAATCTCTTTTGCTATTTCTAAAGGATTCACTTTACCAGGATTGACTACATGCGTAGCTCCTACTAATGTTGCTTTTTCTAGGCGACTATCTGACAAGTCGAAAACAACAATTTTACTTGCCCCTTGTGCCTTCGCAGCAATAATCGTCACAAGACCAATTGGGCCTGCACCAAATACTGCTACTGTTTGTCCTGATTGCAACCCACCTTCTTTGACAGCTTGTACAGCAACAGCCGTCGGTTCGACAAGTGCGCCTTCCTCGAGTGACAGTCCATCTGGAAGTGCGTAAACATTATGTTCAGCTACAATCGTAAAGTCAGCAAAACCACCATTAGATCCAAGTCCAACAAATGTAAATCCGTCATATATATCGTATTCGGGCGCTTTATTACCTTTTGTAATCAAAGGATTTACAACAACTCGATCACCCGTTTTAAATCGTGTTACATCAGAGCCGATTTCCTCGATGACTCCAGCAAATTCATGTCCCATTGTTAGTGGTGCTTCCTGGTTTGTTAATGGATCAGGACCATTTGAAGGAATTAGCACAGGACCTTCTTGATATTCATGTAAGTCACTGCCGCAAATACCTACCCAAGCAACCCTTATTTTCACTTCATTAGGAAGAACTACGCTTACTTCCCGTTCTTCAACACGTATATCTTGCGCTTTATACCAAACTGCTGCTCTCATACTTCTTCACATCTCCTACTATTTTATTTAAAAATAACCGGTTCTGTTTATGAGGAATATGAAAAATCTCCCTATACTGATTTTAACAAATATAAAAGTACTTTAACATGATAGTGCCTTATGCGTGTGCAACTAGGTAGAGTTTCCTGCTCGTTTTGGATTGTCACACTAAATCATACGATTTTGTTATGGGCTAAGTTTCTAAAAGCTACAGGACTTAGTTTTTTTACAAAGGTAGCCGATTATTCAACGAAAAAAAGAAGCTAATTGACCAGGTCACTTAGCTCCTATCTTATAGTCAATCCTGCGGTTCATATGTAAACAACGCTACCCGCAAGCTTTGACGAGCACAATACTTCAAGTTTGGCTTAGAAAGTATAAAGCAAGCTAACAAATATGAAATGGCAGCAGATGTTGAAATCCCAAACTAGTTGTGATTGTTTACTTTTCTTTAACTTTAGAAAAAGGTGCCACCCATACTGATTTTAATCGCTATTTATGGCTTTAGCGGATGATAATTAGCAAATAAATGATAAACTTCAAAATTGTTTATCAAAATTTCTCGATTTCTTTGTCATGGGTGGCACCACTTTAATTATGACTATTTACAAAATTGATCATTTAATCAAACTTATTTTCAAGAAACCCATTGCTTACAGCTTTTAAGGGATTTCTCATGCAATTGTAGTGTATATTCTGATTAGTTTTTTACACAGGTACCAGATTTTTAAAGCAAGCTAGCAAATATGAAATGGCAGCAGATGTTGAAATCCCAAAATAGTTGTGATTGTCTACTTTTCTTTAACTTTAGAAAAAGGTACCACCCATGCTGATTTTAATCGCTATTTATGATTTTAGCGGGTGATAATTAGCAAATAAATGATACACTTCAAAATTGTCTATCAAATTTTCTCGATTTCTTTGTCATGGGTGGCACCACTTAAATTATGACTATTTACAAAATTGATCATTTAATCAAACTTACTTTTAAGAAACCCATCGCCTACAGCTTTTAAGGAATTTCTCAAGCAATTGTAGTGTATATTCTGATTAGTTTTTTACACAGGCACTTGATTTATGAATTGCTGCAAACTGTTTAGTCTAGTTTAGCGGTTACACTCCTGAACCAGGCTGTTTCTTCTCCATCATAAACGATCTAGTTCCTTGAAAAATGTGTCCTTTTTTATAGGGGGGGTTATAGACATATACTTTAAATATGGTGTGGTCGATTGAATCGACAAATTGTTGATCGACAAAAGTGAAATCTTTTCGCTTATATATTCCGCTGAAGGTATCATCGCAAATATAAACAACTTCGCGTCTTTTTTTTAGATATGTCGCTAGTTCAATTGATTCTTGATTTAATCCTATGATGATATGAATAGTAATTTTCATTTAACGTGTTTCTCCTTCGTGGTATTTAGACATCAACTCTCTCTTTATTTTAATTTAATTCATTCAAATATGTAAGAAATTTCTGTTATTTATTCACAAAACAAAAGAACCCGAAAAAACAACTTCGAGCACTTCTAAATTTTCTATTTAAATTTGAGGGGCAACTTGACGATTTCAAAAAAAGGTGCAACCCATGCAAAATATGGTAGCAATTTCTGATTAAATCGTCAGTGTTACAACAAAAAAATAACACACTTCAAAATTGTTTATCAAAAATTACCGATTAATTTGTCATGGGTGGCACCACTTAAATTATGACTATTTACAATATTGATAATTTAGTCAAAATTTCTTTTTAGAAACTCATTGCCTACAGCCTTTAAGGAATTTCTTATGCAATTGTAGTGTATATTCTGATTAGTTTTTTACACAGGTACCCGATTTTCAGAAAAACAAACACCAGGAAGCACATGGTTAATATATTCTATTTTCCTGGTTTTTCATTACTGTGCCATCTCCAAGCACTCTCTATAATCTCTTGCAACTGATATTTAGGTTTCCAACCTAATGCTTTAGTAATCTTATCAGAAGAAGCCACCAACACAGCCGGATCTCCAGGACGTCGATCAGCATATTCAACAACAGCAGATTTTTTTGAAACTTTTTCACATACTTCGATAATTTCTTGTACAGAATAACCTGCACCGTTTCCAAGGTTATATATTTCATTAGATATATCACCACTAACTAATCCTTCATAAGCTAGTACATGAGCATTAGCCAAGTCAGTCACATGAATGTAGTCTCTCACACAAGTGCCATCGGCTGTTTCATAATCAGTGCCAAAAACAGAAATCTTCTCTCTCTGTCCTAATAAGTGCTGCAACACAATTGGGATTAAGTGTGATTCTGGTTCATGACTTTCCCCTATTTCTCCAGACTTATGCGCTCCTGCAGCGTTGAAATATCTCAAGACTACATATTGCAAATCATGTACAAGAGCAACATCAGCTAGAATATGTTCTACCATAAGCTTTGAACGCCCATAGGGATTAATCGGATTTGTAGCGGTCTCCTCTGTAATCATTTCTGTGTTTGGTATGCCGTAAGTAGCGGCAGTAGAAGAAAAGATGAATTTCCCTACTCCGTATTCAACCATTTTCTTTAATAAGGTTATAGTTGCACTGACATTATTACCATAATAAATCAATGGCTTTTCCACTGACTCTCCTACTAAACTATTCGCTGCGAAATGGAAAACTGCATCAATCTTGTAAGTAGTAAATACAAAATCAAGAACAGCTTCATCTCCTAAGTCACCATTTACAAATGTTACATTGTCATCTAATAAAAAAGGATATCCCGTTGATAAGTTATCCAATACTACGACTTCGTAGTTCCCAATTAGTTCTTTAACCGTGTGGCTACCAATATAGCCAGCGCCACCACATACTAAAATTGACATGTTATTCCCCTTTAATCAATGATTCTTCTAATTTTTTCTCAAATAACTCTAACAGTTGTTCTCTCAGTTCTGGTCTTTTCAAAGCAAATTCAATAGTCGTTTCAAGGAAACCAAACTTATCTCCCACATCAAAACGTCTTCCATCAAACTCATATGCATAAACGGGTTGAACTTCATTTAATTTCTGAATAGCATCAGTAAGTTGAATTTCTCCACCAGCTCCTAATTGATGTTCCCCTAAGAAATCAAAAATTTCTGGTGTTAATACATATCTTCCCATAATCGCGTAATTAGATGGTGCAGTTCCTGCAGCTGGCTTTTCTACAAAACGATTTACTTTAATTAGCTTCCCATTACTTTCTTGAGGATCAATAATACCATAACGTTCTGTGTCACTATTCGAAACTTTCTGAACACCAATCACACTCTTACCTGTCTTATCATATTGATCCATCAATTGTGCTAAGCATGGTTCATCGTTTTCAACAATATCATCCCCAAGCAACACAGCGAATGGTTCTTTGCCAATAAAATTACGTGCTGACCAAATAGCATGTCCTAATCCCAAAGGTTGCTTTTGGCGAATATAATGAATTTCTACTTTTGAAGTCTTCATAACAGAATCTAGCATATCCCATTTACCGTTCTTCATTAAGGTCTCTTCTAATTCATAAGCATGATCAAAGTGATCTTCAATTGCTCTTTTTCCTTTACCAGTTACAATAATTATGTCTTCTATACCAGATGCTATTGCTTCTTCTACTATATATTGAATAGTAGGCTTATCCACTATTGGCAGCATTTCTTTTGGCATTGCTTTTGTCGCAGGCAAGAACCGAGTTCCTAGACCGGCAGCTGGAATAATTGCTTTTTTTATTTTCACGGTAAATACCTACTTTCACTAATTAAATTGTGCAATAACAAAACCTATGTAACTATTTAAATTATACCCCATTATGTTGTTATGCATCAAAATTCTCTGCCTTTGAATCTTTTGACGAAAGATAGAATTGACACATTCTAATACATAAAACTAGCGACCGAAGATGTAATTTCGGTCGCCATTGCATTTCCTATATAGTTTCTAGCAGCAATCCACAGACCATATAAAGGTGTCATCAAGGTTGAATTCAGACGAATTCTCTAATTAAATTAAATTCATTAATAGGAAAAATGATAAACTTGATAATTGTTCAACAAAACATCTTACTAAATTGTCGCAGATGGCAGCGCTAAAATTCTAACAATGTACAAGTTTAATTCTTAAAATTCTCCTAACAATTGTCGTGTCCATTTTTATGAGAAGAACTATTTATTGGAATACTGTTTATCGAAGTAACTTTGATATTCCCCATTTAAAATTTGCTCCCACCATTCTTTATTATCAAGATACCATTGAATCGTTTGTAAAATTCCTGTTTCAAAAGTATACGTAGGTTTCCAACCTAGATTCCCTAGTTTAGTAGGATTAATTGCATACCGTTTGTCATGTCCTAATCGATCTATGACGAACTCAATTAGCTCTTCTGATTTACCCAAACTACTAATAATTGTTTTGACAACTTCGAGATTTGTTCGTTCATTATGACCTCCAACATTATACACTTCGCCATTCACACCTTCATGCATTACTAAATCTATAGCTGCACAATGGTCACTTACATGTAACCAATCTCTTATATTTTTTCCATCACCGTATACTGGAATCTTTTGTTCATTTAACACCCGAGAAATAGTTAATGGAATTAACTTTTCAGGAAAATGATAAGGGCCATAATTGTTTGAACAACGGGTTATATTGATAGGAAGACCAAATGTTTCATAGTAAGCTCGTACTAGTAAGTCTGATGAAGCTTTACTCGCACTATACGGACTATTTGGTTGTAAGGGGGTTTCCTCCGTAAAGAATAAAGTTGGATCAAATTCCAATTCGCCGTAAACTTCATCGGTAGATACATGAATAAACTTCGTAAGATTTATTTGCATAGCGGCATCTAACAATACTTGTGTTCCTAATACATTTGTACGTACAAAAATTTCAGGTTCAGTAATCGAACGATCTACATGGCTTTCTGCAGCAAAATGAATCACATAATCAAATTTCTCTTTTACAAATAAAGACATTACAGTTTCTCGATCTGATATATCAGCTTTCACAAAGAAATAATTATCTTTATTTTCAATTTCATAATGTTTTGTTAAATCACCAGCATAAGTAAGTAAGTCTAAATTGTATATAATATATTGAGGATATTTATTCACCATATAATGAACAAAATTACCACCAATGAACCCCGCTCCACCAGTTACTAATATCTTCTTCATTACTTACTCCTTTTTATTGTTAATTTTTTTGAATTCCTACTGCAACTTCTTCTAAATATTTTCCATAATCCGTTTTAATCAACGGTTCTGCTAATTCTAATAACTGTTCTTTTGTGATATAACCTCTTCTAAAAGCAATTTCCTCAATACATGCTACATATAAGCCTTGTCTCTTTTGTATCGCCTCTACAAAATTAGAAGCTTCCAATAATGATTCGTGTGTACCTGTATCTAACCAAGCTAAGCCCCTGCCCATGATTTGCACTTTGAGTTTATTAATACGAAGATATTCATCTATTACGGATGTAATTTCCTTTTCACCACGATCAGAAGGTTTTATTCTTTTTGAAATTTCTACAACTTTATTATCAAAAAAATATAAACCTGGCACCGCATATGATGATTTAGGTTTGTTAGGCTTTTCCTCAATTGAAACTGCATTCAATTGATCATCAACCTCAACTACTCCATATGCTCTTGGGTCTTTCACATAGCATCCAAAGATGATACCACCAGTTGTTAACGTCGCTGCTTGTTTTACTTTGTTACCAAAGTCTGAACCGTAAAAGATATTATCACCAAGTACTAAAGCAACAGAAGAATCACCAATAAAATTCTCCCCAATCGTAAAGGCCTCTGCAAGACCATTTGGGGTTTCTTGAACGGCGTATTCTAGACTCATACCGAGTTTACTTCCATCACCTAGAAGGTCTTTAAATCCTGTAATATCCCTAGGAGTAGAAATAATTAAAATTTCTTTTATTCCCGCTAGCATTAAAACCGATAGAGGATAATAAATCATTGGTTTATCGTACACCGGTAGCATTTGCTTTGAAATAGACTTAGTCAAAGGATAAAGACGTGTACCAGAACCACCAGCTAGAATAATACCTTTCAAAATTAATCACCTCACTTTATTCTTCTAAAGTATTCATTTACTTTGTTAATCACAAAAAAAACTTCACTTTTTTCCATATTATAGTAAAGTGGCAACCTCAAAAGGCGTTCGCTCTCTACAGTAGTAAAATTATCTGGACCAAAAAAACGAGAGTACTTTAGTCCAGCTTCAGAAGTATGTAATGGAACGTAATGAAATGAAGCAATAATACCTTCTTCCTTTAGGTACTTTGTTAATTCTGTTCTTTCTTCCAAGTTTTTACATTTTATGTAAAACATATGTGCATTATGTTCACAATCACCAGGTATATATGGCAATTCTAAAATGCCACTTTCCTGCAAAGTCTTAAATCCATTATAATATAAATTCCATGAATTAATTCGATTATTATTGATCATATTGGCTTTTTCTAACTGAGCAAATAAATATGCTACATTTAGTTCGCTTGGTAAATAAGAACTTCCTATATCTACCCATGAATACTTGTCTACTTGACCTCTTAAGAATTTACTTCTATTTGTACCTTTTTCACGAATAACTTCAGCTCGCTCTATAAATTCTTTATTTCGAATTAATAAAGCACCACCTTCACCCATGGAATAATTTTTTGTTTCATGGAAGCTAAAGCAGCCAAAGTCACCAATTGTGCCTAATGAAGTCCCTTTATAAGTTGACATAACTCCTTGAGCTGCATCCTCAATTACATATAAGCTGTGTTTCTTTGCGATTTCCATTATTTTATTCATTTCACAAGAAACACCTGCATAATGCACAGGAACAATTGCTCTAGTTCTTTCAGTTATTGCATCTTCTATTAAACTTTCATCTATATTCATAGTGTCAGGCCTAATATCAACAAATACTATTTTCGCTCCTCTTAAAACAAATGCATTAACTGTCGATACAAATGTATAAGAAGGTGCAATTATTTCATCACCTGGTTGAATGTTTGCTAATATCGCAGCCAATTCTAAGGAATGAGTACAAGATGTAGTCATTAATGCTTTTGGAGTTTGAAAGTTTTCTTCAAACCAATTATTACATTTCTTTGTAAATGGTCCATCACCACATAACTTTTTATTTATTTCAATGGCTTCTTTAATATATTCAAGCTCTTTTCCTATAAAAGGTGGAATATTAAAATTAATCACATATGACCCTCCAAACTTATAAATTTTGTTATATTTTATATGTGAAAAACTTTTTAATCTATTTAATTGGAATGAATTTGGCTCTATCATATAGCATATATTTTATAAACTTGTATTCTAATTCTGAATATGTTGGCACGTATGTTTGATCATTCAAACAAAATTGAGTAACATTTTCAAATTTAGTTATTACCTTTTTATCTATTTCTTCTACTAGAACGATTGGATAGTCATTTTTATTAATATTTTCACTTGATAAAAACTGAATATACAGGTTATTAAAATAAGACTTTTTCTCAATAATAGAAACATCCTTAAACTGAGTCCCAATCTTGTCAGTTAAATCTTTTGCTGGAGAACCTCCATAAACTCTGTTTTCTTCCATATCTTTAGTAATAACACCTCCAACCATTAATAAGGATCCTTTTTTTGCGGTAATCGGTGAAACAATGCAGTGTCCTACAAGCCACACATCATCTTCAATTACAAGTGGTTTACTAATATTCCAGCGGCAACCCTTCATCATATCTCCAAATTTCATATGTGACCATAACTGAGAATATGTCCCCACTCCCACATTATTACCAATTGTAGTCCCACCAATGGAATCAATTATTGTGTGTTCTCCAATCCAACAATTATGTCCAATGCTACATGGAAGATATCCATGTATAGTGATACTTTTATGAATAGAAGTATATTCTCCAATACTTAAATAGGGTATATCAATATATACATTATCACCAATAAAAGTTCCAAAACCAATTTTTATTTCTTTACATTGTGGGCCGAGGACAATATTTACCCCTAATCTAACTTTATCTTCAATTATTACTTTAGTATTAGGATTTTTTTTAATCAGTGTCATTTATATTCTCCTTAAAATTCTCTACATCTACTAATATGCCGGAAAAATTATAGGAAGATATAGTTAGGGAGTATATGACGCTACTGTCCATAGCCATACCCTACCTATTCCTGTGTTCCTTTTATTTTTCACTTTCCATTTTTTTTATTCAACCCTTACCCTTATATAGATTTCATGAATTTTTCATACCATTTATGCAAGACTACTAGACTCCATAAAAGATTTGCATGGTTCTTTTTCCCATTTTGATGTTCAATAATAATTTCTGAAACAACAGAATAATTAACTAAGTTTGCTGATTCCACATTTTCTTTCGAAAGTGTACTTAACAGAAGTTCCTTCAACTCACTCTTAAACCATTCTGCTAATGGAATACCAAACCCTCTTTTTTTTGCATTTAGAATTTCATTAGGAAGAAATTCAGAAAAAGTGTCTTTTAATATGATTTTTCTTTTTGTTCCTATAATCTTGTATTGTAAAGGTATATTAAACGCCATTTCAACTATTTTATGATCAAGAAAAGGTGATCTAATTTCTAAAGAGTTTAACATACTCATTCTATCAGTCTTTACTAACATATCATTAGGCAAAGCATACTTTAAGTCAGTATACATCATCCGCTCAACTGGTTCTGCATCTTTAATATAATAGAAATAATCGTGTAATTGTTTGTCTACATTAAAAGTATTATTTTTGGTTGGTTTTTTTAATAGCTTTGATACTTGATCTTTATTAAATGTTTCCATTAATTTAATATGCATACTTAAGTCATCCTGATTAGAACTACTAATAAATTTTTTTTGCTTTTGTGCCAAAAGAGGTTATTGAATTTCTATTATCCGATGGAAGAAGACTTAAACTATTTTCAATAATATTCTTTCGTAAGAAAAAAGGTAATCTAGAATAGTATTTTTGATAATATGAACTTGTGTACTTATTATAACCTGCAAAAAGCTCATCGCCACCATCCCCAGAAAGAGCAACTGTTGCGTGATTTTTTGTTAAATTTGAAACATAATACGTGGGTATCGCCGATGAGTCAGCAAAAGGTTCATCCATATTATTTGTTATTTCTTCAATAACATCATTTAAATTGTTAAAGTCTATGAATAATTCTGTATGGTTTGTTTTGTTTAAATTAGCTACTTTTCTTGCTAATTCACTTTCATCGTATTCTTTCATATTTTTATAACCTATAGTAAAAGTATTAATCGGGTCCTCCGAAATACTAGACATCAAACCAACAATAATACTTGAATCAATTCCTCCACTAAGAAATGCACCTAGAGGAACTTCACTAATCATTCTTTCTTTTACTACATTAGTCATTTCTATTTTTAAATCTTTTTTTATTTGATCGTAATTCTTAATTTCAGTTTTTCTTTCTTTACTTACATCCCAATATTTATTAATTTCAATTTTGTTAGTTTCTATTGAATATTTCAAATAATGACCTGGCATCAGTTGATGAACATCTTTAATTATGCTCAAAGGTTGTGGTATGTAATAAAATCGAAGAAAATTTTCTAAAGCATCTGAATCTATTTCTTTTTTTATTTCTTCATGAATCATTAAACTTTTAAGTTCTGATCCGAAAATAAGTTTTGATGAATTATTAAAATAATAAAGTGGTTTCTTTCCAATTCTATCTCTTGCTAAAAATAATTCTTTTCTTTTAATGTCCCATATAGCAATGGCGAACATTCCGTGTAAGAATTCCACACAATTTGAACCATATTCTTCATATGCATGTAGAATAACCTCTGTATCTGAATTAGTCTCAAAAATATGTCCTTTATTTTTGAGACTAGACATTAATTCCTTGTAATTATATATTTCACCATTAAATACAATCACTTTGGATTTATCTTCATTAAATATTGGTTGTTTGCCATTATCAATATCAATTATTGATAGTCTTCTCATTCCTAGGCTACAAGCTTCATCTATAAAGATCCCATCATCATCAGGTCCCCTGTGCTTTATTTTATTGTTCATTTCATTTACTTTATTATTATTTAAATTTTTTAATGAAATATTTTTAAATACTATTCCGTTTATACCACACATACTTGTATTCCCTTCTAAAAAACGTTTTCTATACTTTAAATCATTTCATACCATTGAAAAGTTATAAAAGAGAAGGTGAATACAATATACCCAGTATCACTGGGGTATAATTAACATGTTATTATCAATTTAGATTCTTCTATTTTTTCTCTAACAACTGTAGCAATTGCTTGCTAAGTTCTTGTCTTTTCAAGTAAATTAGTTGGAAATTTTAATTAGGTTAATGAAATTGCAGTTTTCACATCCGTAACTGTTGTTTTATTAGAAAAATAACTCTCCCCTGCTCTTCAACCGTCATATTCGACCCACTTGGCAAACATAATCCTCTTTCAAACAATCGCTTACTCACATCATCATTCTCTCCGTGTGAACAATACTTACATCCTTCAAACAAAGGCTGCAAATGCAATGGTTTCCATACAGGACGGGCTTCGATATTTTCTTCAGCCAATGCATCAATTAAGTTGTTAGGCGTTAATTCTATCTTCTCAGGATCCAAAGTCAATGTCGTTAACCATCGATTCCCGAAGGTGTTTTCAAGTTCAGGCATGAACTCTAGGCCATCAATTTCACCCAAAGCTTCTGCATATCTCTCAAAAACAGCACGGCGAGCAATTACTCGGTCATCCAATACTTCCAACTGTGCTCGACCAATGCCAGCTAACACATTACTCATTCGGTAGTTATAACCTACTACACTATGTTGATAGTGCATTGCTTGATCACGTGCTTGAGTTGCTAAGAAGCGAGAACGTTTTATTTGTTCAATGTCATCCGACACTAACATTCCACCGCCTGATGTTGTAATTATTTTATTACCATTAAATGAAAACACACCAAACTTACCGAATGTTCCACTCTTCTTCCCTTTATAAGAAGCACCCAGTGATTCTGCTGCATCTTCGATTACCGGGACACCGTACGCATTACATAATGTCATCAAATCATCCATCTTCGCACTTTGTCCGTAGAGGTTAACAATAAGAACTGCTTTCGGTAATTTGTATTCTGCTTTGGCTTCAATTAAAGCTTTTTCCAATGCCAAGGGTGACATATTCCACGACTCTTCATCAGAATCAATAAATACTGGTTCTGCCCCTAAATAAAGAATAGGGTTTGCAGTTGCAATAAATGTTAATGTAGAACAAAACACGTTGTCTCCCTGTCCAACTCCTAATAAATCCAGAGCTAAATGAATAGCTGCTGTTCCTGAACTAACTGCTGATGCACAAGTACTTCCTGCATAAGTTGCAATTTCAGATTCAAATCTGTCGACATTTGCCCCTAGCGGCGCAATCCAGTTAGTATCAAATGCTTCTTTTATATATGATTGCTCATTTCCACTCATATGAGGGGAAGATAGAAAAATACGTTTGCTCATATTAACATTCCTCATGAAATTTTATTGGTTTAGCAGGCATTCCAACAGCAGTACATCTTGCAGGCAGATTTCTTACTACAACTGCCCCAGCACCAACAATAGTTCTTTCTCCAACTATAATTCCTTGAATAATGGTGGAGTTAGTACCGAACTCAACACACTCTCCAAATGTCACATTTCCGGATATTGATGCGTTAGGCAAGACTGTAGAATAAGAACCAATTTTTGTATCATGCCCTATTGTACAGTTTAAATTAATGGTCACGAAATGTTCAATTTTTATATTGGTTGTCAAAATATTCCCTTCACAAATAATATTACCTTTTCCAAAATTATTAAATCTAGACCAATTTACAGTTGGATGTATTAAGTTGGGATAAGAAATAGTTTTAAGTTCTTTTATTTTATTAACAATTCTTTTTTTAACTTCTGGTGAACCAATACCCAGAACAACAGATATAGTTTCTCTCTGTTCTAACCATTCCATTCCACCAAGTACTGGTAATTCATTAATAGTTTGACCCTGATGTTCCCTATTTTCATCTAAAAAACCAAGAAGGTTCCACTCCTGTTTTTTTTCGTTTATATCCTCTATTAAGTGAGCAACCTCACGTGCAAAACCTCCTGAACCAATTATGACTATATCCTTCATATATTTCCTCCTAGTTAGTATAAATAAAAACCTCTTTTTGTTTTTCTTCCCAAATGATTACCATCAACATATTTACGTAACAATGGTGCTGGTCTATATTTATCTTCTCCCAAATTCGAATGAAGAGTTTCCATAATTGATAAACATGTATCTAATCCGATAAAATCTCCTAATTCTAATGGGCCCATAGGTTGATTCGATCCAAGCTTCATAGCTTTATCTATTTCTTCGGCAGATGCAATTCCTTCTTGTAAAACGAACACAGCTTCATTTATCATGGGTATTAATATTCTATTCACGATAAAGCCTGAGTGATCTAGTACAAATACTGGTATTTTATTAATCTTTTCTATGAATTCATTTACTTGTGCAATGGTATCTTTGGATGTTTCTAACCCGTTTATGATCTCCACTAGAGGCATTATAACTGCTGGATTAAAAAAATGTATTCCAATCACTTTCGATGGTATTTTATACATAGCGCTCAATTTTGTTATAGATAATGATGAAGTGTTTGTTGCTAGTATGGAATTTTCATTCATTATTTCATTTAATTTATTAAATAACTCTTGTTTCTTATCTAAAGATTCAGAAATCGACTCTATTACTAGATCCATCTCACTACATTTATCAATTTCGGTTGTGTAATTAATACTTGATTGAACTTGTAATAATTCATCATTTGTCATTTTTTCTTTCAATAATAATTTGTTTAAATTATTATTTATACTTTGTTTAGCTTTATAGATATTAGCTTCTTTGTAATCTATTAGAGTTACCTTAATGTTTTTCATTGCTAAATACTGAGAAATCCCCGTCCCCATTTGACCAGCGCCTATAATTGCCACAGAATGAAACAAAAAACCACCACCATTTTAGTTTTTCTTGATATTATTGCCTGCATATTTCTCCATTGTTGCTTGTCCATCTTGAGTAATTCCTTCAGACTTAATTACCTTTAATATAGTCATAAACAAAATCTTAATATCCAACCAGAATGATTGATTTTCTACATACCACACATCATATTCAAACTTTTGTTCCCAAGAAATCGCATTCCGACCATTTACTTGTGCCCAACCAGTAATTCCTGGACGGACTTCGTGTCTCTTTGCTTGTCTATTACTATATAAATGTAAATATTCAAATAGCAAAGGTCGAGGACCTACAAAACTCATATCGCCTTTAGTGACATTTAACAATTGAGGAAGTTCATCTAAACTATACTTGCGAAGCGTTTTTCCAATAGCAGTTAGACGAATATAGTCTGGAATTAAATGACCTTTTGCATCTCGCTCATCTGTCATTGATCTAAACTTGTAAACATAGAATAGGTTCCCATTGAGACCAGGTCGTTCTTGTTTAAACAAGACAGGCGAACCAATTTTCTTTTTAACAAATAACGCAGTAATAACGATAATAGGTGATAACATTACTAATGCTAGTAAACTAGCTATTAGATCAAAAGTTCTTTTCATAGGTACACTCTTTTCTATAAAAACTTTTTATTTACGTGTACTTAAAACTAAATAGAGAGTTTTTCAAATAACTCAATCTGCTTTTTCAAAACCTTTTCTTCATCAAATAATTCTTCAACTATTTCTCTACTTCTCATACCAAATTGTCTAACTAAAACTGAACTTGCAATCAATTTTTCCATAGCTTCATATAATTCTGCTACACTTTCTTTTTCTACTAAGTATCCATTTTCTCCGTCAACAACTTCTTCTCTACATCCTCTAATATTAGTTGCAATAATAGGCTTATTCATAGCCATCGCTTCAATGATAGACCTTGGTAGCCCTTCCCGGTAAGAAGGTAGTACATAGACATCTGATGCTCCCATCAATAAAGGAACATCTTTTCTAAAGCCAAGATAATGAATATTTTCGTGTTCTAAATCAATTATTAGCTTTTTATAGCTATATTGGTCTCGTTCACTTTCTAACAACCCGCCAATGAGAATTAGCTTTGCCTGTGGGTACTTTAAAGATAATCGTTTAAACGCTGCTACTAATTCAAATATTCCTTTTTCTTTTACCAATCTTCCAATAAAAGAAAATATAAAATCATTCTTTGTTATATTTTCTTTTGCATAGAATTGTTCTATATCATTTATAGAAACTAAAGAACTATTAAATTTCTTCCATATATCCACACCATTACTTAAATGCAAAATGCGATTAGGATTTTTAAAGCTATCTTTTATTGCCAACTCATAATCCTCAAGACTTTGTAATAATAGCCAATCAGTTAAATATCGTGCTGCATATTTTTCAATAGTATAAAATAGTTTGTATTGTTTAGGTTGCATTTCATCATGAAAATAAAAACCATGAGCAGTATAAACAATATGTTTAATACCTGCCATTTTAGCTGCTACTCTGCCTAATAATGCAGCTATAGGTGTATGCACGTGAACAATATCATACTTTTCTTTTTTCATTAATCTATACAATCTCCAAATAGATTTAAGATTTTTCAAAGGATTGATTTGTCTATCAATTGGAATATGAATCATAGTTAGACCTTCAGTTTCCAATTCAATGAATTTACCTGTATTTGTGCAAACATTATGAGTTATTATTCCATTTGACATGCAAGCTTTAATAAGAGGCTTTAATAGAGCATCAACACTTGAATCAATAGCACATACTTGTAATATCTTTATCCTTTTTCTCATTTATAATCTCCAAAGTTCTATAGATTCTGGAGTAGACTCTTTTGGTAAAGCACTCTTAATATCGACAACAACTCCAGATTTATCCTTTAATATACGTCCTATTAAATTCCATCCTTCAGTAGCATATTCTTGATGTGGTACTGCAAAAACAACTGCATCAGCTGGCTTTAAATCTTCGATACTATATAATTCAACATTATATTCTCGAACTGCTTCATACGACTCTGCTTCAGCATCTGTCACTTGAACATTCATACCATATTCTTCTAATTCCCGAATCACATCAATGACCTTTGAGTTACGCAAATCGGGAACATTTTCTTTAAACGTTAATCCCAAAACAGTAACTGTAGAACCTTGTACAGCTATGCCTTTTCTAATCAATTTCTTAACTAATGTATTAGCAATGTATTTGCCTAAACCATCATTAATTCGACGGCCAGCTAAAATTACTTCTGGATGATACCCAACAGCTTGTGCCTTATGAGTTAAGTAGTAGGGATCTACACCGATACAGTGACCTCCAACTAAACCAGGGGAAAAATTCAAGAAGTTCCATTTTGTTCCTGCAGCAGCTAACACTTCTGAAGTATCAATATCTAGTCGATCAAAAATCATTGCTAATTCATTCATAAGTGCAATATTCACATCACGCTGTGTATTTTCGATAACTTTTGCTGCTTCAGCTACTTTAATAGAACTAGCTTTAAATACGCCAGCTTTGACTACGCTTGAATATGTATCTGCCACAATTTCTAAAACTTCTGGTGTTTGTCCAGATACTACCTTGGTAATCGTAGTAAATGTGTGTTCTTTATCACCGGGATTGATACGTTCGGGTGAATAGCCTACAAAGAAATCTTCACCAGCTTTTAGACCGGACATTCGCTCAAGAACTGGAACACATTCTTCTTCAGTAGCTCCTGGATAAACGGTAGATTCATAAACCACAATCGAACCTTTTTGTAAATGCTTGCCAACCGTTTCAGAAGCTTTTAACAGTGGTATTAAGTTCGGTTGGTTATGCTCATTAATAGGTGTCGGTACAGCAATAATAATAAAATCAGCTTCTTCTAGCTTTTTTCCATCATTAGTAAAATTAATATTTGCATTTTCTAAATCTGCTAATTCTACTTCATTGGTATAATCGATATTCTGTTTGAGTGTATTAATTCGGTGCTCATTTATATCAAATCCAATGACATGATGTTCTTTACCAAAAGCAACAGCTACTGGCAAACCTACATATCCAAGACCTACAATAGCTATTTTACGATTCATTATTTACCTCTTTTAAATTTATTTGATAGTAATCTATATACCAATCCACGAATTTCCCTACTCCATCTTTTATAGAAGTTTGTGGTTTGAAATCAATTTCTCTATATAGATCTTCTACATTTGCATATGTGGCTGGAACATCTCCAGCTTGTAATGGCATAAAGTTCTTAATTGCTTTTTTGCCGACTTTTTCTTCAATAGCTTCGATAAAGTCCATCAGTTTTACTGGACTATTATTACCAATGTTATAAATTTTATATGGCGCATAGCTTGTACCTGGGTCTGGCTTATCCCCTGACCACTCTGTGTTTGGTTGTGCTGGCTTTTCAATTAAACGTGAAATTGATTCTACAATATCATCTACAAATGTAAAATCACGCATCATTTCTCCATTATTAAATACATCAATTGGTTTGCCTTCAATGATTTTTTTTGTAAACATAAATAATGCCATATCAGGACGTCCCCAAGGACCATAGACGGTAAAAAAACGAAGTCCTGTTGTCGGTATATTATAAAGACTACTATACGTATGAGACATCAGCTCATTTGCTTTTTTTGTTGCTGCATAGAGACTTAAAGGATGATCTACATTATCATGGACTGAAAACGGTAATGATGTATTTGCTCCATAGACTGAACTTGAAGATGCATAGATTAATTGTTGAACTTTGTGATGACGGCAACCTTCTAAAATATTTATGTATCCTACAACGTTTGACTCAATATATGCATGGGGGTTTTCAATGCTGTATCGAACACCTGCTTGAGCAGCTAAGTTAATAACAACATCAGGCTTTTCTTTTTCAAAAATCGCCATGATTTCTTCAAGATTTTGTAAATCTTCTTTGTAAAAAGAAAAATTTTCATGAGTCAATCTATTTAAACGAGATTCTTTTAAAGAAACTGAGTAATAATCGTTTAAATTATCTAATCCTATTACTAGATAATTCATATTTAGTAACTTTACTGTTAAATGTGAACCAATGAAGCCAGCAACACCTGTTATTAATACTTTCATTTACCTTACCTCCTCAGAGAATTAAAACTCTTATCTTTTCAAATTCTATTAAACAATAACAATTTAATATTTCAGAAGACGGATTATTTTTCTTTGAATAAATAAATCTATAATTCCATAATTTATCAGGATCAATAATATCTACCATTTAGAAATAAAAATAAAATAAATATTAAAGTTGCAAATGCAGGATAAACTAAAGGGATTTTTTTATTAAGGATTAATAATGGATAAATCATAATCATTGGTATTAAAATCCATGAGAAAATAGCTACTCGATCGGAATATGATATAAAACCTAGAATTAAAAAATAACAATTAAATATTATATAAATTTTTAGAATAGAAGTATATATTCTATCCTTGTAATTAAATACATACTTATTTGTAATTAATCCAAAAAGCAAAAAAAATGCTCCGAACAAGTAAAAGTCCATTCTATATGTTTGATTCCCATAATTATTTAAAGAGCTTTCAGAAATATAACTATTAATATAACTTATAGGAATTAATAAATTTGTTAGTATATTAGGCAATTTCATGAAAAATGAAAAAGATAAAAAGATCCATATATAAATTAAGTGATTCATTTTTATTTTAAAAATATTAACTACAACAAGAATTAGTATTAATGGTAACGCTGTATAATGAAAGAATGAAGCAAATAAAGCACTAATAAAAAAGTATATCGTTTTTTTCTTATATCTAATTAAAATTGAAATCGATAAAAGTAGAAATGATATTGATAACCCTTGTCTAAGAATATTGCCTCCTAAGGTTATGAAAAAAGGAAAATATATATACAAAAATACAAAATATATAGAATAGTGATTAAAAAGTATATAAATAGCCACTATAAAAATAATGATAAATACCAAATAGATGATTAAGAAATTAAATTCTATAGGCATATCAAGTAAATTGACTACCCATTGCAATATTATAAATGCATTTTCATAATTAATTATATCTAAGGCTTCCATTAAACTAATATTTTTTAATAATAAAAAATAGGTTGAGTAACCTAAGGAATCAGGAAACATGTTGACATCTTTATATCCTATCCAAATACTTGAAAATATCAACATTAACATAATGAAAAAAGTTTTTGTATATTTGTTGTTTATTATAGAATTAGGTTTTGACAAAGAAATTAAATTTACAAAAATAAGAAATAAAAAAGAAAATATCAAAATAATCATAATTTACCTTTCCTCGAGTGATTTTTAATAATGTTTAATTTTAGTTATTATATTTTGATATTTTTTCTGTTTCTTTTCATCTAAATTAGTAGTAGAATTACTTCTGGAAATCCATATCTCATCTAAATTCACATAATTAATAGTAAATATCAATTTTTCTTTTAAAATTGATTTAGTTAATAAAATTAGTTTATGAAATATATTTGCTTCATATTTCCGATAAATTTTTCTATTAGTTTTTATACTATTAATATAGTTATTAATATTTATAACTTTAGGGACTCTATAAAATAATAAAGGTTCTTTTATATTATAGAAATTTGATTCTTCAATAGTTCTTACCCATAACTCATGATCTTCAGATCTATAAAAAAGTGGATCATATTTATGTTTTTTAAACCAATCTGTTTTTCCTGCAATTGTAGGGTGTATAAACTTTCCAAAATATAAGGTAAGCCTCTTATTATTAATATCATTATTAACAAACCTTGAACCATAAACTTGATTATCCTCATCAATAATAATCGCTGAACTACCAACTATATCAATGGAAGTGTTTTCTAATAAAAAATTAAGCTGCTTTTCGATTCTTTGTGGATGCATAATATCATCACTATCCATTCGAAAAAAATAATCAGTTTTTGTAATATCTATCATTTCATTAAGTCTATAGATTAACCCCTTATTTTCTCCATCATTTAATAATTTAATTCTTGGATCATCAAATTTTTTAGCTATATCTATAGATTTATCTTTTGATCCATCATTTACTAATAATAGCTCCCAATTTTGATATGTTTGTGTTAATACAGATTTTATTGCAATTTCGAGAGTTTTTTCATTATCATAAAAAGGAATTCCAATGGTTATTTTAGGATGCATAACTTATTTCCTCCTTAAAGGTATACCAATACCGTTTTATTTTTCTAAGGTTATAAACTAAAGTTTATAAAGTTCTAAAATTTTTACATATATTATTATTTTTTTGACTAGATTCACAACTTAATATTCTTTATCTTTACGAGTGTTGACACTATTTAAAACTCTTAAAATAATGGGGTTTTTCTTCTTTATGGCTAACCGTATGAAATGGACTTTCGAACCCTTCGAAATATTCGTTCCTGTATTAATAGATTTCCTTAACTTTAATGAAATAATTAATTATCGCTCGACTTATTATGATAATCTACAAATATTTTAAAAATGTCTTTATATAGATAAATATTTAATAGAAATAAACAAATACCAGTTGTTAACGAAAAAATACTTGTGTCATAAAATGTTAAATGTAGCATATAGCAGAATAATAGACATACAATTAATGAAAGATTTTTTAGACCATATTCTATCTTAAACAACATTTGAGAAAAGACTGTTCTAAATAAAAGATAGCTTAAATATCCTAAAGCAGTTGAAATAGCTGCACCTTTTGCTCCATATGTTGGAACCAAAATAAACAAAAAAATCAGATTAACTAGTGAAGCAATTATCGCTGTAATAATATGATATCTAGGTTTTTTCTTAAAATTTATTCCAATTTGTGTCGTTTCAGATATTGTTGTTGCTATTGGAATAAATAAAAGCATAGGAAGAATAAATATCGCTTCTCTGTAATCTTCACCTAAGAATAGAATAATATAATCTCTTATCATTACCACTATTAGTGCTATTGCAATCATTATAAATGAAACAATCTGTGAAATGATTTTAAAAAATTGTTTGTTTTCCGGTTCTAACTCATATTTTTTATATGCAACCGGGGTCCAAAAAATAGTAAAAGATGCTTGTAGAACGCCAAGCATGCCTACAAGAACAACACCAGATGAATATATACCCAAATCTTCATAGCTTCCCCATCCTTCTAAGGCAAACTTATCAGCAGATTTAAATATTAGATTAATTAATAATGTTACAAAAAAAGGGAAAGAAAACAAGGAAATTGTTTTTATATTATTTATTAATTTTTCTGTATCTTTTTTAATTTTCTTAAACCAAAATATTCTTTCAATAAAAATAATTACAATAACACTTAGCATCAATGAAATTAACAAACTTCCAATTCCAATCATGTAAGTGTGAGGAATCAAATAAATTAAAGAAATAATTAATAATAAATATATTATTTTATTAAATATTAATAAAAGCGAATATGTATTACCTTTTTGTTGCATACGAACTACCAATAATCCGAAATTGTAAATCAATGAAAAAGTCACAAAAGCAATTAAACTTAAAATAATAGATAAAGAATTATCATCAAAATAGTATAATGTGATTTTCGAACCAAAAAATAGCATAATGACAATAAAAATTATAGTTAGTGCTGAAGGAATTATTAATGTTTTTCTTAATAATTTTCCTCTATTATCTTCATGCTCTTCGTAAAAAAATCTTACAAATGCTTGATCTGTCCCAAAAGAAATTATTGTTGAGAATATTCCAGATAGAGTTACAAAAAGTGTGATTTTACCATATTCTTCTGGCGATAAGATTCTGGTTAATATTGGAATAGCTAAAAATGCTATAAGAAGCGATAGTATAGTGCCATATGAAAAAGCTGAAAAATTTTTCATTAAGTTATTCACAATTTTTTACCCCATATCAGATATAAAACTTTATTTTATAAAACTTTTTATGTTATTCCTGACTTTTATAAAAAGATAATAATTAGTCTTTAAACAGATAAAAATAAATCTTTGAATTTTATTTTTTCTGAATATTGGAAAATCAGCACCTTTAAAATGGGAATTCTCTACTGCATCAATAATTGCTTGAGTTTGTTTTTCTTGGTCATAGTTTTCTATTACAAATTCCTCGCTTTTCTGCGAGTAGGTATTTAATATAGAGGGATCAGAAAAAATATTACTTAATATTTTATACAAACTTTCTCTACCACTAATTTCATATCCTGCTAGAGTATAATAATATCCATCACCTGCATCACCCTCAGAAGTATTAAAAATCCAATCGCACCCTAAATGCTTTAAATTAAATTTATCGACTGAATCAATAACTATTGAAGGTAATCTAACTTGTGCCATTTTTTTAACTGTAAGGCCCATTCCTATTCCTATATCGTATGTATTCATGATTTGTAATAAGTTTTCACTTTTTACCATTCCTAAAAACACAACACTCACATTTTTTATTTCAATCCTTTTTTTAACATCATTTGTATACTTTGTTTCCCCGCTTCCTATTATTGTATATTCTATACTAAAATCAGGATACTCTAGAGCAAGTATTTCTAATATTTGATGAATATGAATAATTGCTTCATTTTTCCAATAGGTGAAACGTCCACACCATAAAACTCTAATTTCTTTTTTTCTTTCATCAAAAAAATAAGTATAATCCAATTTTTCTTTTTGAATCGGATAATTTTCTAACTTTTTTAAATTTGAAATCAAATCTACGTCATAATACCATGAATTATATAGAACTGGAGACTTTCCACCATAAAAATCAGCATTATTTAATTGTAAAATTTTTAACATCTCTTTTTGATAAAAATATTTTTTATTATATTTTTTTTTATGAGTCATTCTGGTTTTTAGTAGCAAGGAATTCTTCCAGTCTTCAGGATGTCCCCAAATATGTAATAATTTAACGTTATCTTTGTTTGAAAATAGCGCTATACCAATTTGGAGATTATGAAAATATGGACTAATTACTCTATATTCTTCTTCTTCTTTAAAGCAGAATTTTTCATAAAAGTTTTTAATAACTTCATCTAACTGATTTTCACTTAAATTCTCTGCTGTAAAACTCATGTTTAAATTTATTAAATTTATATTTAGATTGTTTTTAAAATATTGATTATATATACTCTTGTTATCCTGGGTTATTATAAATATTTTCTGTTTTCTTTCTAGCAAATAATGAGAAATTTCAATAATTAAATTTTCAATTCCTCCAAATCCCTTTGAACTGTCAATAAAAATATAATTCATTATTTTCTACACCTTACTTTTAATTTATTATTTTACTACTGAATTTGTAGTTTTACTCTTTTTCCAACCTCAACATTCCGACGATTAGCAGTACCAACAAGCAATTCCTTCAACTCTAAACCGCTGAGAGTAGGAATCTTCTCTAACAAAAACACCAACTCATGCTTAGTAATAGGCGTCGCCTTCCCAATGTAAATCTTAGGAAACACAACCTCACTCTGCCTCTCACTCTCATTCATCAATTCTTCAAACAACTTCTCACCAGGTCTTATCCCTGTCTCACGAATCTCAATCTCACCTTCTGAATATCCAGAAAGTTTAATTAGATTACTAGCAAGATCAACAATCTTAACCGGTTCTCCCATGTCCAAAACAAAAACCTCGCCACCATTAGCTAAAGTTCCTGCCTGAATCACAAGCCTCGAAGCTTCAGGAATCGTCATGAAGTAACGAGTCATACGAGCATCCGTTATTGTAACTGGACCACCTTTGGCAATCTGCTTCTGAAACAACGGTAAAACACTACCACGAGATCCCAACACATTACCAAACCGTACCGCTGCGAATTTAGTTTTACTATCCTTCGCTAAATTCTGAACAACCATCTCAGCGAAACGCTTTGTGGCACCCATTACGTTCGGTGGGTTCACGGCTTTATCCGTAGAAACTAATACAAAATTACTGACGCCGAAGGTATCAGCCGCTTCTGCGACGTTTTTCGTACCAAAGATGTTATTCTTTACAGCTTCCATCGGATTACCTTCCATCAATGGCACATGTTTATGAGCTGCCGCATGGTATATGACGTCCGGTCTATATTCATCCATAATCTCGAAGATTCTTGTTCGGTCTTGGACATCCGCAATAACTGCTTGAATGTCTGTCTCACCAACTAGATTATTTCTCAGTTCTTGATCAATTAAGTAAATCGAGTTCTCACCATGTCCAAGCATGATTAACTGCTTTGGGTTGAACCTCATCAATTGTCTGCAAATCTCAGATCCTATTGAACCGCCCGCTCCAGTGACTAAGATCGTTTTATCAGTAATGTTATCCGATATCACTTTCATATCAAGCTCTACTTCTTCACGACCTAGTAAATCCGTAATCTTCACATCGCGCATTTCATTGACCGAGATTTTGCCTGTCATTAAATCTTCAATGAGTGGGATTTGTTGTGTTTTTGTACCTGTATCTACACATACTTTGATGATTTCAGCCAATTCTACTTTTGATAATGAAGGGATGGCAAGGACGATATTTGAGATATTGTGTTTTTTGACTAGTTCAGGAATATCTTTTATGTATCCCAATACCTTCACACCGTAAATTTCTAAATTTTGTTTCGAGCGTTCATCGTCTACATAACCAACTGGTTTAAGTCCAGTTTGATGATTTTGTAACAACTGACGTGTCACCATCGTCCCTGCAGCACCGGCACCAATAATCAACGTACGCTTGATCCCTACAGTTTCTCGATTGAACCTTGAGTCGACATACACACGCCAAGAAAAACGAGAGCCACCAATCAAAATCATATGAAGCATCCAGGTGATGGACAACACTCGCCAGTATATGTCTTGTTGAACAGCAAGTTGGATGACCATGACCGTTAGTACGCTATATGTTACCGCACGCACGATGGATTTTAATTCACCCACCGAGGCGTATGACCACACTTTACGATATAAGCCAAAGCGCCAAGAAAAAAAGTGATGGGCGATAAAGATCGTTAATGAACTCACAACGAGCATGTCGTTATTAAAAACATTCACATACGGATGAAGGACAAAATAACCAGCATAAATGGAAAATAGCACAATAGTTGAATCGAGAAGAATCAATAAAGTTGCTCGTTTTTGCATGGTCATCGTTCCTACCTCCTGTTGAATTAATAGATTAAACAAGTCCGAACAGCTTCTTTCGTTGTGTAATTCGTTCTGGTGCTAACTTTCTCATCGAGCGTCCTTGCACTACATCTTGAGCTTGCATATTAACTAATGTCACCATATCTGAACCCAGCTTTTTATCAAGCTTGTCCATCGCTTGCTTCCACACACATGCACGATTCGTGATGTTGTGAGCGTCTGAAGCCACAAAGTGTGCTTGTTGATGCTCAAGTAAATCTAAACTTAATTTCTGTGTTTTCTTGCCGAACATGCCTGCTACACTTGCTGCTGTTACTTGAGACAATGCACCGTTTTTGATCAGGCGATACAGCTTGTCTGTGTTTTCAGCGATTTCTGCATTGCGTTCAGGATGTGCGATAATCGGTGTGAAGCCTTTTACAAGCAAGTCATAAAATAACTGCTCTGTATATTTCGGTATGCTTGAAGATGGGAATTCCACTAAGACATACTCCGAATTGTGTAATGTTAATAGTTCGTCATTGTGAATAAGGACATCTACCATTTCACCAAAAATGCGAATTTCTTGCCCAGCGTACACATTCAGCGGGATGCTCTGTCTCTGTAATTCCGCTTGTAGTTGATTTACCCCCAGGAGTATATCGGTTTTCGTGTTTGTGTAGCTCGGGTGTCTGTGATGCGGAGTAGCAATGACGGAAGTAATTCCTTCAGCAACCGCTTGTCTCGCCATTTCAATACTCCCTGCTAAATCCTTTGCACCGTCGTCTAATCCATAAAGAATGTGTGAATGTATATCTATCATCATATATCCCCCTTTTTACCTATAAGCAATACAAATTCGCTAACGTCGTCTGACCACTACGGCTATAGTATCACGTTGTCGTTTAACAGAAAAGGGGTTTTTTGTTAATTTTTTAACAAAATATTAATTATTATCACCGTAATAGTAATAATACTGCGAATCTTTTGCTTTCTTCTTATTCAACACAGCCCCTAAGACCTTACCCTTAGCTGACTCCAATAAGTCTTTAGCCTTACGAGCCGCATCTTGTTCCGTGCCTCCACTACTAATAACCAATATCGACCCATCGACTTTATTCGCTAAAATCTGCGCATCTGCAACTGCTAAAATAGGTGGCGTATCAAATAACACAACATCAAATTGCGTTTTTGCTAGTTCAATAAACTGAGACATCGAAGCTGATCCAAGTAACTCAGCTGGATTTGGTGGAATTGGCCCACTAGTCAATATTGATAAATGCTCCACTTCTGTCGCCTGCGCTGCATCTGTTAAAGTCGTTTGTTTCGTTAAGACATTCGTTAACCCTCTTACATTTTTCAAGTTAAACGTATAGTGAACAGTTGGTTTACGTAAATCAGTATCAACGAGTAACACTCTCTTACCTTGTTGTGCAAACGTTACAGCTAAATTGGCAACAGTTGTAGATTTACCTTCTGCAGGACTTGAAGAGGTGACAAGAATCGTTTTGTATTCTTGATCAACAGAAGAGAATTCAATATTGGTACGTAATGTACGATACTGCTCTGTAATAGGTGAGCGCGGACTATCAATTGTAATCAATTGACGTTCCAGTGTAATTGGACGTTTTTTCTTAGCCATTGCGAATCTCTCCTTCCGCTTGAAGTTTTTGCTGCATCTTGTCCATCTTGTCTTGTTCCTTTTTCTCCATAGAAGAAATGGCACCAATTACTGGAATGCCTAGTATACTTTCAACCTCTTGTTCTGTTTTTAACGTATTATCTAAATACTCAAGTAAGAATGCTAAACCAACACCAAGCATTAAACCAACCACCAAAGCGATTGCCATGTTTAACATTTTATTCGGTTTGATTGGTGCTTGTGTGTCTGTTGCCTTAGCTTGCGAGAGGATACTCACATTATCGACATTCATAATGTCCATAATTTCGCGTTGGAACACAGACGCAGTGGTATTGGCAATATCACGTGCGACAAATTGATTTGGATCTTGTGCTGTAATCGTTAGTACTTGTGATTCACCAACTGCTGATACGGTAATCTTTGAGTTAAGTGCTTCGGTTGTTAAAGTCTCTAGCGCTAATTCTTGACGAACGATATCTAAAATAGCTGAGCTTTTTATTATTTCGTTATATGTTTTTATTAATTGCAGATTCGTTTGTATTTCACCTACATTTATCATTGGTGCTTCAGACTTCTCTTGACTCACTAGTAGTTGTGTTGAAGCTTGATAGATTGGTGTAATAAAAAAGAAACTAACGACTCCGCTAATCAGTGTTGCGAGAATTGTTAGTGACAAGATCAACCACATGCGTTTTTTCAAAGTTTGGAATAGTTCTTGTAAGCTAATCGTTTCTTCCATAGTAAGTAAAGTCCCCCTAGATATGTTCAATAAGTAACCATATTATAGCATAGAAAAATGTTGTCGATTTGTCTTTTTTTGTCGAAATCTGCAGTAATAAAGTTATGAAAGGGTATTCATTACTATTTTTTTAAACCTCGAAATAGTAGCGGTTATAATTATTCAAATCATTATAGGAAATGCGTCATATTG
Source organism: Paenisporosarcina macmurdoensis (assembly GCF_042658845.1). Classification (NCBI taxonomy): domain Bacteria; kingdom Bacillati; phylum Bacillota; class Bacilli; order Caryophanales; family Caryophanaceae; genus Paenisporosarcina; species Paenisporosarcina macmurdoensis. Next base: position 27,989 of record NZ_JBHSRI010000019.1, read on the forward strand.
TTAGGAAATATTTGTAGAATTTCGTGAGGATTTTGAGAATCTCTAGATTCTCGTCAGAGATTTAGAGGCAGCACTTCACTCTCGCAAAGCTCGTTACAGAAAGCTAGGTTCACTGAAGTTCATAACTGAAATGCTCATAGGTTTTCAGTGCGCTTCAGACGAATCTTTCTGCTGCACTATAATCTAGAGAACAAAGAGTGGGGCTTGTGACTTCGTCACTCGCCCCACTCTATTTTTTCAGATCATTCTGCGGCTGGGATTCGTCCTTCGCTCCCTGAAAACCTGCGAGCTCACAGTTAAGATCTTTTGGTTTACTAGAGAATAGACACTATCTTTATTTAGATATTCGACGAAAATGATATTTTGGTCTCTTCCTTCATACTTTATTTCAGACCATTTTTTAAAGTTTGGGTGATACTTACTCTAAAGAAAAAATAAAGGCGTGCTAGCCAGAGACACAATTGCCCCTCAAATTGTGATTCTCATCAACACTCCCACACTCGCGGGCTCTTTAAAGAAACCTCGGGTCACGCTGACACTTCAGGCGAAAAAAAGAGCCAGCAAATGCTGACTCTTTCTCCTATTCTTATAATTCGCCTAATTTTTTCAATGCACGGTGAAGCATTACTGCAGCTTCTGCACGTGTTGCTTTCGCTTGTGGGTCAAATGTATTGTTGCGTTTACCAAATACAACTTCAAGAGCTACTGCTTGTGCAACACTTTCTTTTGCAAAAGTGCTAATTGAAGATGCATCATTAAAATCTTCTATTGTAGGTAATCCATTTAACAAACTTGCATCGTCATATTTGATTGCACGGATAATCATAGTTGCAAGTTCCTCACGCGTAATATCTGCGTTTGGATCAAACCCTCCATCCGTTTGGCCAAAGATAATGCCTGCACGTGCTGCTGCTTCAATACCTGGGTAAGCCCATGCCATATTCGCAGAAACATCATTAAATGTACCCTCATACGCTTTTGTTTCTAACTCAAGTGCACGAGAGATTAATACCGCAAACTCTGCACGCGTTAAATTATCTTCAGGAGCAAATAATTCTGTTGTTTTACCAAAGATAATCTTCTTCGTTGCTAATTCTTCAATTTGAGCTTTTGCCCAATGACTGACGATATCACCAAATGTTACTGGTTCAACAGGTGGCGTTACCGGTGGAGTCACTGGCGGCGTTACTGGTGGTGTTACTGGCGGTTGACTAGTTACCGTAACAGCTACTTTTACAGTGTTGTCTCCTACTGTTACGTTGATATCAGTTGAACCTACACCCGTTGCTGTGATCACGCCTTTATTTACATTGATAACATTTGTGTTATAGCCACTATACGTTGCAGTAGCTGTAACATCAGCTGTTGTAGATGAATCGTCAGCCTTTGTTGTCGTTTCAGTAACAACAAGTGTTTCTGAGTTTCCGTACATGAATTGAACATTTGTTTTGTTCACTGCCAATGTTTTAACATCTGGCACGATAGGATCTTTTAAGTCTACTTGAATCAATATAGGATCATGGTCAGATGCACGACCGTGAATCTCCATGTAGTTTGCATTGATGTGGATGATGTCCACTTGTGTTTGGTTTGCTAAGTTATTTGTAACCAACATATGATCAAGTACTTGGTTGTTTCCTTGGTAGTAATACGTGAAACGTTCACCAGCAGGTACTTTTTCGATCATGTTTGTTAAGATGCCGCCTTTTAGTGCTGCAAGTGTTGGTGTGAATTCGAAGTCATTCATATCACCAGCTACGATCACTTTAAGGTTTGGATCTTGTGCTTGTCCTTCTTTTACAAAGTTGTTGATCATTGTCGCAAGTTCAATACGTTCTGCTTCAGAACCTAAGAATGGAGGTTGATTTTTACCGAATAACGGTTGATCTCCACCTTTTGAGTTTAAGTGAGCGCCAATTACGACTACTTTTTCACCTTGGAACTCAAATTGAGCTGCTAATGGTTTACGTGTGTTTTGTTGTGGCAAGTCAAGGATACGTCCAGGGTTTTTAGAAAGGTCTCCATCTACCCACGTTACTGCTTCCGTTGTCCCGCCTTTAGTTCCTTCAGTAAGAGTTACACGTTCAGGATTGTATAGGTAACCAACGCGGATATTCCCGCCTGGTTGTCCACCATCTTGATTGTATTCAGGTGCGATGTCTGTCCACTCATAAGCTGGACCTCCTGCTACTACGATTGCCGCAATCAGGCGCTCATAGCTTTCAGTTGCATCTGAGTTATTTGAAGCTGTTCCACCATCATTATCTTGTACTTCTACAAGTGTGATAATGTCAGGTGATTTCATATTATCTACGAATGATTTAGCGATTTTCTCTACTTTTTCATCCGGTGTTTGAGAAATGTTGTTCGAGAAGTTTTCTACGTTATATGCTGCAACGTTCAACTTGTCTTCCATTGGTTCAATATCTGTTACTAGATTCGGTTTGTCAACACGTGTGATTTCAGGTAAATCTGCTTCTTCAGACCATAGTTTGAAGTTACCGAAGCCGAAGCCCATAACTCCAACGATATCACCCGTATAGTAATCACCAGATTTAGCATCATATGCTTCATTATCGAAGTCTACGATTATACGTTCTGGGTTGTAATCATTTTCCGAGATGTTAATACCACCTAAAACATTGAATTCAGTGTTTGTAGAGTTACCCGCTACAACTACCACTTCGCCGTATTTTTGTGGTCCTACTACTTTTGCATCTGATACTGCGACACGCATTAACTCAATCGATTCATAGAAGTCGATACCGTCTTCAGCTGGATCAAATGACGTTAATCCATCGTTGTCGATAATTTCAGTCGGTTGGAAGATGTCTTCTCCAATTACTAATGGTTCAGGAAGTGTTGCTGTTCCATTAGCGACTGAAATCGTTGCACGAATTCGTGTAACTGGTAAGTCATTTGTCTTCATATCTGAATAGCCTTCGTAATACCATTCTTCAACAGTTCCTTCAACGGTAACTAAGTCACCGACTGCAAAACCATTAGAAGCTTTGTTAACGATGATAGCTTCAGACGTTGTGTTGTCGTTATCCGGATTAACGTCTTGGATTACAAAGTTTGCTGAGTTATAAAGATGCGTTACCACACCTGTGATGTCTGCTACATTAGCACCCTCGTAATCTGAGAAGTGACCTTCACCTTGAATGTCACGGATTACTAGGTTGTCCACTTTTAACACTTTGTAAGTGAATGAGAAAACTTCAGAAGTTGTATCACTCACAGCGATTGCTTTAATCGTTGTGTCAGAAGTTAATGGTATTGGTGCTGTATATTCAGTACTTGCTGATGTAGGTGTTGAACCGTCTACCGTATAGTAGATAGTCGCCCCATCGATAGGTGTAATTAATGATATTTCAGTGCCTGCAGATACTGTTCCTGGGAAAATATCTGTGTAGACAGCAGGCTTGTTCACTAAGTCAAAACTTTCAAGACCTAGAGTTTTAACTTGATAACTTGTGTTGAATTTAGATGCGATGCCTGAAACATGAACAAGATCGCCATCTTTATAGCGTTTGATGAAGTCGTCATAAGCCAAGCCGGTACGGTTATCGTTACGAATAACCACTGATTCACCGTTTTCATGTGTAGCTGTGAATTCGAATGTTCCGAAGTCATTTACTTTTGCAAGATTAGTAATTGTTACATTGTTTAATAGAATACGTTCGCTTTGCGTTTCTTCATTTACTCCAGCCGGAGTAATGTCTTGTGCTGCTGGTAGTGTGTTTCCTGAAGAGATAACGGTAACTTTAGATGGTTGAATTTGAAGTTCGCCGCTGTATGGACTTACTTTCCCTTCAAGTTCAACGATATCACCAGGTTGAACGTCAGCTGCTGTTGTATATACATAAATACCTGCAGACGCATCTTGGATATAAAAGGCTTTCCCGCCCCAGAATCCTGTGCCTGTCGTTACGGTACCTGTTACTTTAATTAATTTAGTCGCATCTGTAACTGCACGAGCAGCGGCGATGTCTGCCACTTCTTCAGCTACTGGAGGCGGAGTGCCACCGTTTACGATTGTATATGCACTAGCGTTTTTTAGACCAGGAACTGAGAAATACGCTTCTAGATTTCCTGTTATCGTAACTTCAGCTTTAAAGTTAGTAGGGTTATCTTTTAAATTTATCCCTGTACGTACGCTACCTGTCGGCAATTGCACGGGAATAATTTTTGTTGTATCTGTTTCATTTGGATCATCTGCTAATCCAACGTTTGTAGCGGAAGTAAAAGGGGGTTCTTGGTCATAACTTGTTCCACTATTTGCTGTTCCAACGATGAAACCTTGTACTGTTGCTGCTCCAGCATTATTTGCGATAGCCTCAGCTACTGTAATTGGTGCTGCAGCTTGTGCACTTGGTGCTGTGATAAATGGTGCTACCATCGAGATTACAAGCAAGAAAGCTAATGCGATCTTACTGAAAGCATGCTTCAATATGCCTTCTTTCGTCATCCATTTCACTCCTCAGTAGGAAAATTTATGATACTTTATGATTATATCAAATGATTGTAAGGGTTTTCATAAGAATTTGTAAAATTCTCATTGCTTTTGTAAAGATAGGTAAGAAGTCTGGCTTTATTGTTAAGTTTTATCTATTGCATGTAAATATAGCTTCTATTTATAGAAGTAATATTTACAAAGTAGTTTCTATAAACTTAGTAATCTTTAGCGGTATCAGTCGTCAACCTATTTTTCCACTAATGACAATTAGAGCTAACAGTAATTTACTGAGACCGTCAGGTTTTCAGGTCGCTTCGGACGCTTCTTCTGCTGCACTATAATCTAAAGAATAGACACTATCTTTTAATAGATATTCGACCGAAGATACTATTTCATTCTCTTCCTGCTTACTTTATTTCAGAGCATTCTTTTTCTAATCTAAGGCAAATAGGTTTTCAGTCCGCTTCGGACGCATTCTCTGCTGCACTATAATCTAGGGAATAAAGAGTGAGGCTTGTGACTTCGTCACTCGCCCCACTTTCTTTTTTTAGATCATTCTGCGGCGGAAATTCGTCCTTCGCTCCCTTGCAACCTAGACGCTCACAGTTAAGAACGTTTGGTTTACTAGTGAATCGACACTATCTATAAGTAGATATTCGACCGAAAATGATATTTTGGTCTCTTCCTGCTTTCTTCATTTTCAAGACTAATGATTCTAAAAGTGATAGTGGCAGATGCAACCACAATTGCACAAAGAAGTATCTATACTTTGTAAAAATCTTTATAAAGAAAACAGTTGATTGTAGTGGAAGATGGCGACTCCAGCGGGAATAGCATGAGCTGAAGACCCCACAGACAACAAGTTGTGGTTCCACAACTTGTTTGCTCGTCGAGGAGACTGAAGCCATGCCCGCGGAAAGCGTCCATCTGAAACGGAAATCAACTGTTACTTTGCCTAATCTTTCCGTTGAATAAAAAAAGGGAACTGCCCTTAGTCATATATTATGACTAAGGGACAGCCCCTTACCTTTTGTTATAGATCGCCCAATTTGTCTAACGCACGGTAAAGCATAACTGCTGCTTCAGCACGTGTTGCGTTATCTTGAGGAGCAAACGTATTGTTACGCTTACCTGCAACGATACCCAATGCAACTGCTTGTTTAACACTTAGTTTCGCATATGAACTGATTTGACTATCATCAGCAAACATCTTAGACGTATCTAAGTTATTCAATAATGAAGCATCTTCATATTTCACTGCACGAACAACAATTGCTGCAATTTCTTCACGTGTGATTGGAGCATCTGGATCAAATGTTCCATTTACTTTACCACTAATGATTCCAGCGCGAGCTGCCGCTTCAATTGCTGCAAATGCCCAAGCTTTATTTGAAGATACATCCGAGAACGTACCTGCATAAGCTTTTGTTTCTAACTCAAGAGCACGTGCTATTAACACCGCAAATTCAGCACGAGTTAACTTAGCTTCTGGCGCAAATAGTTCTGACGTTTTACCGAAGCTAATACCCTTCGTCGCTAACGCTTCAATTTGCACTTTAGCCCAGTGGCTAGCAATGTCATCGAATGTTACTGGTGTTACCGGCGGTGTTACTGGTGGTGTCACCGGTGGCGTTACTGGCGGTGTTACTGGTGGTGTTACCGGCGGTGTTGGCGGATTGATTACCGGTGGTGGTGTTGGTGTAACGACCACGTCTGATTTCATAACCGAAATATTTTGAGTTGCTTCATGACCTACTAAATCAACTACTCTAAGTTCAAAGTCATTTTTACCATTTACTAATGGAAGAACTACATCAACTGTTTGACTGTAACCTAACATTGCATATGGCTCTGAGATTGCCTTCGCGAACACTTCGTTACCATTTAGGTATAAGCGTATTTCATCGAAGTTATCTCCAACTTTTACTTTGATCGTTGGATTTGGAGAAGTTGTTGTAACACCAGTTGGAACTGTTGTCGAAACTGCTTCTACCGTAGGTAATGTTGTATCAACAAAGATTTTACGTGAGATGTCGAATGAGTTACCGTGTTCATCAGTAGCTCCAACTCTTACATTTTGAACGCCGTCAGCAAATGTAACTGTCGTAGAGAACTTAGAGCCATCGAATGAATCTACTTCTTTACCATTTACAGTTACTGAAGTTACATCTGAAGCATCTTCAACTGTACCAGATACTACTACTTCAGAAGTATCTTCATAGCCGAAGTAATCAGGAGTGTCGATTAAGATAACAGGAGCATTTGCTTCAACTGGATTTGGTGCTTTCGGTAATGTGAAATCTTCAACCGAAACGTTTCCAGCGATATCCCATACTTTAACTGTTACTTTATCGTCGCTAGTTAATGCGCCAGCAATTACATAAGATTCAAGTGTAGCAGCCTCTGTAACTTCAACATCATTTACATAAACTTCAACACGGTCAATTCCTACGCCGCCTGCATTATCTACTGCATTTTCTACAGAAACAGTTTTCGTTTCAGCATCAAATTCAACATCAGCAGTTGGTGCTTTTGTATCTACTATGATTGGGAATTTAATTGATTGCCATTCAGCACCTTCGAAATCAATAACAGCGCGCAATTCGATCGAGTATTGACCATCTGCAGCGGCTTGTCCGTTGATTTTTCCATCCCATCCATTATCTGGATTAAACGTGTATGGTGCTGCAGTAGCAGAACTTGTATAGTGTTTCGTTAAGTTTTCAGCAGTACGAATTGTACGAACTTTATTACCATTTGCATCTAATACATTCACTTCGAAATCTTTCGCATTACGAATTAACGAGTAAACTGGAACTGCTGCGTCTACATTACCATCGCCATTTGGTGAGAAGGCAAATTTCGAAGGATCGAAATCTTCACCTAAAGATGGACCTGAGATATAGTTTCCATCGTTATCTGCTAATCCTTGAGCTCCCCAATACGTTAGACCTTCCCACGCATTGTAGTCAAAGATTGGTGCGTCATCCCATGAACCATTAAATCCGAAGAAAGGAACTGTTAATGCTGGGACACTTGATGTTTCTTCATTTGGATCTTCAAGCATTACTAATCCATCAATGAAGAATCCGTTTGTGAATGTTTCGAAGCCTGCCATATCTTTCAATGCAGATGCATCAACAGATACTTGGATTTCTACTTCTCCATTTGCAGCGATTTCAACTGTTTCAGGAGCTTCTACATCAACTAAATCCGTTACAATATTAGATCCATAATCATTCGGAACTACTACATCATAACCAGATACTTTTGCCGCATAATCTGTTTGAAGTTGAACGTTTACATTGTAGTTTTTCACTTCATCTGAATAGTTTTTAGCTGTTAACGTGAAATTGAATTTACCATCTTTGATTTCTTTTAATGCCACTTTCGCTTCACCAGTTGCTTTGTTTGTTACCATTACATCTGTCTCTAAAGCGTTTGCAAGTTGCATAATACCAGCACCTTGACGACGTGGAGATACGTATTCAGTTAATCCATCATACTCACTTAAAACAACTGGTTTTGCAGTGTTCATCATTAAGTTTTTAGCAAACTGCACGCGAGCTGCGCCAGTTAAGCCAAACTCTTCATTTACACGTTCCATCACTAATGCTGTACCGCCGGCAACATGTGGAGCTGCCATTGAAGTACCACTCATTAGTCCGTAAGTGTCATTATTTAATGTCGAGAAGATATTTCCACCTGGAGCTGTAATTTCAGGTTTGAAATCTAAGTTCGGTGTAGGACCCCAAGACGTAAATGTACTCATTTTACCTGCAGAAGGACTTGCTGTTTCTAAATATTCGCCATCGAAACTAACAGTTACTTCTTTAGCAGCATCAAGAGCAGCTTTTAGTGATAGTCCATCAGCTTGAAGTGCAGACATAAACGGAATTTTGATCTCTGAACTAGATGCCATGCTGATTGTACCTGATGTATTGTTATAAACAATAACACCAGCTGCTCCAGCTGCTTGTGCATTTAGACCTTTTTCAACAAATGAAATGCTACCTCGTGATATTAAAGCGAATTTACCTGTTAAGTCTTTACCTTCGAAATCAGCAACAGTACCAAAACCTGCGAATTCAACTGGATATTCTTCTAAAGGTAAGTCGTTAGGTTCTGCGTCATTTGCAAGCAAGAACAATGCACGACCAGCCTCAGCACCGTCAAATTCATAAGTGAAACTTGAAGCCTTGATAATGCTATTTTCGAATGAAGCGACACCGAATGAATCTTCAGAAACTGACGGTGATCCTGTTAAACCGTAATCTTGGTTTTCAGCCATTGGATAGAATGTGCCTGAACCGTACATATTTGAGTTACCTGCAGAAATGGCTACTAATAAACCGTTTTCTTGTGCACGTGTTACTGCCATCTGTTCTGGGTTCGAGTTATCAACATACCCTGCAGTTGATCCAAGTGATAAGTTCAGTACGTCTGCGCCAAGTTTAATCGCATCGTCCATTGCTTTCACATAGATGTCTCCGAAAGTTGATGGGAATAATGGATCGTTACCGAATACTTTAAGTGCTAAAAGTTGAGCTTCTGGAGCTACCCCTTTAATCCCACCATTGTCTTCGTCACCGTTCGCTCCAACAGTACCTGAAACGTGCATACCATGCATAGATGCTCCAGGACCGATATCACGAATTTCATTGTTTTCGTCCATATAGTTGTAGCCAAAAGGAACTTTAGCCGTGTAGAATTTACCGTCTTCGATTGAACCGTTGCCAAGTAAACTGCCAACTTCAGCAGATGTGATATCTCCAGATGCATCATCTGTTAGGATCATGTCACGGTGAGAAGGGTCGATACCAGTATCGATTACGCCTACTACCATTCCTTCGCCTTTGAAGTTATATTTTTCCCAAGCTAATTGGGCTTGTACCAACTCTTTTGAGTGAGTCATATCAGGTTTAGCAACAGGACGTGCATATTCAGTAGATTCAGTTACAGCTTTAACCCCTGGTGTATTGGCAATACGTTCAGCATCTTTTGCATCTATTTCAGCAGAGAATCCGTTAAAGACAGCAGTGAAGTTTTCTTTAATTTTCATATTTGAAGCAAATTTCTTAATAGAAGCTTGAACATTTACTTGATCACTTTCGATTGACGCTTCTAAACTAGCACGTTGTGATTCTGGTAATTCTTTATAAAGAACACCCTTTTTAGTAGCAGTTTCAATCGCTGGTGCTTTTTCAAGTTCTACGATGATACGAACTTTTTCACTAGGGTTTTCTGGTGCAATTAAACGAGCAGGTAATTTTGCAGCTGATTTTTGTAAATTAACAGAAGGTACCTGTTTTGATAGTTGTGCTGCTGCAGTTGGAGCCGGTGCACCCATTGATGCCGTACTTAGCATTAATGCAGTTGCCATTGCAACCATCATGCTCTTTCTCGAATTATTCAATATGCTTTCCTCCCTTAATGTGTTTCATAAGCTAGAAGTGAATTGCCAAAAAGAGGGCATCTCTCTAAATTATGTGACAATTTAAAATTTACCATATATTTCGATTGTTGCAAATGTAAAATTGCATTATCTTATATTACATTTGTATTACAATATTCAAATTACTGGTAAAAGTAGATACAAAGAATGCTTATGTGACTAGTCTTGTAGGTTTTATGAACTATTAAATTATTTTTTACGACTAGTATTTTTGGATTATTTTTCTATAAAGTGGGTTATTTTAGGTGAGGATGAAGTTATGCTGGGATAACTCGTGACTATTCGTTCATGCGAGTGGAAATGAGCAGTATTCAATATACCTAGTAAATCTATTAGGTGGTTTAGTATTTTATTTATTATTCGGATATATCGGTTAGTAAATTTTGTAAGTTGGTGTTTAGGGAATTGGAAGAAAAGACAGGTAATTTCTTGTTTTAAGTCGCATTTGGCCACTGGCTAGTATATTAATTTAAAACCTCATCCTGCATTCATTGCTGAGTAATAGGTTTTCAGTGCGCTTCGGACGCTTCTTCTGCTGCACTATAATCTAGGGAATAAAGAGTAGGGCTTGTGACTTCGTCACTTCGCCCGACTCTATTTTTTTAGATCATTCTGCGGCTGGGAATTGGCCTTCGCTCCCTGAAAACCTGAACGCTCACAGTTAAGATCGTTTGGTTTACTAAAGAATAGACACTATCTTTAAGTAGATATTCGACCGGAATGATATTTCGGCCTCTTTCTGCTTCTAAACCTTCAAGACTAGTGATTCAAAATCTCAATATAGAAAACAGTTGATTGGAGTGGAAGACGGCGACTCCAGCGGGAATAGCATGAGCTGAAGACCCCACAGGCAACAAGTTGTGGTTCCACAACTTGTTTGCGACGAGTAACCGCAGGAGCAGTTGTTTTTTGCTCGTCGAGGAGACTGAAGCCATGCCCGCGGATAGCGTCCGGCTGCAACGGAAATCAACCTTCACTTGGCCTAACCTTCCCGTTGAAGCTACCACACTAAATTAAAAAGGGAACTGTCCTTAGCCATATGACTAAGGGACAGCCCCCTACTTTTTTTATAGATCGCCTAGTTTGTCTAACGCACGGTAAAGCATTACTGCTGCTTCAGCACGTGTTGCGTTGTCTTGAGGAGCAAACGTATTGTTACGTTTACCTGCAACGATACCCAATGCTACCGCTTGTTTAACACTTAGTTTTGCATATGAACTGATTTGGCTATCATCTGCAAACATCTTAGACGTATCTAAGTTATTCAATAATGAAGCATCCTCATATTTCACTGCACGAACAACGATTGCTGCGATTTCTTCACGTGTGATATTAGCATCGGGATCGAATGTCCCGTCTTTTTTACCACTAATGATTCCAGCGCGAGCTGCCGCTTCGATTGCAGCAAATGCCCAAGCTTTATTTGAAGATACATCCGAGAACGTACCCGCATAAGCTTTTGTTTCTAAGTCAAGAGCACGTGCTACTAATACCGCAAATTCTGCACGAGTTAATTTATCTTCCGGCGCAAATAGTTCTGACGTTTTACCGAAGATAATTCCCTTCGTCGCTAACGCTTCAATTTGCACTCTAGCCCAGTGATTAGCAATGTCATCGAATGTAACTGGTTTTACCGGCGATGTTACTGGTGGTGTCACCGGTGGCGTTACTGGCGGTGTTACCGGTGGTGTTACAACTGGAACATTAGTAACATGTACATTTACAATCGTTGAGTTTCCTTGATATTCAATGGTGATTTTAGTTGACCCTGCAGCTTTTGGATTTACTAACCCTTTATCTACAGAAGCAATTGCATCATTAAGAACTGAGTAAGTTGCTAAAGCAGTTACATCTGTAACAACATCCGCTTTACCAGTTTCTTTAATCGTTTGTTTAACTGTGAGTTGTTCTTTGTTATTTACCTTTAAGTTAAGTGTAGAAGTGTTCGCTGATAGAGATACTACTGGTGCAGCGACAACTGTTACGTTCACTTCGGCCGTATTGCCACCGTAAGTGATTGTTACTTTTGAAGTTCCCACAGCTTTTGCAGTGATTTCACCTTTATCCACTGATACCACTGCTTCATCTTCTACTACATACGTAGCGTCTGCAGTAACATTAACTCTTGTTTCAACTCCATTATCTGTAGTTACTTCTTCTACAACTAATGTTTCTGAAGTACCTACAGTTAAGTTAACAGCGGATTTGTTCAAGTGTAATTCTACTACAGGTGCTTCTTGTTCATTGACAATAACAAATTCTGAAGTGCCTGAGTTACCAGCAGCATCATCCACTGTTACGGTTAATGTATTGTTTCCACGTAGTGTTGATGGGATGGTCAAGTTAAATGAACCATCTTGTTCCAACGTTATTGGTCCGCTTTGAAGTACTGTGTCATCAGGACCTTTTAATTCAAAACTTGCGTCTAATTTAGTGTTTAAGTCATAGTTTAAACCATATTTCGTCAACTCATTGTTGTAGTCGATGTATTTATCAGTGACTTGACCTGCAAATTCAAAACTTTCTTTATCCGTTACTAAAACTGTTTCAGATGTAATGACTGGATCAGTTGTTTTTACTACTACCGGACCGACATAGTCACCCACTACTGGAGGGTTAGCTGATACCGTCTGACCTGAGAAGTCAAATGTGTAAAGGCCATCTGGAATTGTTGCTAATGCAGATCCCGGAGTCCATGATCTATATTGTCCTTTTACAGCTAAATTGTAAGAACCTGCTTTAAGAGCACCACCTGCAAATAAGTAACCAATATATCCATCTTCATATTGTCCACCTTCAGGATTCATAATGTCCCAAATTTCAATCAGGGTATTTTTCAAATCACCCGTTACTTTAAACGACAGTAATGCTTCATCTTGCACTCCATCAGCATCAAATGAAAGGTCTGTTTCGCTAATCGTGTAGTCGTTAAATTGTACAGCTGCTGCGCCACCGAAGTCAGCAGCGAATGGTAATGAAATATTTGTTTCTCCATCGGTATTTTTAATATGAATATAGCCAATAATTTCATCACCTGCTGTTGTAGCGGCATTAGCCGAAGCAGTTAATGTAACGTTTAGCATTTGTTCTCCATCCAATGTAAATGTTGGTGAATCAATCGTTAGTTGTGCATCACCGAAAGATTTTGTCACGTCAACTGTTACATTGTATTCTCCACCGTTACCTTGAAGATCTTTAACATTGATTTGTTTTGTTACTGACAGATTTTCTTTTAATGATTGTGGACCAAATGTAACTGTCCCTTTCAAGTTTTCAACTACTGCTCCACTGCCGTCAAGAACAGCTTGGTCAATTGCATAAGCCAGTACATTTGGATGTGCAGCCGCATATGCATCTACTCGTCCTGCACCTTGAGAAAAGACATCATATTTAGTTGTATCTAGAATTTTTGCTGTATTGGAAAGTGCTACTTTTACATCGAACGCATTCCAATTTGGGTTTGCTTGTTTGATAAGTGCGGCAATCCCTGCAATATGAGGTGTTGCCATAGAAGTTCCCGTGTAACGATCAAATGCTTGATCATAAACTGCTTCTGGGAAATCTGCTTGGTACATAGCAATTGATGACATGATGTTCGTACCAGGTGCTGTAACATCTGGTTTGATATCAAAGTTCGGAGTGGATGGTCCACGTGAACTTGAAGAATTTACTTCATCACCAAGTGTGTTAACTGATGCAAAATTACCAAATGTTATGGTTCCTGCACCATTCGTTAATTGTGATCGGATTGCGTCTCCATCTGTTTGAGATAAATCATAGGTTGGAAGGAAAGCAAAAGAATCTCCAAGGAATACCCCAGATTTATTTGGTGCCATCGTTCCGCCAGCAAAGTTGTGAATGAGAACAGCTACTGCACCGTTTTCTTTTGCAAATGCGATTTTATCCACAAAGGCTATTGCCCCACGTGATACAAGGACCACTTTTCCATCAACATCAAGGTCCGTATAATCAGCTGCAGTACCATTTCCTGGAACAGCAACTAAATCGTACTCCCCTTCAAGTTGTGTTGCTACGTCTTGTCCAAATGTTGTTGCCATCAAATCTTGTTGTTTAGAAAGTACATATTCTCCCACTGTGACATTCACTTGCGAATTGTGTTTTGTTTCAGGGTTAGTGGTATTACCAACTGCGATTCCAAGACGTGCAGTTGATGGTGTCCCCATCGTTCCACGATTAGGACCAGAGTTCCCTGTTGCAATAACTGAAATCGTTCCTGCCATCATTGCGTTGTTAATTGCAAAAGACCCACCATCAGTTTCAGAGTTAGCTCCGCCACCTAGTGATAAGTTAATGACATCCATTTCTTCAATTACTGCTGTATCGATTGCTTTAATGATGCCTGATGTTGCTCCACTTCCGTATGCTCCAAGAACACGATATGCATACAGGTCTACTTCTGGTGCAATACCTTGAATACCGAATATATTGTTCCCAGCAGCTGCAATTGTCCCAGCAACATGTGTCCCGTGAGAAGTGTGAAATTCGTTGCCGTTTGCATTTACCAATGGTTTATTTTCTGGGCGTTCAAGTGGCGATGTTTCAGATGCATCATCATCTGCACGTGCTCTAGTATAGTCAGGTCCAGCTACCTGAGGTACAAAGTTTTTACCGCTAACATATACACCCTCGAATTCCGGATGGTCTTTATCAATACCCGTATCAAGCACTGCTACTTTAATGCCTTGTCCTTTAATGCCTTCGTTCCAAAGCTTTTCGATGCCAAGGAAACCAATACTCGTATTCATTGTTGCATCGACTGTATCATCTTTACTTAGTTCAGACGAAGTCGCCGTTTTAGGTGATGTTTCTGATCCTTCAAATGCAGTGACAATTGCGTCTGGTTCTACTAATGTCACTCCTTTAATTTCAAGAAGCTTGTGAAGATCGTCTGCTTTTACAGTTGCAGCGAATCCATTTAACACAGTATCAAACGTGTAGCCTTCTTTAAATGAAATCTTTTTAGAGTTCATTTCTTGTTTGACGTATGCATGCTGTGTCTTCACATTCGCTTTTACTTGAGACGCTTGTAAACTCGTGAATGATTTTCCTGCTAATTCTTTTATCCCTTTTTCAAGAGCTACCGGTTTTACTGATAGATGAACAATAACTGCCACTTGTTCATTCCCCGTTTTACCTAGTAAATCCTTGTGCAGTTTAGGTCCACCTTGTAATACATTTAATTGTTCAGCAACTGCTGCTTTCTGTTGCAAAATGCTCTCGATTTGAGCCTTCTGCTTAAATGGGGTAGCTTGCTGCGTGTTAGCCGATGCAGCAATTGGCGAAAGTAACGACATTGCCAATACGAAAGCCAGGATGCTACTGTAGTACTTCATGAACCTAGATCTCTTCAAATCTCATTTCCCCTTTTTCCTTATATTTACACTTTTCACAGTGCAACAATATCACTCTATCACAAGTCCCATAGATGGAAAAAATGATTTGTCGCTTTTTTCTGAATATGGTATACAATTCGACAAAGGTTATTATTTATCGATAAAAAACGTTGGTTTATACGCATTGAACCTTAGTCAAATGGCATACCTTTATTCAGATTTCGTGACTTTCTCCTTAGGCGTTTCAGATAAAGTTGAACTCCCTTTTTCTCCTTCATTAATTTTGCCTAACTATCTATCGTATGTGGACAAACTTTCATTTATTAATATGTTCAGAGGATATTTGTCATGTGGGGTTTTTATTCGGGTAGATTAATCGGCTTTTTTGCTATGTGTTCAGCTTCACCTGCTGCGCAAAATATCAAGTATCATCAAAAGTGCCAGGAACTTTCACATTCGCGGGACGTTTTTTGTCCCACTCAAAGTGAAGTGCCTGGCACTGATTTTTATGGTTGTTATTTATCTCTCGTTGATTCGTTTACAACAGATTTATTTTATTCCCTTTCGAACCTGGTTTATTCCCTTTCACCCATTTACTCCCAGCGAAACAGGCTAAGTACCTTGAATGGTTGCAGCTGGCCAGCCAACTGCTACTTTTCTGTTAGTGATTCTCTCGCGGGTTCGTTTATAGAGAATATGGCTACTCTGGCAACTTTTTTCGTTTATTCCCCTCGGATTGTGATTTATTCCCCTTCGCTTTGTGTTTATTCCCTTTCGCAGCTTGTTTATTCCCTTTCAATCGTGGTTTATTCCCTTTGGCGATGCCTTTATTCCCCTTCACCCATTTATCTCCATTGAAACAGGCTAAGTACCTTGAATGGTTGCAGCTGGCCAGCCAACTGCTACTTTTCTGTTAGTGATTCTCTCGCGGGCTCGTTTATAGAGAATATGGCTACTCTGGCAACTTTTTTCGTTTATTCCACTCGGATTGTGATTTATTCCCCTTCGCTTTGTGTTTATTCCCTTTCGCAGCTTGTTTATTCCCTTTCAATCGTGGTTTATTCCCTTTCGCGATGTCTTTATTCCCTTTCGCCCATTTATCTCCAGTGAAATACTAAAAGTGCCAGGCTCTTTCACTTTGATTGGACATATTTTGTCCGTTGAAAGTGAAGTGCCTGGCACCCGTATTTATTTTTGTCCATAGGATTTGAATTTAGTAGCCATATGTTTCATTTCTGTTTGATCAAGGATGACCGGATCTCCAAGTGCTTTTGCTTTTACGTATACTTCACAGCAAAATTCGATTTCTTCTGCGATTGCGAAGGCTGTCGAAAGGTTGTTTGCTCCTGCAAGTAATCCGTGGTTTGCTAGCAACACGGCTTGGCGATCTTGCATGGCTTCGAATGCATTGGTTGCGAGTTCAGGGGATCCGAAACTCGCATACTCGGCACATCTCACATTTTCGCCTGCATATGCCACTAGGTAGGAGATTGCTGGCAATTCCCATCTAAGTGAAGCCAGTACGGTGGCGTTAAGCGAATGGGTGTGAACAATGGCGTTGATGTCTGTGCGTTTTACATAGAAAATGGCATGCATTGGATATTCACTTGATGGCTTTTTATCGCCAGCAATGACATTCCCTTGAAGATCGCAAACAACAACATCATCACTCGTCATGATGTCGTAACCAATACCACTCGGGCTAATAATCATGTGGCCTGATTCTCGATTGAAGATGGAGATGTTGCCTCCAGTCCCTTTTGTGAGACCTCTTGAAATGAGCATCTTACAAGAATCGACAATTTCTTTGCGTTCTTTCATATACATATGGTGTCCTCCTTGTTAATCTGATGCGAATAGGTTTTCAGTGCGCTTCGGACGTATTCTTTGCTGCACTATAATCAATAGAAAAAAGGTTGATTTTCGTTGCAGACGGGCGCTTTCAGCGGGCATGGCCTCAGCCTCCTCGTCGAGCAAAAAACAACTGCTCCTGCGGTTACTCGTCGCAAACAAGTTGTGGAACCACAACTTGTTGCCTGTGGGGTCTTCAGCTCATGCTATTCCCGCTGGAGTCGCCGTCTTCCACTCCAATCAACTACCCTCTTTATAAAGATCTATATAACTACAACTAATCTCCGCTTCGGAAAATGAGAGTTACTACATCATCATTTTAGAAAGCACATACACCCTTTTTAAAGAAATAATAAACGGGGGCAGTTCTATACAGCAATTGCTCACTAATCGCCTACGGTAATGCTTCCCTCCGATGAAGAGACACAAATGCTACTTAAATTGTATCTCTCATCAGCAATTTCAGGTTTTCAGTATATGGCGCACGGACAATTCCTTTTTCGGTGATGATGGCTGTGATGTGCTCGGCTGGTGTGACGTCGAAGGCTGGGTTGTAGACTTTTACGTCAGCTGGTGCTGTTAGTTTTCCAAAGCCTTCGATGACTTCGGATTTATGTCTTTCTTCTATTGGAATACCCGCCCCGGTAGCTGTGTTCAAATCAATGGTTGGTGTTGGTGCTGCGACGTAAAACGGGATGCCGTAGTGTTTAGCTAAAATAGACACGCTGAGTGTACCGATTTTATTAGCAGTATCACCGTTTGCTGCAACTCGGTCACAGCCTACGATAACGGCTTGGACTTTGCCTTGTGACATGACCATCGCTGCCATGCTGTCAGTAATGACTGTCACGTCGATGCCTGCTCTGCTTAATTCAAGTGCAGTCAAAGTTGAACCTTGTAGACGCGGGCGTGTTTCATCTGCGTATACTTTAAAATTCCATCCTTTTTCTTTGGCTAAGTACATAGGCGCCGTGGCTGTTCCGTACTTCGATGTCGCGAGAGAGCCAGCGTTACAATGCGTTAAAATTCCGATACCGTCAGATAGTAATGTTAATAAGTTCTCTCCGATGGTGCGGTTGATTTCTTCGTCTTCTTTATGAATGGCTTTTGCTTCAGCTAATAGCGCGTCTTGATAACTTGCGTCCGTTGCTGTAACTGCTGTCATGCGGTCTAGTGCCCAAAATAAGTTAACAGCGGTCGGTCTAGACGTAGCTAAATACGCTGCCGTTTTTTGCACTTCATTAACCAAAGCAGCTTGGTCTAGATCTGCTTTGTAATCTCGTACTCCTAGGTAAACTCCGTATGCCGCCGCGACTCCAATAGCCGGTGCACCGCGGACTTTCATGGTAACGATGGCATCCCACACGCTCTCTGCAGTAGTGAATTCTTCGTAGACGATGTCATTTGGAAGTTTAGTTTGGTCGAGCAGAACGAGCGCGTCGTTTTTCCATTCGATTGGGTTCAGTGCTTCGGTCATTTGTTTTCCTCCTGTTGTGCGTTTTGGAGTGCCGTTATGTATTGGCCGCCTGTTTGGAATGGGTTGAGGATGAGTTCTGTTGCGACTCGTAAACAGAGACGTTCTGCTTTTAGTCGGCTTTCGATTGGTTCAATGGTGGTGATGTCTTTTACTTTTGCTAGACCGACTACGCGACGAGCGAGTTCAAGTCCCGCCATGCCTGCTGTGTCTTTTAGTATGCTTTGGATATAGTGCTCTTTGAAGTCAGCGTTTTTGGCAACGACTTCAGTAGCATGTTCGTCCCAAGCCGTGCGGAATTTCGTTTCGAATAAATCCATGATGTCGAATAAAGTGTTCTCGACCCATTCAGTGAATTCTTTCTGTTCGTAAGCGCGTCCTCTTGCCCATGCAAACATGAGGTTCGCCATGATATTTCCGATGTCATAGCCCATAGGTCCGAAGAATGCGAATTCAGGATCGATGACTTTCGTGTCGTTTTGATCAATGAAGATCGAGCCTGTATGCAAATCGCCATGAACGAGTGACTGGGTGTTGTTCATGAAATGGAACTTCAGTTTTGCGACTTCTACGTGTAGTTCTTCATTAGAATATAGAAGTGTTTGGACGAATTGTTCGTTGCCAGGTGTAATTTCATTACGGTTAAAATTGTTATGGAACGGCTCCGTGAACACAAGGTCTTCCGAGATTTCACACAGTTCAGGGTTGATGAATGTGCGGACTAATTCTTTCTTATCTTTATGGTTTAGGACGACGTCTGAAGTGCGCAGTAATGTGTTCACTAGGAAGTCGGTGATGTGTTCAGCGAAATGTGGGAATGTCTCAAAGTTAGTCAGCGCTGTGCGCATGATTGTCAGCTTCGATAAGTCTTCCATGACGCAGCAGCTCATCGTTTCATCGAGAAGGTAAATTTCCGGAACGAGTCCTGGTGCTAGTTTGTGTTGCAACATTAGTGCTTCCGTTTCTATTTTATTACGGCTAGTTGATAGGACGAATTCGTCTGAAATGCGCGCAGTTGTCCCCGCTTGTTTGACGATGACTGAGTCGTTGGTTTGGTTGTTGATGACACGGTAGACATAGTTTAAGTTGCCGTCACCGATTTCGGTACAGGTAATAGTTTGTGCGTGTTTGAAGGAATCTATTTTGAATTGCACATAGTGGATAACGTCGTCGGTGTTCATGAGAAAGTATTGTTCAAAAGTAGGCATGGCGTTGTGCTCCTTTGAAAGTAGTTTTTTCTATCATATCAGAAGGGAAAGTCTGGGGGTAGTCGTGTCAGGTGGGAAGACTCTACTTCCCTTGATGGAAAAGGTTGATTTCCGCTTCAGACGGACGCTTTCCTCCGATGAAGAGCCACAATTGCCTTTCAAGTTGTGGTCTCTCATCAACACGCAAAAATCTCGCGGGCTCGTTAAAGAAATCTAAGTGAAGTAGGTTTTCAGTGCGCTTCGGACGCATTCTCTGCTGCATAATAATCTAGAGAATAAAGAGCTTGGGCTTGTGACTTCGTCACTCGCCCAAGCTTTCTTTTTTCAGATTATCTTGCGGCTGGAATTCGTCCTTCGCTCCCTGAAAACCTGAACGCTGACAGTTAAGATCGTTTGGGTTACTAGTGAATCGACACTGTCTTTATGTAGATATTCGGCCGAAGATGGTATTTCGGCCTCTTTCTGCTTGGTTTATTTTCAAGATCTTTTTCTGTAATAACATGTAAAAACGCGCTTAGAGGAGGATGTTTATGGGCTATAGCAGAACAACCCTAACACTTTATATAGAATTCTTATAATCTTTCTTTTACGAGTTTATTCTCTATAACTTTTCAGGTGCTTTTCATTATATTTTCTAATCCACTCTATATCTATTGGGCCATTTACAATCTCGTAATAATTTCCAACCAGAATATGGACGTGACCCTTTACTGCGTGAACAATTATGGGATTTGCATCAGAATTTGAAATGGTAAATTCAAAACTGTCTTTATTTAAATGGTCATTAAAAGCCTCTTCATTTACTTTCTTTACTCGGTACTGACTTAAGAACTCTATCAATTCATCGGCTGGTTTCCTATCATTCGTCCACCATTCAGACCATCTGTCTACTGGTATATTATTTCTATCTTTAGTAAATCCGATTGAATAAAAATCAGTTGGTTTATAACTAATTAAGTCATCTATGTTTCTTTCCCTTAAATCATTAAACGTCTTTAAGGACACAATGATGAGTATTAATGTAGTAATTCCAACAATCACGTATGTACGCTTATTTTTTTTCATTCTAATCCCCCAATACGTTCTGATTATCCTTCAAATGGCTTAGGTTGAGTTCCATCTACATCGGTAAAGCCATATTTTCTCGCTAGATCAGCCACCATTATTGCGTCGCCAGAAAACTTTGATACCGTAGAGTCTGTTGCCAATGCCACAACTGCACGACCTACAAATGCTGTTGTTTCCGTTGTTCCATCCTCTGGTCCAAAACCTGAATCTATAACTCTTTCTGTTCTCATCCAACCTGGGCAAACAGCAACGGCTGAAACGTTGTAGTTCTTTAATTCCTTTGCCATTCCTAGTGTCATTCGATTGATAGCATTCATAGCTAAATCATAATATAAATTACCTGAAATTTTGTCCTTGATAAAGAATGTGATATTTACAATTAACCCTTTATGGTGTTGCTTCATCAGTGGTACAGCGTATCGAGTTGTCAGCAAATAAGCTTGCGGTCCAGCACCCATCATCGCATCCCAATGCTCCAATGGTCGTTCCCAAAAATGTCGTCCATCTCCTGATGGTAGAGAACTTTCGGAGCCACCAAATACACTATTAACTAAAATATCAATCCGACCATGTTCCCTTTCAATTTGCTCAAACAGGTTTCTCACGTCATTGTCGCTTGTATGGTCACATCGTATAGCGATGCCTTTACCTCCTCGTGAAGTGACACCATCGGCAGTTTCCTCAATGGTTTCTGATCGATTATCGGTTGTAGCTCCCTTCACACTCCGACCTGTCACATACACCGTCGCTCCTGCACTGCCTAGTTCGAAGGCAATCCCTCTTCCCGCTCCACGGGATGCACCTGTAACAACAGCAATCTTCCCTTGTAATGGTTTCACATTTACCTAACTCCCTTACCTATCTCAATTTTAAATACAGTATATATTTTTGTTCATAAATAGTGATATTCTTCCATGTTTATTACATTACCATATATTTGATTTAAATCCTTTTATTAATAAAATAGAGCACGAAAAAACAAAAAGGCTTCCGATTATGGAAGCCTTTTTGCATCTGTTATTCTTTTTACTTACTTAATTGAATCGAATTTTTCGAGCATTCGATAGAGGACTACTGCTGTTTCTGCTCGGGTTGTTGGTTGCTTTGGATCAAACTTGCCATTTGATCGACCATACATCAAGCCAAGTTCACTGGCATTCCTGATTGACTGTTTAGCATAGTCATTTATTTTAGTGTCGTCTTTGTATTTCTTGTTATTTGGTAAGTTGTTTAGTAAATCCGGATTTGAGAGTTCTACTCCTCGCATCATCATTGCGGCCATTTGTTCACGTGTAATGTTAGCATCAGCATCAAAAGAGCCGTCATTTTTGCCAAATACGATGCCCGCTTTATGTGCCGCTTCTATTTGTTGAGCAGCCCATTTTTTAGTGACTGGAACATCTTTGAATGTTCCTTTGTATTCTTCTACTGGCAGTTGAAGCGCTCTGACCAGAAGGACAGCAAATTCTGCTCGAGTCAAGCGTTGTTCGGGTGCAAATGTATCGATTGTTTTACCTGCTGTAATAAAACGAGAAGCTAGAGAGTCGATTTCATTTTTTGCCCAGTGGTTCGTTGTATCTCTAAATACAGCATTTGCTGTCATTACTGTGAACTGGGAAAAGTGGTTCGTTGGAACTGTCCAGTAGCCATTTTCCAACTTGCCGCCTAAGTAAGTCCAGGCTTTAGCCTTTTGGTCATAAGAAATTGCGGTTGTTTTATTAGGATTGACTGTCCCATTTACTTTGAGTTTTAGGTTAATCGAATCGTCAGTTGAACTGATTTCATTGATTCCTGCAAATAATGAAATATCCACGATATCACTGAATCGTTTTCCTGCTGGAAGTCCATCTTGTTCACTTTGGACGATTACTTCTAGTGCAATAAAGTCTTGATTTTGTTTTTGTAATTCTTTCAAAACAGTTACTGGCACTGTTATTTCATGACCGTTCAAAAGGATAAATCGCAATGCTTGATTAGCTGTAATCGCTACGTTTAGTAGGTCTTTTTGAATAACCCATTTGACCTGTTGTTGTGATGCTTGATCAATGGTCCAGTAGTCATTTGTTTTGATGAGTTGCTCTTCTGTAACGTTAACCACTTGGTCATCTGTAACAGGTGGAATAGGCGTTGGTGTTGGATTTTGCCCGCCATTGTTATTCCCTTGGTCGCTAGTTGTGAAAGCAGCAACATCCGATCGCATTTCACCACCAAATGAGTCTTTCACTTGAACATACCAGCCATGTTCTTTCGCGCGTTCAAGATTTTTCCAATTCGTTTCTGCAATGGATCCATCCTGTATATTTTTCACTTCGCCAATCAGTTCATTGGTGAATACTTCCACTTTGAACATGTCTGTAGCTACTACTTTTTCTTTCGGTGTTAGATCTGTTTCAATCGTAAATTCGTCTTTCCCTGGATAGTCTACCGGGTTGTAGTAATTGTATTGATCTAAATAGGGTGAGTATGTTTGCATATGGATTTTGTTATCTACTGGATTGACTTTCATTAGGCGAACAAATCCTTGTCCTCCTTCAGGTCCTCCTTGGTAGTCTGCAAGCATTTGGTACACTTTACGATCGGCAATTCCGTCTGCGTCATCATCGATTTCATCAACAAGTGTTTCTGCATCGTGGTAATGGCCTGACAGAACGGCGATGACGTTGGCATTTGGTGTAACGACATCTTTAAATAGTTGATCGCCAATCGGACTGCGATTTCCAGAAACTAATAAGTATTCATGGAAAGACAGAATCGCTTTTCTTTCTGGGTGCTCAGCTAGAATTTTGTTCATCCAAGCTATATCTTCATCATTTACGCCCCAGCCCATATACATCATGATAAAGTCATTGCCATTTGAGCTAATTAAATCGTAATGTCCACGGTTATTTTTATACGATTCCCCGTAGTAGTCTTTATCGTTAAAGCGTTGTTCTCCAAAATATTTACCGTATTCATTATAGTCTCCTGTTTTTTGACCCACGTCATGATTTCCAGCTAATACACCGTAAGGAATGGCTGCTTCGTCAAGAGTTCCCATGAATGTATCTGCTCGATCCCACTGGATTTGTTGATCGGCTTCATCCACTAAATCGCCCGTATGGAAGACGTATTTCAAGTTCAGGTTGTCTTTAGCTTCCGCCATCCATTTCGTCATTTTGTCGAATATTTGCGGGTAGCTTTCAGAATAATACTGAGTGTCTGACATCCAGATAAATGAATAATCAAATTCAGTCGTAGATGCAATTTCATCTTGTACCATTACTTGTACTTTTCCGTCTTTAACAAAGTCAGTTCCAGTGACAGTTCCCTGTAAGGTAAAGTTCTTATCGTCTTTTGCAATTTTCCATTGTTGCAGTTCCCATAATGCATTTGTATGATTCCATACATACATGGAAACTTTTCTGCCGATGAGTGACTTCCCTTCCCAGCTCAGGACAATTTCGTCATCTTGATCAATCTCTTCACCGACGGCTACTTCAAATCGGTGATACGGGAATTTTTCAAGAGAAGAGGTTTCAACGTATTCACCATCTGCTTTTGCCATCTTGTCTTTCGCTGTGACAACTGTTTCTCCAGCAGGAATCAGCTCTTTTGGAGGTTCTCGGTCTGCGCTGTTTTCAAAGATTGACACGACTTCTTCGTCCGCTTCAATCTTATGTCCTTCATAGAAAGACACATCTAGGCTGTCTTTTGTCGGATCGCTTACTTTTACTTGTAAATTCGCATTGTTCGGATTGACGTTTCCAGTGCCGTCTTTAGGTGAAATGACTTCTGGTGTATATGGTTGTTCTTCCACAACTTTAAAGGTAACGTCTTGCTTCCCTTCATTTAAGGCAACATCTTTCGCTATAAATGACACGGTATGTTCACCTGGCGTCATTTTTGCAGAAGATGTTTCAAAAGGCAATGTGATTTCTTCGCCATCGAGCATAGCCGTTAAGCTTTCAACAGAAGAATACTTGTCCTCCACTTCCGCTTGAATCGTAAAGTCACCTTTGTATTCTTTTCCTTCTTCAACGGAAGGGGTAATGATTGGCGCACTGTTATCAACCACAACTGCGGCTTGTATGTCTTCAACGTCTTTTGCTTCAATTGTATGAGATCCTTCATCAACAGTTGTTGTATCCCAAGTGAAGGCTTTTGCTGTAAATTTATCCTCGGGTAGATTGAAGCTAAAATCGACTACAGATTTTGCACTCCCTCCGTCTCCCACAGACATTTCTTTTTCAATATCTGTAAAGAGTGGATCATAGAGCGTGGTGCCATCCTCCAATACTAGTCGTACATTTTTCACATAAAAGTCGTCTCGGTTTTCTTCAGAGTCTGTGTCGAAAGGTGACACTTTTGTCCCTGCACGAATCGAGATCTTCGTTTCCATTCCTTGTGTAAATTGACTTGGGTCAACCGGTATCGTCAATGTCGTATAGGTATTGATTGTATCGTCAAATATATGAAGAGTTTCATCGCCAATCGTAACACCATTTTTAAAGTATAAATTAACGTTTTTAACATCAAACGCGAAGTAAGCTTGTGCTGGGATCGCAGGTTTTGTGTCACTTGTCACATCCTGTTGATCAATATATAGTTTGCTATCTTTTCCGTAAGATTTAAGTACAACCGATTTACTTAAAACTGATCCATCTTCTACATTTAGACCCACTTTATCTACATCATCTAGTAATATCTCCATGTTCTTAGTTTCCGATGTCACTTCATTAATTCCATCAGATGTTTGAACGTAATAACTTAAGTTTGTCTTGCCAAGTAAATCAGGAGAAAAGATGGTATGTGAATATACGGTAGAATCATAGACTTTTGTTAAATCGACCATTCGGAATTCTTCAGCATCATTTGTTTTATAAAAAAGACGAACCGTTTTAACTATTTTTTCATCCGTCACGTCAAATGACAGGTCCAGATTCTGACGTCCTGAAATGGCTGCATTCTCTGTTAAATCAACAAGCACTGGTCCAGTAGTATCTGAAGTTGCAGCTACTTTTACTTTAGGCGTCCGAATCGTTGCTACGCTGCCAGGTGTCGCTGCTTCTGTGGCGCTGCTATATTTTTTCATGATACTTGATCTTCCATCTGTCGGGTACGTGTAAAGAATACCTTTGTTCGCAATCGTGTCGTCTACTTGCGCTTGGTCATAATAGTATGCAGATGAAATATCGACACCTGTATTGGTTGCTATTGCTAATCCTCGATGACTTGCATTTGCCATACCACCGGATTGAATTTCAACGATGTCCACATTTTCTTGTAAATCTACATTGTACATTTGGTTGAAATCAGCTACTGTTTTTTCTTGATTGCTCGCATTTTTGATCCAGTAGACAATGGTTTTTCCACTTGGCAAGATAATGTCTTCTTTGTCAGCTTTCCAAATTAAATCTGCCTCTGGACCTTCCGCAGGATAGCGATAGCGAATCTTATAATCTTTTAAATTTATATCATCAGCTGCATTGTTATAAACTTCAATAAATTCATAGCCGTCTAATGAACCGACATTCGTCGAGTCTGGCACAAGCTCTGTTACGAGAAGAGCAGGCACGTTTTGCGGATCATAATCTAGCGCTTGAATCATCACGTCATAGTCTTCCGTCATGGCCGTATTTTGTCCATCAAAGGCTTCAATTCGATAGGTTATTTTGTTCGTCACTAATTCTGCTTGGTCAAGTTCAATTTCAAACATATTTTCTTCAGTAGCAGCTACCATATCCTTTTGGAGCCAACTACCATTTTCCGAGAGTTTATAAAAAAGTCTAACATTTTCAAGCTTTGTTTCATCCGTGACTTGTGCTTTAATATGTAGGTTTTCACCTGCATCCACTTTTTCAATGGCTGCATGTGTAATTAAGGGTGCTTGCGTATCTTCAACTGTTGGACTATCAGGTATTTGTCCTGCAATTATGGTTCCAGGTGTAGGTGCTTCTGACGATGACAGGATTTCCATCGTTTTTCCGTCCTCACCAGCTTTATATTGAATCCCTTTATTGACACCCACATCTTCTTTTATATAAGTCGCTGACGAGAAGATATTGTTTGAATTATCTGCAAGAGATAAAGATCGTTCTGCTGTGTTGGCCATCCCGTCTGCCTCAACATAAGTAATCTGGTTTTCTGTTAGCGTTGTGTTAAATTCTTTATTAAAATCAGCAAGTGTTAAGTTCGTATTTTCTTTATTTTTCACCCACACGATCAGTGTTTCACCTGCAGCAATTGTTTTGTCTTCTGTAAATGCCCAGTCTACTTTTTTACCATCTGGATATCCGTATATTAACTTATAATTACTTAATTGAATCGGTAGTGTGCTGTTGTTATAAAGTTCGATATACTCAAAAGCATCTGTTGATGTATTGACTACATTACTACTGTTTGGTAAAAGTTCAGTAATCAGAATAGGAGAATTTGCTGCAGCCAATACAGTTGTAGACTTGTTTGTCATGTAGTCAGATGGTGAAGAAAATAGGGAAAAAGTTAAACTACTGGTTAAAACTATGGAAGCCATGACTTTCTTTTTCATTAATTATATTTCCTCCTTTGTTAATATATTCCTCTCTTAGTGTACGAGTGAAATGTAAATACACGGTGATGCAATTGTAAAATATATGTAAATGTTCTTGAGGTTGTGGATTGGTAATAGATCTTCTTGCTTACTTTATTTCAGATTATTTTTCTTCTAATGAGATACACATAGGTTTTCAGTGCGCTTCGGGCGTATTCTCTGCTGCACTATAATCTAGGGAACAAAGAGTGGGGCTTGTGACTTTGTCACTCGCCCCAGCTTTCTTTTTTCAGATTATCTTGCGGCGGGTGTGCGTCCTTCGCTCCCTTGCAACCTGAACGCTCTTAGTTAAGATCGTTTGGGTTACTAGAGAATTGATACTATTTTTATGTAGATGTTCGGCCGAAGATGGTATTTCGGTCTCTTTCTGCTTATTTCATTTCAGACCATTCTTTAAAGAAATGCAAGCAGGTTTTCAGTCCGCTTCGGACGTATTCTCTGCTGCACTATAATCTAGGGAATAAAGAGTTGGGCTTGTGACTTTGTCACTTCGCCCAACTCTATTTTTTTAGATCATTCTGCGGCTGGAATCCGTCCTTCGCTCCCTTGCAACCTGATCACTCTTAGTTAAGATCGTTTGGGCTACTAGAGAATAGACACTATCTTTATGTAGATAGTCGACCGAAAATGATATTTTGGTCTCTTTCTGCAAACTTTATTTGAGACCATTCTTTAAAGTCATTAGTGACACTTACTCTAAAGAACTAATAAAGGCGTGCTAGCCAGAGACACAAATGCCTTTTATTTGTGGCTCTGGTTGGCAACCTGGGGGTAGTTCTTTAGAGTAAGTGGATGATAATCGCCTGAGGTAGTGCTTGTATCCGATGAGAGAATCTCAAATTGAGGCTCTCTTCAACAACCCAACCCTCGAAGAAAATCGCCAATGGGTGGCAGGTGGCAAGCCGCCTGCCACTTTTCTGTTCATGACACTCACTTTAAAGAAAAAATAAAGGCGTGCTAGCCAGAGACACAAATGCCTTTTATTTGTGGCTCTGGTTGGCAACCTGGGGGTAGTTCTTTAGAGTAAGTGGATGCTGATAGCCTGCGGTAGTTCTTGTATCCGAAGAGAGACACAATTGCCCCGGCTCTCATCAACATCCCTAACTCTTGCGGGATGAAAAAAAGCTACTTTCCGTGTAGGAAAGTAGCTTTTTTATGTGGTTATTAAAAGACAAAGAATTTCAGATAGTTTCTCCAGCCGATTGCTTTTGTGGATTTCCATGATGGAGAATCGATTGGCATTGGTAGGAAGATTGCTGGTGCGTAGCGATAGTTGGTCAGTTGTGGTTCATGAACTGCGACTAATCCAGCTTGTACACCTGTACTAATGACAGAGCGTGTTTTCCAATCAAACGCGATCGTTACCGGTGCCTTCACGGCATAGCCATCTTCATTGATTATATGTGCGACAGCTGATTCATCTAAACGGTCGTAAAGCCAAGCTGTTTTTATTGAGCCAGCTTGTTGCGCTTCGTTGACGATGATCATGGCATTTGTATTATTGCCAAATGGTAAGTTTTCGATTGGCTCAATTGCTTGAATGCGAATTTCATAGTAAGCGAGTGGGTTCGGTTGATCTGTTGAATCTAACGTTTTATACGTATTTAAGTATTCTGTTTCTCTTGCCGGAACTTGAGAAATTTCAGCTACTTTTCCTTCAATCGATCGATCCATTCCATCAGCTTGCAAACGAACACGATCGTTTACTTGTACATCTTGCCATTCTTCATCAATTGCATATGTGAGAATGATTTTTTCTTTACTGTAAATTTCAATAGCGAGTCGGTCATTTTTGTCTCGTATTTTTGACACAATCCCATCAACCGGGCTAATGACTGCAGCCGCTCCTTTTTGAGCAAGTTGTGCTTCGACAACAACCAATTGTTGATTCACATCAGAAATCTTTTGCTCTGCTTGTGCGATGGCTTGTGCGAACGCCCCATCTTGAGATACGACAACGTCAACACCTACATCAACATTTATATCTACATTAACAGTTTGTTCTTCAGTCACTTCGGTCACGTTATCTGTTGTATTGCCAGTTGAACTGTTTGTGTTTGAGTTAGCTGCAATAGCTCGATCAGATTGTAATGAACTAATTGTTGCATTGAGTTCAGTCATTTGGCGGTCAAGAGCTTCGCGCTCTGATTCCCACATGCTTCGTTGTTCATCAGCAGTAGACGTGTTGAGTGTGGCAAGTTCTTGGCCAACAGTTACTACGTCTCCTTCTTTAACTGACCAACTTTTTATCGTATCTTCATTCTTAACATAGATGACATCCATACTAAGTGGTGCAACAAGTGATTCTTTAGGTAATAATTCTTCAAAATCACCTTTAGCTACTCGCTCATATTCGTGT
This sequence comes from Paenisporosarcina macmurdoensis, assembly GCF_042658845.1. Taxonomy (NCBI): domain Bacteria; kingdom Bacillati; phylum Bacillota; class Bacilli; order Caryophanales; family Caryophanaceae; genus Paenisporosarcina; species Paenisporosarcina macmurdoensis. The sequence goes on from NZ_JBHSRI010000019.1 coordinate 57,785, forward strand.
ACATATACGGATTTTGAAATAACGCTTTTATCACTAAATAATAGGATGGCGTTTGCTCCGAGGAATGCCGAGATGGCAACGGCTAGGCCAATTGTTAACCATTTATTCATTGAGGGGTACCCCCTTCTACTACGCGTAAGAACCATTCTTCAAGTGGCAATATGCCGACAGTTGCTGTGATTAGTGCCATGACAATATGGATGGCAATGATGATGATTACTATCATGCGTGGGTTCATATCCGTGAAAGAACGGATGAATCGAACTTGCAACGCAATGATCAATGCTGTGAAAATTGAAAGTTGGTTAAAGAAAAATACTAAAAACGGATGATCAAATACAGTTGCTGCGAGTGGTCCAAATGAAAATAGGGACACGGGTGTAGTCATACCCAACATCATAAAAATGAAGAATAATAAAGCTTTTTCCAGTAGGAGAATTCCTACTACATACAGTTGTAGAACGGCTAGTTTTGATAACTCGATTCCTGTGATTTTATTTAATAGGAATGCGATGCCGAAAAAGTGGAATGATAGGTAGAGGACTGCCCAAATAATGATTCCAGCGAGTGATACGAGTCGTGCGATGGCAAATGAATCTTTGCCGCCTAATGCATATACGGATGTGATGTGCTGTGTGTTCATTCCCCACAGTTCTTGTACTACAAACAATAATAATCCAAAAAAGCCTACCATCCATGCGCGTTTTTTAAAATCTCGCATGTTTGAAGAGCCAAGATTGTCTATTAATTCTTGCTGGTTTGCAAGATATCGCCAAAATCGGAAATCAAAAATCATAAGTTAGAATCCTTCCTTTACTATCTTAAGCTATTATTCTTTCTATACTTTCTATACTTTACCAAATATCGACATCATTTGTAACGTCTAAAGGGCATAGTTCTAGAAATATTGTGTGTTTTATTGAAAGAATTTATTAATAATGGATAATTTTAAGCGATTTCTATGAAGCTGTTCCGATAGGCTGGTATTTCAATAGAAGGTTTTCGACAGAATTCGTGTAAATTGTTATTGTGTATAACAACCAGGTTTTCAGTGTGCTTCGGTCGCACTCTCTGCTGCATAATAATCTAGGGAATACAGAGCTTGGGCTTGTGACTTCGTCACTCGCCCAAGCTTTCTTTTTTCAGATCATCTTGCGGCGGGTGTACGTCCTGCGCTCCCTTGCAACCTAGGCGCTCACAGTTAAGATCGTTTGGTTTACTAAAGAATAGACACTATCTTTACGTAGATAGTCGACCAAAAATGATATTTTGGTCTCTTCCTGCTCCCTTTAATTCAGACCATTTTTTAAAGTTAGTGGTGATACTTACTCTAAAGAAAATATAAGGGCGTGCTAGCCAGAGAAACACTGAGTATTTGCTCAGTTTTTTCTATTTCTAATTTTTAGTAAGCCTAATTTTCATCTCCGCTAATTAAACTAAGCACCCCTTATTTGAAGAAGAAAAGGGATGATCCATCCGCAAACAATCAATTCAATTCTCTGTAAGTCGTCATAACACCCGGATTCGGAAGTGTTCGACACATTGCTCAATACGAAAAAGCCACCTTGTAAAGGCAGCCGGTTGTTCAAATAAAGCAAACGTTAGTTGAACAAAGAGAAGAAATATTTTCCATTAGATTACTAAGAAATAATAAGTAACTATTCCAATCACTCCAAATGACATTAGGAGAACACTTTTCTTAATACTTTCGTCCCAGATTTGAATACCTCCAGAAAACCAACCTATAAATATCATAATTGCACCAATATGTTGAAGGATAGCAATAGATGTAATTAAGCCAGAAAAAAATACTGCAAAACCTATAAATCTTAAACCCTCATCAAGGAGGGATGAAGGACTTTTTGTCCCCCTTAATTCTTCTTGTTCTTCTTTATCCTTTTTTAAATATATAATTATAAAATAAAAAATAGGTATCCCCAATAATAAAATCTGTATTATCCTCATTTGACTCCCCCGTTAACAAATTAAAGAACTGATAATCGAATACACTTACTAACCCCAACAAACATAATCAAGATTCGCTACACCTGGATGTATGCTCCATACACACCAGGTTGCCATAACACCACGATGAGAAAGTGTTCGACTTCATTACTCAATAAGAAAAATCTGCCCTTTAAAGACAGCCGGTTGTTCAACTATTGAATCCATTACATTACAAACAGTTTTTGTTCTTTCGTATTGGAAATTGCAAGTATGTAGCTATTACCTTCTAATTTATAAAAGTATCTATCATTATTATTATAAGTCACGGGATTCTCTTGAAATAATCTTTTAAAATTCTGAGTATGATCGTTTATATCAGCCACATCTTTTTGAAAGGTTTCAAAGAGGTTCGAAACTGTATCAGAGGATTCTCCATTAATAGGTATCCAACCGTCTTCCTGCTTTATCTTGTTTTCAATAGCATCATAATCAAGAACTAAATAGGTTTGTCCCTCATTTGGGAACCCATATCTTGTATTAAATACTGTTTCTATCATATTTGGTTTTGGGACCTCAAACCCCCAATTCAATCTCCATTCAGCATATATTGAAATATAATTCCAATTAACTATCATAAATCCAACCAATAATAACGGAATTGTAATCCAAATTATGGTTTTCTTTTTCATGTTAATTCTCCTCTATACAGAACTGGCATTACCATTTAATGTTTTCTTCCAGAATTATGGTTTTATAAAGTAATATTCTCAGTTCAATAGAAAGTTTCCTGGTTAAACTAACGCCCCGTTAGTTCATTAAACAAAGCTCTTTTATGTATTATACCAACAATACCCATTTTTACCTGTTAAAAATAAATTTTTCTGCCAATTATAAAAGCACTTCAAAATGAGGTTCTAATTCGGGTTTTATTTGGCTGTTTATTTTGATAATAAAACAGGTTCGATTTGACCGTTTATTTCGGAATAAATGATCCAAAAATGAATGGCTTAGCCAGAGACACAAATGTCTTTTATTTGTGTCTCTCCTCAACACTCCCAATCTACCGGACTTGTTAACGATGGGTTACCCAACGCAAAAAAGTGTAAGTCCCCAACACTACTTACACTTTTTGCGCTATTTTTGTTGCAAGATTTAGGCCCCCACCTAAATAGGGTAATTGGATTTTCTTCTTGGAGGTTGCATTGTGCGCGGTTTGTTGTAGGAATGAGTAGAGTTCGCCACAGCACTATGTATGTTATCCATCTCCCTCTATTTTCCCTTCCCCAAAAAGGATTAATAGCTCTTCTATAGTTTAAATCTCCTATTCTGAAAAGGAAATATTTCTCCTCAAAATTGAACTTTGCCTACTAGTTCCGCTCCTAAAATTGAATTTTCTCTAAAAAAAGTGCCTCAAAATTGGATTTTGCTTTCTCACAAAAAATTGTATAAATATTTTTAATCAAACCAACACTTTATATAACCTATCAAAGGAAAATTCTCTCATATACTAACTTCATCGTGTTACTTGCGATACGCTGTTGATCTGCATGGCTCCATGACCAACTTGATGAAGTAGATGACTTTATTTCGAGCAGATAATTAATTAGAAAGGTTGTGTTGGTTAAATGAAATTTGGTAAGTTGTTTGATTTAAGTGCTGTCGATTTATTATTCGGTATCATTGGTTCAAGTGTATTTATCATTGTTTTATATATGTTCACTACACTTTAGGAGCGTGTTGTATGTTCAGGTACGATTAGAACCCTTCCCCGGTCGATTTTTCTCGGAGAAGGGTTTTTGCATGGCTGCAAGGTGTTTTTATTGAGGGATTTTTAATTTTAGAGGATGTATGGTGACTTGCACCATTTGTCATATTATGGTGGTTACTCCATTAGTCAGACGTGAGGACGTATTTTTCAGACGTGAAGTCCAATTAGTCAGACGTGGATGCTTTTTTTTCAGACGTGAACGCTAAAAAGTCAGACTGAGCGACCATTCAACTTTTAAAAGAAGTACTCGCTGACAGAAAAACCCGACAAGCGCAAGCGTTCGGGGGCATCTAAAGGTTTTCTTTTGGTTTAGTGTGAATGGTAAACCTTGAATGGTGCTGCCGGTAAGTGTGGCAGCCTTTTTGTTGGATGGCTTTGTGGATATGGGTTTTCAGACGCGAAGTTTATGATTCCTACGTGGGAGCTGATTTTTCTTACGTGGACGGCTATTTTTCCTACGTGACCGCCGAAAATTCCTACGTGACATGCGTATCTCACAATATTGCTATCACCTAGACGTTGAGTCGTGTGAATGGTAAACCTTGAATGGTGCTGCCGGTAAGACTGGCAGCCTTTTTTGTTGGATGGCTTTGTGGATATGGAGTTTTCGGACGCGAAGATCATGATTCCTACGTGAGCGCTGTTTTTTCCTACGTGGATGGCTATTTTTCCTACGTCAACCTCCAAAATTCCTACGTGACGTTACCATTTCCCCAGAATTCCTCTCTCACACTAAAAATCTCCACATAAAAACACCTTCCTCATTTTCATTAAGGTAGGTGTTTTCATTTTTTATAGAATTCCATGGTTATCCTCCAACGGTTAGTGTAGTAAGCGGTTAAAGAGATTTTCATCGCGTGTTTGAAGAGCGTAGTCAATCATTCGGCTATGATTTGCGCCTTCAAGCAACGTGATGAATTCGCTTGCTTCTTCTTTTACATCGCTTCCAGGTTCTGTGTTTTCTGGTTCGCCGTGCTGTAAAATCGTTTGCAAATGCGTATGAATATCTGACACTAGCAATAATTGATAGAGTGGCAAGCGAATGAAGCGATTCCCTTTTTGAAAGACGAAGACTTCGGACAAGTTTTCGACTTGGTATGTGTTCATATTGACGATGATTTCTTTGCCTTCCACAGGAATGAAGTGAAAGAGTTCGTCATCTTTTTTTATGGAAAAGTATTGATAAGCAAATACCAATTTCATCTTTTGGCCTTCTAGTTTTGAGTAGAACGGTTTCATTAGTTGTACGTGTAACATTGTGATCCCCCCTTGTTTTAATCTAAATATTCTGATTACTACTATTGTATCACAATCCCGTCCATTTCGTGCAGGATAAATTCGGAAAAAATACCGCCTAGAGTCAGGCGGCATGCTTGTTTAGGCCTTCGGTTGTCTGTATGTAAAATAAGCAATAGATTTTTCGTCATCTTGAATAAAAAATCCAAGAAGATCGGTTTGTACGGTTGCAGCCATTTCTTTTCCGAATTGCTCGTCACACGTAAATGAGCATTTATTAGTGCGAAAATCAATTTGAATGTCTTTAATTTGAAAGCAATCAAATGTCACCTTTTTAATTATTACGATTCCTTTATCGTTCGACGTAATAACTGTTGATTTTCTTTTGCCGTTCGGAATTTCGTAACCACTTGGCTTTACCATGGCACTTTGCTGTAATCCTGGTAAGATAATTTCATAGGATGGGCAAACAGATCAACCTTTCCTTTACATATTTGTGATGGATTTTGTGTATATCTTAAACTCTATCAATTTCGAGAGATAGTAGAACATCATTTGCCTACGAAACCCGACTATCGTTCGGTTAAATGAGATTCTACATTTCCATATTCCCATACAAAACCATTGGATTTACAAGAAAATTTACAGGATTTTTGAAAACTTATTTGCATTTAAATTCTTAATTCTTTCCTATCACTTACGGTTTCGCTCGAAAAGCCGTATAATGAAAGGAAAGTTTTTTTTTGGAGATGTTGCTATTGAGTCATTCATTATTTAATATTGCTGTGCGTTATCAATCACATATCCAAAAGTGGATGGAGACGCTATCTGAAGACCTGCACCCTTCTCATCTGGATGATGAAGAGCTTGTACGTCGTGCGTCCTTTGCCGTACGTAATGGGGCAGTCCGCGCTATTTCATACGATCCATACGAACATACTTTAGAAGCACGCGTTCATGATGTCAGTTCTGCCGTTGTGACCATTCATCTAGTTGATGAAGAAATTACGTGTTCTTGTCCTGAAAAGCATCTATGCCGTCATAGTTTAGCGGTTGTTTTTAGTTTATATATGCAAAAGTTTTCCCTCTCTGAGTGGCTCCAGGAATGGCGTTTAAAAAAGACGGAACAACTTTCAATTCTTGCTAATGAACGTACACCTGAAAGCTGGAATGCGATTGTTCAATCGACGTTTAATGCCGTTTCTGGTGATTGGTCGTGGAAAGAACGTTATTATATCGACAGTTCAATTAATCAAATGAAACAAAAATTAAAGAAATTTATGCCTTTTGAGCGTGAATGGCAACCTCTTTACGATGTCTATACACGTACGATGTTGTTGCGTCTGTTATTCGAAGTAAGTGAAGAACTGAACGAAAACTTGTTCCGTGCCACCATTCAAGCCGATATTGAAGATATGCAACATCAGCTAATTACTCTATCGAATAAGCCTCGTTTATTCGCAGCTGATCCTTTTTATGATGCGCTTGTTTTGCATGTGCGTCATATCGTCTATGATTTGAAAACGATGGATGATCTTCGTTTCAATTTGCTTCATGCATTTTGGGTCATCATGCTGACTGAAAAAGGTCGTCGTGAGGCAGAATATAAATATTTACTTGATATAAAGAATTTTGACAACGACATCTTCCGCGCATTCTTCTGTGTGTTACTCAAAAAACCAGATGAATTACGAGAAATTGCCGATAAAATTCATGCGAGCCAAATGCCAGAATGGATGCACTTAGCTAAACTTGCGAAAGAACAGGACGACTTAACGTCTCTTACTATTATTTTGCATGCCATGCGTCCGCATATTTTTGACTATGTGAATAGCCATTTATCTGCATGGAATCGTTCGTTGTTTGTGTCGAAATTGTATGCGTTATATAAACATATCGATATGCCGGATGATGAACGTGAGCAACTGTTTTGGCAGTTCGGATCGTTTGGTGTTCGTGCCTATTCAGACTTCTTAATTGATCAACATCGTTATCAAGATTGGGTTGCTCTTCACCATCGTTTTGCGTCCACTCTCGATTATGCAGAGTCATGTGGCATGAAGACGATCATACAAGAGGCTCCAGAGGCCGTCTTACCGTTCTATCATGTATTGGCACTTAGTGAAGTGCGTGAACGGAATCGCCATAACTACAAGCAAGCTGTGCGTATTTGGAAGAAAATGAAATCAGCTGCGAAGAAGAGTGGCAAAATCGATTATTGGAACCTTTACGTTAGCGAGATTCAGACGAAATATCGTCGCTTGCGAGCTCTCCAAGAAGAGATACAGAAAGGAAACTTGCCTTTATGACTTCCCATGTATCGCCTTTTATGAAGAATTTAATCCTTTCATTTGACCAAATGGATGATGGATTTACGACCGTACATGCCTATAACGAAGAAGGCATGCGGTTATTTACGGAACAATGGATTTCGTTTATTTCCTTTCAGCATGAACCATCTTTCTATGGTTTGCATCACGATGAAGAATCGAATTTTTCATCTTTAGAGTTAGTCGAGTTATTTTCTCCTTCAAGTAAACATCCGTACGTTCACGTCAGTGGATTCGCTCCAGAAGATGAGTCCATGATTGCAACTATTCAACAAGCTTCGACTTTTTGGAGTTCACCAACGCTTTGGGACGAACTGACTTTTGAAGAGGATTCTCTCGTTCATTCATCAACAGATGCGCCACCTGCTGCGAAACTGTTGCTAACTTCTGCTATTCAGCAAAAACTGTACAGCGTTGGATTAACGCTGAGCGATATTCCAACACTTCTTCCCTTCTTCAAACAAGGTGGATGGCCGTTGAAAGCACAAAGTGGTCAAGGGGAAGTCAATGTTGCACTGCGTCTTAGCGAGCCTGAATCTTCTTCGGATGAATGGATTCTTGAGACAGTCGTACGTGGCAAAAAAAGCTCCGTGCACTGGACACCACCTTTTCGCAAAAAACAATCTCCAATCGCAGATGCACTACCTGATAAATGGAAAGTTCATGCGGCTTATGTGCATGAAACGCAATCCAACATGCTCGATTTGATGAGTGTCGAAGCTAGTACAGACCTCTTTTTATCACGTTCAATAAGTGATTTAGACGTTCGTCACTTCTTGCGGGATGATGCGGCGCGTTTGCAAGCACTCGGGTTTGAAGTCATCTTACCGTCTTGGTTAAAAGCTGTGAAGGAATCAAAACTTCGTGTCAAATCAAATGCGAAAACAACAACGTTTAAAACGACTGCTGGATTAAATGAAATATTAACTTTTGATTGGAACTTCTCATTAAATGGCCAAGCGATTTCTGAAGATCAATTCAAGTTAATGGTTGAAGAGAATCGGGAGTACATTCGTGCTGGAAACGAGTGGTTCCGCATTGATTCGAACTGGATGCATGAAATCCGTCAATTAATGGAGCAAACGGAAAATGAAAATTGGACAGTCAAAGAATTGCTATTCCGCGAGTTACCTGATGCGCTCATTAACGAAGAAGATACTAGCGATGAAGACGACGATCCGTTATTCCAATTTGAATTGAACCAATCATTAAAGAGATATTTAGAACAGCTTCAAGAGAAAAAGGAATTACCGACAACAACCGTTTCCACTCATCTGTTAACCGAGTTACGCCCTTACCAACAACAAGGACTAGACTGGCTAGTTTTCATGCGTGAACAAGGATTTGGCGTTTGTTTAGCGGATGATATGGGTCTAGGGAAAACGGTACAGTTGATTGCCTATCTATTACATGTGCATCGTACACATCTGACGGATAAGCCATCGTTTATCATTTGCCCAACATCTGTTTTAGGAAACTGGCAAAAAGAGCTCGCTCGTTTTGCTCCTGATTTAGATGTACATGTGCATTATGGACAAACACGTTCGAAAGATGAGTCGCTTGCTGTCGAATTATTGGCTTTAAAGCCTGATGTCGTGTTAACTACGTTTGGTACTGCTTCACAAGATGCGGAAGCGTTAAGTGAAATCGAGTGGTGCAGTGTGACACTTGATGAAGCGCAAAATATTAAAAACATGCATACGAAACAAAGTCGAGCGATTCGTAAATTACGCGGTGAACATCATTTAGCGTTAACGGGTACGCCAGTTGAAAACCGCTTGTCCGAGTTATGGGCCATTTTCGACTTTATTTATAAAGGGTATCTAGGTAGTTTCCGCAAGTTCCAAGAAAACTATATTGCACCGATTGAACGTGATGACTCAGAAAATCACAAACAAAAACTACGAGCTAAAATACGTCCTTTCTTACTTCGACGTACGAAGCAAGATCCGGATTTGTTATTAAATCTTCCGGATAAGCAAGAACAACGCGAGTATTGTCCGCTAACTACTGAGCAAGCGGCACTCTACGAAAGCTTGATTCAAGAAACGTTGTTCAAGCTTGAAACGTTAACTGGTTTTGAGAAAAAAGGTCTTATTTTAAAAATGTTAAGTAAGCTGAAGCAATTGTGTAATCACCCAGCTCTTTATTTAAAAGAGGGATTTGGTGAAGCGGAGTATATGATGGAGCGTTCTGAGAAGTTAGCACGCATTGTCACTCTCGCTGCTGAAATTGCTGCTCGCGGTGAGCAATGTCTGATTTTCACGCAATACATTGGCATGGGCCACTTGTTGCAGCATTGTTTAAGTGAATTACACGATATTGACCCACCTTTCTTATCGGGTAGTATGCCGAAACAACAGCGTGACAATTTGGTTGAAGCGTTCCAAGAAAAAGAGTTCCCCGTGTTTATTCTGTCGCTGAAAGCTGGCGGTACTGGTCTTAATTTAACGGCAGCAAACCATGTGCTTCATGCGGATCGTTGGTGGAATCCAGCGGTTGAAAATCAAGCGACGGACCGTGCTTATCGCATTGGGCAAACGCGTTTTGTGCATGTTCATAAGTTTGTGACGATTGGGACGATTGAAGAAAAGATCGATAAATTGCTTGCCGATAAACAAGCGTTGTCTGAAGATTTGATTCAGTCTAGTCAGTGGATAACTGAGATGGCAGATGAAGATCTGAAGGATTTGTTAACTTTAGGGTAATGATGATTTCAACAAATTAGATGGATTCAGTGGATACTTTGATGTAAAAAGGTTTTCAGTGCGCTTCGGACGCACTTTCTGCTGCATGATAATCTAGAGAATACAGAGCTTGGGCTTGTGACTTCGTCACTCGCCCAAGCTTTCTTTTTCCAGATTATCTTGCGGCGGGTGAGCGCCCTTCGCTCCCTTGCAACCTGGACGTGCACAGTTATGATCGTTTGGTTTACTAGAGAATCGATACTATCTTTATGTAGATATACTTTATTTCAGACCATTTTTTAAAGTTAGTGGTGACACTCACTATAAAGCAAAATAGACAGTAATTGATGTTAAATATCCCGCTTTTCATTCTTCCGATAAATCTCAGTCTGACTTTTTGAGGTTGACGTCTGAAAAAATAGCGTTGACGTCTGAAAAAAACACCTCCACGTCTGAAAAATCGGCATTGACGTCTGAAAAACATGAGTGGCATAAAATTTGGGACACTTTGCTGATACAGTTAGGTTTTCAGTGCGCTTCGGAAGATTCTTCTGCTGCACTATGATCTAGGGAACAAAGAGTTGGGCTTGTGACTTCGTCACTCGCCCAACTCTGTTTTTTTAGATCATTCTGCGGCAGGGGTTCGTCCGCTCCGCAACCATGAAGCGCACAGTTAAAATCGCTTGGTTTACTAAAGAATAGACACTATCTTTATGTAGATATTCGACCGAAAATACTATTTCGGCCTCTTCCTGCTACGTTTATTTCAGACCATTCTTTAGATTCAGTAGTAACACTAACTCTAAAGAAAAAATAAAGGCGTGCTAGCCAGAGATTAAGCCGTTCAGTTTTGAATCACTTTTCCCTAAAAAAACGGTCAAATCAAACCTATTTTATTAACAAAATAAACAGCCAAATATAACCCAAATTAGCACCTCTTTTCGAGATGCTTTTTATAAATCGCAGAAAATTTTAAATTTTTAGAGGTAACATGGGTATTATTGGTATAATAATTAAAAGAGATTTTCTTATTGAACTAACGGGTCAGGTTAGTGAAAGAGTCTTGATTAATCTTTGCTCTGCAATCGGGCAATTATCTGGAATGAAAATAATTTTCTCAATTGTATAAGTTTGTAATAATTGGTGTTAAGCAAACTGACCAGTTTATTAGTTTGGTTAATTAATACTATCTTAAATGAGCGATAAATCTGTTAATTGGAGGATAATCAAAAATGAAGAAAATGGTTAATGTTCTTTTGGCATGTATTATGGTTATGACATTAGTGGGATGTGGTGGAGAATCGAATGAACATGTAGGTGAAGCAAAAACGCCGTCAGGTTCAAGTGTCCAAGAGGGCAGTAATTATCAAGATGTTATTGATAATTTTGAAGAACAAGGTTTCAAGAATATTAAAACAAAAAAACTGGATGATTTAATTACAGGTTGGATAACAAAAGATGGAGAGGTTGAAGAAGTATCTGTTGGTGGTGATATCAATTATTCTCCAGATGAATGGGTATCTGCGGATACAGAAGTCATTATTAAATATCATACATTCAAAATAGAAGATACTGAGAGTGCAGCAAAATCTAAGGTCAAGGATAATTCAAATGCGGAAAAGCCAAAAGCAGAATCTAAGGTAAAGGATAATTCAAATGTGGAAAAACCAGAAGAAGAAATCCTAACGGTAGAAAACAATAAAGAATTGGCAACAATACTTAGCACAAAAGATGAGACTAGTCCTCTTTTTAAAAATTTTGCTGAGAAGTATGATGGAAGAACTATTGAGTTTGATGGGAATACCGCTTATGTGAGTCCTTACAGAGATTATAAAACAAGATTTATTTATTTAATTTTTGCTGGTGACTACAGTACAACTACTTTCTCGGGACCTGAATTCCAATTTAAAAATGTTGATTATTATGGTTTACATCTTACAGGCGATAATATTCCTGACCCTTTTGGAGCAGGTCATAATATTCGTATCACTGCTAAGGTTGTGGGATTTGATGAAGATCCTAATTTTATTCTACTCGAGCCAGTTTCTATCAAAATGAGATAAATATCTTTAACACGTACCTAAATAGGTGAAAATGATACTATAAGTTACAACCAGTGGTAGCATATGCGAAGTTAGGATTAGAAAATCCGAGGATTGAGCGTCTGAATCTAAAGAAAGAACAAATAAATCAATTGATAAGACAACCATAATCCCAGTCGAAATAAAGTTATTCATGAGGGCATATGCTCTTGAGTGAGTTTTTTGAGATGTAATAAAGATTGCGAAGTAAATACTTAAAGTAATGATGGGCGTTTCTGTAACGTGAAAGATTGCACTAAAAGTAACGGGAGCTTTAGTTTAATAAGCGGAGATAAAAATTAGGCTTACTAAAAATTTGAACTAGACAAACACTGAGAAAATACTCAGTGTTTTTTTCTTATTTCCGATCACAAGCATTCATTTCCCAGTTAACAGGTTTCTTGTTTAGTTTTTTCGATTGTATTTTCGTCAATGCAATTCCACCTATCTTTATCATACGAATTAGATACCTAAATACTCAGATTACAATCACAATTGTAATAGCAATAATTGACCTGTCAATAGTATGTTTAGTTTGAAGGTAAAATCAATATAATCTTAATATATCAATGAAAAAATAGACACCCAATTTACTAGCTAATTGGTGGCAGATGGCAAGCCATCTACCACTATTCTGTTCATGACATTCACTTTAAAGAAAAAATAAACGGTGACAGACGCAGCCACAATTGCCATTCAAATTGTGGCTCTCATCAGCTCTCCATTGTTCCGCATGTAGTCGCACCATTGAGTCAATTTCATTTATACCTTTTGATGGATGAAAAACTCCTTTAAATTTTCTAAGAATTTCATTATTTGATTGGAGTGAAGGGCGGCGACTCCAGCGGGAAAAGCATGAGCTGAAGACCCCACAGGCGAGCTTGCTCGTCGAGGAGGCTGAGGCCATGCCCGCGGAAAGCGTCCGCCCGTAACGGAAATCGATCTATATAACCTGCTACGCTTTTCTATGTACAAGACCGGTCGTGCTTCACGCGACCGGTTCCTCTCTTGTCAATCAAGTAAAACTTATTTCCCCACTACTCTTAAGCTTGGTTCTGTGAATTTATGTTCAAGTACTAGGATTCGTTCATTCAGATGGGCAATCATACGAATTAGTTGTTCCATATGTAGTTCCATTCGAATGAGATGATCAGGTGTAGCTTTCATATTGGGTGAATTCCTTTCTCTTGGATTTGAGAAGTTGTGTACAAACCATCGGTGCGGTCTACCGAGGCAATTGAAGCTATACAACAGGTAATTCCTTATGCTCTTGTTCTGTGAAAATGAAATCTTCTGTTGCTTTCGATTCTTTCGTTACATGTGTGTGTTCTGAAGATTCTTCTGTTCTAGGTTTCGTTTGTAGAAACTGGACTTCTTCAACAATCACTTCTGTGACAAAGATACGATTGCCATCTTCTTTTTGATAGGATCTTGAATGAATATGTCCATTAATCCCAACAAGTGAGCCTTTTCCACAATACTTGACCGTGTGTTCGGCAAGTTTCCCCCATACAGTACAGAGTACGAAATCCGCTTCATCTCCTTTAGCATTTTTGTACGTACGTTGTATGGCTAACACAAAACTTGCTTGCACTCTACCTTCTGACAAATGCCGAAGTACCGGATTCTTTGTCATTCTCCCAATCATCCCGACTTGATTCATTTATTCACCTCCTTCTTAGGTATTGAATTTATTGTACAAAGGACTTAAATTGTTGGCAAAGAGCCAAAAATTCATTTTGACCACTTTTGCGTTGGTGAAAATTCAATTTTTAAGGTTCTATATTTTGACAAAAACTGCACATTCTTAAGTAGCTGTAGGCTGAAACCCAGTTTGTCATTATGGCATTTTGGCTAGTTTCCGAAGATTTTTCAACTCTGTGTTATACTAGATTCAAGTAAACTTTGCGGAAAGGCTGTGAGCTTATTGAAAACGTTTAAAATGTTGTCCATGACAGTGGTTCAAGGGGACCAAACCATCTCAATCCCCCTCGTAGATGGCATCATTATTAACCAAGAAAACAGCCACCGATCGTGGATTTTGGAAATGTATGTAGATAAAACTGACAGCACCTTTTTTGAACAATTTAAAAACTCTGGTGAATTGATGGAAGTAAAAGTCATCATTTCGTATCCTGAAAATGAACCAGCAAGCTTTGAAGTCGCTGTGAATGCTGTGAAAACAATCGGAGATTATGTGTCGGTATTGTTTACAGGAACATTAAAACGTGTACGCAGAAAATATGCGGAACAACTTTTATCAGAACTCATCTCAAATGGCATATCAGGCGAAGAACTTATTGCGCGCTTTGAAAAAGATATGCGCAATCGACCTCAATTAAAAAAAGACTCAGCTACTGTTTAACGTAGCCGAGTCTTTTTTTGAGTTATTCGTTCTACAAAGTAACAATCATGTCGAGTGTTGAGCTATCGTGGCATTGTTCCGATATGTTTTTCTTGTTGAGAATGCCGCTACTGGTCTAACTCGAACTGATTTTTTCTTCATTACTCGTCTTTGTCGTCCGCGTCACGTGTGTCCATGTCATCTTCTAATATTTCTTCTTCTTCCGTATTCGGGTCTTTCATCATGTCTTTATCTTCGTCGACATTTTTGTCTTCCTCAGTTGGGGTAACATCGCCATTAGGCACTACATCTTGAACATCTTCACGAACATCGTTTGCATCATCTTCCATTGGTGTTTCATTTGTTGGGATATCATCGTCTCTCATATTACAACCAACCAATAATAAAGCACTCATACCAAATACAACCGCATTTTTTTTCCACATAAAAAAGTTCCCTCCTTTCTCTAATGGTTCACCACACTTCGTGTGATTCAAAGTAGGTTGCCCGAGAAAGGAAAGAACTATTTATGCTTTTTGTTTTTCTTTTAAAAGGGATTCTACGTATGTAGCTTCCGCTTTACACGCATAATTAAAGTGAGTATTACTCTCTTCTTGCATGATTTCTATTTTTGCAACTTGATCTTCTGACGGTGGCTCATTCAAAATTTTGTCTATAACTTGGTTGATTTTTTTTGCAACTTCTTCGTGAAATTCAGGGTGCTGTTTACATTCCACTGAAATTTTATCTGCCCAAAACGGTGATTCATTTATATAGTTGCGCCATTTCAAAATAAAATCTTCCATTTTGAAGTTATTTTCAGACCACTGAATAGTGGCCATGTATTGTTGAAATACAACTGAAATTGAGCGGGTTATATTACTTTTCACTGTAGCTGGTAATTCTTTGTACATTAAGCGTAAACCTCCTACGAAAAGCTACACCGTCTACTTTAGTATTCCCTTAGACGAATAGCATTAAACAAAGTGCTAAATAGTGTAAATTACGTTGTTTTCTCAACAATCGGTCCTAGTGCGAATAGTATATCCGTTTCGCACGCGATTTCACCATCTACTGTTGCAATAGCATGTCCTTTGCCCATTGCGCCGCGGATTTTAGTGAACTCGACTTCTAATCGAAGCTGATCTCCAGGAACAACTTGACGTTTGAAACGACAGTTATCAACGCCCGTTAAGAAAGCGAGACGACCTTTATTTTCTTCTTTATTTAATAAAGCCACTCCACCAACTTGCGCAAGTGCTTCGATAATTAAAACACCAGGCATAACGGGATATCCAGGGAAATGTCCATTGAAATAATCCTCATTAATGGATACGTTTTTTAAACCAACTGCTCGTTTGCCATCTTCAATCTCAATAATTCGATCAACGAGTAAAAATGGGTAACGATGTGGTAAAATCTCTTGAATTTGTTGTGCTGATAAAATCACGTGAATTCCTCTTTTCATAAAACGCAGATTTAGGACTGTTTACCGTTTAATATATCCAAAATATGTTGCCAAGTCTCCCATTTTAGGGCATCTTTTGGATCACCGTCACCTACGTACCCATAACCAATTGTTAAGCCAGCTGCAATCGCACCAACAACAAGAGCTGAGACTAGAATGATGCGAAGCCATATCGGGAAAAGACGGATTTGAACCCACCAAGTTTTCTTTTTGTCCTTAGCCTGAGCTTTTTCAGCTTTGTGCTGTTTCCGCTTTGAAGATGCTGTGGTATTCACTTGTTGTTGTTCGTCTTTTACTTCTTTCGTCATGCGTCGCTCTCCTTATCTTGTATCACTTGTGATTATGAGTTGTACCACACTTTATAGTCGAGTTGAGACTTTGCCGATGTTATTCAACATAATGCCTGTCCCAATTGCTACACAATCCATTGGATGTTCAGCAATCAATACGGGTACTTTAAGGGCGTCAGCAAGCAAGGAATCTATTCCATGCATCAGCGCACCGCCACCAGTTAAGATGACACCTCGATCGATTATGTCTGCAGATAATTCAGGTGGTGTTTTTTCTAACACATTTTTTGCTGCTTGAATAATAAGTGAAACTGATTCGCGTAAACATTTTTCGATTTCTTCAGAACGAATGGAAATAGTTCGTGGTAGACCTGTTAACATGTCACGACCCCGAATATCCATTTCTTCATTGCGTCCCCCAGGAAATACCGTACCTATCTGTATTTTAATATTTTCAGATGTACGTTCACCTATTAATAATTTATATTCGCGTTTTATGTATTGTAAAATATCATTATCAAATACATCTCCAGCAACTTTAATTGACTCAGACGTCACAATGTCCCCCATTGAAAGGACTGCAATATCAGATGTTCCGCCGCCAATGTCAACGACCATATTACCACTTGGTTGGAAAATATCCATACCCGCTCCGATTGCTGCTACTTTTGGTTCTTCTTCTAAATAAATTTTCTTACCGCCAGATTTTTCAGCAGCTTCACGAATTGCTTTTTGTTCTACACTTGTAATATTTGTAGGACAACAAATTAAGATTCGAGGCTTTGAAAAAAATCCTTTGACGTCTATTTTATTAATAAAATGTTTTAACATAGCTTCAGTCACATCAAAATCAGCGATGACTCCGTCTTTTAGTGGACGAATCGCCACTATATGTCCAGGAGTACGACCTACCATTTGTCTTGCTTCTTCCCCCACTGCTAAAACTCGTTTCGTTTTACGATCCATTGCCACGACTGACGGCTCATTTAATACAATTCCTTTGCCTTTAACATGTATTAATACATTAGCCGTTCCAAGATCTATTCCAATATCCTTAGCAAACATGAACACCTTGTTTCCCCTTCCCGCGTTTCCCCACATATTTGAACGTTCTTTTTTTGTCTCTACTAACTGACTATTCTATCATAGAGAGCTAGTAATTACATCTTTTTTCACAGACAAAAAACGTTATGACGAGTCTTTCGTCATAACGTTTTTTGTGTTTTTTCTTCCTTCTGTTTCCACATCTGTTTAGTGGCTTCCCCGCCTCGAATATGTCGAATCGACTTATGATAAGCAAGGATTTCACTAACTTCTTTGGCCAGTGCTTCATTCACTAGTTTTAATCGTTCTGTTAAATCTTTGTGCACCGTACTTTTCGAGTAACCTGATTTCTTTGCAACGGCGCGTACTGTTAAACCCGTTTCATGGACCAATTCACCAAGCTCTAGGCAACGTTTCCGGATCTGTTCGTGCAAGACCGCATCCTTCCGTACAGAACGTTTCCTATACCGTATGCTTTAAATTTGGGACTTAGAACGCTAAATACGTACCTGGGTTAACTGCTTCACCATTATCAAACACTTCGAATTGTAAATGAACACCTGCTGTTGCGTTAAAATCATTTTCAGTTGTAGTCGCTAGTGGTTTACCTTGTGGAACAACATCTCCCACTTTAACTAGAATTTCTTTAACTGAACGATAACGTGTTACCAGACCATCTTCATGTTCAAGAACAACTTCGTCTCCAAGGAATGGATCGAGATTTACTTCTTTTACAGTTCCAGTCATTGCAGCGACGACCTCAAATGGTGCTCCATCGATTGAAATGGAGACCCCATTATTTGTTTCATACGTTTGATTGAATACAAGAAGGGAATTTTCTTGTGATTCTTCTGTAGCGTTGACATCATAGAAATCTTGCAAAATCGTCATATGATCAAGCATAGCTTCATCAAATGGGAATTTCATGCTTTCTTTTTGTGCTGTTACTGCAATTTTCTCCCCGCCCTTGTTGCCGTCAACTTCTGTTCGTGGTCCATCTGCGACTTCACTATCTGGGCCAATAAACGCGTTATAGCCCCAAATCATGCCGACAAATAATAGCGAAAATCCTACGTAAATAGCCGGCCATAGCCACGTCTGTTTTTTACTTGGTTTTTTTGGTAGAGAAGGATTATTAGATTTTTCCTCTCGCATATTCATCACCTCTGTTGCTAGTGTTGTCAGCGATTTAAGGTTTTAAACATGCTAATTGAATAGATTGGAAATTTTTTATTTCTGTATTGGGATAATAATGCTTTAAGATCCCTTCAGCTTTGCTGCCCTCCTGCGCCATCGCGTTGGCTCCGTATTGACTCATCCCCACCCCATGCCCGTATCCTTTCGTTGATACGGTGATTAAATTAGGATTGGATACATCAATGTCAAAATCCGTTGATGGGAGCCCCAAGATGTCACGAATTTCACGGCCCGTCCATTCGCGTTTCGCAGTGGTCACTTGTTGAATGCGTTGTGATTCATTTGGTTTTAAAGTCAGTTGTTTAAAGTGATCAGCCGTCCAACTAAAACCAAATGCGTCGTTCCACTCTTTCAGTGTGAACGATTTTGTTTGTTTAAATTTAGGCGAAGTGCTGTCGCCTAGACTATCAGTTGTTATTAAATATGGAATTTCAGTCCCGCTGTATCCTTCTGCGCTTTCGGTCTTGCCGTTGCTCGTCGAGAAGAACATGGCTGTAATGAGCTCGTTGTTATAGGTGAGAATTTGAGAGGCTGTTTCTGTAACTGCTTGAACGATGTTTGCTGGAGGTTTGCGTTCGCTTTCTGAGACGAACGCCTGGTGTGAGGTTGTGGGTTTAATAGTAGTTGCTCCGAAATTTGTTGTTTTGAGTGCGAATGTACGAGCGGCAATGGCCTGTGCTTTTAAAGCCTCTAGATTGAACGTAGAAGGCATTTCTGCTTGAACCACACCTTTGATGTATTCTTCTAATGGAAGCGGCTCAGCAAGCCCCTCCACGCGAATCATTACTGGATCACACGCAATTGCGGCATCCGGTGGAGGTTCTTTTACTTGTTGCGGTAGTTTCTTTATTAATTGCAGTGGCAGGAGGAATAAACAGAGACATACGATAATAATGGCTAAGTATCTCATGAAGGAATATATGTATTAAGAGAGCAACATATGAAAAGTGTTTATTGTGGAATAGGCTGTTGGTATGGAAAAGATAGAGTGTATTAGAGAGACAGACGATGATAATTTGGAGACAGTTGAGAATCCAACTGTCTCTTTGCTGTTAGTGACGCTTACTATCTATGAAGCGAAAAGGTTTTCAGTGCGCTTTGGTCGTATCTTCTGCTGCACTATGATCTAGGGAATAAAGAGTTGGGCTTGTGACTGCGTCACTTGCCCAACTCTGTTCTTTTAGATCATTCTGCGGCTGGGATTCGTCCTTTGCTCCCTTTCAACCTGGACGCTAACAGTTACCATCGTTTGGTTTACTAGATAATCGTTACTTTTTTTATATAGATATTCGGCCAAAGATGGTATTTCGGCCTCTTTCTGCTTAATTTATTTTAGAGCGTTCTTAAAGTCAGTAGTCAAAGTTACTTTATAGAAAAGATAAACGGTTGCAGACGCAACCACAATTAATCCTTCAAATTGTGGCTCTCATCAACACGACACACTCACGCTTGCTCGTTAAAGAAATCTAAGTGAAGTGATCCTTCTGGTGCAAAAAGGTTTTCAGTGCGCTTCGGATGCTTCCACTGCTGCATAATAATCTAGAGAATTAAGGGCTTGGGCTTGTGACTTCGTCACTCGCCCAAGCTTTCTTTTTTCAAATTATCTTGCGGCGGGTGTACGTCCTTCGCTCCCTTGCAACCTGGATGCTCAATGTTAAGTTCGTTTGGTTTACTAGAGAATCGTTACTTTTTTTATATAGATATTCGACCGGAAATGGTATTTCGGTCTCTTTCTGCTCAATTTATTTTAAAACACTTCTTAAAGTTAGTACTTTTGAAAAAATATACAGTGATTGGTGTAGAAAATCTCATTTTTCATTCTTCCGAAAAATCTCAGTCTGACTTTTCGAGGTTGACGTCTGAAAAAATGGCGTTGACGTCTGAAAAAAACACCTCCACGTCTGAATAATCGGCATTGACGTCTGAAAGACAGGATTAGCACAAAATATCGGGCTATACGATGACACCGCAAAGTTTCCAGATCCCCTTTCGACGTTTCTTTTGCTATACCTTGGTCTAGAGATTTGAGAAAACATCTTACATATAGAAGAACAAACTGAACTTTCATCAACACTATTCACGCTTACCGCTCTTAATGAAAGGACAGTCACTAAAATTAAATTACTACATGCCAGTTGTTGGGGAGTGACGAAAGCATCCCAGCTACAATATTATCTATAGTCGTAATTGAGGGGATGCGATAAAGCCACATCCTCTCAATACTTAATTATAAGGTAAAGGTACAGATTTTTTTCCGAGCTCCCCTAAAATCTGAGTGAATATTCTTTCGGATTTCATGTTGTTCAAAATGGTTCAAACAGCAGCGCAGCGAAAACGAAACCATTCAAAAGCCTTTAGATAGGAGCCATTACACTAAGCTGCATGGCTCTTTACTGTTAGTGAGAGGTTATTATGCCTTATCTACTTCAATAAGTTTGCTCGTGAATGATACAGGTTTGATCGATAAATCTTCTGATATAGTGATAAATATTCCATAATTGAAAGTGGTCATCAATAAGTTTCCGACAAATCGCAACAAAAAAACCGACATCTTGGGTATAAGATGTCGGTTTTTGGAATAGGATAGGATAAGGGAATTAAACGGTTTGCATTACCTTTTCATCTGATGATTCGGATGAAACGCGTTCAATGTCTGCACCAAGTGATGCTAATTTTAAGTGGAAGTTCACGTAACCGCGATCTAAGTGATAAAGCTCAGTGACGCGTGTAACGCCTTCAGAAGCTAGGCCAGCTAAGATTAATGCTGCAGCTGCTCGTAAGTCAGTTGCTGCTACTTCAGCACCTTGTAAATCAGAAGGACCTTGCATAATTACAGAACGACCTTCAATTTTAACATTACCATTCATGCGGCGGAATTCTTCCACGTGCATAAAGCGGTTTTCAAATACTGTTTCAGTAAGCATACCATTACCAGTTGCCGTTAACATTAAAGCCATCATTTGTGATTGCATGTCAGTAGGGAAACCTGGGTGAGGCATTGTTTTAATATCCACAGATTTCAATGTGCCAGTTGCACGGATTCGAAGTCCGTCCTCTTCTTCATTGATGAGAACGCCCATTTCTCTCATTTTCGCAATTAATGCTGTCATATGTTCAGGAACTGCGTTTTCAATTGTAATGTCACCTTTAGTAATCGCTGCAGCTACCATAAATGTCCCTGCTTCGATGCGGTCAGGAATAATGTGATGAAGTGTTCCTTCAAGCTCTAGAACACCTTCGATGCGGATTGTGTCTGTACCTGCACCTTTAACACGTCCACCCATTTCGTTAATAAAGTTAGCTAAGTCAACAATTTCTGGCTCTTTAGCAGCATTTTCAATGATTGTTGTACCTTCTGCTAAAGCTGCTGCCGTCATAATGTTTTCAGTTGCACCAACGCTTGGGAAGTCAAAGTAAATTTTAGCACCCTTTAGACGACCTTCTGTTTTTGCTTCAACGAATCCGTGACCAAATGAAATTTCTGCACCCATTGCTTCAAACCCTTTAAGATGTTGATCAATTGGACGTGAACCGATTGCACAACCACCTGGAAGAGCAACTCTTGCAAAACCATTACGCGCTAAAATTGGTCCCATAACTAAAATGGAAGCACGCATTTTACGTACATATTCAAATTGAGCTTCACTTGATAAGGTAGTAGATGAATCGATAATTACTTCATTGCGTTCAGGGAAGTACTCCACTGTAGCGCCTAAACTTTTTAACACTTCATTAATCGTGTAAACATCAGCTAAATTAGCTACGTCACGAATAATGTTCTTTCCTTTTGTTGCTAAGAGAGCTCCAGCTAAAACGGGTAATACCGCGTTTTTAGCACCCTCCACTCTTACTCTACCTGTTAACTTGTGGCCGCCTTTTACTACTATTTTTTCCAATGATTGACCCTCCATGTACTCTATATTATTTTCATTTATCTATCTGTCGAATAAACTCGTATGATGTCATTTATTAGGAATAAAACATTTCTCATATTACAGTCATTTTGTGTTTAACACAAGTATCGATACCCTCATTTTTTCGAAAATATTCCGACAAGAAACTGTCTTATATGATACGTAAGTCCCGAGTGCTTTGTGTCGGTCAAAACGAAACTCTTTTTTATAAGTGATTCTACTTACATGTTCCCTATAATACTAGATTCAAAACATCCTTCGACAATTTATTTCCCGGGCAATAAATAATTCTCTCCATGGCCATAGCTACGAAACTGATTCATCTTTATGGACAGAAAGAGAATTCCCTACATAAAGAGGTACGGCATTTGTCTAGACCAACTCGACATTGCGAGAAAAAAGTCGGAAACAGTTGTACCAATGGCGATGCTTAAAAGGATATATAAAAGTTGTACTTGAAAGACATGTTGTTTTTTGACGATTTTCTCGATCATTACTGCTCGCAATGCAAAGAATGTAATTCCAATAAAGAATGCGTGCGATAAAACACCTAAAATTGCTTGTTGACCGATTTCATTATACATATCGCTGGCTCCCTTCGACTAAGTTGAAGATTATTAATGCCTTTTACAACAGCTTGTGCCCACTTTAACAAAACGTTTAAAAGTTAGAATTCTGTTTAGTCACGATATAAATGCAACTACTCACGATATATTTCATTTAGTCACGATATAACCACAACTACTCACGATATACTTCATCTAGTCACCATATACCTACGACTACTCACGATATATTTCTTTTAGTCACGATATACCACTCACGACTGACGATACATTCTCGCTATGACTTGATTTAACGCTTAAACAAAGCTGAAAATCTGAACTTCATTGTAATCCATAAAAAAACGAGTCGAAGAGAAGGTTCTCCTCGACTCGTTCGTTTTTTTTAGATGTTACCCTCATAAACGTTGATACGATTCATTGCACGTTTCAATGATAGTTCCGCGCGGTTGAAATCGACGTCGTCTTTTTTTGATAAGTTCAGACGTTCTTCAGCACGTTTCACTGCTTCTTTTGCACGGTCTACATCGATGTTCGTTGATACTTCAGCTGCTTGAGCTAAGATCGATACTTGGTCAGGTCGGATTTCAAGGAAACCGCCGCTTACCGCGACGATGTCTGTTTGTCCGTCTTTTTTCAAACGAATGGCACCCACTTGTAGTGGAGCAACCATTGGAATGTGTCCAGGTAACACACCGATTTCACCAGTTGCCGTATTAGCAATGATCATGTTGACTTCTGAATCGTATACCGGGCCGTCGGGAGTGACAATATTGACTTTGATGGTCTTCATTTTTTCCCCTCCTGGTCCCTGTAATTAAACTTCAACGCCCATGCTTTTCGCTTTGGCAATAACTTCTTCAATGCGTCCAACTAAACGGAAAGCATCTTCAGGTAAATGGTCATACTTACCTTCAAGGATTTCTTTGAATCCTTTAACAGTTTCCTTAACAGGAACGTATGAACCTTTTTGACCTGTGAATTGCTCAGCTACGTGGAAGTTTTGAGATAAGTAGAACTGAATTCGACGTGCACGGTTAACCGTTTGCTTGTCTTCATCAGATAACTCATCCATACCAAGAATCGCAATGATATCTTGAAGTTCTTTGTAACGTTGTAAAGTTGATTGTACTTGACGAGCTAACTGGTAGTGCTCTTCGCCAACAATTTCAGGTGTTAAAGCACGTGAAGTTGAAGCCAAAGGATCTACTGCTGGGTAAATACCCATTTCAGATAATTTACGCTCTAAGTTTGTTGTTGCGTCTAAGTGAGCAAATGTTGTTGCTGGAGCTGGATCCGTATAGTCATCGGCAGGAACATAAATCGCTTGGATAGATGTAACTGAACCTGCGTTTGTAGACGTGATACGCTCTTGCAATTGACCCATTTCCGTAGCAAGAGTTGGTTGGTAACCAACGGCTGATGGCATACGACCTAGAAGGGCTGATACCTCAGAACCTGCTTGAGTGAAACGGAAGATGTTATCGATGAACAATAGTACGTCTGCACCTTGATCATCACGGAAATATTCTGCCATTGTTAAACCAGTCAAGGCAACACGCATACGTGCACCAGGCGGCTCGTTCATTTGACCGAATACCATTGCTGTTTTCTTGATTACGCCAGATTCGCTCATCTCGTGGAATAAGTCATTTCCTTCACGCGTACGCTCTCCAACACCTGCGAATACCGAAATACCGCCGTGCTCTTGTGCGATGTTGTTAATTAATTCTTGGATTAGTACAGTTTTACCTACACCAGCACCACCGAAGAGACCGATTTTACCACCTTTAATGTATGGTGCTAATAGATCTACTACTTTGATACCTGTTTCAAGAATTTCAACTTCTGTTGAAAGGTGTTCGAATGTTGGTGCAAGACGGTGAATTGGATCACGGCGATTTTCTACCGGGATTTCTTCGCCTAAGTCAATTACTTCACCAAGAACGTTAAATACACGACCTAGAGTGATGTCACCAACTGGAACTTTAATTGCTGAACCAGCGTCTGTAACATCCGCACCACGCATCAAGCCATCTGTTGATGACATTGCTACTGTACGGACAGAGTCGTTACCAAGGTGTAATGCTACTTCAAGAGTTAACGTTGAAGGTGCTTGGTTTGGACGTTCAATCGTAACTGTCAATGCATTGTAGATTGCTGGTAAGTGGCCATTGTCAAACTTTACGTCAACAACGGGACCCATTACTTGAAGAACGTGTCCTATGTTCATACTTGTTCCCTCCTGTCATAACTTATTACTTCTATTCTAAGGCCGCTACGCCGCCAACGATTTCTGTAATTTCTTGAGTAATCGCCGCTTGACGTGCACGGTTAAATTGTAATGTTAATGCGCTAATTAAATCACTAGCGTTATCGGTTGCGCTCTTCATTGCTGTCATACGTGCAGCATGTTCACTTGCTTTGCCGTCTAGTAAAGCACCGTAGATCAAGCTTTCCGCATATTGTGGAAGCAACACTTCAAGAATGGCATCGGCTGAAGGCTCGAATTCATATGAAGCTGTTGAACTTGATGGGGTGATGTCCGTTAACGGTAGCACCTTTTTCTCTGTAACGTCTTGTTGAATGGCGCTAACAAAATGGTTGTAGTACATATAAAGTTCATCATACATACCTTCTGTGAACATACCAACAGCCTTGCGCGCAATTTCCTTAATATCTGCAAATGAAGGTTGGTCTGGTAAAGCGACCATGCTTTCAATCACTGTAAGGCCACGTTTCGTGAAGAAATCACGCCCAACACGTCCAACTGCAAAGATTACAAATTCGTCATTTGAATTGTGACGCTCACGAATTGCATTCGTTACAGCACGTAAAACGTTACTGTTGTATGCACCCGCAAGTCCACGATCAGATGTGATGACTAGGTAAGCTGTTTTAGCTACAGGACGAGAAGTTAACATTGGATGTCCACTGTCTTGAGTACCTGTTGCAATTGCAGTTACGACTTCTTGAATTTTGGCCATGTAGGGAACGAATGATTTCGCATTCAATTCAGCACGGTTCAATTTCGAAGCCGACACCATTTGCATCGCTCTTGTAATTTGGCTCGTTTTCTTTGTTGATGTAATTCTGGTTTTTATGTCGCGTAATGATGCCACTGGTATTTCACCACCTTATCGTTTTTTATTCATCCAAAAAGATTACTCTGATTTTGCAAATGTCTTTTTAAACGCAGAGATCGCGTTTACTAAGTCTTCGTCAGCAGGAAGATCTTTTGTAGTACGGATGTGATCCAAAACGTTTGTGTGGTTTGAGTCTAACCAGCTATGCAATTCGTTTTCGAAACGAGTGATATCTTGAACTGGAATATCATCTAAATGACCACGTGTTAGAGCGTAAAGAATCACAACTTGTTTTTCAACCTTAATTGGTTTATTCAAGCTTTGTTTCAATACTTCTACGATACGTACGCCACGGTTAAGTTTTCCTTGTGTAGCTTTATCAAGGTCAGAACCGAATTGAGAGAATGCTTCAAGTTCACGGAATGCAGCTAAGTCTAGACGAAGTGTACCCGCAACTTTTTTCATTGCTTTAATTTGAGCTGAACCACCAACACGTGATACTGAAAGACCCGCGTTGATTGCTGGACGTACACCTGAGAAGAATAAGTCAGATTGTAAGAAGATCTGTCCATCGGTAATCGAAATTACGTTTGTTGGAATATAAGCAGCGATATCGCCAGCTTGTGTTTCAACGAATGGAAGAGCTGTAATCGAACCGGCCCCAAGTGATTCATTCAACTTCGCAGCACGCTCAAGTAAGCGGCTATGTAGGTAGAATACATCCCCTGGATATGCTTCACGGCCCGGAGGACGACGAAGTAATAATGAAAGTTCGCGGTAAGCAGCAGCTTGTTTAGATAAATCATCATAAACAACCAATACGTGCTTGCCTTCGAACATGAATTCTTCAGCCATTGTAATACCAGCATAAGGAGCTAAGTATAATAATGGAGCTGGTTGTGATGCTGATGCTGTAACAACGATTGTGTATTCTAAAGCGCCGTTTTTACGAAGCGTTTCAACTACGTTACGAACAGTTGATTCTTTTTGTCCAATTGCAACGTAAATACAAATCATGTTTTGGTCAGCTTGGTTTAAGATTGTATCAATCGCAACAGATGTTTTACCTGTTTGACGGTCACCGATGATTAACTCACGTTGTCCACGACCGATTGGTACTAATGCATCAATCGCTTTGATACCAGTTTGCAATGGTTCATGAACCGATTTACGGGCCATAACCCCTTGAGCTGGGCTTTCGATTGGGCGAGTTCTTGTTGTGTGAATCGGGCCTAAGCCGTCAACTGGTTGACCAAGTGGATCGACAACACGGCCGATCAATTCTGGGCCAACTGGTACTTCCATAATACGGCCTGTACGACGTACTTCATCGCCTTCTTTGATGTCTGTATATGGACCAAGGATAATAATACCAACATTGTTAGCTTCCAAGTTTTGTGCCATTCCAAGTACACCAGTTGAGAACTCAACAAGTTCTCCAGCCATGACGTTATCGAGACCATGAGCACGAGCGATACCATCACCAATAGTGATAACTGTACCTACATCGCTAACTTTCATCTCAGATTGATAATTTTCAATCTGCTGCTTAATTAGAACGCTGATTTCTTCAGCTTTGATGCTCATGTATGTCACCTCTTTCATTTATTATAGTTAACTTAGTAATTGTTTTTTCAAGCGATCAAGCTTGCCGCTAACGCTGCTATCGAAAATACGATTTCCGATTTGAAGACGAATGCCACCTAATAACGACGGATCAATTTCGTTTTCAATGCGTAACGTTTGTTTTCCAACTTTATGGGCAAATGCAGACGAAATCGCCGCACGCTCATCATCAGTTAAAGGACGTGTAGAATATACTTTCGCATCAGCGATACCTTGTGCGTCATTCGAAAGTGCTTCAAATTCAGTTGCAATTTCTACTGTTTCGTTAATACGTTTGCGGTCAACCAACAATTGAAGAATGTTGACAACAAGTGGATTGGCTTTACCAAACAGTTCACGAATTAATTCTTTTTTGCGTTCTAAAGAAAGTTTTGGCGAAGCAAGCAAAGCCTGCAAATCACTATTTTCTTTAAAAACAACTTTCACTTCACGTAAATCTTCTTCTACTGAAGTTAGTTGGTTATGTTGTTGTGCAAGTTGAAATAACGCTAAGGCGTAACGTTGCGCTGCAGTTGATTGACTCACCCTACATCGCCTGCCTTCGCAATCGTTTGTTCGATTAACGCACGGTTATCTTCCTCAGAAATTTCTTTCCCAAGAACTTTAGATGCGGCAAGAACAGATAGAGATACAACTTCTTCGCGAACTGATGCGATAGCTTTATCTTTTTCTGTTTCGATTTCACGGACAGCTGATTCTTTCAAACGGTTCGCTTCAGCACGTGCAACAGTGATGATTTCTTCACGTTGTACATCGCCTTGTTTCTTCGCGTTCTCAACAATCGCTTGTGCTTCCGTTCTCGCTTCTTTTAATAAACTACGTTGTTGTTCTAATAACTGGTGTGACTCTAAACGGCTATTTTCAGCAGCTTCGATTTCACTCGCAATCAAATCTTCACGTTGTTTCATAACTCCCATCAAAGGACCCCAAGCAAATTTAGCAAGCAAGAGCATCAAGATGATGAAAATAACTAAAGTAGCAAAGATGTCACCTGTGTTCAAAAATTCTACTTCATGACCATCAGTGGCACCTAGTACGAGATAATCCAAAAACACGATTGTTTCACTCCCTTCAAGAGCTTCATTCTATAATTAATCTAATAAGATGTTTTTCAAAAAAGTCAGTTGATCAAAATGATCAGTATTCACAAGAGAATGGCGAAGGCTCTTTAAAGCTGAACTCCGCCATTTTCATATATTCGCTTTAGATTAACGGTTTAAAGTGATGAACGCGATAACTGCTGCGATGATTGGAAGTGCTTCAACTAGTGCAACACCGATGAACATTGTTGTTTGAAGAACGCCACGAGCTTCTGGTTGACGAGCGATACCTTCAACTGTTTTTGAAACGATTAATCCGTTACCAATACCTGCACCAAGTGCACCTAAACCGATTGCTATAGCTGCTGCTAATAAACCTACTGAACCTACCATAATTAAATTTCCTCCTTGGAATATGTGTTTTTTTGTGTTAGTCGTTCAAATAAATGAACATTATATTAATGGTCGCGGCTCACTTTGTGGGCCATATAAACCATCGTTAACATAACGAAGATAAACGATTGGATTGCACCAACGAATATCGAGAAACCTTGCCAAGCCATTGTTGGCAATATTGCACCAGCAAAGTGTAGATAACTTACAGAGCCTAAACTTGCAAGTAAGCCAAGTAGGATTTCCCCTGCATAGATGTTACCGTAAAGACGCAGACCGAGTGTCAACGTATTTGCGAACTCTTCAATAATTTTCAAAGGTGCTAAGAAAGGAAGTGGACGTAAGAAGTCTTTTCCGTATTCTTTAATACCTTTCATTTGGATCGCGTAGAAGTGAGTTAAAATAACGACCATTGTAGCAAGTGTCATAGCAACTAGTGGATCAGCTGTTGGTGATTTCCACCAAAGTTCTCCGTTTATGATGATTGAAAACGGAAGTCCTAACATGTTTGCCACGAAGATAAACATGATTAGTGTAATTCCAAGTACATGGAATCGACCACCTGTACTCCAGTCCATGTTGCTTTTGATAATGCCTTTTACGAAGTCCATAACCCACTCCATAAAGTTTTGCATACCGGTTGGTTTCATACTTAATTTACGTGTGGAGATAAAAGCAATTAAGAAAACAATGAGTGCCGTAACCGATAGCATCAAAACGTTAGATAGATTGAACGTAAGTCCAAGCCATACAACGGTTGGATTCTCATGATGCACGATGTATTCACCTCTCTTTCACAATTTGATTAATGGTATTTCACATGGTATACAATTCTGTCTACTAATAAGTAAACATATGGAATCATCAACCCAATGACCGTGCTATTTAAATGAAATTGTTCGGGAATAGACATAGCAACAGCAACCGCCGCGATACCTGAGGCGAACCTGAGTGCCGTGCCGAGTGAGGCTACTTTCTTCCCTTCACTTAAGGAGCGGTCAAATTTCTCCAATCTTCGTACGAGGAGCCAAAAATTATACAGGCCGAAGAGGCCGCCTAATGCTAAGCCAGCAAACACGGTTGGATAAGGTGTGAAACCCCAGCCTAGCGCACAAAATGCGAGCAAAAAAAATATGAGTTTCTTTTGCCTAGCGTAAACTTGCTGTAAATCTAGCATAGATTATGTATCTCCTGAGTCGTATTTTCGAATGGTCAGAATTATGGCTGTAACACCGGTAGCTAGACCAGTGAACAGACACAGAACTAAAAATAACGGGGTGGTGCCTATTTTGTTGTCGAGCCACATACCTGTGAAAACACCGATTAAAATAGAACCAACAAGTTGTGAGAGAATAGCCGAGTACAGAGCCATTCCTTGTAAAGGACGTCTTGTTTGACGCATGATGATCCTCACGTTTTTGCATTTTTTGTAAAACCGTGAATCTGGTAGAAAGTAGATATGACAAGGTCCAAAAGCATAGTTGCCCGTTGAAAGCCCTCTCATTTAATCCCTTGTAAGCATACAATAGGGGTAAAATGATGTCAATTGATTCCCGTGAAAAACTTCACAAAGGTGCATACCTCGACATATAGTCGACAAATTTATGAACACGCGGATGCGTTGGTTTTAATTAGTGCTGAAAACACTGGATTATTTTCGATTGGCATGATGCCAGTCACCCAACTATGTTAATAGAATTTGTTGTACTTGCTTACATGATACTTTACTAAGTTTCTTCTATATTAAATGTGTTTCAAATAGAAAAGGACTACCGAAGCAGCCCTTTATGATTTCTACCTATTTAAATAAACTTTCAATGCTTCGACGATACGTCTAGAAGCTTCTCCATCCCCATAAGGGTTTGAAGCTTTTGACATGGATGCGTACTTCTCTTCATCCGTTAGCAATTCTTTTGCTAAGCCATAAATTGTTTCTTCATCTGTTCCCGCCAACTTCAATGTACCCGCCGCAATTCCTTCAGGACGTTCAGTCGTATCGCGCAATACAAGAACTGGCTTCCCTAAAGAAGGTGCTTCTTCCTGCACGCCGCCTGAATCAGTCAATATAATGAAAGAACGTGCTGCGAAGTTATGGAAATCAAGTACTTCTAATGGTTCGATCAAGTGAATGCGTGGATCGTTTCCAAGTACTTCATTCGCTACTTCTCGAACAGCTGGGTTCATATGGACTGGATAGACCACTTGAACGTCATCATGTTCTTCAATTAAACGTTTAATTGCACGGAACATATTGCGCATCGGTTGTCCTAAGTTTTCACGTCGGTGTGCCGTTAATAAAATCATGCGATCTGTGCCGATTTTATCTAACACTGGATGCGAATACTCTTCGCGTACTGTTGTTTTTAACGCGTCAATTGCCGTGTTGCCTGTAACAACAATGCGATCTTCAGGTTTGTTTTCACGACGAAGGTTTTCTGCTGACACTTCGGTTGGTGAGAAGTGAAGGTCTGCCATCACACCTGTCAATTGACGGTTCATTTCTTCTGGGTACGGTGAGTATTTATTAAACGTACGAAGTCCAGCTTCCACGTGACCTAACGCAATTTGGTTGTAAAATGCCGCTAAGCTTGCAATGAAAGTCGTTGTCGTATCACCGTGAACTAACACGATGTCAGGCTTCGCTTCTTTCATAACTGCATCCAATCCTTCAAGTCCTCGTGTTGTCACGTCTATTAAAGTTTGACGGTCTTTCATAATATTCAAATCGAAATCTGGTTTGATGCCGAATGTATCCAACACTTGGTCAAGCATTTGGCGATGTTGCGCCGTTACCGTCACGATGGATTCGATATCGTCAGTATGTTTTTCAAGTTCTAATACAAGTGGTGCCATTTTAATTGCTTCTGGTCGTGTTCCAAAAATCGTCATTACTTTCCATTTTTTCGTCAACGTCAAAGCACTTCCTTACTTATTTTGTTCCGAACAAACGGTCTCCAGCGTCGCCTAGTCCAGGAACGATGTAACCATGGTCGTCCAGTTTTTCGTCAAGCGCTGCAATATAGATGTCTACATCAGGATGCGCAGCTTTAAGAACTTCCACACCTTCTGGAGCAGCGATTAAGCACATAAACTTAATGTTTTTAGCGCCACGTTTTTTCAATGCGTTGATGGCAACAAGTGCAGATCCACCCGTTGCAAGCATTGGGTCAACTAATATAAAATCACGCTCTTCAACATCCGCTGGGAGCTTCACATAATATTCGATAGGTTGTAATGTTTCAGGATCACGGTATAAGCCGATATGTCCAACTTTAGCAGCAGGCATTAATTTCAAGATGCCGTCTACCATGCCGATTCCAGCACGTAAGATTGGCACGATACCTAATTTTTTACCTGATAATACTTTTGCTTTCGCAGTTGTGACTGGTGTTTCCACTTCTACATCATCTAGAGGCATATCGCGTGTAATTTCAAACGCCATCAAAGTAGCTACTTCGTCGACTAGTTCACGGAATTCTTTTGTACCTGTTCTCTTGTCACGAATAAAAGTTAATTTATGTTGGATCAATGGATGATCAAATACGAATACTTTTCCCATTATGCCCTCTCCTTTACGTTCAAACTTCATCTATTATAGCAGAAAAAACGCATTGCGCTCGACTTGAGATGAAATCGGATTTTTTAGAAAGTTTGTGAAATCTGTTATTGGGTTGAGGGGTCATGTGGTTATTCCCCTTCATTTGGGTTTATTCCCCTTCACTTTGTGTTTATTCCCCTTCGCGGCTGCTTTATTCCCCTTCATTCTCTATTTAATCCCCTCCAACTATTGTTTATTCCCCATCACCCAATTTTTTTCACAGAAACACCCCCAAACGGAGTGCGTGGGGGCTAATTGGTTTGGTTTTCGCTACGCTGCTGATCAATTATTAGTATTGTCCAACTTGTAGTTAAGTATATATTCACGTTTTTTCTTTGAACCAATTGATTCAACATTTAATTTCCCCAAAATTTTAGATGCCTGTTTACAGGTGTCAATTTGTAGAAAGTGCCTGCATTCTTTATTGGTAATCTTTCTATCAATCAACATTGCAAAATCGCTAAGGGCATTAAGATGCCCTACTTTAGTGGATTCACCACATTTTTGACAGCGCCATTCTCTATAAAACTTTTTCACATCAAACGAATGGCACTTTTCGCAAGTAACACCGGGAACAATATCTTTGGGTTCAATAAAGTATTTAGAGGTAATCGGAAATGGATTGTAATCTTGATGTGCATTTAAAAACTCAGTTAAGACTGCCTCCATCTGATCATGATTCAATTTCACTTTATCTCTAGGGCGTGTTCGAATATAATGTGGAAGCTCCTGAATTCCAATTATCGGAATATCTGATTCTTCAAATTGGAGTGATCGATTGGCATCTTTAAATATCACAATTCGATAAATGGGTAATTCTATATTCTTTATTTCTAAAAAATCTTGTAGCAAGTCAGTTATTTCAACTACTTGAGCTAATGGATTTTTATAATAATCAATTTGGCCAGAAGCTAAAGTTCGTTCGAGTTGCGGATGATTTTTACGAATTTTAATATGCCCACCAATATTTTTCATTTCCAAAATAATCGCGTAGTACGGAGTAAGAATTAAGGAATCAATTTGAAACCAAGCCGTTGAGTAAAGATGTAAGTCGTGTAAAACATAATAATCAAATCTGAATTTCACACGTTCAAAAAAATTATTTAATAGTTCCTCCCCTTTTATACCAGCAATTATTTGCCTTTTTAGTCCTTCTAAAAAAATGTATTGGGGATGCGATGGAGATAACCTTCGAATCGCAGCCTCTACTCCCATTAATTTTAATGAATCCGTTCGATATTTCATAATCATCAACATAGCACCTACCCATAACAGTTCTTAACCTAAATTTTATATCAAACCAATATTCTTTACATCAAAATGGGGCAAAGTTGTATTTTGGCACTGTCTTGACGATGCAAAATTCATTTTCCCCTTGAAATAATGAGGCATAATTGAATTTTGGCTATTTATATAAATCGAGTTGAAAAATTAACTATAGTGGGTATCCCAGTTCAGTTATTCCTCAACAGAAATACCCCCAAACGAAGTGCGTGGGGGCTAATAAGTTTGGTTTTCGATTCGCTGCTGTTGAATGGAATTGATATATGGTGGTTATTCCCTTTCACTTTGGTTTATTCCCCTTCACTTTGTGTTTATTCCCCTTCGCGGTTGCTTTATTCCCCTTCATTCTCTATTTAATCCCCTCCAACTACTGTTTATTCCCCTTCACCCAATTTTCCCCACAGAAATACCCCCAAACGGAGTGCGTGGGGCTAATTGGTTTTCGCTTCGCTCTTGTTTGTATTAGTTTCTTCCTACCCAAAAAAGACTGCCTCGGCAGTCTTTAGTGTTGTTCCCTGTCTAAAATACTATCCATCTCATCTAATGTCATGGGTTTGTGGAAGTAGTAGCCTTGGCCACTGTTGCATCCGATGGTCCTGAGTATGGTTAATTGTTCGACGGTTTCGATGCCTTCAGCAATTGATTTCATATTTAAATTGGCCGCGAGTTGTACGATGGTGCGAACGATGGCGAGTGTGCCTTCGCTTTCAATTTTAGATATGAAGCTTCGATCAATTTTGATTTCACTGACTGGTAATTGTTGCAAATAGCTGAGTGACGAGAAGCCCATGCCGAAATCATCAACGGAGCTTTCGAATCCTGCTAACTTCAATTGCTCAAAAATATTTTTGGCTAAATCAAAATCTACTAAACCGACACTTTCTGTAATTTCAATGCGTAAATATTTCGCTGAAATCCCGTATTCTTTCACGGTTTTGCGTAAATCTGCAACAAAGTATGGATGGAAGAAATGATCGTTGGAAATATTGATTGCCACCGGAAACAGCGTTTTACCCTCTCGCTTGCGCTTTTGTAACCAGGTTAATACCTTAGCCAGGATGATTTGCTCTATGGCTCTAATCTTCCCTGAGTTTTCAGCGACAGGAATAAATACACTCGGTGGTACTTGACCGAGTTCTGGTGAATTCCATCTTGCTAATGCTTCAAATGAAAAAATCTCGCCTGAATTCAAATCGACTTTCGGTTGAATATGAATGTCAAATTCACTTCTTTGTAGAGCATGTGATAAATGATTAATAATATATAGTTTGCGCTTCGCTTTTTCATCTTGATCAATCGTAAAGAATGATAACGCATTTCCTGCTCGCTTCTTGGCTTCTGAAATTGCTGTATCTGAGTAACGTATAAGTTCTTCACAATCAATTTTGTTACCTTGAAAAGGTGTTACACCGATTTTCATCGTTACATACATTTCTTCATCACCTATTAAAAAGGGATCATTCACACTACTCAAAATCAAGGATGTGTATCGTTCAAATTCATATGTCGGAATTAAACTAGCAATAATTAACGCTGGGCTTGAGAAGCGAGCGATAATGTCCTCGGAGCGTTTACACACTCGTTGAATCCGCTTGCACATTTGCTTAATCAATTCGTCTCCAGCAACTCGACCATAGACGTCGACTATATGTGCAAATTCTGATGGTTCTATGATAGCGACGAAACCAGGTTCATTTTCATTCAATAAATCTTTAAGTTCATTAATAAAATAATGACGATTTGGAATACCCGTGTCTGCATCCATATAGGCAAGACGCAATATTTCTTCTTGATGATCCGAGTATTTCACGACAAGTGAAATGAGTGGAGCAAGTCGTTGCATAAATTCTAAATCAACAGCACGTGGCTTGTTTGGATTGGTAAAATATGTAGCAATGGTGCCCACTACTTTATTTTCCTGTGTCAAAATCGGAATGGACCAGCATGCACGTAAATTATGAGCAAGTGCAAGGTCTTTATAATCAGTCCACAACGGGCTTGTTTCTATATCTGTCACAATCACTGGTTTTTTAGTAAAAGCGGCTGTGCCACATGATCCTGCATTGATGCCAATTTTACTACCTTGAATAGCTTGGTTATAACTTTCAGGCAAAGACCTAGCTGCTGCTACAATCAATTGATCTTTGGAATCGAGCAAAAGAATCGAGCATTTCGTGTCTTGTTGAAAGAAACTTTCGGCAACATCACATATTTTTTGTAGTAAGACGCTTAATGCATATCCTTTTTCAATACCTTGGTATATATCTTGTTGAACAACAAATAATGCCTCAGTTTGTTTACGACTTGTGACATCTAGTTGTAAACCTATATAAAATAATAGAATTCCTTTATCATCACGCAATGGTTGAATTACTAGTTCATTCCAAAACGGAGTCCCGTCTTTTCGATAGTTTAATAGTTCAGTATGTATGGGATCTCCAGTAGCCATTTGGTTTCGTATGCTGTGAACGGTATTAGCAAGAGTTTCTGGACCTTGAAGTAGACGACAATTTCCACCAACTATTTCTGCACGAGAAAAACCAGTTAATCGTAAAAATGAATCATTGACATATACAAGTGGATTGTTTGGTTGATCTGGGTCAGACACGACAAATCCCGTCTGATATTGGTCGCCCAAACGACATAACCAATCAAATAATAAATCTTTGCTTAATTCTTTCGGATAATTCGTTTTCAAGCCAGACACCACCTTTTTATATCTATGTAGTCCTATAGTAGAATATTTGAACACAAAAAGCTATATTAGAATGCACAAATATACCCAAAATTCCAAATGTTCAACTAATTAGAAAATACTTCTTTTATTAATAATTAGTTTGAAAATTTCAGTCTCTTTTACTACATACCCTAAATGAAAGCGCCATAGACAAATTCGTCCATGGCGCTAATCTATGTTAGTTTACTCGATTTTTTTTATGAAACCCTTTTGCGTAATAAAACAGCGTCAAGAAAATTAACCAAAGTGGTCCAACAACGAGCGCAATTCTTGTATCTGGATTGTAAGCCATTACAAGAATAACAAACCCTAGGAAGGCCAGTGAAATATAAGAGGTGATTGGGAATAAAGGCACTTTATATTTCAATTTTTTTCGTTCATTCGGTTTTAATCCCTTACGGAAACTAAGTTGTGATAACAGGATAATTCCCCATGTCCAAATAGCGCCGAAAGTCGCAATACTCGTTACCCATGTGAATACCTTAGCTGGAACAATATAATTTAAAAGTACGCCAACTAATAAGACAGATGATGTAGCAATTACGGCTGTTCCAGGTACACCGCTTTTTGTTAGGTTACCAAATTTCTTGGGAGCTTCCCCATGTTCTGCAAGGTTAAATAACATTCTTCCCGTACTAAACAGACCACTGTTACAAGAAGAAAGAGCTGCAGTTAAGATAACAAAGTTGATGATACCCGCTGCTCCTGGTATTCCAATTTGTTCAAATGCAAGTACAAACGGACTGCCTTTTGATCCAATTTCATCCCATGGATAAATGGACATAATAACAAACAATGCTCCAACATAAAATATCAGAATACGCCAGAACACCGTATCAATCGCTCGAGCAATTGATTTCTCCGGATTTTTTACTTCTCCTGCTGTTACACCAATCATTTCAATTCCAAGATAAGCAAACATGACCATTTGAAGTGATAGTATAAGACCTTTTATTCCATTAGGGAAGAATCCACCGTTTTCCCACAGGTTACTAATTCCGGTAGCAATTCCTCCGTTACCAATCCCGAAAGTAATCATACCTATTCCAATAAAAATCATTGCAACGATCGTTATTATTTTAATCAATGCGAACCAAAATTCCAGTTCACCATATGCTTTAACAGCAAGGAAATTAATAGCAGCCATTGCTACTAATGCAATTAATGCCCAAATCCATCGTGGCGTATCTGGATACCAAAATTCCATATAAATACCTACAGCCGTGATTTCCGCCATACAAGTAACAACCCATAGGAACCAGTAATTCCATCCTGTTATGTATCCAGCAAGAGGTCCTAAATAATCACGTGCATATTTACTGAACGAACCTGCTACCGGTTTGTGAATAGCCATTTCTCCCAGCGCTCTCATAATAAAGAACATGATCATTCCGCTGAATGCATAGCCAATTAAAATACTGGGTCCAGCTAATTTAATCGCAGTTGCAGATCCTAGAAATAATCCTACTCCTATTGCAGCGCCTAAAGACATAAGTGTGATATGTCTTTCTTCCAATCCGCGTTGTAATCCTTTTGATTGTGAATTTTTCGTCATCCTTGTGTCCCCCCTTTCGCTAACCATTTTCAACTTCATCCCATCGTTGTAAAACGATTTAAATAATTCTAATATAGTTAAATGCTCTGAAAATATGGCATTCATTTAATATAAGGCACTTTTACTAATTTGGCTAGTTACATATGTTCTATTAAATGAAGTCCATATTTACTAGTGTTTTAATTAAGGGCTAATCAATACTGTATGATAGAAATCAATAGGATATGATTTTTACAGTAATTAATTAAAATTATATTAACAAAGTGTTTCGAATACTTTGAATGGAGTATTTAC
The DNA here is from genome assembly GCF_042658845.1 of Paenisporosarcina macmurdoensis. NCBI lineage: Bacteria > Bacillati > Bacillota > Bacilli > Caryophanales > Caryophanaceae > Paenisporosarcina > Paenisporosarcina macmurdoensis. The sequence goes on from NZ_JBHSRI010000019.1 coordinate 96,267, forward strand.
TATTTAAAAGTAAATAAAAAAGGACCTTTTCAGGGACAAGTAGATGTCCTTGAAAAGGTCCTTTTTTTTTAGAGCTTTGTCTTATTGATATAAAGGGAACTTAGCAGTCAAGGTAGCAACACGTTCAGCCGCTTCTTTGTGAACCGCTTCGTCTTCAATATTTTTCAGTAATTTCGCCATGATTGACGCAATTTCTTTCATTTCTGGTTCTTTAAATCCACGAGATGTCACTGCAGGAGTTCCGATTCGAATACCTGAAGTAACAAACGGGCTTGTTGTATCGAAAGGAATTGTGTTTTTGTTTACCGTAATACCGACTTCATCCAAGACTTTTTCTGCCACTTTACCTGTTAGCTCTAAAGAACGTAAGTTAACTAGTAGTAAGTGATTATCAGTACCGCCAGAGACAACGTCAATTCCTTCATCAATCAAGCAGTCCGCTAATACTTTAGCATTTTTCACGACTTGTTGAATATACGTTTTGAATTCTGGTTGTTGTGCTTCACCAAATGCAACCGCTTTTGAAGCAATCACGTGCATTAATGGACCACCTTGAATACCTGGGAAAATTGTTTTATCAATTTTCTTCGCAAATTCTTCAGTTGTCAAAATTAATCCACCACGTGGACCACGAAGTGTTTTGTGTGTTGTTGATGTTACAAAATGAGCATGTGGTACAGGATTTGGATGTTCACCAGCTGCAACTAAACCAGCAATATGTGCCATATCGACCATCAAGTATGCTCCTACTTCATCAGCAATTTCACGGAATTTCGCAAAATCAAGTGTACGAGAATAAGCACTTGCTCCAGCAACAATCATTTTTGGTTGATGTTCAATTGCTTTTTCACGAACTTCTGAGTAATCAATTGTTTCTGTTACTTCATCAACACCGTATTCAACAAAGTTGTATTGAATTCCACTGAAGTTGACTGCCGACCCGTGAGTTAAGTGACCACCGTGTGATAAGTTCATTCCTAAAACGGTATCGCCTTGCTCAAGTACTGTCATGTAAACTGCCATGTTCGCTTGAGAACCTGAGTGTGGTTGTACATTCGCATGCTCTGCTCCGAAAATTTCTTTCAAGCGGTCACGTGCAATATTTTCAACAACGTCTACATGTTCACAGCCACCGTAATAGCGTTTGCCAGGATAGCCTTCAGCATATTTATTTGTTAATACAGACCCTTGAGCTTCCATTACTGCTTCTGACACAAAGTTTTCAGAGGCTATTAATTCAATGTTACCTTGTTGACGTATTTTCTCAGCATTCATCGCTTCATAAACCACTTTGTCTTGCGCAGCAATCTTTTTCATGTGTCCATATCCCCTTTAAGTCTATTTATTTTTATATACTGCTCGTTCACCGCCGATAAGTTTCGGGCGAGTGGTAGCGAGGGTGATAATCGCTTCACCAATTTGTTTAATAGATGTTCGAATCGGCACGGCAACTGGTTTGATGTGCATGCCGATGAGTGTTTGTCCGATATCGATGCCACCGTGGGCTTGTGCATGCTCAACTACAACTGGATCACTAAAATGTGTGTAAGCATAAGCAGACATTGATCCCCCTGCTTTTTGAACAGGAATGACGGATACGGGTTCTAGTCCGAAGGCTATCGCCGTTTGTCGTTCAACTGTAAGTGCACGGTTAATATGTTCGCAACCTTGGAAGGCTAAATGGATGCCATGTTTTTGTGCAAATGTATAGAGTGGCTTATATAAAACTTCCGCAACTTCCAATCCACCTGCAGATCCAATTCGCTTGCCTACAATTTCAGATGTCGAGCAACCAATAACTACAAGTTGTCCGGGTGAAAATGTGACTTGCTCTGCAAATCCATCTAATAATTCTTCGAGTTGAGATTGCCACAATGTGTAAGCATCCATATGACCAAACTCCTCTATTTGTTTTCTAGTTCAGAAAGTTTTGAGATGCGACGTTCGTGACGACCGCCTTCGAACTCGCCTTCTAACCATGTTTTCACGATTTCGCGCGCTAAGCCACCGCCAATTACGCGTTCGCCCATTGCTAAAATGTTGGAGTCATTATGACCTCGTGTTGCTTTTGCGCTAAATACATCGTGCACTAGTGCACAACGGATACCTTTTACTTTGTTTGCCGCAATCGACATACCAATTCCTGTGCCACAAATTAAGATGCCACGGTCGAATTTCCCTGCTACTACACCTTCAGAAACTGGTTGTGCATAGTCTGGATAGTCGACTGAGTCGCTTGTTTGTGGACCGAAATCTTGGTATGTGTGACCTAGTTCGTCAAGTAAAGAGGTAATTTCTTTGCGCAAATTATTGCCGCCATGATCGGAAGAAATCGCGATGTTCATAATAGTCCCTCTTTTCTTTTCATACTCGGTTTTATCTTACCATTTTTAATAGGAAAAGCGCAAAGTGACTTTTTGGTAAATCCGATTTTTCGCATTTTACTCTTTAAAGTTATGTGAAGTTACTTCAATGAATGGTCGCAGATGTTGAAAGACCGGTTTTTCATCCGTCCGAAAAATCTCAGTCTGACTTTTCGAGGTTGACGTCTGAAAAAATGGCGTTAACGTCTGAAAAAAACGCATTGACGTCTGAAAAATAGGCATTGACGTCTGAAAAACTTTTAAATCACAAAATATAGAGCTTTAACGCTGGACAGCTAAGGTTTTCAGTCCGCTCCGGAACGCATCCTCTGCTGCACTATAATCTAGAGAATAAAGAGTGGGGCTTGTGACTTCGTCACTCGCCCCACTCTATTTTTTCAGATCATTGTGCGGCGGGGGTTCGTCCTTCGCTCCCTGAAAACCTGGACGACCACAGTTAAGATCGTTTGGTTTACTAGAGAATCGATACTGTCTTTATGTAGATATTCGACCGAAGATGTTATTTCGGCCTCTTCCTGCCTTTATTTATTTTCAAACCACCACATAAAGACAGTAGTGACACTCACTATAATGGAAAATAAACGGTGGCAGACGTAGACACAATTGTCCTTCAAATTGTGACTGCGCCTGATCCCGTGGGGGCAGTTCTTTAGAGAAAGTGGATTCTAATCGCCTGCGGTATTGTGCCCCTTCGATGAAGAGACACAATTGATCTTAAAACTGTGGCTCTCATCAACTCTCCACACACTCGAAGAAATCAACAAATAGGTGTCAGTTGGCAAGCCGCCTGACACTTTTCTGTTCATGACACTTACTCCAAAGAAAAATAAAGGCGTGCTAGCCAGAGCCACAAATGTCTTTTATTTGTGGCTCTGGTTGGCAACCTGGGGGTAGTTCTTTAGAGTAAGTGGATACTAGTCGCCTGCGGTAGTGTGTCCCTCCGATGATGAGACAAAATTGCCTTTCAAATTGTGGCTCTCATCAACACCCCACACTCTCGCGGAAGTCGTTACAGAACATCAGGGTCACTAATACTAATGATGTCATGGTTTTCAGTGCGCTTCGGACGTTTCCTCTGCTGCACAATAATCTAGAGTTTAAAGAGTGGGGCTTGTGACTTCATCACTCGCCCCACTCTATTTTTTCAGATCATTGTTGGATAGGATACAATTAGTTGGACAACGAAATTAAGGGCAAGTAGAATAATACACAACCAGTGAGGAGAATCTACTATGTCCAAAAAAAGAAGAACATTTTCAACCGAGTTTAAAAAACAAGTG
>NZ_JBHSRI010000020.1:0-56161 GCF_042658845.1 Paenisporosarcina macmurdoensis
CCGCTTGTTAGTTGACGTTTTGCTGTTCAGTTTTCAAGGTTCATTAGTTGGCGTCGTTGTTTCAACAGCAACTCTTATATCTTAGCAAATCTTCATTGTCATGTCAACAAAAAGTTTTACTTATTCGTTTACCTCGTTGCGCTTAAATCAGCAACTCAATAAATATATCAGCCTGACTTATATAAGTCAACACTATTTCAAAACCTTTTGTACTTTTTATTCTATCAGAATTTTCTGTAATTACAAGGGGTATTATATGGTACCTTCCTATCAATATCAAAAGCTATCAATAAGTAGTTTTTCTTATAAAAAAACAGGGCATCACTTTAGAAAAGTGATGCCCTGCTTGAACTACTTAATGACCTTCTACGAATACAAAGTATAATATGAACACTACAAACATTCCGTACATAATCGGATGGACCTTTTTAGCATTTCCGCTTAACAGCATCGTGATTGGATAGAACACAAATCCAATCGCGATTCCTGTAGCAATACTATACGTAAGAGGCATAGCGATAATCGTCAAGAATGCTGGTACTGCTATTTCGAATCTATTCCATTCAATTTTGTTTAATGTTGATACCATCAACACACCAACAATAATTAGTGCCGGTGCAGTTACTGCTGAGGTCATAACTGAAAGTACTGGCGAGAATAATAAAGCGAATAAGAAAAGTACACCCGTAACAATTGCAGCAAATCCGGTTCGAGCCCCTGCAGCAACTCCAGCACTTGATTCAATATAAGAAGTTGTTGTTGATGTTCCGAAGATAGCTCCCGTTACAGTAGCTAATGAATCTGCAAGTAACGCTTTGCCTGCTCTTGGCAACTTGTTGTCTTTCATTAAACCTGCTTGGTTTGCAACAGCAACCAAAGTTCCTGCTGTGTCAAAGAAATCTACAAATAAGAATGTAAGAACAACAATTAAAAATTGAATGGTCATTAGTGAACCTGGATCATTCATGATTGGATCAAAAGCTACACCAAAAGTTGGAGCTACACTTGGAACCTTCCCTATTATAGAAGAAGGAACTTCTACTAAACTGAAAATCATTCCAGCTACAGCTGTTAAAAGCATACCGTAAAAGATACCACCTTTAATGCCGCGAACCATAAAGACTACAGTTAAAACTAAACCAAAGATTGCAAGTAACGTATTACCAGCAGATAAATCACCTAAGCCTACTAATGTAGCTTCGTTATTAACAATGATTCCTGCATTGCGTAAGCCGATAAATGTGATGAATAAACCAATACCCGCTCCAACCGCATATTTTAATTCAGCTGGAATGGCGTTAATGATGGTTTCCCGAACACCAGTTAATGAAAGAACAATAAAAATAAGTCCTGAAAATAGTACGCCCGTTAACGCTGTTTGCCAAGGAATGCCGTAAGTTAATATAACTGTATAAGCAAAAAATGCATTTAAGCCCATTCCGGGAGCAAGGGCTATTGGATACCTGGCTATGAGTCCCATAAAGAGTGATCCGACAGCCGCAGCTAAAGCAGTTGCCACAAACACCGCACCTGGATCCATTCGCATCGAGTCTGGTAAATCAGGTACTGAATTTAATGACAGTGTTAATGGATTAACGATTAAGATATAAGCCATTGATAAGAACGTTGTTAATCCGCCGATAATCTCACGACGATAGTTTGTTCCAAGTTCTTCAAATTGAAAATACTTCTTCATGTCTTTTCCTCCGTGTTGTCGTGTACACGTTTGTTTCTTCTATAGTAAGAAGTGGTTCGAACTTGAGTAGCTCTCTCCACTTTTTATTACAAAACAAAAAGGCATGCAACAAATAGTCGCATGCCTCCGATTCTCTTACTAACAAAAGTTAATAAGAAGTAAGAAAGACGGAACGGTCCGTCTTTCTAAAATCGTAGTCGAGTCATTTACGGTAACTCGGTAGAAACTTTCGGGCCATATTCCCGACATTATACGACGACAGTATTTAATTTCAATAGTAATATAACATTTTTCAAAAGTAGTTTCAAGCGTTTTTCCGAACATTATTCAATAAAAAGGACATAAAGTTCGGAAATCACATTCTTTTCCAGTTGAACTTGTTATTCCCACTCAATCGTTGCTGGTGGCTTACTCGTAATGTCATACAGTACTCGGTTAATATGAGGAACTTCATTTACAATACGGACACTGATTTTCTCCAGAACATCCCATGGTACACGAGCCCAATCTGAAGTCATCCCATCGATAGATGTAACTGCACGAATTCCAATTGCGTAATCATACGTACGCGCATCTCCCATAACACCTACACTGCGAATGTCGGGTAGAACTGTGAAGTATTGCCAAATGTCGCGATCTAGACCTGCTTTACTTACTTCATCACGTAAGATCGCATCCGACTCACGTACAATTTCAAGTTTTTCTTCTGTAATAGCTCCTAAAACGCGAATTCCAAGACCAGGGCCTGGGAATGGTTGACGCCAAACGATTTCATCTGGCATACCAAGTTCTGTTCCAAGTGCACGAACTTCGTCTTTAAATAACGTTTTTAATGGCTCAATTAACGTAAACTGCATATCTTCAGGTAATCCGCCTACATTGTGATGAGATTTGATTGTTTGAGCAGTAGCTGTTCCACTCTCGATAATATCTGTATAAAGTGTTCCTTGTGCAAGGAAGTCCATACCTTCAAGTTTAGCTGCCTCATCGTCAAATACATAAATGAATTCATTACCGATAATTTTACGTTTTGTTTCAGGATCTGAGACACCCGTTAGTTTGCTCATGAAACGTTCTTGTGCATCAATTTTGATAACATTCATGTTGAAGCCGTCAGCGAAAGTCTTCATCACACTCTCCGCTTCACCTTTTCGAAGTAATCCGTGGTCGACAAACATACATGTTAATTGATCACCAATTGCTCTATGCAGTAATACGGCCACTACTGATGAATCTACTCCACCACTTAAAGCACATAATACTTTTTTATCGCCAACTTCATGACGAATTTTTTCGATTTCAAGTTCAATGAAGCTTTCCATTGACCAATCTCCTGTTGCTTTACAAATGCCAAATACAAATTGGCGTAGTAAGTCAATACCATAAACGGAGTGACGAACTTCTGGATGGAATTGAACAGCATAAAGGCCACGTGATTCATCAGCAATTGCGGCTACTGAACAAGATGGGCTAGTTGCGATTATATCGAAGCCTTCAGGTGCAACTGTTACATGGTCACCATGACTCATCCATACCACTTGTTCGTTTGGAAGGTCTTTAAATAGAGGACTTTCTTTAACAACTGTAATTTCAGATTTCCCGTATTCACGACGTGAAGCTTTTTCAACTTTACCGCCAAAGTGAAGTGACATTAATTGCATACCGTAACAAATTCCAAGTATAGGCACGTTTAAATCAAAAATTGCAGGGTCCACTTGAAATGCATTTTCATCGTAAACCGAATTTGGTCCACCAGAGAAAATAATACCTGTTGCATTCATCGCTTTAATATCTTCAGCCGTTATTGTGTGTGGAAGTAATTCACTATAAACACCAAATTCACGAATACGACGAGTAATTAATTGGTTGTACTGACTACCAAAATCAAGCACGACGATCTTTTCTTGTTCTTTTAACATAGGAGTTAATGACAATTCGTACACCTCTTCACTTGGTTTTCCGGACCCTATTAATAGAAAAAACGCGTACGAAAGAGAACCTTTCTACGCGTTCTTTTGCTCTACATAAGAAAAGCACAAAGTGTCATGGATGTCTGCCTCCCTAGCTAAAAGAACCGATTTAGAAATCGATTTGTAAAGCTAAGGTGAAGACTAACGCTTGGAGCTCAAACAAAAATGTCTGTTCTTAATTAAAAAGGCGAATACAAACAAACGTCCATTTAATAGACGTAGCTGCATTCGCCTTCATAGTCAAGTCATTTTCGGCAACTTGGTAGAAACATCCGAACCGTATTATCGGACATATATAAGGGCAAACCGGTCTGTGTAATTTTTCTCAATTCTACAGGTAGTTTGAAGTAAAATCAACCGCTTGTCCGATTGATTAAATTTTCCCAACTTTCTCTCAGTTCCAACCATTCGTGCGACTCGATTTCACTTCCATAAAAGCCCTTTTCATAGGCAGTCGTTAATGTTTTCATATCCCTAGTACCGAAGAATCCATCGACGTAGTTTGCATACGATTGAAGTGTCTGTCCTTCATTACGTGAAACACCATATAAAGACAGTTGTTTTAATAATCGATGGTAGCTCGATTCAAAAGAATTCCAATCGTCTTTCCGTAATCGATAGTATGGCACTAATAGTTTAGGCATCCATTTTTGTCTTATACGGTACAAAACTATGCCAATTGCTATTGCAATAATACTCCAAAGAATAATGCGGCCACGATTATCTGAAACCCAATCCACACTATTTTTCATTATTTCTGTAAAACGTTCAGAGATAGATTTGTTATCACCAGCAGCATCCGGTGTTGCTGGTTTATCGGGTTTTGGCGGTGCTACTTGTTCTTCAGGCGGTTCTGTAGCGCCTGATTCAATATCAAAATCAATATTTCCTGCTCTACTAAATCCAATAGTGGGTTCAAATGGCATCCATCCGATTCCTGGTAAATAGGCCTCAACCCAAGAATGGGCGTTATTGTTTGTTACTTGGTAAAACCTATCCCCGTTGTCATTTACCATTTGTTCTCCTTCAGCAAATCCTTTTACCCAACGGGCCGGGATATCTAAAGAACGAAGCATGACTACCATGGATGTAGAGAAGTTATCACAATATCCTCGTTTTGTATCAAATAAGAATTGATCTACATAATCTTGGTCTGCTTCTGGGATACTTATATTTTGTTGATCGTAAACGAAGCCATTTCTAGCAAAGTATCGTTCAATTGCTCGAGCTTTATCATACAAATTGGTTTCTTCTTGGGTAATTGATTGTGCTAGTTCACTAACACGCTCGGGTAATGCCTCTGGTACCTGTAAATAACGATCAAACTCTGACCCTAATTCAGTTAAAGACGCAGCAGAAGTTCCACGCAAAGCGGTTAAACTATAAGTCGGTTCACTGAAAGAAATACTATATTCATTTAATGCTACCGTATCGTTTTCTTGGTACGTTTCAATTTTTTGCGTATTCGTTGAAACCGAGAAACTTGTCCCATCCTGTGCATCAGCTGTAACTGAACCATACGGATACATTAAGAATGGATATTGTAATTCAAACGTATATTGTGCCACATCTTGATCTTCTGCAGGTCCCGTTGTAAAACCGGTATCAATCGTGTCACCTTCGTTATAGGTTAGCGTTTCATTTGAAGAATCAACCGATTGTTCCCAACCCTTAGATGTGTAAGTATCTTTGGTTTCGATTTTCCAGTACTGACCTGTTTTCACGACCGCTTCAAATACAACGGTAGAATCAGATTGGAATCCTCCTCCTAATACGGAATCATCTTCTCCGTAACCGATTTTCCGTATTCCACCTACACCACCTGGTCTTGAACCTGCCCCTTCAGCAAATGATTGAAGAAAAGGAACTGGATCGTTCCATAAAGCATCTGCTTTTGGAAGGACATAACCGAGGGCACCACTAAATGCCACTATCATAATGAGCGGAACCACAAGAGATCCATATTTCTCACTAGTCACAGATAGATGATTTTGTTGAAGAATTTTTGCTACTTTTAATAGGCCAGATAATAACAAGCCTAAAATCATAACGCGCAAAATGGCTCCATCGCCTACATAGGGGCTAAATGTATCCAGTGCTGCAATAAATACTACGGCCATGAAGAAAAACAAGAAAATATTCATACGTACACTTATCCAATGATGAATTAAATAAGCTGTCATCCATAAAAGGGAGAAAAATAGTACGGTCCTAAAACTATTCGTAACGGCTGTCCAATCTCGTGTGACTAGCGCGCTCGTATTGGTCATTAAATCGTTGTACAGAAACGAAATGGCTTCTCCTGTGAAGAATACTTCATTCGTATAAATAACTACGAGAACCCAAGCAATATAAAATAGTTTACCTGGACCTGATAGCCACCAAGAGACAGAGAAAAAGCTAAAAACCAGACATAGCACGATGAAGGCTATGAAAATAGATAAATAGTTTGTATTCGTTAATTCCAAGACCGGTAGTAACCATTCCCGTAACAGGAAGAATACTAGTATATAAAATATCGCTTGTAGCCATTTATTTTGAAAGTTGTTTTTCATGAGCGTCCTACCTCCGTAAAGGCATTTGCGAAATGATCTTGAGAAAGCACGTGAAGAATCATTCCTCTCGATCGAGCAAGTTGATGCATAGTTATTGCTTGTTTTGATAGTTTTTCGCCTTTCTTAACAACGATAAAAACTGTACATTGACGCAAGTTTTTTGCAGCTCTAGGAATTGCATCAATTAGTCCTGCAGTCAAATCTCCAGTGATAAGTAAAACAGATGTAGCATTTGACATAGCTGGGTCATTTGGCAAAACTTGTTCAATTGGCTTTTTCAAATCCGCTTCCACTTTGGCCAAGTGAAACATGGTTCGTTGCAGTTGATCTTCACCTTGAATTGCGGGGAAATAAAACCGGCTAGCTCCTAAGGACAAAAATGCAGCACTAGCTTGGTTTCGTACAACCGCGTGCAACACCGATGCCGTCAATTCTATTTGTTCTTCAAAATTATCCGAAGCTTTTCGATCCATTAAGATGAATAAATCTTGTGATTGTCTATCTTCAAACTCTTTTGTACGTAGCGTTTGTGTACGGGCAAAAGATTTCCAATGAATCCATGAAACTCGATCACCTGGTTGGTAGTCACGAACGCCTACCGCCATGGTCGTATCTTTCACAATGGCGAATGGCGATGCAGCCGCTCCTTGATCGTAGCGAGTTTCAATGGGCATATAAATCATGTCTGTCACGTTCGGATAAACAATGACTGTTTGTTTTAATGGAAGGACAACCGATTTTTTGACCCAACCGAAAAAGTCACTTACCGTAATTTCAACTCCATCCAAAGCATGTTCCCCACGTGGCATATGATCAATTTCATACGTCCACTCAATCGTTTGGCGAATCCCTAACATTTTAACTGTTTTCAATTGGCTTTCTGCATGACGAATTAGTTGAGGGCTTTGTGTCAGCTCTTTTATAACTAAATAGAGCATGGGAAAACGAGAAGTCCTTTTTAGCTTCACCGTGACGACAAGCTTTCCGCCTTTTCGTATTTGAGCGGTTTGAATATAGCGTTCGGCTTGTATTTTCGATATGGGAATAAAGAAAAATACAATGGAGTATACCGCAAAAGGCAGAACCGTATAAAAAATAAACCAGCTTACGAAGCCCCCTTGAAACATAGCAAAGGAAAACGAAAAGATTAATAGAAAGATGACAAACAAGAGACGCCATCCAAGTCCAAACGAAAGTTTTATTCGCCTCATTGTTTAACGAGCCTCTTAATAGGGACATTTGTTTTCGCTAAAATTCGTTCAACAATTTCTTCGGGTGTGATCCCGTCATATCGAGCTTCTGAACGTAAAATCATTCGATGACTAAACACAAATGGCGCTAAATATTGAATATCATCTGGCGTAACAAAGTCGCGTCCTTTTAACATGGCATATGCTTGTGATGCTTTCATTAATGCTAGTGATCCACGAGGACTAACGCCTAGGTAGACATAGGAATCTTTTCTAGTTCGGTTCGCCAAATCAACAATGTAATTTTTGATCGTATCATCGACTAATACAGCCTTCACTTCTTTTTGCAACAGAATTAAGTCTTCGACGGACATAACAGAGCTTAGATCTTCAATTGGTGCTGACTTTTCAGCCCGTTTTAATACTTCAATTTCTTCTGCATGAGTAGGATATCCCATTCGAAGTTTCAATAAAAATCGGTCTAATTGGGCTTCAGGTAGGGGATAAGTACCTTCATAATCAATGGGGTTTTGCGTTGCCATGACAAAAAACGGCTTCGGAATATTCATCGTTACGCCATCGACAGTGACCGTTGCCTCTTCCATTCCTTCAAGTAGTGCGGATTGTGTTTTTGGTGACGTACGATTGATTTCGTCTGCTAGTACGATATTCCCCATAATTGGACCTGGTCTAAATTCAAATTCCATATCTTTTGGATTATAGATGGATACACCAATTACATCTGAAGGTAGTAAATCAGGGGTAAATTGAATTCGTTTGAATTGAGCTCCAACTGATTTCGCTAATGCACGGACCATTATTGTTTTCCCAACACCTGGTACATCTTCAAGTAACACATGTCCTTGTGCAATCAACGCAACTACACTTAACTCTGCAATATTTCGTTTCCCTATCATTACTCGTTCAATATTATCTACGATTGCATGTATTTTCTCCTGGTTATTCATCTATTTATTCCCCCAATTGTCCCACTAAGTTTTTATACTTGTTTGAAAATTAACACATTATAGCACTAGTCTACCTAAAATTTCCCTACTTCACAACTTATTAGAGTACAAAAAAACACACTTAACGTTTGCTAAGTGTGTTCGATATTATTTCCAAAATTGATCATATACCGTGATGGGTAAATGTCGTTTATGCTGTGAACGTAAATAGTGACGCTCAATTATTTCTTGTTGCTCACTCGGAATATCTTTTCCTTCTAAATAATCATCAATATGATGATAGGTGACACCAAGCGCAATTTCATCCGGTAGCGCAGGGCGATCTTCTTCTAAATCTGCAGTTGGAATCTTCGTATATAAATGTTCTGGGCTACCAAGCAATTTTAATAACTGTTTCCCTTGTCGCTTATTCAATCGAAAAATAGGCACCAAGTCTGCTCCACCATCACCGTATTTAGTATAAAAACCAGTAATCGCTTCAGCTGCATGATCTGTTCCAAGTACAATAGCATTGTGCATAGAAGCAATTGAATATTGAACCTTCATTCTCTCTCTTGCTTTCTCATTGCCTTTTGCAAAATCCGAAAGAATAATCCCAGATTCATCAAGTGCTCGTTTACTAGCATCAACAGCATCTTTAATGTTTACTGTATAAATTTTAGTGGGTTGAATAAATTCTAGTGCGTCTTGACAATCGTCTTCATCAAACTGCACTCCATATGGTAAGCGAACAGCATGGAAGGAATAAACTTGTCCTCCCGCTTCTTCATTTAATTCATCCACTGCCATTTGTGCGAGCTTTCCACTAAGTGTTGAATCTTGTCCGCCTGATATACCAAGAACCAGTCCTTTTAAGAAAGTATGTTTCTTTAAATAAGCTTTCATAAAATCGATCGATACGCGAATTTCTTCTTGAGGGTCAATCGATGGTTTCACTTTCAGTTCTTCGATAATAGTCTGTTGTAAGTTTGTCATCATAGTGCCTCCTTAAGCGTAATGCATGCGATCCACCATTTCTTGAATTTCTTGGATATTTCGCATTTTGTTATCCCAGCATTTTTGACTTAAATCCACAGGATATTCTTCTGGATTTAAGGAACGTTTGTATTCATCCCATAGTAATTCCAAGTTAGAAGTTGCATAATCTCGCATTTCAAACAGTGTCGGATTCGTATAAATAACTTGTCCATTTTCAATTACTTTCGTATGAAGCTCTTTTGCTTCAAAGTTCGTCACAAATTTAGATACAAATGTATGAACTGGGTGGAACATTTTCAGGCGTTTTTCATGAGTCGGATCTTCATCGGACATGGTTATATAATCGCCTTCTGCTTTACCGTTTTCACGATCAATAATACGATATAATCTTTTTTGACCTGGAGTCGTTACTTTTTCAGTTGTAGAGGAGATTTTGATGGTGTCTTCCATTACGCCTTTTTCATCTTCAATTGAAACAATTTTATAAACCGCACCAAGAGCTGGTTGGTCATACGCAGTAATCAGTTTAGTACCAATTCCCCACATATCCACTTTTGCACCTTGGGCCTTTAAGTTTAAGATTGTGTATTCATCCAAATCATTCGATACCACAATTTTGGCATTTGGAAATCCTGCAGCATCTAACATACGTCGTGACTCTTTTGAAAGGAACGCAATGTCACCACTGTCTAAACGAATTCCAACGAAATTGATTTTATCACCAAGTTCTTTTGCCACTTGAATAGCCGTAGGAACACCAATTTTCAAGGTATTGTATGTATCGACGAGGAATACACAATCTTTATGACGTTGAGCATAGGCATGAAAAGCTTCGTATTCACTCTTATAAGCTTGAACAAGTGAATGTGCATGTGTACCCGCTACAGGAATACCGAATTTTTTGCCTGCTCGTACATTACTAGTTGCTTCAATCCCACCGATAATAGATGCCCGTGAGCCCCAAACTGCCGCGTCCATTTCTTGTGCACGCCGCGTACCAAATTCCATAACGGTATCAGTTTTAACGATTTGTTTAATCCGACTGGCTTTTGTGGCAATTAACGTTTGATAATTAACGATATTTAAAAGTGCGGTTTCAATTAGTTGAGCTTCAACAAGTGGAGCTTCAATACGAATAATTGGTTCATTGGCGAAAACTAGTTCCCCTTCAACCATCGAATAGACATCACCTGTAAATCGAACTTCACGCAAATAACTGATGAAATCTTCCTTATAATCAAGTTCCTCTTGTAAATAGGCTAAATCACTTTCGGTAAAACGGAAATCCCGTAGATAATCTAGTACGCGTTCGAGACCCGCAAAAATCGCGTAGCCGTTGCCAAAAGGTAATTTGCGAAAAAACAATTCAAATACAGCTTTGCGATTATGTATTCCATCAGCCCAATAGGTTTCGGCCATATTGATTTGATATAAATCTGTATGTAATGCAAGTCCATCATCTGCATATTTTGACGTCATCAAAACCCCTTCTTCCAAGTTCATAATTGTCATTAGTATACACCATTTACCCGTTTTCTTATCAATCCTAACAAAAACGCAAACCAATAAAGAAGTTGGTTTGCGCTACTATAATTATGTCCCCATTTTTCTACGTGTATTGCTCACTTTTTTCGTTTGTTGGCTTTGCATTTTTTTCCCGGATTGTCCTGCATTTCCTTTGGCATTGCCATCAGACGAAAGGTTTTTCTTCGCTTCTAACTGCTTTTGCATAGCTTCTTTTAACGTCATTTTTTTCTTTGGCGCTTCTTGTTCGGTTGTTTCCTTGTTTTCAGTCATTTTAAATCCTCCTTAAATCAACAGTTGATTAGTCTTTGCTTCTCTCTATTATACTCGAAACTCTACAACTACTGGGAAATTTCTATACTTTTGTTGAAAAAGATTCAACGATCCGTATACCTTCTTGAGTTTAGGAAGACGCAATCTTCATTTACATTGTACCTATTGATGATTCCAATCTTTGATCCTCTAAGTATGAACCAGGAATACTGTTCGTTATTCTATGTCACACTCTTTATGCATATAATTTGCTAACAAGGAGGGTTCACATTGAAAGGAAAAAGATTTAAATGGCTACCAGTTATTTTACTTTCATTACTTGCTCAATTTATCGTTTTACAGTTATTGCTCTTTATTGAAGTGAAATTACTACCAACCATGTCTTTTGATTTACTAATTAAAATCAATTTTTTTATTATTGCTATTAGTGGTGGCGTCGTTGCTATTCGCTTTTCCAATAATTCAACTCGCCACATAGGTGGTATCTGTGGCGCTCTTTTCATTACCCTCAGTGAATTATATAGTAGAAATTTTGATGTAGGTTTTGCATCGATATTCGTTTTGCTTATCGCGTACTTAGCCGGCTATATTGGTTCCACGCTATACACGAATAAGGTAGTCGTAACAGAAGTAGTTGGTTAAGTTCTAACATACTTTGGAGCTCTACATAAAAGTCTTTCGCAAGTTCAATGAACTTATGAAAGGCTTTTAATTGTTGTTAATCGTGCATTTGCGCTGCCGCACGTCTTGCGGTTTGCTAAACGCAAATGTACTCTTTTGTATGTTCTACAAGATCTTTAACATAGCCAATCATTATTGAAGTTCCAACAAAATCGGGCAGTGATCGCTGCCAAGGACTTGTGGATGAATGGTTGCATGTTTCAACCTATCTTCTAATCTCTTAGACGCAATGAAATAATCAATTCTCCATCCGATATTACGTTCTCTCACCTTACTCATATAAGACCACCATGTATATGCGCCTTCTTGCTCTGGATAAAAATAGCGAAACGTATCAATAAAGCCTTCATCAAGCAACGCCGTCATCTTGCCCCGTTCCTCTATTGTAAATCCAGAGTTGCCTTTATTCGGCTTTGCATTCTTTAAATCAATTTCTTCATGGGCTACATTTAAATCACCACACATAATAACCGGTTTCACTTGATCTAATTTTTTCAAATAGCTACGCAGTTCATCTTCCCATTCCAGTCGATAAGGAAGTCTAGTTAAATCTCGCTTTGCATTTGGCGTATAGACATTTACTAAATAGAATTGATCGAATTCCAATGTCAGTATTCTGCCTTCCGCTTCTTCATTTGCATCCCCTACTCCATACTTGACCGAAATCGGCTTTTGTTTTGTAAATACCGCCGTTCCTGAGTAGCCTTTCTTTTCTGCGTAATTCCAATACTGTTCGTACCCTTCCAATAGCAATTCTATTTGCCCAGCTTGTAATTTTGTTTCTTGTAGGCAAAAAATATCTGCATCCACTTGTTGAAAATAATCTAAAAAACCTTTTTTCACGCATGCTCTTATGCCATTCACATTCCATGATACTAACTTCATAAAGGGTTAACTCCTTATTCGACTCTCAAATTTTATGTATGTACGGACACTTTATATAACTTTCTGTCTAAAGTCTAGAAAAGGTTGTTCATAAACTGCGAGTACTTACTATATAGAAGAAACTAAAACGAACTTTTTCAAAATTATAGGCATAATCATGGACTTTAAGTAATAGACTAATTGAATGTATCTTTTTATTTGTCTCTAGTTTCCTCGTATTCTTCTAAATGAATCCTGAATATGGTAACTATGATATACTTATAATTATGATAATATTTTGTATATTCTGAAAATATTTAACAATTTATAGTCTTGTAATTGTTTTCTAGATGGGACAGGTGCTTTTTTCCTTGACCGAAATGCAAAAACGCTTTTACTCAAAGATACGGTAGTAAAAATTGATTTTGGGAGGAAAACACCTTATGAAAGAAACGGCAATCGTATATTGTGAAAACAAGTTTGGAACGATGGATGGAAAGACAGCGAATGGCTTGGTTAGAAGTTCACGGAAATTCGAAATTCTCGGCGTAATTGATAGCACGAAAGTTGGACAAGATGCGGGTGAATTTCTATTAGGAAAGAAAAATGGCATTCCTATCTTCAAAAACCTCGATCAAGCGTTAGGAAAACTAAACCATGTACCAAATCAATTCATATATGGAATCGCACCTTCTGAAGCTTTTCTGAAAGAAGATGAGAGAAATCTTCTTTTTCAAGCAATGGAACATGGGATGAATATTGTTAACCCTCTACATGAATTCTTTACTGATGATGTGAAATTTGTAGAGCATGCTAAAAACAATCATGTGACGATCCATGATGTCAGAAAGCCTGCCCAGAAAAAGGATATGCATCTTTTTTCTGGACGCATTTTAAACATCACTACACCCGTGATCGCCGTACTGGGCACGGATAGCGCAATAGGCAAAAGAACAACAGCAGTTCTACTCGAAGATGCTTTGCTAGAAAGAGGTTTAAATGTCGCTTTTATCGCAACTGGACAGACTGGTTTAATTCAAGGCGCGAAATACGGGGTTGCCATTGATGCTATTCCTTCTCAGTTTATGACGGGTGAAATTGAAAACCAAGTGATGAAAGCTTATGAAAACGATAAACCCGATATCATTATCGTGGAAGGTCAAGGGGCGTTAAGTCATCCTGCGTATATAAGTTCTTGTGGAATTATCAGAGGCTCAAGACCTGGCGCCGTCATTATTCAACATGCTCCTAAACGCGAATTTTTAGGTGATTTTAGTTATATGAAAATGCCTACTGTACAAAGTGAAATCGAACTTATTGAAAACTTCTCTAAATCTAAAGTGATTGCGATCACGATTAATCATGAAAACATGACGGATGCTGAACTCGTTAAAACCATTTCAGACTATGAAATTGATCTTCAACTTCCAACGACTGATGCGCTTAAATTTGGCTGCGACAAGTTGATTGAAAGTATTTTCGAGGCTTATCCAGCCTTAAGAAGCAAAGAGAAATTAGTCGTTGTCAATTGATTCAGCCTGTCACACCAAGGATTGAAATCAATCTTGCAAAAGTCGCTTATAATGCAGCAAAGCTCGTCGAACTATACGGTTCTAAACATATTGGGCTTATGGGCGTGACCAAAACCGTTTGCGGTGCACCAGAAATTGCAACGGTTTTACTAGAGCAAGGTATTCATATGCTCGCGGATTCAAAATTGTTAAACCTACAGAAAATGCGAGATGCAGGTATTAAAACAAACTTTGTCTTATTAAGATCCCCGGCTTTAAGTGAAGTAGAAGCGGTTATTACACATGCAGATATTAGCATTAACACAGAACTTGCTGTCATTTATAAATTATCTGAAGTCGCTTTGAGTAAGGATATTGTTCATAAAATTATTCTGATGATTGAAATGGGCGATTTAAGAGAAGGTATCATGCCTGAAAACCTTGATGGGTTTATTCAAAAGGTTTTAAACCTTGCCGGTATCAAGATTGTAGGAATTGGAGTAAACTTTGCTTGTTTCGGTGGCGTTAAACCAAACGAACAAAAAATGAAGGATTTATCAACACTGGCTAACGATATTGAAACGAAGTTTTCGCTTGCTCTTTGTTATGTATCTGGAGGGAACTCTGCCAATTATAATTGGTTTATGACCACGGATGATGTTGGACGGGTGAACAACTTACGCTTGGGCGAATCCATTTATTTAGGACGTGAAACCTTAAACCGCATGGCAATTCCCGAATTATATACGGATGCCTTCACTTTCGTTACAGAAGTGATTGAATTGAAAGTAAAACCATCTGTACCTTACGGAGAAATAGGGCAAAATGCTTTCGGCATCTTTCCAGAATTCGAAGACCGCGGACAAATGACGCGAGCAATTCTTGGAGTCGGAAATCAAGATGTACTAGTAACCGGACTACAACCATTATTGGATATTGATATTATTGGTTCAAGTAGCGACCACACAGTCATTGATGCAAAAGAAAATAATTTAGAAGTTGGGGATGAAGTGACGTTCACCCTAAACTATGGTGCTCTTCTATCCTTAATGACTTCTCCATATGTTTATAAACAGTATATTGATACCATTTAATTATTGGGAGCTGTCCTTAAAGTCATAAAACATGACTATGGGCAGTTCCTTTTTTTTATATAGTAGAGGTTGATTTACGTTGCAGTCGGACGCTTTCCGCGGGCATGGGCTCAGCCCTCCTCGACGAGCAAAAAACATCTGCTCCTGCGGTTACTCGTCGCAAACAAGTTGCGGAACCACAACTTGTTGCCTGCGGGGTCTTCAGCTCATGCTATTCCCGCTGGAGTCGCCACCCTTTCACTCCAATCAACTATTTTCTTTATAAAGATTATTACAAATATCGGCGCTTTTTGTTAGATGGAATTCACCAGTACTACCATGTTTCTGCAACGCTGCAGCACTAGCCTCTACGGAAAGATTTTGCCCAAAATCCCCATTTTTATTTAGGGCTTACCCATCAGCATCCCCAACTGCCATATTTAACGGAAAGCGGCGATTATTTTGTAAAAACGGCCGTTCCTGAGTACCCTTTCTTTTCTGCATATTTCCAATACTGTTCATAGCCTTCTAATAATAAATCAATTTCACCTGCTTGCAATTTTGTCTCTTGCCGGCAAAAAATATCTGCATCCACTTGTTGAAAATAATCTAAAAACCCTTTTTGTACACACGCTCTAATGCCATTCACACTCCACGAAACTAATTTCATTTATCTATTACTCCTCAATTGATTCTTTATTTTATGTATGTGAGTCAATTTCATAATTCATCAAACCAGTTAAGAACACGCACTTTATAAAAAAAATTCCTTCGATTTCCGTTACGGGTGGAGTCTTCAGCTTATGCTAATCCCGCTGCCCTTTCACTCCAATCAACCACTAGTTCTCATTTGCCAAACAGACATGAGGACCTTCTCCCGAAGCAGTAAAACCAATCTGAATGTGCTGCCATTAGTTTATTTTAATAACCCACGGGTAAAGTTTAAAGTACGAAAACTTTATAAAACTTTTTAAATGATGTCTAGGAACTGATGTTATCAAACATCGGCCTAATTCCTAAGCAGGCCTAACAACAGCAATGTGAATAATAAAGGAGAGAAAAATAATGAAAACTGACTTTACCCGTATATATATAGATGGAAAATGGTTGAACGGAAATAGTGAAAAATCAATAATCAATGTAAATCCGTTTAATGGAGAAGAGCTTTTTACGATACAATCTGCCAATAAAGAAGATTTAGACTCAGCTTATAAAGCTGCACAGCAAGCACAGGACGAATGGGCTAAAGAACTCCCTCAGAATAAACGTGCCATATTGGAAAAAGCACTAGTTGTCATGCAAGAAAATAAAGAGCTGATCATTGACTGGTTAATTAAAGAGGCTGGTAGTACCTTTATGAAAGCAAGTGCTGAATTCGGAGCCTCGATTAATATCTTAAAAGAAGCAACGACCTATCCTTTCCGCATGGAAGGAAAAATCCTGCCTTCTCAAACACCTGGCAAAGAAAACAGAGTATATCGTAATCCCTTAGGTGTCATTGGAATTATTAGCCCTTGGAACTTCCCTTTCCACTTAGCCATTCGCTCGATAGCTCCTGCTATAGCCACAGGAAATGCAGTAGTTATTAAACCAGCAACGGATACACCTGTTACAGGCGGTTTGTTATTCGCAAGCATTTTTGAAGCAGCGGGTCTTCCAAAAGGGTTGTTGAATGTCATTGTGGGACGCGGCTCTGAGATTGGTGATGAAATTGTCACTCACAAAACGCCTCGCCTAATTTCGTTTACTGGTTCAACTGATGTAGGTAGACATATCGGAGAACTTGCTGGAAAAGGGCTGAAAAAAACAGCTCTCGAGTTGGGCGGAAATAACGTCTTTATTGTAATGGATGATGCAAATATAGAGCAAGCGGTTGAATCAGCTTTGTTTGGTAAGTTCTATCATCAAGGTCAAATTTGCATGTCCATTAATCGGATCTTAGTTCACAAAGAAGTTTATGACGAGTTTGCTGAGTTATTTATTAACATGGCTAAAAATCTTAAATACGGCAATCCTGCCGACAAAGATACAAACGTTGGTCCTCTAATTAATCACGACCAAGTTGAGCGTATTTTAGGCGACTTAAAAACAAGTGTTGAACAAGGAGCTAAGATTCGTCTAGGTGGAACTGTTGAGGGTAATGTATTGGCCCCTACTGTGTTAACTGATGTAACGAATACAATGCCTATTGCAGAAAATGAAATTTTCGGTCCAGTTGCCATCCTTATTCCGTTTGACAGTGAAGAAGAAGCGATTGAAATGGCGAATATTTACCCATTTGGCTTAAGCGGATCTGTTCACTCTTCTAATATTGAGCGAGGAACATCGATTGCACATAAAATACACACAGGCATGATTCATGTGAATGATCAATCCGTAAACGATGAAGCACATATGCCTTTTGGCGGCGAAAAAGACTCTGGCCTTGGCCGCTTCAATGGTGAATGGGTGCTCGAAGAATTTACTACGTTAAAATGGTTGTCGGTACAACATATCCGTCGTGACTATGGACCATTTATTAATCAACTAAAATAAAGTTATGATTAAGAAACCAGCCTTTACTACAGAGGCTGGTTTTTCTATGGAGACAGTGTATGATCTTACTTGGAAATCTCTTTTGTGAGTTCCAATGCCAATAGTTGTTCTTTCATTTCGAGTCCGCCACGGTAGCCAGCCAGTTTCCCGCTCTTTGCAAGGACGCGATGACAAGGAACCGTTATTAACACTGGATTTGCCCCGATAGCAGTACCAACAGCACGAACTGATCCAGGTTTTTGAACACGGACCGCAATATCTGTGTACGATACCGTTTGACCGTAAGGAATTTCTTGTAAGGCTTTCCAAACTTCCTTTTGAAATGGGGTTCCATGGAGGTCGACAGGTTCAGAGAAGTTCTTGCGTTTACCTGATACATAATCAATTAACTCATCCTTATAAGATTTCATGTTTTCAGCATTTTCAACTAAATCGTAAATCGGTAGACGTTTTTTCGCCCAGTTTTCAAGTTCTTCAAATCCTTTGTTTTGCGATCCTACATAACAAAGTCCTTGTGCTGTCGCAGCGATACACATATTCCATTGTTCATGTTCCAATCGAGTCCAATAAATGAACCTCCCATTACTCTCTTCCATCTTCTGATACCTCCAAGAGTGATTTTCTATATTGCAAAGGTGTATACCCTGTTTTTTTCTTAAAAAGGGTGATGAAATAAGGTGCATTCGGGAATCCTATTCGTTGACCGATTTCTCCAATCGACTTATCAGTAGCCTTCAAATGGTCTTTCGCATAGTCGATTCTCACATTTTGAATATATTCGACAGGTGTTATGCCCTTGATTCGCTTAAACGTTCGTTGTAAATGATAAGGACTTCCATGGCACATATCCGCAAGTACCTCTAGCGTCAATGGTTGTGAATAGTGGCTGTCTATATAGTCGGCAATTTGCACAACCCAGTCTTCATCAGGTACATGTAACCCCTCTGGTTTACAGCGTTTACACGACCTAAATCCTTGTGTTAATGCTTGTTGTGCATTCTTGTAAATAAAGACATTGGTTTTATTCGGTAGTCTCGATTTACAAGAAGGTCTACAAAAAATACCCGTCGACTTTACCGCGTAAATAAAGATAGGATCGTACGATGCATCATTGTGCGTAATTGCCTGCCATTGCTCGTCTGATATAGATGTAAATTGTTGATCATCCTTGTGCATGGACTCACCTCTTATCTACTATAAGTATACCCGCTTCACATACTCAGCAGATGGTATTTGGAACGCAAAAGCAAGATAACGAAATTTAATGTGGTGAACTTGAGAAATTATTAGTTAGTAATAATGAATATGCCAGAAATGATGTCTTTCTAGGGAGGAATAGTGTCCTCCTCCAAGCGAATGGACGACAGAGGACGATGAGTGGACAACAAACCAAGTTAAGTGGACGATGAAGCACAACGAGTGGGCAATCAAGCACGATGAGTGGACGATAAACCACAATGAGTGGACAATAACCAATGCCTCCAATTTCAGTAAAGAAAAACCCAACTCACAAACAGTTGGGTTTAATCGTATGAAGCGTTATTCTTCTTTTTTGTCACCCATTAATTTCCGACTAATTTTCGGGGCCATTTGAAATAGTACCATGCCTAGCAGGGCAGCGATTAATATGTACATCCCTGCAAAAATTTGCACGACACCGGTTGCTAATGCCGCAATAATAACGGAGAACTCACCTCTAGGTGTAAGTGCTAGTCCACTTTCAAACGACTCCCGCTTGTCCAAACCGTACCATCGCCCACCAAAATAACCGACAATTAATTTGGCAAAAACTGACCAAATCACAACGACAATTAGCAATCCAAATGCTGGTACTTCTTTTGTGAATTCCAATGTCAGTCCAAAGTTTAAAAAGAAGAAGGGCAAAAATAAATTCCTCACGGGCATTGCCACTTCTTGAACTTTGTCTTTAAAACTCGTTTCCGCAAGCATGATACCTGCTAGGAACGCGCCGATTACTTCTGATAATCCCAAAAATAGCGCAAATCCGCCATATGTGATCGCGACACCGAGTACAAACAACACGAAATAATCTTCTTCGAGAAAACGGTTAATCAGATGATGAACTTTTTTGAACAACACTTTACCGATAACAAGAGCACCTAATACAAGCAGTGCGATTTTCAGGAAAACAAATACAAAATCCATTCCCGAGAAGCCATCTCCACTTAAGCCTATTAATACCGTAATTAAAATAGGCGCAATCAGGTCTTCGAATATCAACAAGGACAAAATGAACCCAGATTCCTTATTGTCGAGTTTGTTTTTATGTTCTAGCAACTTAACCGTAATAGATGAGCTAGTAGCATATACCAAACCCCCAATTAACAGCGAGGTAAATAGGTCATGACCAAAGAACATAGCGATCGCAAAGGTAACACCCAAACCGAGAACGACGTCGAGCACACTGGCTTTCCAGACTTTCTTGCCTTTTTTACCGAGCTCTTTGAACGTAAACTTCATACCTAATAAGAAGAACAGTACAATTAATCCGATTTCTCCTGCTACCTTAAATACATCCGTGTCTCCAAAGTAATTTGTAAAGGATAATGCAGCACCCAATAAAATAAAAATCACGATGTCTGGTATACGTAGCAATTTAATTCCAACAAAAGCCGCAACAAACAATGCAAACAGGATTAACCCTATCGCCAGTGGCAAATTCATTCTCGACTCACATCCCTTCTGTAACAAGTTGAATATATCCTTTACTTACCCTAAATCGCTCTTACTTATCGATCTTATCACATAAAAATGACCATCAATTTGATGGTCATAATTTTATCGTATTGTTCGTAAAAGAAAACGTTCCAATCCTCTATCGACCGTTTATTTACTCTTCTTCTTCTGCATGTTCTTGAGCTTCTTGAGCTTCTTTAAACGCCGCAGAAATTCTATCAAATTCCTCATCTGTTTCAATTACAGATAATTCATCGCCGTCTTCCACTCGTAAGAAGAAAACATCGATATCTTCTTTTGATTCATCTTGAGTTTCTTCAGCAAATCCAACAGCAGCGTATTCAACTTCATCGATTGTTAAAGTTCCTAGAACCTCAATCTCTTGTTCCTGTTCGTTCTCATCCAATAATACAAATATGTTACCCACTTCTACTTTTTCCATTTTACATTCCCCTTTCAATACTTTATTACGTTAGTTTTCAAGTTCATTTACTTCTTAACGTGTCTATACAGTCACGATAAGTGATTTCTCATACAAACAGAATGAGTAATTATAACACTTTACTGTTGCTTCTAGTATTTCATACATTGTTATTTTCATTCATTATTCAATTTTACAGAGTATCTACCTTTTTACCCTAGAATTAAAAGAGTCAAACCTTATATTATCAAGGTTTGACTCTTTTCTAGAATGATGGTTTTCTAATTACATCTTAGCTTCATTAAAAAATCAATTCATTTCGTTCGTCTTTATTTCGTTACTGTAATTGAACCATTATCTGTCCGTAACTTAATTAAATGTTTACCTTCACCGTAAGTTGAACGCTTAATCTCATTACCAAATATGATGATTTTGCCGTTATCCGATTCCGAATCTATGGTCGCATTTGCCGGTTCAGATTCAGTTTTCATCTCGATACTGCCGTTGTCTGTTGCTAAATCAATCGGCCATTCTAATTTATTTGTTAGCACGGAGATTTGTCCATTATCCGTAGTTCCTTTGATTTTACCTTCGACATGGTCCAATACGATTTTACCGTTATCAGTTTCAACAGTAACCGAGTTGGCTACAACCTTTTTCAGTAAGATTTTGCCATTGTCTGTCTCTAATAAAACCATTTCGGCTTGTAGATTTTCTACATTGATAAGCCCATTGTTACTCTTTACCTGGATGTTTTCATATTGTTTTTCTGGAACGTTGACGATCAATTTCAAGTCACGTGAATGGAATCCAAACCAAAAGAAAATTCGGCGTTTCTGTTTCAAATGCACGGAAAGTGTATCTCCTTTTACATCTACCTCAAAATTGTATTTTGCCTTTGTACTAGCACCTTCATATTCAACAGTTGCATCTGAACTTTTGGTCGGTACAATGACGACCTCGGCATTGTTTGTAGAAACTTCAATGTTCGTGAATGAAGAATCTTCAACTACTTTTTTCTTATTGTCGTTCTGTGCAAAGACATCCATTGTTTTGAACATAAACGTGATTCCACCTGCTATTACTAGCAATACCAAGAATGAAATAACTAGTTTGTTTTTAAACATCATTTTGTATCAGCTCCCTTTTATTTGGCATGCAATAAACGCAATCTGTATGAATTCATTGCGCTTTCTCCGAGTTGGTCTAACAGATTGTAATTGGCAAACGCACCAACCACTGCGCCAATTCCAGGTAGCATTTGGAACATTTTCACTAAATCAATGTAATCCCGATATTCCTGTTGAAATTCCCGCCAGTCCATATCGGCGACCAGGGCTTTTTGTTGCTCCCAGTTTTCAATGATAAATAATGTCTCTTTTCGTTTTTCCTCGCTTGAGAAGGCCAATAGAAATATGTGCAGGATGAAGAGTCTTTCTTCGGTATCATCCGTATCAAATCCATACACAGCAGCGGCTTCAAACAGAAATTTCATTTTGATGGATAATAGCAATGGAAAATCAGCGATGCCAAGCAGTATGCCCCCTGCACCTGTTCCAGCACCTTCAATCGTTGCCGTCTTTCTGAAGGTAGAAAGCTTTTCCTTAAATAGTTCGTCTCTCTCAAAGAGACTTAATTTCTGTGATGATCGTTTTTTCGTCGTGAATTTTGAACCTGCGAGCGTGGCTTTCACCATGTTTTTAATGCTTTCCGTCATCACTTTATGAAACTTTTCTGGAAGAAGACCATTTATCCTCGTCTGTGCATTCTTTGACACACGACTTAGTAGTCCTGATTGTCTTGTCATTTTCTGCTTCCAAACCAGCAGTTCTTGTTCTACTTTCATCGTATAATCAACCATATTTTCTACCCTTTCTGTACAAACAATCATTTCCTTCGTTACTTTAAGTATAGCCATTGAGTAAATTATTCAAATGGACCTAGGAGGTGTTTACATCTAAGACTTGAGACGTAGTAACCAAAGTTTCTACTTGAAAGGAAAATATACTCCCCCGTTAAAGCATATGATGCAAAATATAGAAAAGAAGGACTTTTTCAGATGGCTAAGCTGATAAAGTCCTTCTTTAATTTGAATTTGTGTTGCTAAAATCATAGAAAAATAAGGGTAGAACTTATTTCAGTCAGATGGTTTTGGGATACCCACAAGATAAAATAATTGTACGTACTATCTCCAATTTGAATAGGTTGTGGATACCTGATAATTAGAGCAGCTTGATCTTCCATTTCTGGTGGTTGGTCCGCTGAAGGGAAAATAAAACATGCATCTTGTTGTTGGATTTGTGCTTTGATGATGCGAGGTGCGGAACCGTAAGGATGAAGCCCGTGGTAAGCTTCATTGAGACATACTTCGTTAATCGTTTCATCTGAGGAAATCGCTGAAACTTGAAAGAAGCCATCGAGACCTTCATATCTTTCGTCTGTCTTCCTTTGCCAGTTTGAAGGGTATTGAAATTGAACGTTATAGACAGTGCTGGTATAGGTTTTCTTCATAGGAACAATTGCACTAGGGGACCATTGCAAAGACGTAATGAAGGCAACTTCTCTTAATCGAATCGGTACAGGATGCAAGATGTCAATCATCCATATTTCACTAGCCGTTCCATTGGTACAGTCTGAAAGATAGGCAATTTTCCTGCCATCTGGTGACCATGTTACAGGAGTGGCAAAACAATTTGATATAGCTCTCGTCAGGTCGTTTTTCCCTCGTCGACCAGTTGTTTTAATTAGAGAGAAATATCCAACTTCTTCAAAAGCAGTAGCACTGTAAGCAATAGTAGAGGAATTAGGAGACCATACTGGAAAATAGTTTTTAGCAAGAGGGCCACCCCTTACTTCAAAAATACGCCCCGTTGAAATTTCTAATGTGTAAATAATGGAGATGCTCGCACCAGGAGTTGTGTAAAGTACGTAGGATCCATTTGGAGAAAGACGAGCATCATTAAAACGACTTCCCGTGTTTTGAGTTATTTGTTGTTTATTTGTTCCATCGGTTTGAATACGGTATAGCTGACTAATTCCTGATGCGTCGGGCGCTTGAAAAAGCAATTCTGTCCCGCTCGGAAACCACTGGACATCTGTTGCACCAGGTTGGTTTATTTTTTGAAATTGATGTGTATTGATATTGTACAGAATTACATCATTCTTTTTCGTATAAGTTAGTATTTGACTGTCCGGTGACCAACTTACATAATTGCCTAAGCCTTCACTAAACTGATCAATACGGCTAATTCCACCTTCAGATAACTGGAGGACATAGAGAATTTCATCTTTTCCTACAAAGGCGATTCTTGTACTGTCTGGTGACCAAAAGGGAATTGAAAAGGATTCTCCTAAACCGGTTGTGAATTGTAGATTCTCACCATTACTAGGGTTATACAACCATAGATCATAATCTCCCCCTACGTTGGATATATAGGCAATTAAACCTTGATCCCCGGGAGGAGCATATGGAATGATTAACTTCATACCCGGGAAAATGGTAGCCGATGGTAGGAGGTTCACTTCCCTGATTAGTTCAGGATTACTTTGTCCACTTGTTTTTACATTAAATTGAGATGCGATTTTAAATAATGTGTCCCCGGGTTGAACAATATAGTATGGGCTACCTAGAGGGACTTTCAACAGTTGACCCGCTTGTATGATATAGGGAGGATCAAGCTTGTTTGCTTCGATAATAGCGGATTGTGGAACGCCGAAAAATTGAGCAATAGTAAAAACGGTATCTCCTGCCCTTACACGGATGACATCGACACCAGGAGGAACGGAAAGTTGCTGACCTACGTAAATCGTGTAGGGTGTTTCCAAATTATTCGCAGCAATAAGGGACTCAACCGGTAGCTCCCATCTCTTTGCTATCTGATACAGCGTATCCCCTGGACGGACGGTATAAAAAATTTGCATCTCTTACCTCCAATATCATTTACATCTACTTTCGTTTTTTACCGAATACTTAACTTATCGCAGGAAGAAGTAGATAATGCATGCCGAAATCATTAAATCCGTAAATTCAAAAAAAGACTACCTCCCATTTTCATGAGATGTAGTCTTTTTGCTTATAATTTAGTAAAGAACTGCAAGAGATTTATCTTTCACATGCCCAGTTGTCTTTATCACGATCCATTTTTGATTGATAGGCAGCGTGTCCTTTTGCAACACCACTTGGATATTTCTTGCGTAATTCAGTACAGTTCTTAAAGACTTCTGCTTTTGCTGGTGTAGTGGGCTTAGGTGCTGGCTTGGTAATAGCTGGCTTTGGTGCTGTCGCTACTTTCGGTGCACAACCACCATTTCTTGCATTAACACTTGACCAGATTCCTGCTTTTTTCCCTTTAGCTACTTTTTCTACAGCTTGTAATTCTTTAAGATATTTAGTGTTTGGTTTATAGATTGCAACTCGAGCCAGACCTTTTTCAAGTAATGTCTTGTTAAACATCACATCTTTAATATAGATGTAAGCAAGAAGTCGGCCATACTGATCTCGAGTATCGACTCCTAATTCAACTTTAACCTCTTTATTAAGTAACACTTTCTTTGTATAAGCAGATGCTTCAGGTCCGAATAATTGAACGCATGTATTAGGTTTTTTCGTTTCAGGAGTGTCAATAAGAATGAAACGAACCGTTTCTTTACGTCCTTTATATATTAATTTGATTGTGTCACCGTCAACCACATCAGTCACCTTAGATTTAAACGCAGTTGCTGGTGGTTTTGCTGCCGCTTGAACTATTGAAGATTCATCTATTGGTGAAAGCGGTGATACTGAACCGAAAAATACAGTTACAGCAAGTAACGATGCCAATATGGCCTTGAAAAGTTTCGATTTAAACAGATAAATTCTCCTCTTAATTTGGATTCGGTAATGAAGTAATCTTTATAAGAATAGTCTCCACCCTTATTAAACTTTCCACACAGCTAATAAAGCTTCTTTTTTTTCTCATATGCTTGATTTAATTCCTTTTAGAAAACGAGCTTTAACCTTTACTAATATGCCATTCGACATATAAAATATTCTAATATTTGGATAAAATTAAAACATTTGGGCTAATTGTAACATAGTTTTAATATTTGCATAAGTATCTATTTTTCACTATTGTAGGTTCGGCATTTTCTTCATTCTTGTACATTTAGAAATAAAAAAAGACTACCTCCCATTTTCATGAGAAGTAGTCTTTTTGATTACAATATATTAAAGAACTGCGAGGCTTTCAGGAACGGGCAGTTTAGATTACATCATGCCGTTGGTTCCTTACTTCCTATATTTTATTGCTAATCCTTTTAAGAAATTTCTAGTGTTCTGATCTCCGCACTCTTTATAATTCTTATGTCCTTCTTTTCTTAAAAAAGCACTTAATTCGCCTTTTGTTATAAAGACTCCTGCAGTTTCTAAAATATCAAGTATGTCCTCACTTGTTAATGCCAGTGCTATTTTCACTTTCTTCAGAAGGATATTGTTAACTCGTTCAGTTTTAGAATATGCCGATCTTTCAGGTTGTCCAGGCTTGGGATCTTGTTTTCCTCTTTTAGAGATAATCAGGCCATTTAAAAACGACTCCAACATGATATTATCACATTTTATATTCTCTTCATGTTCAACTATATCACCATCAATACTGTCAGCTTCATCATGGTAACCATCATTTGTTTTCGTAAGTATCAATAGCACTTCTTCTTTTGTTACTTCAATGCCACCCAGTTTAAATATCTCTATCATATCTTTATTTTTAATATCTAGAGCATATCTTAATCTAATTAATAAATCATTATTATCCATCAATAAACCTCCTATAACATTGCCTATTTACACAGCCTCAAGTTCTTCTTAACGAAGAAAAAGGTATTACTTGAGCAGTTTTAATTTATTACGCATTTGTGTGTTTATAGTAATTATTCAACCCTAATAATAGCACATAAAATTAATATTAAATCGACTGCTCTACAAATGCATTCATTTCTTAGCCTTATCATAACAATATACATTTATCCTCATATGACAGCAACAATAGAAAAAAGGTCTTTCACCAGTTAGTAAACTGATGAAAGACCTTTTCTTATAGATGTGTTTCAATGTAACAGGCTAAAACCCCTTTTAAATAGAGGGGTTTTAAAACATTGTTACATCATGCCGCCCATATCGGGGGCATATTTTGCCTTTTCATAGGATGTAAAAACTTAGCGCTCTTAAGGGTTTCGGAACTAACTAACTTATAGAGATTCATCAAAACTCAAAAAAAAGTTAGCAAATAAGTTAGCAAACCACAATCTAAGGAGCGATTCTATGAAAACGATCAAATGGATTTTTGTCATTTGCAGTATATCATTTCTATTAAGTGCTTGTACTACTAAAGAATATGGCACAATCGATGCTTCTACTGAAGATGTGCAAGAAATACTCGATACTGGTCAAACTGGCTTTGTACTCATTAAAGACGAAGAAGACTCACAGCTACTTAGAAACGTCGAAAAGGCATTTTTAGAAAAAGAACAAACTGTTATGCTATTCGATGTCTTTCAAAATGATGTATCTAATGAAAATAAAAATGGCTTAAGTAACAATCCTTTCCGTCCCAACATGCCTAACGTAAATACAGTCTATTACATCAATAAAGGCAACGTAGTTGAAGAATATGAATTAGAGACAAGCCTAGATAATCAACATGAGAATCTTGAAGAGTTTATTTCTAATTTTTAATTCCATTTGTGAAACCTCCTAAGTGAATGTTAAAACTAAGTAACTTTTGCAGACAATGTGAAATAGAGAGAAAGAGCATAAGGGAAACTTGCCCCCATTTTCAATGTGGGACTAGGCAGAGCCTAGTGTTTGGGTGGGTACATGAAAATTCTATTTTGGCACAGTTTTGTGCCACTTTTTTTAGCGTTTGGCACAGTTTTGTTCCAGTGAAAAATCGCTTTGGCACAACTTTGTGCCAGCAATAATTCATTCATTTTTTAAAAAAGTTGAAGAGAAGGAAGCTGTTTATTTTAAATTTCTTCTTTCCAGATTGATTATTTATTCTTGTCAAATACTTAATTATTCTACTAGCAATTCTTTCAAAACTCCTACCAGTGATTATTGAATCCTATTGTTTATCAAATCTATTAACTCTTCGTTTGAAGCAGCAGCAATTCCTTCATCTCGATCTCGGTATCTAAAATAAAATTTGTCTGGCGTCAAAGAAATAATTAAGCGATTTTCAAAAATCAAATCTTGTAATGATCGTATATCATTATCTAATTGTTCTTTAGGATAATGTTCCTTAACTTTTAATTTTTCAATGATTTCATTTAGTTTAATTTTAATATGATTCAATTTAGTGATTGAATCTTTGTTCACTGCAAAAATGTTGTATACAAAAACAATACTTGGAATCAGCGGAGCTAAAACCGCCCCAATAAAACTTGTTAAAGTTAAATCGTTCATTATACTAATTACCAAAAGAAGAATAAAAATTATCCAAAAGAATCCAGCCAAATAAGCTGAATATCTTTCACGCAACTTCTTGTTCCAGAAACAATTAGTGTTCTGGCATATAATTCTCCCATAACTAATATCTGCCTCTTTGATTCCAGGATACCAGTCTTTAAGCAAGTCATAATTATTTCCTTTTTCCAAGAATTTTTTGCTTTTATAATTTATAATCTCAAGAAGTTCTGGAAAATCTTCTTTCATACGATTTTTAGGAATCAGTAAAACATCGCAATCAAATTCTTCTTGAATATAAGCAGCTTTTGTCGTTAACTTTTTAATTCGTTTAGAAAGATATACTTCATTAAAAAGTACGCATAATATAGCACCTGTAATGGGGTAAATTGCAAATTCATCACTTAATATATTTGCTAATATAGCAAATACTATGGCAGCTACTACACACACAAGGAATTGAATATTAAGTAAATCCTTTGCTTCGGAATATATTTGTCTTTGAGCAGCCAATCTTTTTAGGTTTATTGTTTTATTTTGCCTAGTAGCTATATTCATATTTTCACTCATATTTAGGGAAATTATCCCCAAATATTTCTCTCCATTTATTAATAGAACTCTTATTATTACCATCTTCTTCTAATTTTCTTGCCGCGATTGCTTTAGTGTAATCTGAAGATGCTTTAGTTCGAACCCTATACCTCTCATCAAATGTAAGACCATTAATATTTCCTTGAATATTTTTAGGGTCGTTTATATCCCCTAAAATATTATCATATAGGTAGTTTAAAATTTTTGGAATTTCAATATCAACATAAGAACTAGCTTTATTCGTATTTGCTTTGTAATAATTCAATATGATAGTTTCTAATAAATATGAAGTTATAGTCGGCATAGCAACTCTTCTATTCCAGTACTTCATTATTCTTATTGCTTGAAGAACATTACCATCATGGGATTGATTTATAAGAGAAGCACGTTCTTTATCTAATCTGGGATTAGTCTTCTTCCAATGCCCATTTCCATCAGGAATTAAGTAAAATGTTTCACCATCGCTATTTTCTTGAGTTATAAAACAAGGAACAATATCAAAATTCCATGTATAGGATGATAACTTTAATGTAGCTGCTTCTTGATTTCTTTTAATATCTGCATTATTGTATTGTGGAATATTTTCACAGGCAGAAACAAATTTATTAATCACTCGTTTAGAATTTAAAACATTCCCTTGAGGATGACATAATCTCAATAGGTTAGTAGCCTTATCAGAAACATGAATTTCTATTCTATTTGAATATTCAGCGTGTGTTGATCCTTGAGCATTCAATCCGATCATTAAATCAATATCATCAAGTTCTCGAATTTTTGTTTTTCTTGCGTATGAACCAAAATGTATGTCTATCTTTGGATATAAGAGAGGAAAATTTTCAACTGTAGAATCAAATTTCGAAATTTTTTCTAGCAACCAGTTCTTACTTCTTTTAGCCCTATCATTTAAATTAGTATCTAAGTTTACTGTATCTTTTTGAAACTCGTTAAAAGCTGTAATTACTGACCTCGACAAATCATTTCCCCCTATTAGCGTAAATAAATATCAAAATTTTGTAGCTTCTGCCATCAACTCAGCTTGCTCAACAACAGTCTCTACTGCCAACTTCTGCAAATCAGGTGGATAGCCATACTTCTTCAATAACCTTCGAACAGTAATCCTCATTTTGGCTCTAGCCGACTCTCTTAAGTTCCAGTCAATGCTCATATTCTCTTTTATTGCCTTTGTAAGCTCATGTGCAATGACTTTCAAGATATCATCACCTAATACTTGCTCTGCTGTTTCGTGAGAAGCTAAAGCGTCATAAAAGGCTACTTCTTCTTTGATCAAACCAGATGCCTCTCCTGCCTTCACAGAATCATTCATTTCTTTCGCCAGTTCAATCAGTTCTTCGATGATTTTAGATGTTTCAATCGCCCGTTTGTTGTATTTGTTGATGGCGTTGTTCAACATCTCAGTGAATTTTTGTGCTTTTACGAGATTTGTACGCTGAACATTTTTCACTTTTCCTTGCAATAAACGATTCAATAACTCCACTGCCAAGTTTTTCTGCGGCAGTGCGCGAACTTCATCCAAAAACTCATCTGACAAAATAGAAATGTCGGGATTCTGAATACCAAGCGAAGTATAAATATCAATCACTTCATCCGATATTACTGATTTCGATATTAACTGGTTTAGCTGCGCGTCAATTTGTTCCGGTGTTTGTTTCCGATCATCACCAGGAATCAATTTTACAAGAGCAGCTTTAACCGCCTTCAGAAAACCAATCTCCGCATTTAATTCCATTGCCTCCGGTTCTGTGGCACATAGGGCAAATGCCTTTCCAAGCTCCGTCACAACTTTCATAAAACGCTTCTTCTCTTCTTCTCCGAGACCGATGACAAAATCCATCGTTTCTGTAATGGCTCGCATACGTTCAGAAGCTTTCTCTGAGTTAAAGTTATCGTAACTATGCTTGTACAACATATCTTGAATAATCTCGAACTTCTCTAATAATATGTCCACTGCCACGGCCGTATCAATTCCAGTATTGCCACGATCGCTGTCGGTGTATTGCTTCAACGCTTCTTTCAAGCTGTCTGCAATTCCAATATAATCGACAATCAATCCTCCTGGCTTGTCCCGGAAGACCCGATTTACCCTTGCGATGGCTTGCATTAAATTATGCCCTTTCATCGGCTTGTCTATGTACATCGTATGCATAGAAGGCACATCAAACCCGGTCAGCCACATATCGCGAACAATGACAATTTTCAGTTCATCATTAAAATCCTTCATCCGGCGAGCTAAATCATCCCGTCGTTTTTTATTGCCGATAAAAGGCTGCCAGTGTTCCGGATCACTCGAAGTGCCGGTCATAACAATCTTGATGACGCCTTTCTTGTCATCATCTGAATGCCACTCTGGACGCAACTTGATGATTTCCTGATAAAGGTCAATAGCAATTCGTCGTGACATGACAACAATCATCGATTTTCCGAACATTGCATCTTGTCTGGATTCAAAATGATTCACCATGTCAGCAGCCAACTTTTGAAGGCGCTGTTCAGCACCCACCAATGCTTCCAAACGAGACCATTTGGATTTCAGTCTTTCTCTATCCGACTCTTCTTGGAATTCAGTTATTTCATCATACTCTAAGTCAATATCCAAGCCTTCTGGCAAATCCAGTTTCACTATGCGGCTCTCATAATAAATCTTCACAGTAGAACCATCTTCAACCGCCTGCGTCATATCATAAATATCAATATAATCACCGAAAACAGCCGGTGTATTTTTATCGCTTGATTCCACCGGAGTTCCTGTAAATCCAATAAAAGAAGCATTCGGCAAAGCATCTCGCATGTATTTCGCATAACCGTATTTGGTCGCAACATCATCTGTTGTCTTTGTCACTTGCGCTTGGAAGCCATATTGCGTCCGGTGCGCTTCATCGGCCATGACAATGACATTCCGGCGAGTCGTCAATGCATCCATATGCGTGAACCCTTCTTCCGGCGCAAACTTTTGCATCGTCGTGAAAATAATGCCCCCCGATTCAACAGCCAATAAATTTCTCAAATCGCTGCGGCTATCGGCTTGTTTCGGCGTCTGGCGCAATAAATCACTCGAAATGGAAAATGTGTTAAAGAGTTGGTCATCGAGGTCATTGCGGTCCGTTAAGACAATGACGGTCGGATTGTTCATCTCAAGCACCAGCTTGCCTGTATAGAACACCATCGACAAACTTTTTCCCGACCCTTGCGTATGCCAAATAACCCCAATCTTCCGGTCTCCCCTTTCGGCAGCCGCGCGTTTTGCCTGTTCGACCGCTTTGTTGACCGCGTAATATTGATGATACGCAGCCAGAATTTTAAAGGTTTTTTCTCCATCCGTTTGGAACACAACAAAATGGCGAAGCAAATCCAGCAAAACTTTCGGCTTGAACATACCCTGAATCAATACTTCAAGTTGCGGCATGGTGGAAGGAGCAATCGACTCCCCGTCCACTGTTCGCCACATCATAAACCGTTCTTCGTCTGCAGTCAGCGATCCCGCTCTGGCATTGATGCCATCGCTCGTCACCAAAAAAGCATTGTATTGGAATAAAGAAGGAATCGTCGCTTTATATGTTTGAAGCTGGTTAAAACCTTTTGAGATTCCTGCTTGCTCATCTGTCGAGTTTTTCAATTCAATGACTACCAGCGGTAAGCCATTCACGAAAACAATTACATCTGGGCGTTTATTCTGCTGCCATTCAATGACTGTAAACTGATTGACTGCCAAAAAATCATTGTTTTCCGGGTTCTCGAAATCAAACAGCCATAGTTTCTCTACTGTATTACGCCCGTTTTCTTTGCGAACTTCTACATCAATGCCATCAGTGACATATTTCTGGAATATCCGATTATTGACTATAAGATTCGGAGACTGAACCATCGTGACCAACTGAACCGCGCGCAGTACAGTTTCCATCGAAGCATCCGGATTGATCTCCTTTAACGCTTCTTCAAGCCTGCCTTCAAGTACGACATCGGCATAGCTGTCCCGTTCAGGTGAATCACCGTCCACGGCGATATTTGGTCCGTTCTCTATTTCATACCCTAAGTTTTCAAGCCATTCCAGGGTAGCTTGTTCAAGATCATCTTCATGGAATCGGTACATGTTCAGTCACCTCGGTTTCGTCAGAGAGTTCGATTTCTCCGGAGAGGAGTTTCGGAAGAAGGGTCTCTCTAATATTTATCAAGGTGTTAATTTCATTTCGCATGTTAGACATCATTTCCATGATTTCATCAGCAATTTCTGCAAACTTGTGAGTAATTTCTATTGGATATACAACGCAAGAATAGTTGCCAAGTGTTTGATGGTTAACTCGTTGTCTTCCTGAACTTCCGTTCATATTACTTATCGCATAATTTTTAAAATCAGGATTCGAAGCAAAAAAGTAAGTAAGTGTCTTTGGATAACCTTCTTTACTTCTAATCGTAATAAACTCGGTTGACCCCCAGCCCACTTCTTCTTTTTCCATAAATTCAACGTATCCAATCTTGCCATTCTCAAGGCACGGGGTAATTCTAGCAAGTAGTGTATCACCATTAATAAATTTACTGCCCGAACCACTAAACACTCTTTTTTTCCATGAATGAATCACGGCAGAATCATTTAAATCTTTCATTTCAATGTAATCTACTAATTCACCTTTTTTTAAAGTAGTTTTAGGAGAAAAGTGAAATATATCTGACGCTTTTCCAACTTGCCATTCTACCGGAACTAAACCTATTTCGCTCTCTACCATTTCTCCATCACTGGATTTATAAGGTTCTCCATTTTCATTTGGAAATTCAAAATCTACAAACCAGCGTTTGAAAAATGTCTGAGCAAATTCTTCTAAGTTTTGTATAACTTTGTTGTTAACTTCTATTTTCTCATCAAGAGGTGAAAGTATTGAAGTAATTTTGTTTTGTATATGTAAGGATGGCAATATGATATCAATATCATTTAGAACCTTGAGATTGATATTTTCTTGAACAGAGCCATAAGCTCTACTTTGAATTTCTTTTTTAAAGTATTGAAAGTAGTAGTAAATATAATCAATTGAACACCTGCTAGTATCCGGGATAAAGCCTACAACGCTGTCTGGAAAACATGCTTCAAAATCTAAAATGGATGTCTCCGCTATATTAGCAGCAATAGTTATACATAAAGTATCTTTTTTCCATAATTTACTTTGACTTAATCCTACTTCACTATAAGACTGCTCGAAATCCTTGATTCTTTTTCCAGCTTTTCTTATATCACCAGTTTGTATAAAGGGATATTTACCTCCGTATAAAACCGGATCATATCTTGGTCTATGTTTTGACTTCCCTCTAGATAAGGTACCTATTTCAGGTAATTTTACAGTCTCAAAATTGTTAAACCCCATACCCGATCCCCTCCAACGCTTTACGGATTTGGCCTTCAAGTTTTTTCGATTTCACGAATTGCTCTGCAAGATCGCCAGTCAATCGCTCCATTTTTTCTTCAAACGGCTCACTGTCTTCTTCCGCTGCTTCCAACCCAACATAGCGGCCAGGAGTCAAAATATATTCATGCTCTCGAACTTCATCCAGTTTTGCTACTTTACAGAAGCCTGCAACATCTTCGTATTCTTGTTCATTCGTTCCCCGCCATGCATGATACACGTCTGAGATTTTGTTGATGTCTTCAATAGAAAATTCTTTCAATGTACGCGAAACCATGCTACCTTGTTTTCTGGCATCGATGAAGAGGATTTCTCCACGCCGTTCTTTTTTGCCGTTTTTCGCTTTATTGCGCGTGACAAACCACAAACAAACCGGAATTTGCGTAGAGTAGAATAATTGCCCAGGCAACGTAACGATACATTCGACAAGATCTTGCTCAATCAAATTTTTGCGGATTTCAAGCTCTGATGTCGTATTTGTCGACATCGACCCATTCGCTAGAACAAAGCCAGCTGTACCAGATGGTGCAAGTTTTGAAACCATATGCTGAATCCATGCATAGTTGGCATTTCCGACTGGCGGCGTTCCAAACTGCCAGCGAACATCTTCTTTTAACTTTTCTCCGCCCCAATCACTGATATTAAAAGGTGGATTTGCTAGGATGTAATCAGCTTTCAATCCTTTATGTAAATCGTTATGGAACGTATCCGCGTTATGATCTCCAATATTTCCGTCAATACCGCGGATAGCCAAGTTCATTTTTGCCAGTTTCCAAGTTGTAGGGTTTGATTCTTGTCCATAGACCGCAATATCACCTAGACGCCCTTGGTGTTCTTCGACAAACTTTTCACTTTGGACAAACATGCCCCCAGAACCGCAGCACGGATCATATACTCTGCCTTTATATGGCTCCAGCATTTGAACAAGCAGTTTAACCACAGAACTCGGTGTATAGAACTCACCGCCATTTTTTCCTTCTGCGCTTGCGAATTTCGACAGGAAATACTCATAGACGCGACCAAGCATATCTTTGGAGCGGCTTTCTTTATCTCCAATTCTGAACGAAAACAAATCGATTGTTTCTCCCAGTCTTGTTTTATCGAGAGCCGGACGTGCATAGTCTTTTGGCAGCACTCCCCGCAAAGATTCGTTCTCTTTTTCAGTAGCAATCATGGCAGTATCAATTATCTGACCGATTTCAGGCTTTTTAGCGTTTTCTTTGATATAAGTCCAACGTGCTTCTTTCGGCACCCAGAAAATATTCTCTGCTAGGTACTCGTCTTTATCTTCCGGATCTGCCCATTTGTCTTGCGTAAGTTCTTCATATTTCTCTTCAAAAGAATCCGAAACGTATTTAAGGAATAGAAGCCCCAATACGACATTTTTATATTCAGAAGCGTCCATGCTGCCACGGAGTGTAAACGCTAAACTAAATTGAACAGATTTCGCCAATTAAGATTGAACAGTTTTCACTAAAAACTTCGCTTCTATATACTAGTAACTAGTTTATAGAAAGTGAGGATTATGGAGTGAAAAAGAAAATGGATTATTATCAAATCCTGAAGTTAAAAGAAGAAGGATTCAAGGAAGCAGCGATTGCCCGCAAACTATTTATTTCTCGGAATACTGTGCGATCGTATCTTGGGAAGTCTCCAGAAGAATTTGAGGCGTTTATCTTAACTCTTCAAGCGCGCGGAAGGAAATTAGATCCCTATCGGGATTACATTGTTATGTGGTTGAAACAACATCCCGATCTAACGGGTGCTCAAGTTTATGATTGGCTGCAGGAAAAATGCGATGTGCAAAATATCGCTGAAAGTACTGTGAGGAGTTATGTTAATGAAGTGAGGGATACTTACCAAATTCCAAAGGTCAGCAGCCAGAGGATTTATGAAGCCGTTCCGGATCTTCCAATGGGTTACCAGATACAAGTGGACTTTGGACAAGACAAAGTGACAACGACAGAGGAAACGAATAAACGATTGTACTTTATAGCCTTTGTTCTCTCACATTCCCGGTTTAAATATGTGGAATGGTTAGACAAACCTTTCCGTACGCAAGACATGATACGCTGTCATGAAAATGCTTTTCATTACTTTGGAGGAATATCCATTGAAATGGTCTACGACCAAGATGCAATATTGTCTGTCAGCGAAAATGCAGGAGATTTGATATTGACTGCAGAGTTTGAAAAATACCGAAAAGCACGCGGGTTTAAAATTTATCTTTGCAGAAAGAGTGATCCGGAATCCAAAGGAAAGATTGAACAAGTGGTTAAGTTCGTTAAATATAACTTTAGTAAAAACAGGACATATGACCATCTATCAACTTGGAACGAATCGACACTAGATTGGCTTGAAAGAACGGGAAATCATAAAATTCATCACAATACGAAAAAAAGACCCTTCGAAGTGCACGCCCTGGAAAAGCAACACTTGCGAATAGTCTCTTCAACCTTCTCTTTCGAGAATCATCTTACTGAAAGTATAACAAGAAATATTACCAAGGACAACGTTCTTCGATACGAGGGAAATCGGTATTCCGTACCCGCAGGAACGTACCATTCGAAGTCTAAGAACCTTGCCTATTTAGAGATTACGAAAGATGGACAACTGAAAATTCGTTTAAAGCCAACTGGTCTCATTCTGGCTTCACACCATATTGCGGTTGGAAAAGGTCAAGTCATCAGGGATCCAAAGCATAAGAAATTAAAAGAATCGAAAACAACACTGCTTGCCCATCAAATAGCTGAGGTATTTAACGACCACGCACTTATTGAATGGTTTATCGATGAATTACGAAGAAAATATGGTCGCTATCTATTGGATCAACTTCGTGTATTAAAAGTTGTTATCGAGACTCATACCGCTCATATTAATGTGACCTTGGAAAAAGTGAAATTAATGAACCTGATTAGTGCCAATGATTTCAGGGATATAGCCTACTCCCTGCATAAAGAAGCAAAAGAAGATCATCAACTGAAGGTGCATACTCTCCCAACAAAATATGAGCATCTTCAAGCAGCGGAACGCTCGGAAGACTACTACGCCAATATTTTGACTGGAGGTAGAAACCAATGACAAATCCAGCGGATGGACTTCAAGAGAAATGTCGAACTCTTCGACTAGCTGAAACCGCAAAGGAACTGCCTACGCTTTTACGCAATGCAGAGGCAGAGAGTTGGACCTATCATGAATTTATTCATAAATTATTAAGTCATGAATTGAATTGCCGGGAGAGAAAGAGTATCGACCGTAATATGAAATGGGCTGATTTTCCTTACCATAAAACACTTACTGAATATGACTTGAAAGAACAACACGCTATAGGAGAACGTCAATTTAAACTGCTTAAAGAGTTGGAATGGGTTGCGGAAAATTTCACCCTAATTCTCATGGGACCGCCAGGTGCAGGGAAAACACACCTGGCGGTGGGTTTAGGGATACATGCAATTAATCATGGTTACCAAGTAGCATTCATTTCTATGGCCGAACTGATTTATGTATTGAAAACCCGTGAATATACTAGTAAATCTCGCACACGGTATAAGAGGATTACTTCTTCTAACTTAGTCATTATCGATGATGTTATGTATATGACAATCGATCCAAAAGAAGCAAGTCTGTTTTTCCAATTCATTTATGAGCTATACGATAATGTAGCATTCATTCTTACATCAAATAAAGGACCGAATGAGTGGGGTAAATTCTTAGGAGACCCCACTCTTACCACAGCAATTCTAGATCGACTTCTACATCGTAGTGAAATAATCTCTTTTAGTGAAGAAGATGACAGCTTAAGAATGAAATACCGGAAAACTTTGTTTTCCGAAATAAGTGTTCAATCTTAATTGCGGAAAACTGTTCAAAACTAATTGACGAAAACTGTTCATTCTTACTTGACGGTTACACGGAGCTTATCTGCCATTGACCATAATTTTTCTTCAAAACCAATATTTGCTGTAGACATATGATTTCCCTCTTTCTTTTTCACGCTTCTTTTAGTTCGATACTATTGCTAGATTTATAAATTCTTTATACATTAACAGCTTTTACTGTAACTCTAAATATATATGTAACTTTTGTAACTCTATAAAAAAAGTACTATAAACCTAATTTTACCAACAAAGAAAGGGTTACACAAGATAACCTCTCGGTCTCTTACATAACCCTCTTTTTATAGAAAACTATTATATATTTCATGTCACTAAGTATTCAATACTAACTAAACTTACTTGAAGTAAACTTTTAAATCTGGTTGCTTTAAAACATAACCTTTATAGCAGGATTTCCTAATATTATCATTATAGATGAAGACTTTCTCTTTGGGATAAGTAGTAATCCAATACTTACTAACATCTTGATTCCTACTATTCTTTCTAATTGCACAAGCTAAAACGGGTGTGATAGGGAATATGTATTCCAACTCATTATTTGAATTTGTAAACATTCGCACTGGATTATCGGAAGTAATAAATTCAAATCCTGCTTCAGGAATCAATAGTTCAATGTCCATGTTATTAAACATTGTTATATATTCATCATACATAGGCCCTTTATTTTGAAAATAAGCAAGAAAGTATTTTAAAGTTATGTTATGTAGAAAATATTCTCCGTGAGTGCTATACATTGGCAAATACTTTTCTTCTTCTTCTTCTACATGTTCATGTAAGAAACTCAAAAATTCTAAACTTGCTAATTCATCAAACGTTTTCAATAGTGTTTGCTGTGGTGGGTAAGTTCTCCATTCAATGGCCACCATAAATCGAA
Source organism: Paenisporosarcina macmurdoensis (assembly GCF_042658845.1). Classification (NCBI taxonomy): domain Bacteria; kingdom Bacillati; phylum Bacillota; class Bacilli; order Caryophanales; family Caryophanaceae; genus Paenisporosarcina; species Paenisporosarcina macmurdoensis. Next base: position 39,141 of record NZ_JBHSRI010000020.1, read on the forward strand.
TCAGTTCTTCCCTTTTAACAGCACTAATTCTTTCTGCCCCTAGATTCGCTTGAACTGCTTGAAGAATAGCATCACGAGTAGTTGGCCACTTATCTTCAAACATCTGGTTCCAAGCCTCTTCAATATTTCTTATTCGAACTTTTTTAATATCCTCTTTCAGAACTTGCTTTTGTTCTTCTGATATTAATATCTGATTGGAATCATAAATACTCCATTCGTTAAATTGATGAAATAATTCTCTTAATTTTTTTACAGATTCAATTTTTTCTTTTTCAAATACTACAGAGTATTTTTGAGAAGTAAGAGGTTTAAATATTTCTTCTAAATCATTATTCTCAAAAAATTCCGAGTAAATATTGCGTGAATAAAATTCTTTTATGGTCGTTAATCTTCTAGTCTTTCTTTGAAACTCCTCTTTACTAAAGTCTATCTTACTTTCATTTTTATCAATATAGTAAACATCAACATTATTATCACTCCAAGCCTTTAAATAAGTGTTAGGAACTAGATGTTGTTTAGATGAATTTGAAACCCAGGATGGATCGAATTGAACCATTAAAAATCATCCTCCTTATTGTATTCTCTAGTATTTCACTTTATTGACCTATGCTTTAATATTAATCTCTCTATATGAACGTATACCAGCGAATGTGATAGTAAAAAATATTAACCACACGTGAAATGAAATAGAATTTTCTGTTTTTAAATCTAGGGCAGCAAATACTATTAATAAAGCAAAAAAATCTTGTAGATAGTTTGCAAATATAACAGTACCCGCCGAATTATTATATGCATTCTTATATCCTTGGAGACTAATAGAAAGTAAACCTGCAAGTAATACGTTTATGAAGATAATAAAATGACCTGGAATTACCCCGGCCGATTGTGCATTAAATAATGTCAACAACAAGGCAGGAATTCCATAGCAAAAGATAATAATAAACATAATTGCTTGTTCTATTACTTTTTCATTCTCGATACCTTCATAGTACGCTCTTATCAAGGATCTAATATGTACCAAAGCGAATACTAATGAATTAATTACAAGAAGAATGACAAGCCAGCTTGATTCCAGCTGTTTTCCCATAAGTGCAACTATGTGAATTAGCATAAATAAAGAAGTAAACATATAAATTACACCAAGCAATAGAATAGTAAAAAAGTATAATATACCTTTACTTATTGGTCCCGCATAATTCTTCGTCATTCTAATTGTTACTTTTGATAATTCCCAAGAAAATATAGGTATTAAAAATAATACTATTACTTGAAAAACTAACTTAAGCCAAATTACCTCAAAATCAATAGTATTGTACAATGACCACGTCATTATAGCTAGCGGCAGTAACAATTTAAGATGTTGGAAAATAATATTGCCTAATAGATACGCTCGTTTTTTTAAAAAAACTTTTGATGATTCCTCTTTCATTTTCCTCCTTCTTTCCTTCCTTAATATGTATACAAGAGCATTATACAGAAGACCTTCATATTTGTATTATTATATTTAAAACATATAGGTTCTTACAGGTAATAATTTCAAACGAACTCTAGCTCTTTTTCTTTATTAGATAAAATTCGAGTTTTGTGAAATTCCAATATAATAGAAATCACTTCTGCTCCATTGTATCCAGAACCAAATCCCCAATTCATTATGGTGTCATAATCCTTTGCATAAATGCTTAACGTTTTATATTCAGCCATATCCATAATTTTTATCTCCCCTGCTTTATATTGAAAAGATTTAAAACAAGTTCTTAGAAGAAAAATATCACGAAACAGGAGCCGAGGTTTTTAATCCAAAAAACGAAGAAAGTATTCTTGAAAGCGCTGATCCAATTATTAGAGCTCTTACACAAAACACAATAATGTCTGTAGGAAAGGGTTATTCCCTTATAGATGAAAAAACCCACTTTTACCTAACATATTATTCAACTATCGGTGATTTCTTAAAAATTCTAAGATTTTCTAAAAACAAAAGTGTAGAGGAAGTTGCAGATTTTTTAAATATCGAATCTGAACGGTATCTTCAACTTGAAAAAGCAGAAAATACTTCTACCATCGAACTCTACAATGAAAGAATTGGGGAATTTTTAGAAGTAGGAAACTTTATTGAATGGCATGAGAATATTATAGATAATGATTATGCAGCCTCACGGTATAAGGGAATTAAAAATAATACTCATAGAACTATTTCATTTAAAGTACAATCAAAAGTCGAGAAATTAGACGAAAATGGAAATAAATATATTCAATACTATTCAGAAGAAGAATTAAAAGAGAACTTCTTTAACCTTTCTTGCCTTTTAGATCAAAAAGAACATAAGGTACTTTATAAAAACAAGGTATTAACTGATTCTGAGATTGAAAAAGTTAAAACTATGCTAGAAATACTTCTAGAGGATTGATTGAAAGGAGGTGAAAGTTACAATGGCGCATATCCATAAACGAGGTGACAAATGGGCATATATCGTTAATATCGCCCAAGATCCTGTAACTAGTTACAAAGTCTGGGTTTAGAACTAAGAAAGAAGCTCAATTGGCTGCAAATAAAATTGAAGAATCGATTGTAGAAGGCGCAGTGATCCATGAAACAAAGATCACTTTTGGACAGTTTGCAGTTGAATGGGTTGAGTATTACGGTACACAAGCGAAAATCAGCAGTGTAAGAGCACGGAGTATTGCTATGAAGCAGCTTGTATCCCAATGGGAACATCTTCCCTTAAAAATCACACGGCATATGTATCAATCCTATATCAATGCTCTTAGCCAGAAATTCAGCAGAAACTATATCGACAGTATTCACACAACTGGAAACATGATTTTCAAACATGCTATTCGCAAGGACTTGCTTAGTCGGAATCCTACTGAGGGGTTTGTAATGCCTAAAAAACAGGAAACTGTTGAAGAAATTGAAGAGGAAGACATTCAGGAGAAGTTTCTGGAGTTAAGAGAGTTGAAATCTTTTCTAGTAATAACAAAAGAGCATGGGCTGTACATGGACTATCTGTCATTTGTTACATTGCCGTATACCGGTCTGAGGTTAGGTGAACTGCTGGCTCTCAAATGGTCAGATGTGGACTTCACTAAGAAAACCATGCGCATTACAAAAACCTATTACAATCCTAATAACGGTCAGACAGGCTATCAATTATTAACGCCAAAAACCAAGAAATCTGTTCGCATCATTTCTTTAGATGGAGATTTACTCACGCTTTTCAAGAAACATCGGCTTGATCAAAGAGCCTTGAAGATGAAACAGCGTATGGTTTATCAAGACAATAATTTCATTTTTGCAGAAAACACAGGACACCCAAGAAACATGAAACAGGTCATGAACCGTTTAATCCGTCTTTTAAAGCGTTTGGACATCGATAAGCACATCACACCACATAGCTTTAGACATACGCATACGTCTCTATTGATTGAAGCTGGTGCAGGTGTTAAAGAGATTCAAGAACGCTTAGGACATTCAGACATCAATACAACAATGAACATCTACGCTCATAAAATGTCGAAGAAGAAACTTCTAAGAGATTTAGTCAATTGACGAAAGGTATTCTTTAGTTTCATTCAACTGAAATGTTCTTAAAAGAGAACAAAAAAGAAGACCTCCTATAAGTTCAAAGAACTTACAAAAGGTCTCCCCAAAAGCTTAATTTAGTTGTTTCGGAACCCGAAAGTTAGCAATAAGTTAGCATTTCACAATCCTATCCCCTACAAACCCCGTCATATCAAGGGTTGCATGGTTAGATTACATCATGCCACCCATGTCAGGCATACCGCCGCCTGCATTTTTGTCTGGAATTTCTGCAACTACTGCTTCAGTAGTTAACAACATTGCTGCTACAGATGCTGCGTTTTGAAGTGCAGAACGAGTAACTTTAGTTGGATCCACGATACCTGCTTCCATCATGTTCACCCATTCGCCGTTTGCTGCGTTGAAACCGATACCGATTTCTTCGCGTTTCAAGCGGTCAACGATGATTGAACCTTCAAGACCTGCGTTGTTTGCGATTTGACGAACTGGCTCTTCAAGTGCACGAAGAACAATTTTCACGCCCGTTGCAACGTCGCCTGTTTCAGTAGCCGCTAATTCAGCCACTTTTTTGTAAACGTTCACTAGTGCGGTACCACCACCAGAAACGATACCTTCTTCAACAGCTGCACGAGTTGAGTTCAATGCATCTTCGATACGAAGTTTACGTTCTTTTAGTTCTGTTTCAGTTGCTGCACCGACTTTAATTACGGCAACACCACCTGAAAGTTTCGCTAAACGTTCTTGTAATTTTTCTTTATCAAATTCAGAAGTTGTATCTTCTAATTGAGAACGAATTTGGCTTACACGGCCAGTAATTGCTTCTGCTTGGCCTGCGCCTTCAACGATTGTTGTGTTGTCTTTCGTTACAACTACTTTAGCTGCACGACCTAATTGTGTAATGTTCGTTGTTTTCAATTCTAAACCAAGCTCTTCAGTAATCACTTCTGCGCCTGTAAGAATTGCGATATCTTGAAGCATCGCTTTACGACGATCGCCAAATCCAGGAGCTTTAACAGCTACTGCATTGAACGTTCCACGTAATTTATTAACAACTAGAGTTGCTAAAGCTTCGCCTTCAACGTCTTCAGCGATTAGGATAAGTGGTTTACCTTGTTGTACCACTTGCTCTAGTACTGGAAGAATTTCTTGAATGCTTGTAATTTTTTTATCTGTAATTAAGATATATGGATTTTCTAAAACAGCTTCCATTTTATCTGAATCCGTTACCATGTATGGCGAAGCATATCCACGGTCGAATTGCATACCTTCAACCACATCAAGTTCAGTAGTGAAGCCTTTAGACTCTTCAATTGTGATAACCCCGTCGTTGCCAACGCGCTCCATTGCTTCAGCAATCAATTGTCCTACTTCTTCGTCACCTGAAGAGATACTTGCTACTTGTGCGATTGATTCTTTGCCTTCGATATCTTGAGAGATTTCTTTTAGGCCTGTGATAGCTGCTGCAACCGCTTTTTCAATCCCTTTACGAATTCCTACAGGGTTCGCACCAGCTGTTACGTTTTTCAAACCTTCACGAATCATTGCTTGAGCAAGAACTGTTGCAGTTGTTGTACCGTCACCAGCAATGTCATTTGTTTTAGATGCAACTTCAGCTACTAACTTAGCACCCATGTTTTCAAATGCATCTTCTAGTTCGATTTCTTTTGCAATTGTTACACCATCGTTTGTAATTAGTGGTGAACCAAATTTTTTCTCAAGAACAACGTTACGTCCTTTTGGTCCAAGCGTTACTTTTACAGCATCTGCTAATTTATCTACACCACGAAGCATTGCGCTACGTGCGTCTTCGCTAAATTTAATTTCTTTTGCCATTTAGTAAATCCTCCTAGAATATAATTATGTTTTATCCTATAATTGCTAAAATGTCATTTTCACGTAAAATTAAGTATTCATTACCTTCATATTTCACTTCTGTACCAGCGTATTTAGAGAAAATGATCTTGTCTCCCTCTTTCACATCTAACTCTACACGCGCGCCGTTTTCAAGAACACGACCAGTTCCAATAGCAAGTACTTTACCTTCTTGTGGCTTCTCTTTAGCAGAGTCTGGTAGTACAATACCGAATGCTGATTTTTCTTCTGACTCGATTAATTCAATTACGATACGATCGCCTAATGGTTTTAACAAGTGAAAACAACCTCCCTGAATGGTAGTGATTATTTTATTAGCACTCTCTGTTCTTGAGTGCTAACACAACTCCTATCATAATGAATTGACTGAACTTTTGCAAGTAAGAACACTGCGATTTTTGTATTCTTTGCGACGTAGCCAGAAAACCCATACAATATAGAAAGAACTTCTTTTGATGAAAGGACTTTACCCGTGAAAAATAACAAAACAGCTTTTTATTTAATCACCGTTTACGTCATCATGCAATTGTCTGGAGCACTGTTCGCTCCACTACTCTTCCGCTTTATAAATGGGCAAGAGGGCATGGTAGAACAACAAGCCAAACTACTAGCAAGTGGTTGGTGGATTTTTATTAGCATGTCCGTCGCAGCTCTTGTAAGTTTCGCGATTATCCGTAAAGATAAATCGTTTTTAAATAACTTAAAAGGCAAAAAAAGTTCCATCCCAGTATCAATCGGATGGGGAATTCTTGGATTCTTCATGGTGTTGATAGGTCAAGCCATTGCAGCAATGATTGAAAATGCTCTTGGAATAAAACCAGGATCTGATAATACAGCAACTTTTGTAAAAATAGCGGCCGCTGCTCCAGTTGCCATATTATCAATTGCAATATTTGCCCCTATTTTAGAAGAACTCATTTTCCGACGTGTTATTTTCGGATCGCTTGTACAAAAGTCGAACTTCTTTATTGCCGGATCTGTCAGTGCCATCGTCTTTGCAGTCATCCATTTTGATTTTACACACATACTACTCTATGCGGTGTCAGGATTTATATTCGCCTTTTTGTATTACAAAACAAAAAGAATTTGGACCTCAATCATTTCACATATGTTACTGAACGGCTTTGTCGTCTTGGTCCAATTAAATCGGGATAATATAGAACGTTACCAAAAGTATTTAGAAACCTTATCAAATTCACAATAACTAGTTTCATATGATTAACTCCCAATGAAATCATCATCGGGAGTTTTTTTGTTTAGATTTATTCATGTTCACGGGTGATTATCGCTCATCTCGAAGCATTTATCGCTCATCCACGTCCCATAGCCTAGTTAACTTGTTGAAAAACTCTCCTCTCCCACAGAAAAGAGCTATGTAGCGATTAGCGTAATGGCTCCTATCTAAGGACTTTTGAATAGTTTTGTTTTCGCTGCGCTGCTGTTTGAAAGGAAGAGTTTGTTTCACACCTAGTCAACTTGGCTAACGAGACGGGATTGAAGAGGTATTTTTGCTTATGAAATATTTAACGCTCATTTCGAGAGGTTTATCGCTCTTCTTGGGACATTTATCGCTCATTTCGAAGCATTTATCGCTCATCTTGAGAGATTTATCGCTCATACATGTTCCATATGCTAGTTAACTTGTTAAAACACTCTCCTCAACAGGAAGAAAAAAAGCCTTCTACCGGTTATTCCGGTGGAAGGCTTTCATTTTGACGCTTCGCTTCTTCTATTTGTTGAAGTGCTTCTGCTTTTAAATATTTGCGATAGCCAATTTTCGCTACGACGATACTAAATTCAAACAGTAGGATGAGCGGGATGGTTACCAGAACATGTGACATAATATCTGGAGGTGTTAAAACATCTGCTACCACTACTAGTACCAAGTAAATATATTTACGATACTTGGTTAACAACATAGGTGTAATGATTCCTAATCTTGTTAAGAAAAGTAATACCACAGGCATTTGAAAAACAAAACCAAAAGGAATGGTTAATTGAAATAGAAAATCAAAGTATTCATTAATTCCTATGGTTTGCTCAATATTCAAATCAGCCGCTAAATCAGCCATAAAGTGTATGACGAATGGGAATACGACATAATAGGAGAATGATACCCCTGCTATAAATAGCAAAAAGATGAACGGAATGTAACTTAATGTTGCCGTTCGCTCTTTCTTATAAAGTCCTGGAGAAATAAAAGCCCATACTTGGTAGAGTATGATTGGCGAAGTCATTACGATGGCTAAAACCATCATTACGGTAATTAAAATCTTAAATGGATCCGTTATTTTAAACGCATTTAATGTTAAGTCCCGTGCTTCTTCGCTCACTTGTAAAAATTCAATCAGTGGGCCAGCTAAGAAAAAACTGACTACCACTGCAACAACAAAGAAAACGACGATAATCATCAGCCGTTTTCTTAATTCAATAATATGATCAACTGTAGTCATGTCTCTTTCTTCCATCAGAAAAACACCCTAACGTACTTACTTAACTTCGTCGTCTAACTTCTTTTTCTTTTTAACATCGTCATCTTCATCGTCATCGATGAGACCTTTGGTTGCATTTTTGAATTCGCGAAGCGAACTACCGAATGCTCGTCCTAATTCAGGAAGCTTTTTAGGACCAAATACAAGCAAAGCCACTACCACAATCAATAAAATACTTAATGGACCTGTTGGCATGTAGGCACCTCCTCTTGTCTATTATTATTTTAACTTACTTTTGCTACGTTTGCTATTTGCTACTATGAACGATGTGTGAACTTTCTTCGTCTTGTTTAATGAAGTAAATCAGTGTTTGTAATTCAACGGACAAATCAATTGTATGGACACGAATTGAATCCGGTACCGTTAATCTCATGGGTGTAAAATTGAGAATCCCTTTAACAGCCGTTTTGGTTAAACGATCTGTCACTTCTTGAGCAGCACGCGAAGGTACTGTTAAAATCACTAGCTCAATCCCATATTGTTTGATTTTTTCTTCTAACTTGCTAGGCTCAAAAACAGGAATATCACTCATCATCATTCCGTCTTCAGTGGCACTCGTATCAAATGCTACTACAATGCGTGTGTTGTGATTCTTGTGGAAATTGTATTTTAGAAAAGCAGTACCTAAGCTACCTACACCAATTAATGCGACATTCGTTTCTTCATCTTGATCAAGCGTTTGACGGAAAAACGACAGTAAGTGTTGTACTTCATAGCCATACCCTTTTTTACCTAATGCTCCAAAATGCGAAAAATCACGGCGAATCGTTGCTGAATCAATTTTCATCGCTTCACTTAGTTCCTGAGAAGAAATTCGTTTCTTACCCGCGTTCGAAAAATTTTGGAGAAATCGGTAGTAGAGAGGTACTCTTTTGGTTGTAGCTTGTGGAATTTTAAGCGGTTCTAGTTTCATGCCGTTCCTCCTGCATTCAAGCGAAATCGATTTCATCTTACATGAGTACTTGAAGGAAGTAAAGTTCAGTCGTTGCGTGAGCCCCACGCTTCCATTAAACTAAGTTAGAACTGAGGTGGAATTAATGATTGTCTTACAAGTGAATCAAATACATAAAACGTTTGTCGTCGATGAAATACTAAGCGGTGTCAAACTTGAAATTAACCATAGAGACCGTGTTGCTTTAGTCGGTCGGAACGGTGCCGGGAAATCGACCCTCCTTAAAATTATTGCAGGTGAAATGTCGTATGACTCTGGAGAAATCATCATTCCAAAAGGAACAAAAGTTGGCTATATGGAACAACATGCTGGCATCGATTCTGACTTATCGATATGGGATGAAATGATGACGATTTTTGAGCATCATCGCTTAGCTGAACAAGAATTACGTTCACTCGAACAGCAAATGGCTGACCCTGCGGTACATGAAAATGCCGAGGCTTACGGGCGTATTATGTCTGACTATGATACGAAGCAAGTAGCATTTAAAGATTCGGGTGGCTACCAATATGAATCGGAAACACGTTCTGTCTTACATGGGATGCAATTCTTCTCAGAAGAATATGATAAACCGATTCAATCATTATCTGGTGGACAAAAAACACGTTTAGCCTTAGCTAAATTATTATTAACAAAACCGGATTTATTAATTCTTGATGAACCGACCAATCACTTAGATATCGATACACTTAGCTGGTTGGAACGCTATCTTCAAGGCTATCCAGGAGCCATTTTAATCGTTTCTCATGACCGTTATTTCTTAGATCAAGTGGTGAATTTTGTTTATGAAGTTTCTCGCCATAAAGTGAAACGCTTTGTCGGGAATTATAGTTCCTACTTGGATGAAAAGGCTAAAACGTATGAACGGGACATGAAGTCCTTTGATAAGCAACAAGAAGAAAAAGCGAAACTTGAAGACTTTGTCCAACGCAACCTAGCCCGTGCTTCAACGACTAAAATGGCACAGTCTCGTCGTAAAGTATTGGAGAAAACCGATTGGATGGATTCTCCGAATGGCGATGAAAAATCTGCGAACTTTGGTTTCTCGATTGAACGTCAAAGCGGAAACGACGTACTAAAATTGGAACAAGTCACGGTAGGTTACTCGGAAAAGCCAGTTTCTCAAGATGTAAATCTTCGAATATTTCGAGAAGACCGAATTGCTTTAGTTGGTCCAAACGGTGTTGGAAAATCCACTTTACTTAAAACCGTCGTAAAAGATATTCCTCCAATTGCTGGATCGATTCATTACGGCACAAATGTTCAATTTGGTTATTACGATCAAGAACAAGCTAAACTCACTGGTAATCGATCAGTACTAAAAGAATTATGGGATGAATGGCCATTAATGAACGAGAAAGATGTACGCAATGTATTGGGACGCTTCTTATTCAGTGGTGATGACGTAACCAAATCTATTTCGTCCTTATCGGGTGGCGAAAAAGCCAGGGTCGCTTTAGCCAAACTCATGATGTTAAAAGCGAACACCTTGATTTTAGATGAGCCGACTAATCACTTGGATCTTGATAGTAAAGAAGTTCTTGAAAATGCGTTAATTGATTACCCAGGAACCATCCTTTTTGTGTCACATGACCGCTACTTTATAAATAGGATTGCCACAAAAGTCATTGAACTATCAAGCGACGGTGCTTTTGAATACCTAGGTGATTATGATTATTATGTGGAAAAGAAAAAAGAACTTGAAGAAATTCGAGCTGAAAATGCGGGGCCAATCGAGGTTGGAGCACCTGTCATCAAACAATCTACTTCAACCATTGATAAAGAGGCGAAGAAACGAGAGCGCCAAGTTACACGTCGCTTAGAGGAATTAGAAGGTCAACTAGGCGTGATTGAAGAAAATATTACTGCTGTTGAAGAAAAATTGTGTGATCCCGCTATCTTCCAAGACCATGAACAATTGGTGATCCTTCAAAAAGAGCTTGAATCCTATAAAGAGGAACAAGAAGTTCTCATGACTGAATGGATGGAATTAGAAGAAGAATTAGAACAATTGTAAGATTACCGCATGTCTAAACATGCGGTATTTTCTCACAATTCATCAAGTATATATATGGGTCAAGTACTTTTTTCGACATTTTTCTCTCCACAAGGTTATTCACAAACAAAAGGTTGATATATCAATCTATCAACAGACTTATCCACACTATCCACAGGCAAAAAAGATTTTGTGCACATTGTTCAATGGAAAACCTACCACTACATATTGAATTCCACTGACTTATACACATCTTATCCACAAATTGTGCATAAGTACAGATGTTCTCTATTGACATTACAATTCATTTTTGTTAAAAAAGACTCGATTCTCTGCAAAAAGAGAATCGAGTCTTCTTATTTCCAGTCGAATAATGTCATGCCTGGATTTCCGTTCATTGACATCGAGCTAATAAGTCCTTTTTCGAACATAACAGAACCAGCTGCTGCAATCATAGCAGCATTGTCTGTACATAAAAACAGCGGCGGGACCGTAAATGGTATTCCTTCTTTTTCAAAGGTATCTTCTAACGATTTACGTAACCCTTTGTTTGCTGACACTCCACCAGCAGCAATCACTTGTTTGACCTTATATTGTTTGGCTGCTCGCAATGTTTTAGCAGTAAGCACTTCTACTACACTATCTTGGAAACCTGCAGCTACGGCTTGAGGTTTAATCTCTTCCCCGCGTTGCTCAGCGTTGTGCATATAATTTATGACAGATGACTTCAAACCACTAAAACTAAAGTCATATGAGCCCTCCTCTAACCATATACGAGGAAATGCAATGGGTTCGACACCTTCATGTGCAAGTCTGTCAATATGCGGACCACCAGGATAGGGAAGCTTTAATACTCTTGCTACTTTGTCATATGCCTCACCAGCGGCGTCATCGCGTGTTTCACCGATTAACTCAAACGTCCCGTGCTCTGGCATTAAGACGATCTCCGTATGCCCTCCTGACACAACGAGAGCCAGTAACGGGAATTGCATTAGTTCTGTTAATTGATTGGCATAAATATGTCCTGCAATATGATGAACTCCAACTAGCGGTAATCGATTTGCAAAAGCAAATGCTTTTGCAGCATTGATTCCAATGAGAAGTGCACCGACGAGTCCTGGCCCTTCTGTAACTGCAACTGCATCCAAGTCACTCGGTTCCATGTTTGCTTGCTTGAGCGCTTCTTCAATGACAATCGTCACTTGCTCTACATGATGACGAGAGGCGATTTCAGGAACGACTCCACCAAAACGTTTATGACTTTCGATTTGTGATGCAACTACATTAGAAACGATTTCACAGCCGTTACGAACAATCGATGCAGCGGTCTCATCACAACTCGTTTCAATACCTAATATGATTTGATCTTTTGTCATTTAAATTCCACCCACATTACCAGTGCATTCTCTTGGTTATCTGTATAATAACCTTTTCGAATTCCACCATTTTGAAAGTCTAGTTTTCGATATAAATTTTGAGCAATCGTATTACTTACTCGTGCCTCTAAAGTCATGAGAACAATTTCATGTTCTTTAGCAACTCGAATGGCTTCACGCATAAGCCCTTCACCGATTCCTTGCCCTTTAAACTCTTTAGCTACTGCTACATTGGTTATATGACTTTCATCTACTACCATCCACATTCCACAGAAGCCAATAATTTGCCCTAAATCATTTTCTGCAACAACATAATACGCATGTAAATTAGTCGTCATTTCTTGAACAAAAGAATCCCGAGTCCAAGGCAAACTAAATGCTTCTTGCTCAATCTTTAATACACTATCTATATCGGCAACCGTCATCTTACGGTAAAAAACGGTATCAATCATTTCAAATCGCCAGCCTTTTGCTGTTCTGCATTCCAATTAGTTTCAGCTTCCGTAATACGCTTATAATCGGGTACAAAATGATGTGTTGCTTCTATAGAAGGAAGTGGCTTCTTCATTGCTTGCTCGATGACGACAGAAGCTCTTGGTAAATCCAAATACAATGGAGCACGAATAGCACGATCACCTAAAACTCGTTGAATCGCTTCCCAGTGGATTGGTACGTCTTTGCCCACAAATAAAACATTTTCTTCTGTCGTACCTAATTTCTCTAAAATAGTCTCTAAAGCATAATGTCCATCTGGTAAGACAGCTACTAAGTCTTTCGTATATATAGCTGAAAATACATTGTCTCTGCGTGCATCCATAATTGGACAAATTAATCCGTTGAATAGAGATCCATTCCCTGCCAAGGTTTGTAGACTTGATACGCCTACAAGAGGTACTTTCAATGTCCAAGCTAAGGTTTTGGCTATCGTGACACCTATACGGACTCCAGTGTACGAACCTGGACCTTCAGCCACTGCAATTGCATCAATGTCACGCGGATTAATATTTGCTTGTTTTAACACTTCTTCAACTGCAGGCATAGCCCCTACAGAATGCGCAACTTTTATCGAGCTTGTCCATTCAACTAATAGCTGGTCATCTTGAACCACGGCTATTGATAAAGGAACATTCGATGTATCAATTCCTAACCAAATCATGCAAATAACTCCTTACATAATTGCTCATAACGTTCACCCATTGGGGTAATTTCAAAACGTCGAGCAAATTCATCTTCGTAAAATACTTCTATTTGTAAACGCTCTTTTGGTAAGTCATATTCAATCAACTTCGCCCACTCAATGACCGTCACTGCATCACCATAGAAAAGCTCATCCCAACCTAAATCTTCTTCGCTATCTGCAAGACGATACACGTCCAAATGGTTAAAAGGTAGTCTTCCTACATATTGCTTCAATATCGTAAAAGTAGGGCTGTTCACATTTCGCTCTACACCTAATCCTTTTGCAAAGCTTTTTGTAAAAGTCGTCTTCCCTGCACCCAGGTCCCCTTCAAGCGTAATCACATCCTGTGCTTGCACGAGTTCCCCTAAACGTTGGCCAAATTGTTCTGTTTCTTCAAGCGTTGCGACTTGTTTAATATATGTCATATTTTATATACCTCACACATGTTTTCTCTAGTGTATCGAATCCAACCCATTTATTCACTTAAAACACAACTTGCTCTCGTAATGGTGGAAGTTGAGTAATACGTTAATCATACTATTAATTTTAGTCAAATAACAAAAAAACCCACACAGAAAGGTTACTTTCTAAGTGGATTGATAATTTTAAAATAAAATGGCGGTCCCGACGGGAATCGAACCCGCGATCTCCTGCGTGACAGGCAGGCATGTTAACCGCTACACCACGGAACCATAATATTTAATATTTAACGACAAGATTTATTATACCAATGTATGAAATAATTACAATAGGTTTTTGCAAAAAAGTTTTAAAAGTTTTTAAAAAGATGAAATTCTATTCAACATACTATTTGTGTCGGTGTATTTTAGAGCATAATAGACAGCGAAATCACTCCATGCAGTAGCTCAGATATTTGATGTATGGCATCGCCGATTAGCGCCTGTTTACTCGGCTATTTGAAGTCGTTCTCCAAAAGATATACGTAATAATAAGCAACACGATGGGCATGAAAGCTACAAGCCTCCAGTTATTTTCGGCTCCATTGAAATAATAAGCAACAGGTAGAAAAGTGATAAAACAAATAAACATTGATACCCAAGACCGACTAAATAACCCTGATAAAAACGTAAAGAGTGAAACAACAAGTGAAACCTGCCACAACAACCCAATTATATTGAAAGTATCCAACACCATCACCTCCTCCCCATCTTATTATTTATTTAAGAATAATATTCTTATAAATAAGGTGAATTGAAAGTCCTTTCTATAAAGGCAATTCTATTAGTATGGGTACTTTCTTATTCCTATTTTTGGTATTATATAGATAAAGGGAGTGAATGTGAATGAAGAAATTTTATATTTTACTATTTTCGTTTGTTCTGATTTTGGTAGGAAATGTTGGACAAGCGAATGCTGCGGGGTTTACGGATGTTAAACCTGGTGATTCTTTTTATAAAGAGATGATGTATTTGGATGGAGAAGACATTATTTCGGGATATACAGATGGACGTTTTGGACCTTCCGATACGGTTACGCGTGGGCAGGCTGCAATGATGATTGCGAAAACTCTAGATTTAAATACGGCTCCTAGTGATACTAAATTCTCTGATGTAAAGAGTGACTACTTTGCCTCTGGAGCAATCCAGTCTGCAGCTATTGCTGGTATCCTTTCTGGAACTACCGATGGAAAATTTCTACCGAAAAAACCTGTTACTCGCGGTGAAATGGCAATTTTCATTGCTAGGGCTTTTGAATTGACTGATGAAGAATTGATTTCATTTACTGATGTAGGTATAAGTAAAACTTCATATTCGTCCATTCGCAAAATTTTAGCTGCCGGAGTTACTGCTGGTTATACTGCTACTAAATTTCGTCCAGATGAATTGATAGAACGTCAGCAGTTTTCAGCATTTCTTGCACGGGCAATGAGTGACCAGTTCAGATTAGATGTGGATGTTTGCGGTTACGTGCCTGAACCTGGAGAAAATCCAGATCGACAAACAGTAAATTGCTTACTGACAAAAGAAGCACTTAAAGCTAATATCCCACCGGAGATTGTGAAAGCAGTGGCCACAGTTGAAAATGGAAGCTGGAAACAATTCGAACTAAACGGTGACCCATTAGTTACTGAAGATGGTGGTATTGGAATTATGCAAATCACGACTACTGAAGGGTACGATGTAGATCGCTTAAAAAATGAAATTTCTTATAACATATATGCAGGAGTTGATATGCTAAGCAAGAATTTCAAACGTACAGTTTTGCCTTCAGTTGGTGAGAAAAATCCTGCTGACTTAGAAAGTTGGTACTTTGCAGTAATGGCCTATAATGGAACGAAAGCGACCAATAGTCCATTTGTTAAATCAACTGGGTTAAGAAACGATGGAGCTTATCAGGAAAAGGTATTCAGATCCCTTAATATAACCACTCATATTGATTCCATCGATATGTCCGCGGATGATTTCATTTATCTCGCAAATAATAACATCGACTTTCAACAATCCCATTTCCCTATCGTAGGAAATGTAACGACCTTATCGAAAGAAATGTTTGAAGATAAAGACACTGTTCGCTATGAAGGAAACGGACTTCGCCCTCAACCTGGTACAAAACCTGATTTATATGTAACTAAAACAACTACACAGGAAACTATTACCATCGTTGGTGGGTTAGTGTACGACAATAATAATCCATATAATACTTTTGGTTGGTATCCAGCCAAGGTTATGAGAAATGGTGACCCTGTATTCGGTTATATTGCGTCAACTTTAATCCAATAAAAATAAGCCTTGCGGATCTTGCAAGGCTTATTTTATTTGTGATGCCTTACTAGGCTCTTAGAGAAGTGAATCTTCTCTTTCCTATATACTAAGACATGGATGTAAGATCACCCTTCATATGGTATTTAATCGGCTTCAAATGGGTAATAATCGGCTTCGGTGGTGTTTTATTCGGCTTCAAATGAGATTTAATCGGCTTCACGATTCGTTTATTCGGCTTAAAGCGTAATTTATTCGGTTTCACCCATATTTCCCCATAGAAAACCTCCTCGAGGGTCTATCCGAGGAGGGCAATTTTTTTTGCTTTGGTTTTCGCTACGCTGCTGTTGGATCAGCAACACATTATGGAATGTAAGCTAACTTGTTTCCTCGAACTCTTTGTTCCTCCTCTTTCTCACACACCTTCGAATCAATAGAAAATTATACGCAATATAATCAGTATCTCTCCTTTGTATCCTAGGACTATTTATCGCTCATCTATTTCTTACAACTTCAATTCATTAGAACACAAAAAAACCGATACCCTTTAACAGGTACCGGCTTTCTATTTGCCTAGCGACGTCCTACTCTTGCAGGGGGAGACCCCCAACTACCATTGGCGCTAAAGAGCTTAACTTCCGTGTTCGGTATGGGAACGGGTGTGACCTCTTTGCCATTATCACTAGACTATTGTTTTTAGAGACAAGACTTAGTATAACAAGTTTTGTCGAGATTTACAAGTGTTTTTTATTTTATTAAAAAACTAGTGCTTGTTCACTCAAAACTGGATAAACGGGCCATTGAAAGCCATTCAAAATTTTGGTTAAGTCCTCGATCGATTAGTATTCGTCAGCTGCACACGTCGCCGTGCTTCCACCTCGAACCTATCTACCTC
>NZ_JBHSRI010000021.1:0-3798 GCF_042658845.1 Paenisporosarcina macmurdoensis
TATATGTTATTAAACTATTCTGACCGTTAATTGAATAAGAAACTGGATGATCCATCCTCAAACCACCGATTCGAATGCTCAACCTAGGGTGTATTCTTCATACACCCTAGGTTGACATAACACATCGTCTAGGAAGTTGACCCCTTCCACCCAACCCTTGCGGTTTCTCATTTCTTCCTCTTTTCGCCCATCTTGCTTTTATTCATCCAATATACATCGTTGAGTTAACGGGCTTTTGGCGGTTTTACTTTACCCCTCTAATGAATAAATATCCAATCTGTCTGGGGCTTTAGCCAAACAAAAAAGACCGTCTATGACGATCTCTACAAACAGCTAGATACTATTTCGTCTTTCATATTTTGAATCGTTACATTAAAATATTTTCTTTTTCCGGGTTTACTTTTATCTCCGTTATAAAGGGCTTCGCAGAAGAAATGATATCTAAACGGTGTTCAATACAACAAAGAGCGTAATGTATACACGTTTCCCCTGGTAAAAGCTTCTCCAGTGGCGATTGTCTTTGAATAAAATCAAAGTAGTCCGACTTGCTATATATTCTAAAGGATTCTCCCTTAAAAATTTCTTTTTCATTAAATATAGTGTAATCATCGTAGATAACTGAATATGTGACATACGAAGGGAAATTAATTTGATATTGAGTTATTAAACTGTGAGGAGTAATAAGTAAATCAGTTGTGTCAGCACTCCCATTAACTATTATCCTTAACGAACTACTTTCTATTCTTGGTTCAAAAATGGACTCAAAAGAAATAGCAAAGTCTTTTAATTTTATTAAGTCTTCAAACTTCATTTTTTCTCCTCCTTTTACTCATCAGTACTTTTATTCTTTATTCAATTTAAAAACTCCTTTTTCCCAAAAAAAAATTTGTGAATTCTTACAATTATTTGAAGGAATATTTCAGATTTATGTAGAAAGTTTTTTAAACACTTATGAATTATTAGTGTTTAATATTTTAGCAAAGGGGAAACTAAATGAAAAAAATTCTCAAACTATTATTAATTCTAGCAGTTACTCTAACTACAGCGTCAGTTACTAATAGTGCACATGCAGCCTGTTATGGTACATGGAGTGTTGAAGAGGAAGAGTACGCTATGAGTGTCCAAACAGAAGAGTTACAAATTAGTAATTCCTTGATTGAGGACACGATTGTTGAACCAATGTGTACTGGTTATAAGTCTCCTATGGGTTGGTCAGGAGTAAGATCCACTGCGTCGCTCAATAATACAACTAGTTCAGGAACAAAAATTTATCATAATTCCTCTGGTGGTTTTAAAAGAGCGAGTGCAGATTTTAACAAAGTGGCTACAACCAGTACAACAACAAAATATGTCAATACTGATGGTTCAATAACATTCGTAAAAAGACCTACTGAAGGTGATGTGAGACTATATTATAGTAGCAGTGGCAATAACCCCTCTTTGTGGTGGGGAAATGAAAAAATTAGATATCTTGGAGTCGATTAAATGATTTCAAATTGTTCGTCACCCATTCTATTTACTGGGTGACTTTTCTCGTTGGTTATGAAATTGAATACCTTTGAAATCATATGATTTAATTTTCATCATTCGTGCGATTACAAAGCTCATCCTCCCCTCTCCAATCAACCGGTTTATAAATCATAATCGACTCCAAGATCTATCCATCTCTCTTCATTTTTCTAAACATTTCTGGAATGATTGAAAAAAATAATGATGCCTCAAAGTACAGATAAAAATAAATTCCCTCTAATTTCTCCAAACACAAATAATAAGATTAGAATTAATAAGAATACAATTCTCCATCCAATAATAATTTCATTTAATTTTTCTGCCTTTTTTAGAATAAAAATAAACGAGATGTACAATGTTTACATCAAATACATGCTCATTTTCGAACTTTATTTATGTTTTTAAAACATCCGAAGGCAACACATTTACACCACTTTTTTGAGTGGTGTATAAATGGGCACTCTCTTTGATTCGGATGCCGATGCTCCAAATCAAAGAGCCTCCTTATTTCGTGGAGGACTTTTCTTCTTTCAGCTTTTCGTATGCTTGAATTAAATTTTCTAAATCCGAACGCTTCACCGTAATCATCAGATGGTTGTTACTCATCTCGACCAAATCTTCTTTCAATGATTCCAAAAAGTTCATTGCCGACACTCCTTCATCTTTGTTGATTGTTTAATTTTCAATTCACTTATTATCTTTCATTTCCTCTTCAATTTCTTCAGGAGACTTACCAAGACTTTCGAGCAATGCGCGTTTCTTTTCTTGATATTCTTCAGTCACTACTGTCGCAACTGTCTCTTCTTTCGATGTATTCCTTTCGTTAAACCAATCAGGAATAACTTCTGTGCGTCCAGTTGTTCGTTTACTTACTTTTAAATCAGCAAACGTGATAGGAAATCCATCTTGGTGAATATCCCATGCTGTTTTTATTTTCGACTTAATAAAACCTAGCGGATTTTTCACGGTTTCTTCTTCATTTACATAATGAATGAGCATCTGTAATTCGTTTTCAGCAGCATCATTCCAAATGAGTGAAGCACCTTGATACATTTGAGTGAAGAACGATTGATCAAAGTGGTAACCCTTCGCTGTAAGGTTCAATCGTTCTCTTATATCGTCATTTACATCATTCTTTTTCGGCTTCTCAGTTGATATGGGTAGCTTAACTTCCTTTTCAACCGAATGTTTTATGGTGAATTCAATCCGTTCTACGCTACGTCCTTTTTTGATTTCTCGAAAATCTATTAAAAGATCAGTTTTCTCGTTCACTTCGTCAATAGCAGCTTTCAAGACACGTATTTTAAAATTAGCGTACCTTGGATATATCTTTTCAACAACGCCTAACTTCCCTCTTAAATCCTCAATAGAGCACTCCCATTTTCCGAGATGATGCCATTTCTTCATAAGTTCATATAAACGAATAGAATAGGTACTATTAAGTGATAAAACATTGCTTAAACGATATGACGTGAACTGGCTTTTCAGTTGCAACATATACGGCTTTAATTCTGGAACGAATTTGAGTCTTATCGAGCCTTTTCCCTGTATGTATTCAGCGCTTGATACCCAGTGAGTTAGTAACCACCCTCCATTTTCACGAGGGATTTCTATTACTTTTGACATTAAATTCTCTACTACTGTTTTTATCTCGGTATATTTTTCACGTCCCTGTAAACCTAGCATTTCGTGAAAATCTTTTATAGAAATTACATATTCCCTAAAGTCCTCGTCAGTTGGATTAATCATGGATACCATAGTAAGAATAATTTTTTGCTCACGAACACTTAAAGGTTTCTTGTGCCTAGCTTCAATCAAATTATTTCCTTGTGTAACAACGTAATTTTCTTTCACGAAATACCTCCTTATGTAATGAAAAATTTCATTGTTACCTTATTGGCAATTTAACTAATAAAGAACCCCTTGTCAACAGTAAAGATAACAAGTTTTTATGTTTGTTACCATTAGAACCGAAACTGTTACCTTTCGAACCGAAACTGTTACCTTAATCGAACCGAAACTGTTACCTTTCGAACCGAAACTGTTACCTTTCGAACCGAAACTGTTACCTTTCATCCTCCAAAAACCAGTCACACCAACGGCTCAAAGGCTGCCTAAAACAGTTAAAACAAAGTACTTAAACAAAAGATTTAAACCAAACACCAAACAACGTGCGCGAGAAACTGGTGGTGGTGGAAAATGAAATTCATTAAAAACTTTTCCAAAAGAAAAAGCCCCTCTCAGGACTCTCTACAAAACTATCAGTCTTCTATGATTCTGAATGTGCCT
>NZ_JBHSRI010000022.1:0-39775 GCF_042658845.1 Paenisporosarcina macmurdoensis
ACTTTTTGATTACGTTAATTGGTACAACAATAGCCGTTCGCATAGCTCTTTAAGCTATTTAAGTCCGGTAGCTTATAGAAACTTAGCCCTTAAAAAAATTGTATGATTTAGTGTTGACTATCCAAATTTTGTTGCAAAGGTTTGTACTTTTATTATGCATTACATACCCCATATTCTTTGAACGTTCAGTAATTCCTGTTCATTGAATTCCATTCTATAAATATCAGGTTTTGATGTGCTATGTAAAAAATTCAAGTCATAGATGTTATCGAAATATCCCATCATCAGGGTCATAATTGCCCCGTGAGTTCCTATCACTACTTTTTTATTTCTCATAGTATCTAATAGGTCTTTTAAAACTTTTATAGCTCTTTTTTGACAATCAGCATTTGATTCTCCTCCCTCTAAGGAAAAATTTGAATCGAAAAACGACTTTTCCAAAATCTGAACCAATTCCTTATCAGCTAATCTTTTGTTTTCAGAAGAAAATATCCTCTCTTTTAAATCCTCATAGACTAAAACTTCTTTCCCTATTTGTTGAGCTATCTTTTCGATAGTCAATATTGAACGTATGTATGGGCTTGAAACAACTGCATCGATTTTTTCAGCTTTCAATATGTCAGTTACTCGTTGAGCATCTAAATACCCTTTTTCGGTTAATCCTCTTGTTCTATCATTTCCTTCTTTTGGAGACTCACCGTGTCTCACCATATAAGCAACTGTACTCAATATATTCCCCCCCAATATTATTTAATATCTTTAAATCTTACCATCTTTTTTAGATAGAGGATTTTAAAGCATCTTCATCACCTGGCCAAGTAATTTCCACTGTATTTCCAGCTGGGTCTTTGACCGGATAGCTCCAATATCCAATCCAGACAGGGTGCTGGTGGAAGGATTCTACCTTAGCCTTTTGTAATCGTTCAACGACTTTCTTATACGCATGCTCTTCACATTCAATCGACCAGCTAGGTACCGGAAGTTCACCGCCTTGCCAGCCTGGCTGGGTCGCCCAACCTTCATGAACAGGAAGGTTTTCGGTAATCTGTGAAAAAGAAACTTGCAGCTGATCACATTGATACGCAACAGAAGCATGGTCTTCAAAATAGATTTCATGTAACTGAATCAACTCACTGTAAAATGTTCGTACCTTATTCAATTCATTACAATAGAAGTAAATAAAACGCAGGCTCGATTTCAATACGCTCACCTCTTTACTTAATGGTATCGCCACTATTCGTACTTATCTATATCTAATAATTTCTTAAGATTTGCAAATGTATAAGAGGGTCAATAATGGTTTCATTTAAGTTTCTAAATTGCATTTTTGCTAGTC
Source organism: Paenisporosarcina macmurdoensis (assembly GCF_042658845.1). NCBI lineage: Bacteria > Bacillati > Bacillota > Bacilli > Caryophanales > Caryophanaceae > Paenisporosarcina > Paenisporosarcina macmurdoensis. Next base: position 1,337 of record NZ_JBHSRI010000022.1, read on the forward strand.
CCTAGTGTTTGAGTTTCTTTTTAACATTTTTGTTAACCTAAACTGTCTCGTTACCCGCCCATGCATCGCAAAATCGGCGCTGCACCACAGAGGATGAATATAAGTCAGGATGATTCATTTATATTGCTAGTCCTAATTCATTTCACACAGAACAAGCTATTTTATTTTCACAAAATGGCAAACATGTATTATGTGAAAAACCATTGGCTGCAAATTCAGTCGAAATAACCAAGATGATTCAAACTGCAAAAACGTGATGATCACTCTGCAAGAGTCGATTCACCGCTGAATCTACTGTCAATGTTACAAAACTCAGGAGTTAATGAACACCTTATATTTACAATGTTTTGTGAGGATCATTTTCTTTGTTATGGCAATCCGAACTCACCACGGACAGTTCGACTCACATCGATCACCTTAGTCATTTGATAATATAACTTTTCAATCAGTTCATCATTATCAACTCTCTCCAAAACCTGACTATGGTGAACCTTATTATGATAACGGTTAATTTCTAACATAAGTACTTCGCTTTCACGTAGTTCAACTGCCGAAACCATTCCTGAACAACCATACTCGGGCTGTATAGATGCAGCAGTAAATGTTTCGCTTTCGATCGCACCATATTCTTTGTAAATACGTTCAGCTTCTAGATTAATTTTTAAAAATTGTTCTTTATTTTCTTCCGGTACTGGATAAAGATAAATTTCTATATACATGATTACTTCTCCTTAAGATTGAATTATTAACGTTATTGTCAGAGTCAAGAGTTACATGAATGTTGGGTTATTTGCGTTAAAACGTTACATAAGTACAACTGAGCCCAAATTCGGATATGAATAACTAAAGCACCATTAGTTAAAGAAGAGAATAATTTAACTTTCAACAAAAAGTTTATCTATTCGTTCCACTATTTGATTGTTGGATCTATAGTAATAATCACCAATTTCAGATGTGTCAAAAAAGATTTTTACATCATTTTCTTCAAATAGTTTTACTGAATATAAATAACCAACTCTGCCTTCTTGGTTTTCATCAGGTTCAAAAATAATGTCCTTGATGCTATCTATCCAATCGTCAATAATCTCTAAATCTGTAATAGTCTTTAGTTCTCCACCACCTTGTCTAATTTCAATTTTTGTCACATCAGAAAGATTATCAGGATATATTTCTTGGAATGTCATTGGCTTAAGTGAGTCCTCTGATTGACATCCTACTAAATAAAACAAGGTTATAAATAAAATAATAGATCTAAAATTGTTTAATATCATTCCTTCCCCTCCACACATACCAATTTTAATCCTTGTACAACTATCGCCCCATTAGTTCAATAAGTTCAACAAAAAAACCGTTAATCCTTCTTTCTATAACTTTAACACCTAAAAAAAAAACGCCTAAAACCTATATATATCAAGGATTTTAGGTGTTACTTAGGTAAACAGTATAAACACATAATCGGGTCAAAAACATTATGAGTACGCTCAGTTATTGAATATTGATGTTAATCGATAAAAAGCTAAAGCCACACTTGTGGATTCTTAATGAAGGCAGCCGAGAGCTGCGCTGGACAGCTTCCCTCGGCGCCTTCTTCACGTAGTGTGCAAACACAAAGCGCCAAGGAAAGACGAAAGGAACAATCACGACTATCATATCCCGTTACCATTACCCTGAAAGAGGAATTATTCGCTTTAATTATTCCATAAAAATAGCTTCCCGATTAAGGCAGCCGGTTCTTCTACTCAACCACCCGTTAGTGAAGAAGAAATTAGTCAATTTCCTCTATTTTATAAACTGGAATTTCAATTTTGCTTTCTATCACTTTTTCTGAATCCAAAGAAAAATTAGCAGTTGCTTCAAATTTATAAGTGCCTGACTCCAACTTTAATCGCTCAATCCCATTTAAATCAACTCTGAGGGGTTCATTTTGAATCAGTGTTGTTGTTAACAATGGTAAAGTCATAGATTCCATAAATTCAAAATCACCGTCTTGTTGATAAATGTTGAAGAAAAAAACACTTCCACCGTGATAGATATCTTTTTCAGACTCTTCTCCCATATATGTAATCGTGGCATAAATCTTAGGTTCTTTATGGCTTTTTTTGACATTTATTGATACTTTAAAATCATCCACAGTCTTTGATTCATTGATAATTTTTGGCTTATCACTTACATTCTCATCACCGTTATTATTACTTGTCACACAACCAGACAGTCCAAAAACCAAAACAAGAAAACAAATTGCATAAGAAATAGACCCATTCCTCATCTACACTTCCTCCTTTAAAGCATTAGACTTGAATCCTAACAAAAATGTTTCGTTCTTATTCAACTTGCCTGCCCTGTTAGTTGAAGATCAGTTACTGTGTTGTTTGAACTAATAGTAGCCAATAGTCTTTATATTTTAGGGATTCTAATTATTAGTTTCAAACCACGTTCTTAACTGTTCAGAGTAATAAATCCGTTCTTTAGGAGAACTTAAATGCCCATCCATTTTATAAAGATTATCATCTTTATAACGTGGATACACGTGAAGATGATAGTGCCAAACATCCTGGCTTCCACCAGGCTCATTATGTTGTCGAGTTGAAATTCCATCGCATTGGTAACATTCCTTTAATGCATGGGCTACCTTCTGAGACAATTCGTGAATTTTAGTAGCTATATCAATAGGTAAGTCAAAAATATTTTCATAATGCTGGTTTGGAATTATTATGACGTGCGCTTTATTATTCTCCCACCATAAAGTGGCAATTAACGCAGTTACATAATCATCTTTATATACTATATCTTGTTGCTTAGATTGAACTAGCTTGTTTCCTTCATCCTCTACACCTTTTACAACAAGACAAAATGGACAAACATAATCTGAAGGAATATGCAGATATATTGAATCATTCAAAGTAACTCACCTCTAGATTTCCATTAATTTTATGGTACTTATTTAGCTTCCCTTTTAAATTCCGCTAACCAGCCCATTAGCCATCCATGCATCGCAATTCTAGCGCTGCAACAAAGAGGATGAAAACTTTGATTTTAATTTTCATGGGAGTTCAATAAGAATGAAGAGTCTTCTAAGCAACTCAACGATCTTCAAGTAATTTTATTTGCATTTTTAGTTCGTTTGTTCCTTCTTTGATTTTCTTATAAACAAACTTATAAAAATAAAAGAAGAACCAATGATAGACATTAATGAAAACACAGATTTAGACTCTAAATATCCTAATGGATAAATAACCGAAGCAAGTAATATTCCCAGACCGATACCACCTATTGTGTATCCAAATTCATTTCTACTCATTCTCACCCTCCTTACAAATTATCCGGTATATTGAAGAATTAACTGATATAATGCTATGCAAAGTCCTAAAATACTTGCTTTCATTTTAGATGAATGGTATCTTTCGCTGCGAAACAAGTAAAAGAAAACTAACATAAACCCCAACGGAAACCATAGCTGAAAGTCACTTTCTTTCGTACTGTGGGAATATATTGGTGTAATGTAAGTACTCATCATAAAATAAATAAAAACCGTAAAACGACGTGTTTCTAATTGCTTGCTCCACCTTACTAAAAAGAAAATAATAATTATTGCGATAATCGTAATGTGTAAAGGGGGTAGCATAATAGCACCGTTCCCAAATTTGAATTCCATTCAGTTAACGCCCTCCTTTTTTATAATGTATCATCATTTATGGTAATATTCGGCACACTTATATTTGAAATCATACTTCCACAGTAGATATCATTTTCACTCACCATCCCAACTAATTAGACGATTATTTCTTAATACAAGTTTCAGTAATTTTAACATAATTATCCACTTATCAACTCTACGGTTTTCTATTAATATGCTACCTTTTTGAATTAAAAACATCCTATTGTAGTAATTTCGAGTTTCTCTATTTGGTTGCTTTGCCTTGTTGTATTACAATAGAAGAAACGTGTTTTGTACCATTGATAACGAAAGGTTGTTTTAGTCATGAAACCATTTAACAATATTACTGATTTGATTGGAAATACTCCTGTCGTAAAGCTAAATAGAATCGTACCGGCCAACGCGGCTGATGTTTATGTAAAGTTGGAGATGTTTAATCCGACAAAGAGTGTAAAAGACCGAGCTGCTAATAATATGATTAAAATGGCTGAAGAACAAGGGCTGATAAATCCAGGCGATACAATTATTGAACCTACAAGTGGCAATACAGGAATCGGCCTTGCCATGGTGGCAGCTGCCAAAGGTTATAAGGCGATTCTCGTGCTTCCAGATAACGCCACACAAGAACGGATCAATCTCCTGAAAGCATTCGGTGCTGAAGTGGTGTTGACACCAAATGAAGAAAAAATGCCTGGAGCCATTCAAAAAGCATTAGAACTTAAAAATGAAATTCCAAACAGTTTTATCCCGCAACAATTTGAAAACACCGCTAATCCAGATATCCACCGGACTACAACTGCGTTAGAAATTTTGGAACAAATGAACGGTGAACTGGATGCTTTCGTGGCAACAGCCGGAACTGGTGGAACCATCACTGGCACTGGGGAAACATTGAAAGAACATCTCCCTGGCTTGTATGTAGCTGTTGTGGAACCGAAAGGATCACCTGTTTTATCGGGAGGAAAACCAGGCAAACATAAACTGGTTGGCACAAGCCCTGGCTTTATTCCCGATATTTTGAATACAAAAGTGTACGATGAAATTATGCAAATCAGTGATGAAGATGCCATTGAGGTTTTCAAGAAATTGGCCCGTGAAGAAGGAGTTTTTGTTGGCCCTTCAGCTGGAGCTGCCGTTTATGCAGCTATTGAAATCGCCAAACGTTTAGGTAAAGGCAAAAAAGTGTTGTGTATTGCCCCAGATACAGGTGAACGTTATTTAAGTATGAATTTATTTGATTGAGGTATTTGACTGAAAAGCCTTAACCGAATTGATTGAGACATTAATTCTTATGAGGAAGTAACAAAAGGCATCGGGTTAATAACCGATGCCTTTTTATTGTGTTTCAATTGTAGTTTTATTAACTGACGAGAATTTTATTATTCCCATCACTAAAAACACCATGCTAATTGCCCATAAAACTCCTGCAATTCCGAGACTTAAAGATATTTCTTCCGACGCCATTAGATGGTTAACATTAAAATTAATTGCATTTAAGGCGTGACTGATTGCCCAAGTAAAGAATATAAAATAACCTATCACGAATCCATATGCCATTCTAAAATGCTGTCGTTGTTTTGAGAACATTAATACCAATACTACAATAAACGCGATGCCCATTATAATTGAAAACCCACCAATTAACATACCCATTGTTTCCTGCTCCATCGGCATATTTCTTCACTCTCCAAAGATTTCATTTTATTAATATTAACATAAAATGACAATTACGTAGTAATACTAAAGGGAGTTCAATTCATATACGAATTGAACTCCCTTTTATTTAACTTTTTCAAATTTCATACTTATTTACAGAACTTGTTATTTGACCATTACGTTGCTAATTTAATTAAACCCCTTTTCCCTTGATAGCAAATTTAATATGTTCTTGCTTGATTAGTTCAGTAAACTTCTTCTGCTCTTGATCATCATTAAGTAACATAGTAATGTTACTGGACTTTGCGATGTACCTTTTAACTTTTCTGCTATTCCAAATGATGTAGTTGTATCGGTAATCTTTCTCTAAATTAGAAAACCATTTTTCCTGTTGCAGTTTTACTACATTTTTATCAAACTTGGATTTCGGGACAAAAAAGAACAAAAACGCCTCTCCTATCAATCCAAAGAAAAATTCTAGCATGTCTCCCACCTCTTTGTATAAATGACTGGTCAATTGAATTATTGTGATTTGAGATTAATTATACTATCTTTGTTAATCATCAAAGCCATGTAAGCTTTTATTAAAGTAGAAAAGTATTTTATTTACGATTACTTCTAGATGATGTTACGCATTCAGCTACAAGGCAATTTTACTGCTTCTATAGAATAAGAAAACCATCCCTTGAAACTTGATTTCAATAGGGATGGCTTTATAAGGATTAATTGAATCAAAAGGTAACTTATTCTTCAACAAGTACCAGTTGGTCAGCCCAATTTTGTTTGCTTACGAGACCAAACAACGACTGGAATTAGCAGTAATGAAAGGAAGCCTCCAGCTATAGAAAGTGTAGCGTAACTTGTTATTGCCACCACTATTCCTGAAAGACCTCCACCAGATACACCAGCTAGAGCTACCAAGACATCCACTTTCCCTTGTGTTTTTGCCCGATTGGATGGCTGTGTTGAATCCACGATTAAGGCTGTGCCACTAATTAAACCAAAGTTCCAGCCTAGTCCAAGTAGTGCAAGTGCGATGATTAAAACCATTAAGTTATCGGCAGGTGCAAATGCTGCTACTAAGCCTGCAGCCATTAATGTAGCCCCAGCAGCGACTGTCATGACAATGCGTCCAAGTTTATCAACGAGTATACCAGTCACAAGTGACGGCAGGTACATAGCGGCAACATGAATACCGATAACCATTCCTATATCACTTAAATCATGTCCGTGATGCCTCATATGTATGGGTGTCATCGTCATTATGGCAACCATGACTATTTGAGTGATCACCATTACCGTTGCTCCTAAGATGATTCCTCGCTTGTTGCTTTCCAGTGTTTTAGCATTCTCATCTAATAGATTATTATCGCTTTGAGAATCTGCAATGGCATTTGCAATGGCAAGTGGATCGGGTCGAAGTAAAACTAATAGAACTAAACCAGCAATAATATAGGCTACTGCCGCTAAAATGAACGGACCAGCTAAAGATGGCACACCGATTGAAACAGCGAATTGACCCATTACTCCGACTAAGTTTGGACCGGCAAAAGCACCAAATGTAGTTGAAACCATTGCAATACTAATAGCCTTTCCACGCTGTTTAGCATTTGCTAAGTCAGTCCCTGCATAGCGTGCTTGTAAGTTGGTAGCCGTACCGAAACCATAAATTAGGAATGAAGCAAACAGCAGGAAGATATTATTGGTTAATGCTGCGATAATTACTCCGATTGCGCCAAGACCACCAGTCAAGAACCCTGTTGCAAGTCCTGAGCGCCGTCCAAAACGTTGCGACAGGCGCCCTATAATTAGTGCGGCACCAGCAGAACCAAGAGTAAACAGCGCAACAGGAACTCCTGCAAAACTATCTGTTCCTAGCATATCTTGAGCGAGAAGTGCCCCAACAGTTATCCCTGCTGCAAGTCCTGCTCCCCCGAAAATTTGTGAAATGACAACGATCCACAAAGTTCGTCTGTAAAGCTTTTGTTGTTTCTCTGGCGAATCAATATAACTCTGCATCCAATCTGGATGACGTTTAATAAGGCCTGAATCATCAGGTTTCTGCGACATCATTCAAACCTCTTTCCGACAATAGTATCTTATGTATTTTATGATTTCCTTCATTATTATATCCTCTTAATTTAATAATACTATTACTATGACTTACAATTTTTTAAGAAATAATTACTCTAAATCATATCTGATTAATAGGGATGAATGATTGAATATGTCACTGAATTAATTATCATCGACCAACAAGGAAAAAGAGCTGTACAGGATAATGACCCCCGCTCAGCTCTTTTTCTAATTGGATTTAATTATGAAATCACCCATTATTTAAAGAAAGTTAGAAATTATTCGACACTCCTCAGAATGGCATAGCCATTACGTACTTTAATTGTTGCTATTAGCTCCCCTTTGCGTGCTTTGTCTTCTAACTCTAATCCAGTATCATCCTCTAAATAGTATTGTTCAATTGGAATTGATACCCTGACTTTTTCCTCGTATATGCTTGGATGAAGTAGTACTTTTAAATAGGTACCTGATTTTGGTTTACTCTTGGATAAGTTAGTCACTTGGTGGGTATCCGTTTCCTTACTATATGCTAAACGTATATACACTTTTAAATCATCTTCTGAGTAACCATTTGCATGGTCTTCTAGTTCTTTTCGCAAAGAACTTTCTACAAGATTAACTGGAATGTTTTCCGCTTCGAAGTCTAAATCTACATAGTCCCCGTAGAATATGTTGCTAGGATCTACCGGTACTGTTTGGAGCCGTATTGTTTCGCCATAATTGATTGTAGCTAATGGCTTAATTGTCATGCTTAACAAAAGGATAATCGGAAGTAGTAGAGAGATTAAAAATAATTTATTCTTTGTGAGGTTCTTCATTCTTAACCATCTCCTTTCTCCGCGTTTTTTCAAACCAATAGCCGAGACCTAGTAATAATAAGCCCCCAATGATGAAAGCAATTGATTTGTCCATAAATGCTAGTGATAGATCTACATAGAAACGTAGGACGAACACACAGACAATGGCTACTCCGTACAGATTCTCGTTTTTAACAAGTGTCAGTGCATAGATGATATATAAGACTGAGAACACAACTGACGCTAGTAAAGCTTTGGAGTCTGGCGCATCCATGTAATTGCTAAAATCCTTGTAAAACATAGGAAACCATACATCAGGAATTGACATTAGTAAAGCAGTTGGGAAATGTAGTATTGTTCCTGTTAACCTCATGAAATCTTTATAATCCGGATGTTGGATATAGGTAATGAGCATCCATAGTGTGAAGTAGAAAAGTGCTATGGCTGCAAAATTCTCATACTCAAAGTGGTAAAATAACAGTGCCGATAATATGACTGTAAAAGTGAAATTGACGATGAATAATGGTTGTGACTTATTCATCATCACATGTCCTATGTAGAAAAGAATCGGTACCGCTAATACAGCTACATAAGGAAAGTTGTCATGTTCTAATATAGGTTCGAACAAAAAATGCATGGCAATGAATTGATAGAGTAACACAAAGTTTGCAATCATTAGTTCTACTGATTTATTCATAACAAAATAGTTTAGTGCGAAAAGTGCAGGTATGATTAATATCGGTAAATACTTGGTCCAGTCATCTGCGAACATGAAGGTCATTTCAATAAACTGATAGAGAATAAAGAAGTTTACCAGTCTTACATAAACGTTGTTTCGCATGAAATAGTAGCCAAAAGCAAAAAGTGCAGGAATGATGAGAATAGGTCCATATTCTAATAACCCTTCTGCAAAAAGGAACTTCATTTCAATAAATGCATAAATAAATACTAAACTTGCCCCTTTTAATATGTTGTCTTTTAAATACAACCCTAAAGGCAGAATTCCGATTCCCCACATTAAAAAGGCATCTTCTAAATTTCCACCTAAGTGAAACATCTGGCCGATATAGAATATTTCAGCACCATACGCAAATGCCCCTATATAATAAGAAGCTCTTGAGAGATGTGGTTTTTTCTTTTCTAAAACAAACCCCACTACATAGAACACGATCAGCGTAGTTAATAATATTAAAAATTTGAATGTCTTCGTAAGTTCAGACCAGTTACTCGCTACAAAACTTAAAATCCCTAAGCCGATTAGGACACCGCCTATAATCGACAGAATTTGTACAGCGTTCATTTTTACCATTGGTGATTGAACTGGTGCTGCTGTTGGAGACTCGTACAAATCAATTAAGTCATTAGCTTGCCCTTTATTTAAATGGCCAGTGCTTTCTAGATAATTAAACTCCTTCTTAAGGAATTCGTAAGTAATCCTTGAAATTCTTCTCTTCAATTGACACACCCTCCTTTACATTCAGTTTGACATCTACTAATAACCAAGATAACGCTCCCGACATTCCTGAGTATTTTAATACTGAATGAGCAAATCATCAGCAATTTCGACTGTCACTCAATTCAACTTTGTCTCCCATTTTGAAGGAATATTGTTCAATCCCAAACCCACACCGTGCTGCATCAGATAGCTTTTTGAAATTACTTAAAATCTCGGAGCCACTCTTTTCTTCGTAGCTTGCTCATAAGAATATGCTAATTCAATTAATCTTGGTTCACTAAAAGCCTTTGCACTAAATGTCACACCAACTGGCATACCTTCAGCTGTATAGCCAGCAGGGACGGTAATCGACGGATAGCCTGCTTTTGCAGGTATTGCTGCACCACGATTACTCTCAAACAATAACGCATCTAAGTTGTGCTCCGCCATGACTACATCAATTCCTTCGTTAGCTGAATTTCTAAAGTCTATTTCACGGTGTTCTAAGTAGGTTGGATCGTAAGGATCATCACTCATCTTTTGAGCCTTTTCAAGTTCAATTTGTCCGAATTTCATTCTAACGTCTGGGTCCTGTTTATTAAATTCAATAAGATCTTCTAGTGATTTAATTGGCACTTCATTTGAAACCTTACTTAAATAAGCATTTATATCATGTTTGAATTCATGCCACAAAACAATAGAAGTGAAACTTGTTTTAGGAATCGTTACTTCTTCAATAATTGCACCCTGTGATTTTATCTCTTCAATGGCTTCTTCAATTATCTTTCTTTCATCTGTATCTACAGCGCTTAAAAACGATCTATCTACTCCGATTCTAGCTCCATTTAACCCTTCTGCTACTAAATGTTTCGTATAATCTTTTAACGCTTTTCCTTTACTCGTTTTCGTAATTGAATCCATTTCGTCCACTTCGGTTATCACGCCAAGTGTTATCGCCGCATCTGTAACCGTTCGAGTCATAGGGCCTGCAGTATCTTGGCTGTGTGAAAGTGGAATAATGCCTGTTCGACTAACTAACCCAACAGTAGGTTTAATCCCAACTAATGAATTAGCACTCGAGGGACTAAGGATTGAACCTGAAGTTTCCGTTCCAATCGCTACAACAGCGAAATTACAAGCAATCCCCGCCCCAGAACCCGAACTAGAACCACCTACACTTCCTGCAATAAATGAACCTACACCATAAGGATTTAAGACCTGTCCACCTAATCCACTGTATCCACTAGGTACATCTTCTGTCATAAAGTAAGCCCATTCACTCATATTAGCTTTCCCAAGAATAATAGCCCCTGCTTGTCGCAGCTGCTTAGCAACAAATGAGTCGTCTTTAGCAAAGTTATGTTCAAGAGCAAAGGCTCCCGCAGTTGTTGGCATGTTGTCGGCAGTTTCAATATTATCTTTTAGAATAACGGGAATGCCATGTAAAGGACCTCGAATGCCTTTTTCACGAACTTTATCCAACTCAGCAGCTATTTTTAAAGCATCTGGATTAATGCTTACTATTGCGTTGATTTTTGGACCATTGCGATTATAAGCTTCGATTCTATCTAAAAAAATTTGAACTAATTCTACCGAAGTCATTTGATTTGCTTCGTATGCTTGTTGAATTTCTGTGATGGTCTGTTCTTTCATGTTGATACTCCTTTTTTGTGGTTAGTTATTAAAAATGGTCTTTTTGTGGAAATTAATAGGAACCTCAAATTCATTAATATTTTATTTCTTCATCAATTCGGGTGATATCGTATGCTTGCATCTTTTGTTTAAAATGCTTTGCTAATTCCTTATCGCAACAATAGACATAACAACCCTTCATCCCACGAGTCATCAAGGTCTTATACGTGTTCCTTACCAGTTTATCGAGTGGATCTATCTCATATTTCCCTTTTGGTTTCGCTGGTCTTGCACCTTTGTCCTTATAATGTTCTCGTTTCACTTCGATTGCATTTGTTTCGGGATTGAACGATAAATCGTTTCCTATTATAACTCCGACGTATTCCATCTCAAGTCCTTGCACGGTATGAATGCAGCCTATTTGAAGGGAGCAATCTGGATGGATTGCCCAGTCGATACGATTAGGGTCATTCCATGGCATAGCAAAATCATGTTCTTCAATGACTACGTCTTTTGATAATTGACCGTTTACTGGTTTCGTAATCCAGTCCCAAGCATAACCTGCTAATAGTCTTCCATTCTTTTCATGAACAATCTTCTCGACAAGTTCTTGAGGTGAATCTACAAGTTGGAAATCGAAGTCTCTGTCTAGAAGAACACCTTGATGTTGCTCATAGAGAATGTCGTTTAACCAATCCAGATAATTACCTGAACCCCCACACCGAAATTGTGAATGTAGTTCAACTACATGAACAACAGAATTTTGTTTTAGTGCTTCTTCTTTTAGCAAGTCGAAACGTCCAATATCCTTATTTGAAATTACTTGTTCATCATCAATAAAAAACACATTCAGTCTGCTTGAACGGATAATTTGGGTAGCCTGATTTTCGCCTTCTATTTTCTTTTTCATATGTCCCTGGTTTTTTAGTCGATGTGCTTCATCACATACTAAAACATTAAAATAGTTGTTTGGGGTTTCAACATAAGAAGCCGACCCCTTGAAAAGACTTCGTATTTCAACAAACTCGCTAGTACCAATCAGTTTTTTTCGAAGGATTTCACGGAAAGCTTGGTTAGGCGTTATGTATTCAATCGTTGCGTTTTCTCCTAAAAGAAAATTCATTAAATTTAATCCAATAACTGATTTCCCGGTTCCTGGTCCTCCTTTTATTAAGATGGTATGCTTTTCGTCCGTTGCTAAATCAAGGCTTCTATAAATCGACAACACTTTTTCATAAGCAACTTTTTGCTCATCCAATAATATGAATTCTTCGTTTCCTTCAAATAAAGAATTGACTGCTTCTACTAATTTCTTTGAAGGCTTAATTTTACCTTCTTCTATTTGCTTCGCAATTTCCGTACCTTTCCCTTCAGACACGCAATCTTTAATCATTTGCATTAATTGTTTATCATCAAATTGAAAATAAATTGGGGATTGTTCTACATACGTTGCATATCGCTTATTTAACAAAGGTTCTTCTTCTCGATTTCTAGTAGGCATATAGTTATGCAAATATGCACAAGAGGACAAATTGATTGAAGAGTCCTGGTATAGTGCTTCATTAAAATTTTCTAAATATCGTTTATACGAAAGGGATTGATAGGAAGGATGCACTGTTTCACGTTCTCTTTTTCCTAAAAACGTTTTAACAATTCCGTCTCCATGGGCAATTTTTGATTCTTGCCATTGTTTTAATTCCACAATGACTGCATTTTGCTGCCCTTTATTGTCTTCACCCGTTATCATAAAATCAATACGCTTTTCAGTTGAAGGCAGTTTATATTCTAAAAGGACATGCGTATCTTCCTTTAGTTCCGCATCTCTTAAAATTTTAGCCATTTGCGGAAGTGAGTTTGTCCATGAAAGAAGTTCGCTAGGAGAAACAGATCGATTCATCTTTTCTTGGATATTAGTTAGTAATACATTTCCTATATTTCTCTCAAGAACATGATTAATGAACCTGGAAGAAGTTTCATTGTAAATGATCATAGAAATCTCCTACCTCTAGTCTTATTTATATATTTTATTGGAAAATAATTCATAGTTTTATTTTACCATCTTCCACGTAAGATAATGGATTTTAATTTAGAATATTGTATTATTTTAAAACGAATATCTAATCACCAGTTATATAAAATAAAAAAAGCTCTCAGACAAATAAATTCGTCTGAGAGCTTTTTTTCGTTTATTATATTTAAGCATTTATTTCTAGTTGAGCTTTTTTATCTTGAGATTCATGTAACTTCACCATCGCAAAACGGGCAATCGGTTGAATGACCAAACTTTCTGCAATAAGTACGATTACGAAGTTCCGTGGCCAATTTTTTAGCCAGTAGCTGAAGATTTCAGTACTAAAACCATTTCCTACAATATCGCCGATAAATGTCATAGCGGCTGACATTCCTAGTACAGTGAAAAGAATACGGAATACTATTTTGGCATTGAAGCTATCCGTTGGTTGAGTGAATTTTGCAGCTAAAGCTTCAGCAATACGCCCAAAAATTGCCGATTCAATAATCATAACAATAATCCACATAATCGGAATAGTTTTCAAAATGGCGAAAGCCACATCTCCGTTGAATTCCCCAACAGCGAGAATAATACTAAATGATGTCATAAATAGAACCGTCAATGTAGAAATAATGGCGCCGTACAATAGGCCTTCCTAGCCGTTTCTTGGTAGTCTTTTTTCAAAATGTGTTTTTTTCTTCCTTTCAAAAAACTTAAAATTTTCGAAACTAACACAGAAATTAATTTTTAAAATTTGTTTACATGATTAAGACTTCAAAAGACAAACTAATATGAACCTAAATTAAGAAAGGATGTTGTAACGTGGGCAGAGATGATAACAAAACGTCAAGTAAAAACAAAAACACTTTACCTCAAACGCCAAAAAACCTAAAAATCCCACCAGGTCGTATAAAAGAAGAACTCGCTAGTGAATTTGCAGAAATTGGTACCAAAGCGTTGAAAGTTCTAAACAAATCTACTCATCAAAATATTGCACCAGACAATATTAAAGGAGAACTCGCTAGTGAGTTCGCAGAAATAGGTACTAGATCGTTGAAAGGGAAAAACACATCCCTCCAATACACAACAAAGAAAGAGTAGCTTTGAGAAAATGAAGTGTAGATTACTGAGCTCAAAGATGTAATTCAATAAAATTAGCACTCACCTTATAAACTGTATTCGGTGGGTGCGTTTTATTAAAGTACGATTTTTTATCAATAATTTTTGCGTTTTGAGACTCATTTTCAAACTTTGATGACGATTTCCACATTGCCTCTAAAGATTCTATCTAAGATGCCTATTTGCCTAATATCTTTAAATTCCTCGTAAACGAAAGTCATACACGACCCATTCCAAAAACAACTAAACGAAGATACAATTCTTCCGCTCCAAGCCGCCACTAACTTCTAAAAGCTATCAGGAGCTCGTCACTAATTACAAATCCAATAAAATCAAGTTTACTAAAATTATTCTCGTTTTTACGATCATTTTAATTCCTTCGTTTAATTGTTTAATATGACTTCAATTGGATAACCATCTGCTACTAGCTTATTACTAAATGTCCTGAACTTTTCATAAAGTGCTCCACAAGCATTTCTTACAGGTTCACTTATTGATGCCATCTCGCTCACCATGCTACTAAATGTATAGCCTGTAATCGTACCTTCTGTTTCTAAGTTCGTAATTAACTTTTGAATCATTGCATGTGTGGCTTCATGTGTTGACAGATGTTGTTGGAATATAGATTCAATATCCGTCGTAATCGCTTCATTTAAAGATTGTAGACAAGCGATTAATAATTCTTCCTTACCATTTGGAAAATGGTGATAGAGCGCACCTTTTGTCATATTACAAGCTTTCAATAGCTCATTTAGTCCTACACCTTTGTATCCTTTTTGCTGAAAGAGCTTTGTTGCTATTTCGACCATTAGCGATTTTGTATCCATTATTAAACATCCTCCTAACATACCAACCGGTTTTTTTCTGTAGCAAAATTTCGCACTAGGATGTAAGTATTTTTTGTTCAATTACAAAAGTTGAGTTCACAATTTAGACATTAAAAGACTCCTTTATTTATATCCAGCTTAAGAAATATCACTTGAAATGAAACAAAACTAAAAGAGCACTGAACTCACTGAATTTGCAAATAGCTATTGGCGACATATTACTAAATGAAAAACAAATACACACACAAGAACCCCCAAAAGGGATTTTAGTGTGTGTATTATTTGGGCTTAAATTCACATTGCAGTATGCAGACGCTTTCCGTTTCTCAACACTTCACTTCATACCCAAAGTTAATGTTTCTTAAATTATTTTATATCGATCTTGGTAATATGCTAAAAATGAATCGAGATAAACTTTCGTAACCCCATATTCATTACATTGCTCTTTTTCATCTCAATTGAGGGAAAAGAACAGCTGTTACTTCATATAACGATGTTCCCTCAAACTATTCAAATTAGAGATTTCCTGTAATAATTCCTCGCCGGTATTCGTTTCTCTCACGTTTTTTCTCTCCAGTTCTTCGTCCACCAATCTTTTTACAGACAATACATCAGTTTCATTGCTTAAAACTTCTTCTTTTGAAATAAAAAGCTGATGGGCGACCAGCTGCATGCCATAGGAATTGTACAATAGTGTGTATCCGGCTATCCCTGTTGTTGATTGATAAGCTTTGGAAAAACCGCCATCGATAACGATCATCTTCCCATTCGCTTTAATCGGATTCTCTCCATCAATTTCTTTCACCGGTGTATGCCCATTGATAATCCGGCCAAGTTCGGGATTCAAATCAAATTCAGCGAGCATCTTACGGCATATTTCTTCATCTTCGCGTAAATAGTAATATGGATTTTTCTTTTCCTTATGCGTTTCTTTTTCTTTAATAAAGTATCGCTCAAAGGTGGTCATCTCTCTTTTTCCAAAGAGGGAGGAATTTTCTCCTGTCCATAGGTACCATACCATATCAGTCGCAAAGTCATCTGTCTCTTCGGGGTGGGCAAAGGCATAACGGAGATAACGCTCGAATACATCCAGCAACTCACGGCCGGCATACGATTTACCCTCAATCTCCATCTTCTTCATATTGCCGATTTCATCTAACGGAATACAGCCATGTATCAGTAAATTCCCGTTATATTTTAAATAAAGACTACCTTTTTTCATTAGAAAATTCATGTGTCTCGCCAGTTTTTCTGAATGTTGGACAGAAAACAATAATTTATCCATCACTTGTTTTTCTTCTTCTAACAATTCTTCAGGCTGCACTGGATTGATCGTCGAAAAACAAATGTTTTCCAACGGATACGTTTTTCCGTGAAGTGTTGCTTCGTTTTTGTCGTAGTTTATTTTCTCAAGCAAGAGTCGATCCGACATATCAAAGCACGGGCGTCTTTTGATGATCGGGCTTTCCAGTTTAAACTGAATGATGGAAATGGCTTGATGAATTTTGGTAATTTGCAGCTGTTCTTGCTCGGTTAGTTTTTCATCTGAAATTCTCTTTGGGCGAAAAACTGGATTGTCGACATAGTATTTTTCTGCTAGGTTCAAAAGCGGCCTCAGATTTATTCCATATACATCTTCAATAATATCTAAATTATTGTAACGAGCGCATATCCGGATGATATTCGCCAGACAAACCTTAGAACCGGCAAAAGCACCCAACCATAGGACATCGTGGTTCCCCCACTGAATATCTACGGAATGATAATCGATGAGCGTATCGACAATTTTATGAGGATCAGGTCCTCGGTCATAAATATCCCCTACAACATGAAGATGATCCACAACCAATCGCTGGGTGGTATAAGCAAGGCCAATAATCAGTTTATCGGCTTGGCCAAGGGAAATAATTTTCTCGGCCATTTTTGCATAATAATCCTTCTTGTTTTCGAACTCGTCAGTCTTATACAATAACTCTTCAATAATGTAAACAAATTGTTTTGGCAAAGCTCTGCGTAATTTCGAACGTGTATACTTGGAAGAAGCATATGAGACAAGCTTCATCATACGCTCGATCATTTCTATGTACCATTCTTCCAATTCCTTTTTACTGCTAAAATTGCTTTTTATTAATTGTAATTTCTCTTCTGGATAATAAACGAATGTCGCAAATTCATTTAGCTCTTTTTCATGCAATTCATCTTTGAAAAGGTCTCTTATTTTCACTTTTACATTTCCGGAACCATTCCGTAGTACATGCTGAAAGGCCTGGTACTCGCCGTGTAAATCACTTACAAAATGTTCCGTTCCCTTAGGCAAATCCAGAATGGCTTCAAGATTAATGATTTCAGTGACCACTTTTTCTTCACTGTCATATTTTTGCGCTAATAAATCTAAGTATTTTAAATTTAACATTAGGTATCCCCTTTTAATCGCTTTCTTTATTCTTCTGTATTTTGAAAACTTCTTATCTTCTTGTGCAAAAAATCACTCTTCAACTACCTATTCATCGTGTATTCCTACATTATCTAAATAGTCTGTAGTGGCGTAAGTTAGACCTTCAATTATGTTTAATTATAACAGGAGAGTTCTATACGAGACTTATCCTAGAAAAATTTTATTATTTTATTTGAGTCAATTTCACAATTTATAAAGCCGGATGTATACACGATCATTTTAAAAACAGAGATTCTATGGATTTCCCTTATCCTATTACATAAAAAACACATTACGTATAACTCAACTTCTTTATTGAATGATTGTTGCAAATGCAACAAAATTGGTGTAAATTCAAAATATACTATCTTTTATTGCATTTACAACAAAAAAATACTGAGGAGTTTTTTATGAAACAGATTCTGCGAGAAATCGGCATGATAGCAAGAGCATTGGATTCGATAAGCAATATAGAATTCAAAGAATTTGACCTTACTAAAGGGCAGTATTTGTACCTGGTACGAATATGTGAAAACCCAGGAATCATTCAGGAACAGTTAGTGGAGATGATAAAAGTAGACCGATCCACAGCAACTCGTGCCATCCAAAAACTAGAAATAAACGGCTTTATTGAGAAGAAAGAAGATCCAAACAACAAAAAAATTAAAAGACTCTTTCCAACGGAGAAAGGGAAATCTGTGTACCCTTTCATCAAAAGAGAAAATGATTATTCCAATGTCGTGGCATTAGAGGGATTTTCAGAAAATGAAGCAGAATCCACTTTCGATCTTCTGCAGCGAATCAGAAAAAACATCGAAAAAGACTGGGAATTTGTAAAAAAGGGAAACAAGAGAAACTATTAATCAGATGAAGGAGCGACCTATTCAAATGACGATGACTATAAAGAAGTGTACCCTTGAAGATACACGTGAACTCCAAGAAATTAGTGTTGACACATTTAACGAGACATTTAAGGAACAGAATTCACCTGAACATCTTAATGCCTATTTGGAAAAGGCATTCAACTTGAAACAGTTAGAACAAGAAATAGCCAACTGTTCTTCACAATTCTTTTTTGTTTATTTTAATCATGAAGTCGCTGGATACCTGAAGGTTAATACCGATGACGCCAAGACGGAAGAAATGGGCGATGAATCACTTGAAATCGAGAGGATTTATATTAAAAAGAAATATCAAAAACATGGGCTTGGTAAGCATCTGTTAAATAAAGCGATCGAAATTGCGATGGAACAGAAGAAAAAGAAAATCTGGCTAGGCGTATGGGAGGAAAATGAAAATGCCATTGCGTTTTATCAGAAAAAGGGATTTGTCCAAACGGGCGCTCACTCTTTTTATATGGGAGATGACGAGCAAGTGGACTTGATCATGACCAAAACTCTCTACTAATTTTTTGAAAGGTGGATCATTATGTATATTCCAAAATATTTTAAAGTCACAAATTTTGATGAAATTCAGGAATTTGTTCAAATGAATTCATTTGGAACTCTAATCACCACAAAAAAAGGGAAACCCATTGCTACCCACTTGCCTTTGCAGTTGATGAAAGAAGAAGATACTTACTTTATAACGGGGCATATGGCTTATGGGAATCCCCAGTGGAAGACCTTAGAAACCTGTGAGGATGTTCTGGTTACATTTCAAGGACCACACGCGTATATCTCTTCTTCCTGGTATGAAGAGGAAAATGTCCCGACATGGAACTATCAAGCTGTCCATGTATATGGCACAGCTCACATTTTAGATGAAGAAGAGTTAAAACAGGACCTGACAAGGTTGCTGCAAAAATACGAGAAACACCGCGAGAACCCTGTTCTATGGGATAAACTCTCCACTTCGTTATTGGAAAAAGAGTTGAAAGGGATTGTTGGATTTAAGATACAGGTGGGTGAAATTCAGGCTGCCTATAAATTAAGCCAAAACCGAAATGAAACTGATTATGTGAATATCATTGAACAATTACAAAACGAAAAAAATCCAGATTCAAACAAGATAGCTGAATTGATGCAAAAGAGATCGAAAAATCACCTGTAAGCCCATCTTGAAAATAAAAAAAAGCTATCGTTTTGAAAATAATCATTTTCAAAATCACAGCTTTTTTTATTGCATTGAGACATTGAGATGAAGAATTTAGAGTGATTTTTCATCTACCGATGTTTTAAACCCACATTAGGACCGTTCATAAAAATGCACCCTTCCCAGCACTTCAAATCCAACTGAAAAAATAAAGAAAGAACATTCGCTTGTTTCCTTCACGCATTCCTCCAATTTCATTTAATAGTTATTTACGCATCCAGAAATAGTTTCTTTTGACGTCTGAGGATGAGATTCATCTTCAGGATTCTTGTTAACAGAAATCCATTTCCCACGAGTGAACTGTATAGTTAAGACCACTGCTCTAAAAGCAATATCTATCCCGATTGCTATCCACACACCGAGAAGGCCCCATCCAAGTTGTAGTCCTAGTACATACACAAGTAATGTTCGAATCCCCCACATGCCGACTGCTGTCAGATACATTGGGAACTTCGTATTATTTGCTCCTTGAAATGCGCCAGTAAGAATGAGTTGTAAAGCAAGGAATGGTTGGAAAACACCCGATACTTTTAAGGAGGTTCCTATATTTTCAATTACCTCAGGATCATTCGTAAATATGCTGCCTACCAGGTCTCCTAAAGTAAAAAGCAGAACGCCTAGAATAGTCATTAAACTAATACCAATCCCTGTGCAAAGGACTGCATATTTCTTTGCTTCGCATATGTTTCCGGCACCAATTTGCTGACCAACTAGAATGGTTGCAGCTGTCGCAAAACCGTAACCAATCATATACGAAAAGACCTCCACGTTTCCTGCAATTTGATGAGCAGCAAAAACATTTGTACCAAGTACGACAACGAATCCAAAGTAAACGATTTGACCAAGCCTCATGACTAGCCTTTCAGCGGCAGCAGGACCTCCGAGAGTTACTAATTCCCGTATATGTTGTTTATCTGGTTTCCAATAGTCCTTCCTAAAAGCAAGAACAGGAGAGCGCTTTATATAATAAAAGAGCGCGATGCTACCAATAATTCTTGAAACAACAGTTGCTATTGCAGCTCCTGCAATGCCCATTTCGGGAATTATCCAGAACCCAAAAATTAAAATATAGTCCAACACACCGTTAACTATGTTAATTAAAATGCTAGCTTTCATTGGAGCACGTGTATTACCAACTCCTCTTAAAACCGCACTTAGTACAAACATTAAAGACATAAATACAGAGGGAATTGCTACGATTTTAAAGTAAATAACACCTGCCTCTAGCACATTATCTTCTATTCCCATCAACTTTAATAACGGTTCTGCAAAGAACATAGTTATAATCCCTGTCAATATGCCAAAAAAAATAGCTAATATTACCGATTGTTGGGCAATATGTCGGGCTTTTTCTGGCTGTTTCGCTCCAATAAAATTTGCAATCCGTACATTAACTGCAACCCCAATTGCCATAAACAACGCAAAATAAATGGCGAGCAAAGCATTCGTAACACCGACTGCTGAAACTTCAGCAAGACCAATTTTTGATACAAAGTAAGTATCAACAAATCCGAGAATCGTCTGAAAAAAGTTTTCTATCACTGCTGGCATTGCTAGCACTAAAATAATCTTAATTTTATCCTTTGTATTTTCTGGATTTGGTATAGTTACATCATTATTTTTCACGATAATCCTCCAATAATGTTAGTGTTCCCGTATACAAATTCCTTACTCGTTAGATTAGCGCAAAAATATTCACAAGATTTAATGTAGACTTTTTTTCGATTGATTCTACTTCTTAAAATGGAATATCGATGATAAACACAAAAACCCCCGAATAGGGGGTTTCTAAAAGTATCCACTATTGGGGGTTAGTTCAAGGATAAAAGTAGGTGGTTTTTATATTAAGATTATTAGATTTGAGCTTTTGGATATCCTTCAAAAATACACCATTTACCTTCTCTTAAGAAATCTCGTAATACCAGTGTATTGGCTGTTTATGCTATGATGCCATTTGTCTGCACATTTCAGCACATGAACGACAAATCTTAGCACATTCTTGGCAATGATCGTCTTTGAATTTTTCGCATTCAACTGCACAGGCTTCGCAAATTGATGCACAAAGTGCGCAAAGTGCTTTTGAATTTGCACTGTTTCTAGCCATGTATCCTGCTGCTTCAAAGCAAATATCGGCACAATCGTGTAAGTGTTGCAAACAGGCAATTCTTGCTTGAACATCTGGTTCCTGTAAGCAGGCCGTATTGCATTCTTCACATGCACGCGCACAGCGCAAACATTCTTCGATGCATTGATCCATCGTTGTTGGAGAAGTAGAAAGTATTCCCATTTTATCTAGCTCCTTAGAAAATTATTTGACCTAAATATTGTTTCCAACGAATTCACTTTCTATGCATCACCTTTGTTTTACCCTACTTTAAAACATTACTGCAGGTTGCTTTGGGAGTTCATTAACTGCCCATCATATGTTTGTTTTATTACATTTGATTGCTCATTTCGTTCTCTAATATGTCATGTGATTTATCATGCTGGTTCATTTTTCATCCTCCCTATTAAACAATGCCATATCCACTCCTCTTTAGGACGTGCATTGCCGTGTTCGTGCTGCCATCTCCATCCCTTGAAACATCGTTTAAATTGGTGAATCAGTAATTTCTTGGTACAACTCAGCAAATTTATTGGCTAGGACTTGCTCTCGAAAAAGTAGCTTCTTAAAGGCATGGATCATCATTTCCCGTTCTGAAAGCATGATGTTGTTCTCCTCCCTGTATTTACTGAAAGTTTTTAACTGAATAATAGAATTCCCCATCTGGACTAATGGTTGCTAAATACATATCTTTGATGCTCATCATTTCTCTTTTCTGTAACTGGTTTTCTAGCCATGCTTTGGTCTGACCTAATAAATGAATATATAGCACAAAAACGAAAGTTACTTATCGCGATTAAACCTATGGTCATAATATAACTATCGTCTTTTCACTTTTTTCCGAAAAAAAATAGAAGGCCGGAATGCCGACCCCCTACCTAAATACTATTTAATAATTAGTTTCCCATCATTCCTTTAAAATTGTTGCTATTAGCTGAACCCCCAGTGCCATGCATTTCTTTATAGAGTTCCTCCAATTGCTGATTGTTTAAATCAGGATGCATTTTCTTCATGAATGGTTTCATCTGGCCAAAATTCACATTTCCACTTTCCATGAATTTTTGCATATCCTCGAAATTTTCCGATTTCATCATTTCATTCATATTTTCCATACTCATCCCATTATGTTGCATAAAGGTTTCTGGATTTTCAACATTTCCTTTTGCAGATACTGATGTCATATAAAGACCAGTTCCGCCTCCTATGATGAGGACTGCCGCTAATACTCCACTAACTATAGTCTTTTTCATTAGTTCTCTCTCCTTTTATAAAAGCGTTTTTTTAATTACTTCATATTCTTCTGTAGTTATTTCACCTTTGGCAAGCCTGTTCTTGGCTATTTCCATTGCATCTGCCCCGGGAGCTTGCTGAGAAGTATTGAACCCGTTGTTACTGTTATTTTTGTTCTTCATAAAGTAGTATATTGCAAATCCGATGATCAATAATAATCCCAACATCATCCAGACTCCACCTCCCATTCCGTATCCCATTCCATATCCTGGTCCCATCATTTCTCTCTTCCTCCTTTCTGTTGAACCGTTGTTTGTTTCTATACTTTAAATATACATGGTAGACATGAAGAAAGTATGGAGCCATTTCCATTTATAAAAAAACCGTATAGGACCTTCACACTAAAGGGTTCCATACGGTTTTTAACTGTATTTTCACTTGTCACTTTTTTTCATAGAGATTGTCCAGATCAATATTATGATTCCAATAAAAATCATTAACACCCAAAACATATGGCCAAACCAGGAAAACATCTGATGGCCCATCATATTTTGATCCATCAACATTCCCATCCTCCCTGGAGGAAACCAGACCATTCTTATCGCAAACGTCAGAAAAGAAATTCCGAGTACTACTAAAAGCACTAATATCGTCATAGATACTATTCGTTTCATATAATCACCTTATTCCACTTTATATCCGGTGCCCCAGACTGTCTTAACGAGTGACTTTTCAATTCCAGCTTCTTTTAATTTCCCGCGCAGATTTTTAATATGAGAGTCAACCGTCCGATCTTCACCCGCAAATTCTATTCCCCAAATTAGCTCCACAAGCTGTTCCCTTGAGAGAGCTTTTCCTCGGTTCTCTATGAAGGCTTGAAGAAGATCAAACTCAGTTTGGGTTAAGGTAAATACTTCTCCCTGATACTTGGCATTACGTGAGGATAGGTTCAAGATAATCCCCTCGTATTTCAGCACTTCATTTTCTTCCGTGAAGTGATGTTGCGTTCTACGCAATAATGCTTGTATCCTTGCCATCAACTCTGCTTCCTCAAAGGGTTTAACCAGATAATCATCGGCCCCCTTAGACAAGCCCGTGACTTTATCTTGAGTTGACCCTTTTGCAGTTAGCATCATGATTGATACATCAGATATTCTCCTTACTTGTTCCAATGTCTGCCAACCATCCATCAACGGCATCATAACGTCAAGAATTATTAAATCATAATCGTTTTTCAAAATTTTGTCATATGCTTCTCTGCCATCCTCTGCTTCCTCAAGAAGATAGTTCTCTTGTTGTAGATAAAGCCGCAGGAGCTGTCTCATCTCAAATTCATCGTCAACGATTAATATTTTCTTCAAAGTTCTTCACCCACTTCATTAGATTACATTTTATAATTTAAGAAAAATAATGAACGTAGATCCCTCGTTCTCCACGCTACTGACAACTATATTGCCGCTATGTGACTCGATAATCTGCTTGACCACATATAAACCGAGTCCGGTTCCACCTGTTTTCCTTGTTCTAGATTGGTCAACACGATAGAAACGCTCCCAAATTTTCGGTAGCTCATCCGAAGGAATACCGATGCCGGAATCCTTTATTTCAATGATAACAAATTCATTTTTCAAATAAGAACGGACCGTAATCTCTCCTTGAATGCTATATTTAATCGCATTCTCAATAAGATTATAAAAAACTTGTTCCATTCTATGCACGTCAATGGGAATCGCCGGTAAATCGGTCTGATATTCACGTTTAATTTCTATCCCTTTTTTTCTTGCGGCGGGCTCAAGATTTGAAACTACTTTTTCAATAAGCATATTAATCATGGCTTTCTCTTTGTTTAGCTCAAATTCCCCAATCTGTAGCTTGCTCATTTCAAACAGATCATTGACAAGAAAAGAAATCCGGCTAGCTTCTTTATTAATTATCTTTAAGTAATTTTCTTGATCAGTAACACTGTAGATATTCCCCTTCAAAAGAATATCGCTATATCCCTTAATATACGTTAATGGCGTTCGGAGCTCATGCGATACAGCGGCTAGGAATTCATTTCTACTTTTCTCAAAATACTGCAATTGTTCCCCAAGCAACTGTATCGAATTTCCAAGTTGAGCAATTTCATCATTGCCTTTGATTGGAATATTTTCACTGTATTTTCCTAATGCCATTTTATTTGTTGCCTCTTTCATGATAACTAGGGGTTTCGCCAGTCGCTGTGAAAGAAGGCCAATAAGACCAAATGTTAGCAGCACGATACCTACACCCGCGACAATAAACAAAACATCCATGATAAAGATGATTTCCCTTAAAATTTTAGAAGGATAGTACATATACACAAAGCCAGTTTTAATTGGTGAAACAGTAATAATATATTCGTGCTGCCTCCAATTGCTTTCTAAAACATGGCTAGTCTGTTTGCTCCCCTTAGCAACAAAATGGTTGTTCATATCTCGCTTAAGGGGGGTCGATGAGGCAAGTAATTGCTGATCCTTATCAGTAATCAGTACACTCGTCGTAGCTCCTTTTTCCATCTCGACTACATGTTCAATGGTTTGACCGGTGGAGCTTTCATTGATGATTCTAGCATGATTATCTCCTCGAACCAGCAAATCCTGTTTAATATAATCAACAAATAAATTGGTGAATACACCATACAATATGGATCCCAAAATTAAAAACAAAGTGAAAAAGATGGAGCTAAACAACAAACCAAGCTTTAAAGATATGCTCGATACTTTAAATTTAAATTTCATTCACATGCTCCTTAAAGGTTACAAGATAGCCCTTCACTATATAAATCGAGGAATTCCCTAAAGAAAACGCTCTACTTTTATCATAATCTAAACAAGTTGAGAAAGTATGAAGAAATAGATAAAATTACTATATTCTTAAAATGTATTTATATTTTGAGAACATTTTTTTAGCTATATACTCTTTTACAGGTCTTAAAATTCCTAGTACTTTTGTGCTTCATTTATGCTAAATGCATCCTCCTGGAATAAACGTTAAAAAAATATGATATATGTAGATTAAATAGATGGTTCGGATACGAATATCCAAAGCAATGGCAATCCATACCCCTTAAAAAGAACACTCTATTTACTAACGGCTTCTTATATACGGTATATAAAGAAGTCGTATTTAACGGTTTTCCGCATATTCTTTTCATTTAATATTCACTTCTCCATTAAAAGGTTTACTTTCTCCTGATTAGCGAGGCAAAATTTGATTAAAAATACCAAAATGGTTTTTATTTTAAAAGGATATACTGACATTGTTAAACTAAAGAGAATTTTGACTCAGAACATTTTGGTGAACCTTTTTCTATTGTTCTCCACCTACAGGCTTTCGCCCTACCCCTATTTCTGACCAAGACAGGAGCCGATTTCCCTCATAACATTAACAAACGTTTCTATTATAAGGAGGATTATTTATAAAAACATTACCTAATCGAACCATTGCGTGTTTGAAATACTACAAGATAGTTTTACCTATTCAATACTAGAAACTCATTAAAAGAATCCTAGGTTCTTGGAAGATTTATGAAATATTTTTCAGCGCCAAAAGACCCTTTTCCTTAGTAATAGGAAAAGGGTCTATAATATTTATCTTCACATCTCTTAAAAACAATAAACCGGGTACCGATTTACTGAGTTATAGGTTCTTCTGTCGGTTCTTCTATTTCAGGCAGTTCAGGTACAACATCAATGGAATCCAACAAGTTTTGCGCTTCTAAAGTTGCTACAAATGATGCTTCAATCTCTAATTCCAATTCTGTCACTTCTACAGAATCTCCGTCAAACTTTTTGGTAACCGCATTTAATTGATTGGTTGAAGCATTCAATCGGTTATCGAGTGAATTCAATTTTTCTTGATAAAAAAAGTATTCTTCAAACGTAATAGATTCTGCATCTTCCAGTACAACGATAATCTCCTCGATTTCCGAATTCACTGAAAAAATCCGTTCGTCAATTGGAGTTAGACGATGTGTAAAATCTCCCCCCTTAGCTAGAGAGATTTCTTTTCCTGCATTAACTTCGACATTCACCTTAGCTTGCGTCCCTGCGTCTGGACTAGTTGCAGATACACTGCCTTGAGCAGAAAAAGCAAGGCCAATGGCTAAGACTGGTACTGTGATTTTTAAAAGTGAAGTTTTCATAAAATTTCCTCCTCTTTTTAATTACTAGAATGTCTTACCCAATCTGTTTACCTCTTAAGCTCTTAGTTAATCATAATTTGATTGAACTTAATATTAAAGAAATCTTAATGTAATATTTTCCAGGATTTGCTCGATTCTTTGAATGCGCAGAATCCTTTGAATTACATCAGTTATTTTTAGAAATTTAATTATTTATGTGAGGTGAAAATATTTATTTTAATTGAAGAAGACCTGGAAGATATATTAATTTAAGGAATGTATTATTTCTATTACGACTATAGGTTTAATATTTTTAGTAATTGTTTTCCAACAGCACGAACTCGCAACATATGCCATGGAAGAATGGCAGATTACACCGATTCCAAAAGATGTGGACATTAAAGATTGACAGCATTAATTAAAGCATCCCGGCGATAAATCGCCGGGATGCTTTTTAGGTGGATAATTTAGGATAGCGGATATACTGACGCTGGCCTTCAATTATTTTTTTATTCTTTTCTATCATAAGATCGTAATTCAATTGGGTCATCTGTGCGAAATCCTCGTTTTCGATTAGTTCGAGCCCCGCTAAATTGGCGCGCATTTTTTTTGCGTTATCCGTAATTCCTTTTATGAATTTCTGATCTTCACCGTTCAAGGTGGACCAATGATCCGAATTTTCTAGATACGCCGCGAAAGATTTAATATCATCGTTGTGGTCCAATAAAATCCTTAGCGTCCGGTATTGATACATATTGACCATATTGGCTGTTTCCTGCGTTTTGATGACGTCAGCTTCTGACAATTGCTTCCGGATCAATACATCGTTGTCAAAATAATCCTTATAACCTTTCACCAATGCATTGAATTTTTGCTGATTGTCCCATAATTGGGCAAAAGCTTCGCTCCCTCGATGTACCTTAGGATCAGCGCCTTTGACTGGAATGCTTAATGGTTTTGTATAATAAGAAACCGGTATTTTCAGCCAATCCATGCCGATATTGAAAATATTGTTGCTGAGGTCCGCAAACAGTGCTAAATTCGGCTGAGCTTCCAACACTTCTTCATACTTTTCCTCACCGAGCGTCAGATAAGCCGTCGCCACCGATTCATTGTTTTTTGTAAAGCCCGCCATGTAATATGGGGTGCCATCCACTTCCCAATAAACTGGATTGACGAATACGCCTTCTGTCCACTTTTTATGTTTTTTCACTTTTTTCATGAGCAGCTTTGTTGTTTGATCATGCATAATATCTCTCCTTCTTTTAACCTTTAAAACGTTTTTCTTTTCCACTGAATATACCGTTTATTGCAGTAAAAGCACCTTCCGCCCATAATTCAGCAATTAGCTTTCTTGCACTGTTATTTTGGATAACGGATATTCGCTTTCTGTTTCTCAATTGCACGGTTACTTTTCTCCAACATCCTATCGTAATTTAAGTGGAACATTTTTTCCGAATCTTCATCCGTATGTATATTCATTTCACGCAATTCTTTTTCAGCTCTGCCCATATTCTTTGTAATTTCTTTGACAAAGTCACGAGCGTCTTTATCTAATTTCACCCATTCACTCTGATTTTCTAAAAATGCGGCAAACGATTCTATATCTTTGTAGCGCTCCTGCAAGATCATCCCAACTTTGTATTGAAGCATATCCATTTCAATGACTGTTTCCTGGACTTTTTTGATATCGTTTTCCGTCAACTGTCCCCGTACTAAAACGTCATGATCATAATAGTTGGTAAAATCCTTCATCTTTTCATTGTATTCCTGCTGCAGTTTCGACAGCTGCGCAAAAGCTTCCCTTCCTTGATTGACCTGGGAGTCTGTGCTGTTAGACGGAATGGATAAAGGCTTTGTGTAATAAGAAAGATTTACTTCCGCTCGTTTTGAGCCGTATTTGAAAATGTTCGTGCTCAAATCCGAGAAAATAGCGAGGGGAGGATGGGCTTTAAGCGCATCCTCCTTATTTTCTTGCCCTTCCGCAAAAAATGCGGAAGCTACCGAACCAGTATTTTTCGTATAGACAACAATATAATAAGGGGTTCCATTTTCAACCCAGTAAAATGGATTGACGAACATGCCTTCAGTCCACTTTTTATACTTCTTCCCTTTTTTAAGCATCAGCTGCGTTATATTTTCATCCACTTCGCATTCCTCATTTCTTAGTGACTACTTTTATCCGAAAATTCCTTTAACTGAGCCCCAAAGTAGTGATTTATCACGAATCCCTAATGACCACATTTTTTCAGTAGTTTTGCATGGTCTACATTGTCGTAAAAACCTTTAATATCAACATCTACACCCGTTAGCCATCCAAGAAACTCAAAATAGTAGCTACACCACAGATAAAGAAAAAAATTACTTTCTTTCATGTTAGTTGAAGGAGGGCACCTAATTTATGATGCAATTTTCACCTATAATATATAACTTTCCAACTCATCTTTTTGACGCAAGTGATGACGAAAATGCATACTAACCAAATCATACCATTCCCTTGCATTCAGCCAGCCGAACCCTCCATGCTCAACTTTATTATTTGGGTTAACATAATCCACTTTCGATTCCCATTGACTCAATCTTTGAATTACGTGATCCATCCTGCAAATTAGGTCTTCCTTGCTGTCTGAATTATTTGGTGGAGAATTTAGTTCATCTGGTAATCTTATTTTAATAGGTGGAAAACCACCGTTCCTAAATAATTGCTCACCAAACTGGGTTTTCTCAAGGGATTGTTCCTCATTTAATGTTGCACATGTTTCCATATTATTAAGATACTCATCGGCAACAAGAATTAAATGGTCATACATCTGTCCAATAGACCAAACCCCTTCTTCCGAGTTAAATCTTAGCTGTTCCAATGAATATTTTTGAAGATCACTTTTGAAAGTAATAAGCAGTTTATTGTTACTCATTTACATACTCCTTTGTAATCGTTAAATGAAATCTGATATTCTCACTTTTTAGTTTTATAAACAATTATACCATTAATGTTGAATAATTCCTTTTAAGATAAGTCGGGACAACTGTACAGGTAAAACAGCCACTTTTGTAATACGCCATTCATCTTCTGCTCATGTAGTCCTTCTAAACAAAAAAACACAATAAGTCTTCAGTTAGGGAGATGAATGATGAAACAACGATTGACGTGGAGTTTATGGGCTGATTCGCGCCGGTTCTTATCAACTTCGTCCGATTCACGCACATATTTTAGTGGTGGATTGGCTCAGCTTATTTTCTTGGGGTGTGTATTATCATCTCTTTTACATCCGCGCTCAGAAGCTGGCGACGCTTCAAACTTACATGGCACTTATTGGAACGATCGGGTTGACCAGCGGCATGTGGCTCGAGTTTTTAAAGCCCTTTCCTTTGCCTGACATAGTGACCTTGCTGGTTTCATTATCGGCGGTTCCATATTACTGATCAGTTTCATCCTTTTTTTCTTTACGACATTCTGGATATAAGCAAAAGAAGAGAATTAAGCAGAAGCCACCCACCAGAAAGTAATTTGCGGATGGCATCCACTTTTTTAATTTCTTATCATGAGTCACAACTTTTTAATTTTCTTTTCAAAATGTAACGGCTTGTTCATCTTCCGTTCATCTAAGCCAGATAAACTGAGGATAATAAAGAAATCGGAGGCTTAGAGATGAACATTGCATGGAAAGAAATTAAAAAAAGCAAAGTAAGATTTATGATTCTGGGCTCAATTGTGTTTCTGGTCAGTTTTTTGACATTCATCATTTCTGGTCTCGCGAACGGGTTGTCCCAGGATAATGCAGCATTGATCAAAGATTTGCCAGATGGGCAATTTTATATGAATAAAGAAGCGGAAGAAATGTATAACCTTTCGCTGATCGACCCCAGTGTACAAGAGGCGGTTTTAAACGAACAAGAACAGGCTGCTGCGCTATCCATTCAAATGGGATTTTTGAATGATGCAGAAGACAAGCAACGCAGTGTGGCATTTGTCACTTCAACGGACTCGGAGTTGTTTGAAAACGTCCAAGAAGGCGAAATTGTCCTGGACCGCTCTTTGGAAGAAGAAGGGTTAAAAGTCGGCGATACACTGACAAACAACCAATTCAGCGGCGTTTTTGTTGTGAAGGGATTTGTCGATCAGCAAAAGTACAGCCATGCCCCTGTCGCCTTTATCAATATGAAAAACTACAAAGAGATGTACCGGGTAAACGAGATGCAATTGATGTTCATCCCCGCTGGAGATGAATTCCCAGTCATTGAAGGACTGCAATCTTTTTCGAGCAGCGAGTTCCTCAATACGATTCCCAGTTACAGTGCAGAACAACTCTCTCTCAACATGATTGTTTGGTTTCTCGTCGTAATCAGCGGGCTGTTGTTCGCCATTTTCTTCTATATGATGAATGTGCAAAAAATCGGATTGTACGGAATTCTAAAAGCTATCGGTGTGAAGACGAGTACTTTGTTTAAAATGATGTGGACGCAGATGCTCTTTATCTCCGTCATTGCGCTCGCGTTATCGATTGCACTCAGCCAAAGTTTCAACTTTATCGCACCTGAAGGAATGCCTTTTAGCTTAACGGCAGCCACAACGGTCCAATTATCCATCGTTTTTCTCGTCATCGGTTTTGTCGGTGCTACCCTTTCAGGCATCCAAATCAAAAAAGTCGAACCGCTGCAAGCGATTCAACAAGGAGAGGTGTAAGATGACAATTTTCACGATCAGTGAACTGAGAAAAACGTTTACAACTGGTGAAGTGGCAGAAGAAATTTTAAAAGGAATTGACCTGACGCTTCAACAAGGAGAGATTACAGCACTCGTAGGCGCTTCCGGATCTGGCAAAAGCACGCTGCTGACAATCGCCGCTGGTCTCCAGCCGGCTTCGGATGGAAAAATCCTGTTCAATGGCAGAAATATGACCGACATGAGCCAGGAACAAATCCGGAAAATCCGCGCCAGCGACTTTGGCTTTGTCTTTCAGTCTGCGCACCTTGTCCCATTCCTTACCGTAGAGGAACAGCTGACTCTGATGCTCGAAGTGTCGGAAACGAAATTAAAAAAAGAGCAGCAAAAAATGGAGATTGCCGAAATCCTGAAACTGATTGGCATGGAACATCGAAAATCTGCCTACCCCGCATCGTTATCCGGTGGTGAAAGACAGCGGGTAGCGATTGCCCGGGCTATTATTCACAAGCCCAAAATCCTCTTTGCGGACGAACCGACGGCTAGCCTAGATTCAAAACGGTCAAAAGATGTCATGGAGCTGATCCGCAATTTGACGAAAACGATGAACATCACCACTCTGATGGTGACTCATGACGAGGAAATGCTATCGTATGCCGATCATATTATCACGATGAAAGATGGCTTGGCCGAGTAAAGAGAGGCGGCATTCTTTTAACTTTCATCTTGATGCAGTTGTAGCAGTAAATGCATGAGAAACAGCAGAAATAAAAGCTGCTCCATTTCCAACTAGTAAAACATATGGGCCTTTCTAATTTAGCCTCTGCTAAATTAGAAAGGCTTTCGGTATTCGTGACATCCATTTACGCGTTATACCAAGTACTTCGCTATAAAATTTAGCATCAGATTAAAAGGAAGATAGGAAGCAAATAGCAAAATTCTTATCTTCCTTTTTATCAGTAATCTCTCTTTTAAATATCTCCCGATCACTGCTGATATGTAAAAAAAACACTTACAAACATTTCATGATTGGTTATGAATGTCGGTGGTGACCACCTTTTATAGTAACTTGATCGAACCGAACCTCGTTGATTTGAGCATTTACTTTGCGAGCTGCACCAGCTATGGAACCAGCCATTTGTTGTTTAGAAATGCTCCTCCAACTTTCATCATCTGCATTCAAGCAATATCCGTAGGTAATTCCCCTGGATGAAGAAATAACAGCGCCTAATCAATTTCAGAACACTCATGTTAAGTTCCTCCTTTCCTTTTCAATCGTTTAGTTTACTAGGTGAATATCATTATTCCTCCTATAAAAATTTGCCATCTGTCATATTCTATTAATGTTTTATCACGTTTTCCGAAAATCCTGCACATTTGTTCATTCATTCAATAAAAAATGCACTTCTCCTTCACGAAGAAATGCACCAAATCGAGGATTTATATAGAGGTATTATATCTAAAATCATTTTACTTATTTCCCCCCTACTACCTTTATCTCTAACTCGATTACTTTAGGTATACATACCTTTTCCTGTATGCATATCTATTGGCAATGATGAGTGTTCGTGTGAAATGAGCCAAGACCCATTTACTTTTTTTAAGCCAAATGTAAAACGATTTGTCATTTGACGACGTTTCTCTCCAGTTTTTTCTTTGTAACCATCAAAAGTAACAGCACAATGAACGAATGCAAGATTATTATTTTCCTCAATCGTTAAATCATTAAAATCCACTTTCAGTAAATATCCGTCATCACTCAATCCGTTAAACCACTCTATTACATTGTCTCTCCATAAAGAAATACCCTTAAACTCCCAGTTTCCCCAGCAATCATAAATATGTACATCATCAGCATAGGTAGATAGGAATTTTTCAGCATCTTTTTCATAAACGGCCCATTTGTAGTTTTCTAGAACGTCCTGAACTTTATTAATACCACTAGTCATAAAGTCATCTCCTTGATGAAAAGGTAAGTTCATTTTCACTTCCTAAAGTCAACACTTTTTGCTTCGTGCAATTATTTCAAAATATAACCATTAACTCAATCCTTACATTTAAAAAGAAAAAGTACATCTATTTGAAAAGTACCTAAGAGAATATCTCCTATATATTTAGTGCCTTTGCTTCCCATTAAATTGACACATTTTTACGATGTATCGCTTTTCTTAAGTCCTAATAGACTCTGTATTACCATATTAGGTAAGCCATTATTGATTACTAGGTGATATTCTCTTTATGTGCACTCATTTATCATTCTTAAAATAATGAACAGGACGGATCTCGATACGCCAGCCAAACTCTTCTCCTTTATTCACTTGTGTTGTCGGATGAAGAGCGGCTTGCTGGATCGCCTCATCCATGCTCTCTGCTTCAAAAATGAATATGCTGCCGATCATCTCTTTCGTTTCTGTAAACGGACCATCTGTTACTATTACCTTGCCATTCACGCGGCGCAAACTTATGGTCTCTGACTCCAGACCGGCATCAATCAGCACTTTACCACTTTCATAAAATTTCTCAATGTGCGGCTGGCATGAACTCATAACAGCCTCAATCTCTGCCCTTGGGCGTGAATCCATTTTTTCAGGGTCGAAATAGCCCATACATAAAAATATCATTATCATCTCTCCTAGATCACTCGAATTTTGTAACTATTAATACAACGATCAGCAAACCTAAAAATCAACTAAAACTAATGTTTTTTATTTCATACAATCTATATTTATTTTAACATAAATATCAAATTATTCTGTTAAATCATTTTGTCATTGAACGTTGAATGTAAATGAACATATAACAAAACTCGTGGTTTTCTGAACAAAACGATGTTTTCCAGAGAAAGGTACCTGCATCCCTTATTAACCGCACGGTCCAGATTGTATATGAATCTAGTTTTAAAACTTCCCAATCGTGGCGTTATGTCAACCTATTGTGTATGTTCCATACACAACAGGAGAGGTTAGGTAATACTATTATATTTCGTGATACACTAATAGGAAAAGAATTACAAAATGGGAAGTTGAAATATGTCTGATAATATGAATCCGAAATTCCCAAGTGTTACCCGTCCAGGATGGGGATCAAACGGGGATATAATCAACTTAAAGTAACGGTCAAGATTGTTTAATAGTGGAGGTTCTTAAAGAGAGGAATCTTGTGCCATTATTAGAAAATTATTCTGGCACTTCAAAAATTAACGTGGAGGTAAATATGAAATATTTCAAGGAAGATCCTGAAGATATATTTGCATTTTTTACGTTTCAGAAATATGAAATACCATTTAAGGAAATAATGCTCATTAAGAAGCAT
Source organism: Paenisporosarcina macmurdoensis (assembly GCF_042658845.1). NCBI lineage: Bacteria > Bacillati > Bacillota > Bacilli > Caryophanales > Caryophanaceae > Paenisporosarcina > Paenisporosarcina macmurdoensis. The sequence goes on from NZ_JBHSRI010000022.1 coordinate 36,526, forward strand.
AAAACGGAAGGGGTAACCTATGCCTTATATAATGAAGAAGGGATCATCTATTTACTAACACAGGTTTCGGTTATGAATAATTGTATATGTGGTTATGGCACCTATGGTAGACCATATTGTGAAATTGAAGAGATTAATAATTACTCTTTGGATACATTAGATAAGGATGCTTACCAATGGTATATGAGAATAGCGAAATAATTGAAATGTGTATTATTGATGTATTAAAGCTAACTGGTGTTTAGTTGAACAATCGGCTGCCTTTACAAGGCGGTTTTTTCTTGATCATTTCCTTCCTAAACCACGGGATATGAAAACTCTACTCATTTAGCAATAATCTTTTAGATATAGCTTATTTCCTTCAGTTAAGGTTTCTTAACCCTTTCACTTTGCTTCAGGTAAAATCCCCCACTTCCACTCGATTATCTACCGTCTCTAAACTAATGAAGTCACCAGTGCTAGACAATAAAAAAACTCCTTTTCCTTGCAGTTATACGCAAGAATAAGAAGAACTAGTCTTTAACCAGGTCATACGAGCACTCGTTTTTTGGTTAAAACAATCCCCTATTGCAGTAACTCATTAAACCCAAAACGGAATGGATTACCGCTATTCGAGTGTTTCTTTTTTTTTTGTTTTTTTCCACAAAAAATAATTATTTAAATATTCAATCATTTATCACGAAACACCAGTGATATAATCGAAATCTTTTCATTTTTATTTGTTCTGACATCTAACTGACATAATAGAAAGTTAAATTTACATAAGTGCAAAGAAAGGGAGGAAAAAGAATGAATTTTATTAAACGTGCAGTATTGAGTGTCAAAGCACGAAAAGGAAAGACTTTTTTACAGATTTTTATTTTTACAGTGATTTGTTTATTGGTTTTGACGGGTCTTACTATTCAAACAGCGGCAAAAAAATCCGCTGATCTAGCAAGGCAGTCTCTTGGCGGGAATGTGACTCTCCAGTTCGATACAGAAAAATTGATGGAAACTCAAAGAGCTGAAGGCGGACGCGTTCGTATTACACGCGATCCGATAGCCTTAGAATCAGCCGAAGAATTAGTTAGATTTGAGGATGTAAAGGGCTATAATTTCTATTCTAGTACGACAGGGATAGCAAGTGACTTTGAGCCAATTGAAGAAGAGTCCGAAGAGGTTATAGAGAATGAAGAAAGTCCTATGGGTCAGGGACGAGGTGGTTTTGCAATGGGAGATATAAGTCTTGAAGGTGTCTTATTTACGGATTCCATTCAAGAATTTATTAATGGAGAATCCTCCATCGTTGAAGGTCGTCATTTAACAGAGGATGATGTAAACCAAAAGGTCACGATGATCGAGAATACAATAGCTGAAGAAAATGAACTGGTGGTTGGTGATACCATAAAAGTTCAATCAGCTGATGAAGAACAGTCTATATCACTAGAAATCGTGGGAATTTATGAAACAACTTCTACTGCAACTGATATGGGTGGCATGTCAATCGCAGCCTTGAATCCATTTAATAAGCTGTACTTGCCTTATACAGCAGTGAATGAATTAAAAGGGACCGATTTTACAGGAACTATTGATCGTGCAATTTATTACATCAATGATCCAGAAAATATCAATCGATTTGTCAATCAAGCTAATCAAGAGAGTAAAATCGATTTTTCTACATACAAATTAGATGCTAATGATACGTTATATCAACAAATGATTGGTCCAATTGACAATGTTGCTTCCTTCTCCAAAAATGTTGTCTATTTGGTATCAATTGCTGGAGCAATTATTCTAGGTTTAATTATCATGATGTCAATCCGAGAAAGAAAGTTTGAGATGGGTGTACTCTTAGCACTCGGTGAAAAGAAATGGAAACTTATTAGTCAGTTGATTGTTGAAATATTGGTGGTTGTCCTCGTTGCACTTGGAATTTCAGCTGCAGGTGGTAACTTAGTGGCGAGTGAAGTTGGAGATCAACTACTGACGCAACAACTCGAGAGTGAAGTAACGAGCGAAACCCCTGAATCCTTCAGAGGACCTACAATGAGAGATGGAATGGGTATAGCAGGGCAACCGGTTCAGGAAGTGGAACCAGTGGATGAACTGCTAATTGAAATTACATCAGAGGACATTGGTATGCTAGCCATCATCAGTTTCATAATTGCAATAATTTCAACCGTACTACCATCACTGTCTCTTTTACGTTTACAACCAAAATTGATTCTGTCAAAACAAGACTAAGGAAAGAGGGATATTATGAATCAACTACTAGAGTTGAAAAATGTGAGTTATTGGTATAAGCATGAAAACAAGCAGCAAAACATTTTAATAGACGTAAATGTTGGTTTTGAAAAAGGTAAGTTTTATACAATCACAGGTCCTTCTGGTTCAGGAAAAACTACATTTTTATCACTTGTAAGTGCCTTAGATCTACCGAAAGAAGGTCAAATTTTATACGAGGGGAAAGATATTAAAAAATTAGGATTATCAAATTTCAGAAGAAAATATGTTTCGATTGTCTTTCAATCATACAATTTGCTTCCATATATGACGGCTTTACAAAATGTTATAACGGCGATGGAAATCACCGGATCTACAGTACTCAATAAAAAAGAATATGCTCTAAAAATGCTTGAAAGTGTCAATATTCATGAAAAGCAAGCAAGACAGAGGGTTTTGACACTAAGTGGAGGTCAACAACAACGTGTCGCAATTGCCAGATCTTTGTGCAGTCAATCTGATTTGATTGTAGCAGATGAGCCTACAGGAAATTTAGACGAAAATACAGCAGCTGATATTGTTCGTATTTTTCAAGACCTTGCCCATAAAGAAAACAAGTGTATCATCGTTGTTACACATGATAATGATATTGCACGTAACTCTGATATTACAGTGAAACTTTCCAAAGGAAATATATCATTAGTATCGAATAAAAAAGTGGCGTTAGTAAATTAAGACTCTTCCCTTCCACCGTGTCTGTGAAATAGATTGACAATGAAAATAACCTCTAAGGACATTATTTCCTTATGAGGTTATTATTTATTTCCTGACAAAATAAGTAGGAAGTATAGTAATCTGCCGGTATGAACCCTCTTTATTCAGCTTGATAGAACTTTAATATTTTTCCTCCCCTCTCCCCTTTCTGGATAGTCAACACTAAATCATACAATTTTTTTAAGGGCTAAGTTTCTATAAGCTACCGGACTTAAATAGCTTAAAGAGCTATGCGAACGGCTATTGTTGTACCAATTAACGTAATCAAAAAGTT
>NZ_JBHSRI010000023.1:0-49875 GCF_042658845.1 Paenisporosarcina macmurdoensis
GTTCCCATACCGAACACGGAAGTTAAGCTCTTTAGCGCCAATGGTAGTTGGGGGTCTCCCCCTGCAAGAGTAGGACGTCGCTAGGCAAATAGAAAACCGATACCTGTTAAAGGGTATCGGTTTTTTAGTGTTTGTTTTTAAATTGTACAAAAAGAAACAGGTACTGATTATATTGCGTATAATTTTCTATTGATTTGAAGGTGTGCGAGAAAGAGGAGGAACAAAGAGTTCGAGGAAACAAAGGGAAGAGACTCGGAGCGTATCATATACGCGAGACTCGAAGAACTGCGGTTGACGAAGAAATCTGCCGTTCATCGTCTTTCGCAGCCCGAACACGGAAGTTGAGCTCGTGCGCCAATGGTAGTTGGGGGTCTCCCCCTGCAAGAGTAAGACGTCGCTAGGCAAATAGAGAACCGATACCTGTTAAAGGGTGTCGGTTTTTTTGTGTCTTTTTTTATTGAATTGAAGGTATGGGAAAAAAATAAGGAACAAAGTTCGAGGAAACAATGGAATCTTTTTGATCGTTAAATCACTCATTTCTACTAATAAATCTTTAATTTGAAAGATAAATCTATCAAAATCAGTCAAATTACTTTTCTAATGTGTCGCTCACCCAACAGCAGCGTAGCGAAAACAAAACCAATCAAAATGCCCCTCCTCGAATAGACCCTCGAGGAGGTTTTTTGTGGGAAAATATGGGCGAATCCGAATAAATCACGGTTCAAGCCGATTAAACGAGTCACGAAGCCGATTAAATCTTACTTCAAGCCGAATAAACCATTAATGAAACCGAATAAATCAACCATCAAGCGGAATAAAAACTAAATTTCATTATACTTTTCATCAAAAAAGATTATGTTAGGAAAAACATGATACAATTTAATAGTCTAAAAATTATAAATTTAATTTAATAGACAATTTTTTCTGAGGAGGTAGATATTATGAAAAACAATAGCGTGAAAAAATTTAAGAGGACACCGTCTAACTAATTAAGCTGTTTAGCGATTTCCTGATTTCCTACATTTTGAAAGGGGAAATTTATTTGAATCAAACATTAGTAATCATTGATGCTCAACAAGAACTAATTGATGGGAATCAAAAAGAAAGTCCAGTTATTAATAAAGGTCAACTTATTAGGAATATCAATAAAGTGATTAAAAAAGCAAGTGAAGCAGATACTCCGGTGGTATTTGTTAGAGATTTGGATGTTGCTGAGGGAAAAGGTAAAGGTTTTCAAGTTCACAATGAAATCAATGTACCAATGGATGCAAAGATTTTTGATAAGTCAGCGACGAATTCCTTTCACGGGACAGGTCTTCTAAGTCATTTAAAAACTAAACAGATTAAACATGTTGTTATTATGGGATGTAAAACACAACATTGCATAGATAGTGCAGTCAGAACAGCTACTATCAGTGGCTTGGATGTAACATTAGTCGGTGATGGGCATTCAACAAATGACAATGATGCTTTAAGTGCAGAACAAATCATTAAACATCATAATAGTACACTGCATGGTCATTATAATGTCGAACACTTTGCAGTTGTCAGAAATTCAGAGGAAGACTTGTTTAATCCGACACATGACTCTTATAGGTAATATTTAAACCGTAAGCGGCACATTTTCAGTACGGCTTTTTTTCTAGCATGAAACGTCGGTCGTCACTAACGCAATTTCACTATTAGGTTCATAAGGGAATAGCCACTGTTACTAAATCTAGGCTAAAAGAAACCAATACCTGTTCGAGGGTATCGGTTTTTTGCAATATCTGGTTAAATAAATGAACGTGCAATCTTAAAAGATAGTCGTTTAATATCACGTGACTTCAAAAATAATTCGAATTTGAGTGAGCGTTTTTAGATAATGAAGTGGACAATCCTTAATTATAATAAAAGCCACTGTAGCGATTTTTTCGCTACAGTGGTTTATTTGATTCAATCCCTTGTATTCTAACAGATTCTCTAATAAGATTAGGGCTTGATGTTTGAGAATGAAGGGAAGAATGTAATGAGTACAGATGCACTATTGATGGTGTTAATTATATTTAGTATTAATATTGTGTACGTTTCGTTTTTTACAGTGCGTATGATTATGACGCTAAAGGGGTACCGCTATCTTGCGGCTTTGTTAAGCACAGTTGAAGTCGTTATTTATGTAGTTGGGCTTGGTTTGGTTTTAGATAACCTGAATGAGATTCAAAATCTAGTGGCTTATGCAGTGGGTTATGGAACAGGAGTCATTATCGGAACGAAAATAGAAGAGAAGATGGCACTTGGTTATATTACGGTAAATGTTATTACGACTGAAGAGAATAGATCATTGCCACGTATTTTGCGCGAAAAAGGATATGGTGTGACAGATTGGGATGCTAACGGGCTTGATGGTCTTCGAAAGGCGATGCAAATTCTGACGCCTCGTAAGTATGAATTGAAACTGTACGCAACAATCAAAGAGTTAGATCCAAAGGCTTTCATTATTGCTTATGAGCCGAAGACGATTCATGGTGGATTCTGGGTTAAAACTGTTAGGAAAGGAAAACTCTTTAAATGAAGAAAAAGACAGTGTGGTTTGAAGTGGAAGAGAATGAAACGATTGATGATTGTTTAAAACGGATGCAGAAGGAAGGCTATATGCCGACTGGGCGAAGAGAAGAACCTGTGTTTCAAGAAATAGATGGTGAAATACTTCCGATTCGTCAAATCATCCAATTTAAAGGTACGTACATCTCTGAATAACCAAAAAATGGTCTAAAAACCGAACATTAATGTTTACTTGAAAATTATTGTTCGCATTTTTCGTTGACTCTCGACATTGTTCTTGTTAAAATATGAATATAGAAACATTAAATATCCCCATATATGCTGAAGAATTGGCTTCAGCGTCTCTACCAGGTCACCGTAAATGACCGGACTATGCGGGAAAGCAACTTTTGGATGAAGCAAAGGATGTGAGTCTGTATATGTTTATATCAGTCAATCATGCCCAAGTTTCTTTAGAGTCCTCAAGTAAACTGCTTTTCATGCATAGTGAGCAGTTTATTTGGGGATTTTTATATTGTAAATGTCTAGCTGCAAGTGCTTGCAAGCACACATAGTTTTTAGCTACTCAATAGGAAACAAATTTCGATTGAGTATGTGTCTTGATGAATGAGCGCTTACGCTTTTCTAAAAAGGAGAGATTTTCAATGAATCCAAAAATTGGCGTTATCATGGGAAGCTCAAGTGATTGGGAAACAATGAAACATACATGCGACATATTAGATGAATTGCAAGTACCTTATGAGAAAAAAGTGGTGTCAGCACATAGAACACCTGACTTAATGTTTGAATATGCCGCTACTGCACGTACTAGAGGAATTCAAGTGATTGTAGCTGGTGCAGGTGGAGCAGCTCATTTACCAGGAATGGTTGCATCAAAAACGACGTTACCCGTAATAGGCGTTCCTATTCAGACGAAAGCTTTAAATGGTTTAGATTCGTTGCTATCTATCGTTCAAATGCCTGGTGGAGTTCCAGTTGCTACAGTAGCTATTGGAAAAGCAGGTGCTACGAATGCAGGGTTACTTGCTGCTCAAATGCTAGCGATGTCGGATCAAACACTCGCGCACAACCTAGATTTACGACGTGAAGCGACAAAAGTTAAGGTTTTAGAAAGCAATGGTGATTTAATATGACAAAAACCATTTATCCAGGTCAAACAATCGGGATTATTGGTGGCGGTCAATTAGGTCGAATGATGGCTTTAGCTGCTAAAGAAGCAGGATTTAAAATTGCTGTACTCGACCCAAATATGGAATCTCCATGTGGTCAAGTATCAGATATCCAAATTGTGGCCTCATATAATGATGAAACAGCGTTAGAAGAATTGGCTGAAGTAAGCGATGTGATCACGTATGAATTTGAAAACATCGACTATGAAGGTCTCAGACGTCTTACTGAAATTGCTTATGTCCCTCAAGGTGCAGAACTTGTTCGGATTACGCAAAACCGAATTACTGAAAAAGCAGAAATTCGTAAAGCAGGCGTTCCTGTTGCGAACTATGTGGTCGCTACAAGCCACATTGAACTGAATGCATCGATTAGTGAAGTTGGTTTCCCTTGTATCGTCAAGACGGCATTTGGTGGTTACGATGGCAAAGGACAAGTAAAGCTACATTCGAAAGCAGATTTGAAGCTAGCAGAACCGTTATTTGAACACGGTGCCTGCATTGCAGAAGCGTTTGTTCCGTTTACCAAAGAAATTTCAGTGATTGTCCAGCGTAATGGCAATGGCGAAACGTATTGCCTTCCTGTTGGTGAGAATATTCATAAGGACCATATTTTGCATGAAACAATCGTTCCTGCTCGAGTATCTGAAGCCGTTCTGACACAAGCTACTAAGGCAGCAGAGCAAATCGCAGATCATTTACAACTAGTTGGAACTTTGGCAGTTGAGATGTTCGTTTTACAAGATGACACGCTCGTGATTAATGAGTTAGCTCCGCGTCCTCATAATTCAGGACACTATTCAATAGAAGGAAGTACAATTTCTCAGTTTCATCAACATGTCCGTGCAATCTGTGGATGGCCACTTCGCAAACCAGCTTTGCACCAACCGACCGTGATGGTCAATGTACTTGGCGAGCATGTGGTTCCTTTATCAAACGCGATTTCAAAATACCCGGATTGGTCGATTCACTTATACGGGAAAGAAGAAGCGAAAACGAAACGTAAAATGGGACATGTAACCATTTTGACGAATGACGTAAATAAAACATTAGAAGAAATCGAGCATTCTGGCATTTGGTCAGAATAGAAGGAGAACTTTATGATAGAACGTTATACACGCCCAGAAATGGGAGCAATTTGGACAGAACAAAACAAATACCAAGCATGGTTAGAAGTTGAAATTTTAGCTTGTGAAGCTTGGGCAGAACTTGGTGATATTCCTAAAGAAGACGTAGCGAAGATTCGCGCGAATGCTTCATTTGATGTCAGTCGTATTTTAGAAATTGAAGAAGAGACACGTCACGATGTAGTTGCTTTCACACGTGCAGTATCTGAAACACTTGGCGAAGAACGCAAATGGGTTCATTACGGACTTACTTCTACTGATGTCGTTGATACGGCTCTTTCATATATCATCAAGCAAGCAAATGAAATTCTTCGCAATGACCTAAATAATTTTGTTGAGATTTTAGCAACGAAAGCAAAAGAACATAAATTCACAGTCATGATGGGTCGTACACATGGTGTGCATGCAGAGCCAACAACATTTGGTTTGAAGCTAGCATTATGGCATGAAGAAATGAAACGTAACGTAGAGCGTTTCGAAGCGGCTGCGAAATCAATTGAAACAGGCAAAATGTCTGGAGCAGTTGGAACGTATGCAAATATCGATCCTTTCGTTGAAAAATATGTATGTGATAACTTAGGAATCGCAGCATCACCGATTTCAACTCAAACACTACAACGTGATCGTCATGCGCAATATATGAGTACCCTTGCGTTAATCGCTACGTCTGTTGAGAAATTTGCAACGGAAGTTCGTGGATTACAAAAGTCAGAAACGCGTGAAGTTGAAGAATCTTTTGGAAAAGGTCAAAAAGGATCTTCAGCCATGCCTCATAAACGTAATCCGATTGGTTCGGAAAATATGGTAGGTCTTGCACGATTAATTCGTGGCTACATGTTAACAGCTTATGAAAATGTGCCATTATGGCATGAACGTGATATTTCACATTCATCTGCAGAACGTGTGATTTTACCAGACGCGACAATCGCTTTAAATTATATGTTGAACCGTTTTGGGAATATTATTAAAAACTTAACGGTGTTCCCAGAAAACATGAAACGCAACATGGATAGCACGCTTGGCTTGATTTACTCACAACGCGTTCTTCTTGGCTTAATTGACAAAGGGTTAGCTCGAGAAGAGGCGTACGATACGGTACAACCTTGCGCAATGGAAGCATGGGAAAACCAAATCGCCTTCCGAGGTGTTGTTGATAAGAACGAAAAAATTACATCTTACTTAAATAAAGAAGAATTAGATGATTGCTTTGATTATAACTATCACATCCAACATGTAGACATGATTTTTGAACGTCTCGGACTAAATTAATCGGGGGAATACACGTGGAAAAAGGTCAACTTTTGTATGAAGGTAAGGCGAAACGATTATACGCAACAGACAAAGAGGATATTCTTTTTGTGGAATATAAAGATAGTGCAACTGCGTTTAACGGTGAAAAGAAAGCTGAAATTGCTGGAAAAGGTACGTTAAATAACCGAATCACCTCTTTACTTTTCGAAAAACTGAAAGAGTCCGGCATTGAGTCACATTTCGTTGAACAATTATCGGATCATGAGCAGTTAGTGAAAAAAGTCGACATCATTCCGATCGAAGTTGTTGTTCGTCAAGTTGCAGCAGGTAGTTTGGCGAAGCGTCTCGGACTAGTTGAAGGAGTAGAGCTTGCACGTCCTATCGTTGAGTTTTACTACAAAGACGACGACCTAGGCGATCCACTAATTAATGAAGAGCATATTGAGTTGTTGAATATTGCATCAAAAGATGAAGTAAAAGCTCTTTATGAAAAAAGCCTTCATGTAAACGAAGTATTGACGAAATTCTTCAAAGAAATTGGCGTGATTTTAGTTGATTTCAAATTAGAATACGGCCGAGATGAAGCAGGAAATGTCTTGCTTGCGGATGAAATTTCACCAGATACGTGCCGCTTATGGGACGAAAAAACAAAACAAAAGTTAGACAAAGATGTGTTCCGCAGAGATTTAGGCCAATTAACAGATGCATACGAAATCATACTATCCCGTCTAGGAGGACTTACACAATGAAAAAAGTAAAAATCTATGTAACACTTCGCGAAAGCGTATTAGACCCACAAGGTTCAGCAGTCATGGGGGCTCTTCACACGATGGGCTATAACGAAGTCGCAGATGTGCGCATTGGGAAATACTTGGAACTTCAAGTGGATGACTCTGAACGAGCGTTAGACGTGATTGTTAAAGAAATGTGTGAAAAATTATTAACCAACACAGTGATTGAAGACTATCGATACGATGTCGAGGAGGCTGTCAGCAAATGAAGTTTGCAGTCCTCGTATTCCCAGGGTCGAACTGTGATTTAGATATGTATCACGCGATCAAAGACGAGCTGGGTGAAGAAGCAGAGTATGTTTGGCATGATACGAAAGATTTAAGTAGCTATGACGGTATTCTTTTACCAGGTGGATTCTCTTACGGAGATTACTTGCGTTGTGGCGCTATTGCTCAATTCTCAAATGTAATGAGTGAAGTGAAAAAAGCAGCAGATGCTGGTAAACCAGTTCTAGGCATTTGTAATGGATTCCAAATTTTAACCGAAGCGGGACTACTTCCTGGTGCTTTACTTCGCAATAAAAACTTGAAGTTTATGTGTCGTACGTCTGAATTAACTGTTGTAAATAACAACACCATGTTTACTAGTGACTATGCAAAAGATCAAGTAATTAAGGTTCCTATCGCACATGGCGAAGGAAACTATACATGTGATGAAGAAACGCTTGCTTCATTAAAAGCGAATAATCAAATTGTGTTTACTTATACGAATGATAATCCAAATGGCAGTGTGGAAGATATTGCTGGGATTGTCAACGAACGAGGGAATGTCTTAGGCATGATGCCTCATCCAGAGCGTGCCGTTCATGAATTAATTGGTGGCACGGATGGTTTAGCACTATTCAAATCTATGGTTAAACAGTGGAGGGAATCTCATGTCAGTCATGCTTGAACCAAATCCTCAGCAAATTAAAGAACAAAAACTATACGCTCAAATGGGCATGTCCGATTCAGAATTTGAAATGGTTGAAAAGATTCTGGGTCGTCAACCGAACTATACAGAGACTGGTTTGTTTTCGGTCATGTGGTCAGAACATTGTTCATATAAAAACTCGAAACCTATTTTACGTAAGTTCCCAACGACTGGTCCACGCGTATTACAAGGTCCTGGTGAAGGTGCAGGAATTGTTGATATTGGAGATGGACAAGCTGTTGTGTTCAAAATGGAATCGCATAATCATCCATCTGCTATCGAACCTTATCAAGGGGCGGCAACAGGTGTGGGTGGGATCATTCGTGACGTTTTCTCAATGGGAGCGCGTCCGATTGCTATGTTAAACTCACTTCGTTTCGGTGAATTAACGAGCCCTCGTGTTCGTTATTTATTTGAAGAAGTCGTAGCAGGAATCGCAGGATACGGTAACTGTATCGGTATTCCAACTGTAGGTGGAGAAGTTCAGTTTGATGATTGTTATGCTGGAAATCCATTAGTAAACGCTATGTGTGTGGGATTAATCAATCATGAAGATATTCAAAAAGGAATCGCTTCAGGTGTTGGCAATACAGTGATGTACGTTGGCGCAAAAACAGGACGCGATGGTATTCATGGGGCAACCTTTGCATCTGAAGAACTAAGCGAAGCATCTGAAGAAAAACGCCCAGCTGTTCAAGTTGGAGATCCATTTATGGAGAAATTGTTACTTGAAGCGTGTTTGGAACTTGTTAAATCAGACGCACTAGTTGGTATTCAAGATATGGGTGCAGCAGGATTAACTTCTTCTGCAGCTGAAATGGCTTCTAAAGCAGGCTTCGGAATTGAAATGAATTTAGATGCAGTACCACAACGCGAAACTGGTATGACAGCTTATGAAATGATGTTATCTGAATCTCAAGAACGTATGTTAATTGTGGTAACAAAAGGACGCGAAGCTGAAATCGAAGTGTTATTCGAGAAGTATGATTTAGATGCAGTGGCTGTTGGTGTTGTAACTGACGATAAAATGCTTCGTTTACTTCATAAAGGTGAAGTTGTGGCAAACGTTCCTGCAGATGCTTTGGCAGAAGAAGCTCCTGTTTATTACAAAACTTCTAGTGTTCCTGCTTATTACACACAATATCAAGCGATGGAAAACGTTGAACCACAAGTTGCTGACTATAAAGAAACATTAATTAGATTACTAAAACAACCAACCATTGCTTCAAAAGAATGGGTGTATGATCAATACGATTATCAAGTGCGTACAAGCACAGTCGTAACGCCTGGATCAGATGCGGCAGTCGTTCGTGTTCGTGGGACGAATAAAGGCTTAGCGATGACGACAGACTGTAATTCTCGCTATATCTACTTGGATCCAGAAACTGGCGGTAAAATCGCGGTGGCAGAAGCTGCACGTAATGTTGTTTGTTCAGGAGCTAAACCATTAGCAATTACAGATTGTTTAAACTTCGGGAATCCGGAAAACCCAGAGATTTTCTGGCAATTAGAAAAGTCAGCTGATGGTATGGCTGCAGCATGTCTTGCTCTTGAATCACCAGTTATTGGTGGCAACGTGTCACTTTACAATGAACGTAGCGGAGTGGCTGTATACCCAACACCAACTATTGGTTTAGTTGGATTAGTTGAAGACTTGTCACACGTAACAACACAAGATGTAAAAGAAGCCGGCGACTTTGTTTATCTTATCGGAGAAACAATGACTGAATTTGGTGGTAGTGAGTTGCAAAAAATGGTTGAAGGTCGCATTTTCGGTAAAGCACCTTCGATTAATTTAGATGTAGAAGTTAGTCGTCAAGACGCGCTTTTACTAGCTATCCAATCAGGAAAAGTTGCATCTGCGCATGATATTGCAGAAGGCGGATTTGCGGTTGCATTAGCAGAGAAAACATTTGGCGTACAAAATCTTGGTGTAGACGTGACGATTTCTGGTTCAGCGATTACCGCTTTGTTCAGTGAATCACAATCACGTTTCATCGTTACTGTAAAAGAACAACATGCAGCAGCATTTGAAGAAATCGTCAAAGACGCTGTAAAAATTGGAACGGTCACATCAGATACGTCCGTCATCATTCGTAACGAACATGGCGAAGAGTGGGTGTCAGGTTCTGTTGAGGAATTCCGATCTGCTTGGAAAGGAGCAATTCCATGCTTGCTGAACTCAGAGGGTTAAACGAAGAGTGTGGCGTTTTTGGAATTTGGGGTGACCCGAATGCAGCACAGATCACCTATTATGGATTGCATGCTTTACAACATCGCGGACAAGAAGGCGCAGGTATCGTCGTAACTGACGGTAACTCGCTTCAAGCGGTGAAAGGTGAAGGTCTTGTAAGTGAAGTATTTAGTACGGGTAAGCTTGATCATTTAAAAGGTAGTGGCGCAATTGGTCATGTGCGTTATGCGACAGCAGGCGGTAGCGGAATTGAAAATGTACAACCACTTTTGTTCCGTTCGTCTACTGGTAGTTTAGCGATTGCACATAATGGTAATTTGGTGAATGCTACTCACTTGAAAAAACATTTAGAGCGCCAAGGAAGCATATTCCAGACGTCTTCAGATACGGAAGTATTAGCTCATTTAATTAAAAAAAGTGGCTATGCCACGTTTGAACAACGCGCTAAAAATGCCTTGTCACTTTTAAAAGGTGCTTTTGCAGTCGTGATGATGACGGAAGATGAAATGACCGTTGCACTTGATCCAAACGGCTTACGACCACTGTCACTTGGGAAATTAGGAGATGCATGGGTTGTTGCATCTGAAACATGTGCATTCGATATTATTGGTGCTGAATACATTCGTTCAATTGAACCTGGAGAATTCCTTGTGATTAACGATGAAGGATTGAAAGTTGACCGTTTTGCTTTTCCTGCGAAACGTGCGATTTGTACGATGGAATATGTCTATTTCTCACGTCCCGATTCTGATATAGATGGTATTAATATTCATACGGCTCGTAAACGTTTAGGAAAAGAACTTGCGAAAGAAGTACAAATTGAAGCAGATGTGGTGACGGGTGTTCCGGACTCCAGTATTTCTGCTGCTATTGGTTTCTCTGAAGCTACAGGTATTCCATATGAATTAGGATTAATTAAGAACCGTTACGTTGGACGAACGTTTATCCAACCTTCTCAAGACTTACGTGAACGTGGAGTGAAGATGAAATTGTCTCCAGTACGTCAAGTAGTGAATGGCAAACGTGTCGTGATGGTTGATGATTCCATCGTTCGTGGGACTACGTCTAGACGTATTGTGACTTTGTTAAAAGAAGCGGGAGCGACAGAAGTACATGTCGTTATCAGTTCACCGCCTATTAAAAATCCTTGTTTTTACGGCATCGATATCAGTTCGAGTGAAGAGCTGATTGCTTCAAATAAGAGCGTCGAAGAAATGTGTGAATTAATTGGTGCTGATTCTTTAACCTTCCTATCAGTAGAAGGTATGGTCCGTGCAATCGGACGAACTGATGAAGGACCTGAAGCTGGACATTGTTTGGCTTGCTTTACAAATAATTATCCAACAGAGATTTTCACGGATACGATTTTACCGCACAAAAAAGAATTGTCACGATAGGGGGCGACATGGATGTCAAAAGCATACGAACAAGCTGGTGTAAATATTGAAGCGGGCTATGAGGCTGTAAAGAGAATGAAATCTCATGTGGATCGCACAGCACGCAAAGGCATAATGGGAGCATTCGGCGGTTTTGGTGGCATGTTTGACTTGTCGTCGCTCAATTATAAAGAACCAGTCTTAATTTCTGGTACAGACGGCGTTGGAACTAAATTAAAATTAGCATTTATGACTGATCAACACGATACAATCGGCATCGATTGCGTTGCTATGTGTGTCAATGACATCGTAGCTCAAGGAGCAGAACCACTATTTTTCCTTGACTATTTAGCAGTTGGGCAAGCTCAACCTGAAAAGATTGAGCAAATCGTTAAAGGTGTTGCAGATGGTTGTGTTCAAGCAGGTGCTGCCCTTATTGGTGGAGAAACAGCTGAAATGCCAGGTCTTTACGAAGTGGATGAATATGATGTGGCTGGTTTTGCAGTCGGTGTTGCAGAGAAGTCGAATATCGTAACAGGTGAACATATTCAAACAGGTGATGTACTAGTTGGACTTGCTTCAAGCGGTATTCACTCCAACGGTTTTTCTCTTGTGCGTAAAATCGTCTTTGCTGATCAAGGCTACGAAATTGACTCGTATGTTGCAGGCTATGAACATTTGGGTCGCATTGGAAAAGCGTTACTAGAACCAACCAAAATTTATGCGAAACCAGTATTAGCAATTCATGAAGAGCTTGACGTTCATGGCATGGCTCACGTAACTGGTGGCGGTTTTTATGAAAACTTACCTCGTATGATGCCTGCTGACTTGGGTGTCGAAATCGATCTAGGCTCATGGCCTGTGTTACCGGTGTTCTCAATGTTGAAAGAAAAAGGCTCATTAGCTGACCGTGATTTATATAGTGTCTTTAATATGGGGATTGGTTTTGTCATAGCGCTTCCTGAAGCACAAGCTAAGCAAGCAATTCAAATTGCCGTTCAAAACGGTGAAAATGCGTACGTTATTGGTCGAGTTGTGCAGGGTGAAGGTGTTCAATTCACTGGCTCTCACGACGGGAGTTTAGTCGATGAGCAATAAACCAAAGGTGGCGATTTTTGCTTCCGGCAGCGGAAGTAATTTTCAAGTCATCGCGGATGCAGCGAGAGCAGGCAATCTAGATGCCGACATCGTAGCTGTTGTAACAGATAAACCACAAGCATATGTGGTGGAACGAGCAACAGCATTAGATGTGTCGGTTATAGCGTATCGTCCGAACGACTTTGATTCCAAAGTCGCTTATGAGACAGCGATTTTGCAAGAGCTGCAAAAGCTTGAAGTGGAATGGTTAGTTTTAGCTGGATACATGAGGTTAATCGGCGATACACTACTGGCTGAATTTCCAAACAAAATCGTCAACATCCATCCTTCGCTTTTACCATCATTCCCAGGTAAAGATGCTATTGGCCAAGCGTTGGCTCATAACGTAAAAGTAACAGGTGTTACCGTACATTACGTAGACGCTGGTATGGACACTGGGAAAATTTTATCGCAACAAGCCGTTGAAGTTGTTGACGGTGACCGCGAAAAAACAGAACAACGTATTCACGCAGTTGAACATGAACTCTATACAAAAACGTTACAGCAATTATTTAGCCGGTAGAGTTACCGGCTTTTGATTTCTAAAGGAGGATTTTCCATGGAAAAACGCGCGCTTATTAGTGTGTCAGACAAATCAGGTATTCTTGAATTCGCAAAACAGTTAGAGATATTAGGATACGAAATTTTATCAACAGGTGGAACGAAAGCATATTTACAAGAAAGTGGTGTAGCAATTACCCCGGTCGATGAAGTAACAGGATTCCCAGAAATATTAGGTGGACGTGTCAAAACGTTGAACCCGATGATTCACGGTGGACTTCTAGCTAAACCCGATGATGAAAACCATCAAGCACAAATGTACGAATATGGCATCAAGCCAATTGACGTTGTTTGTGTCAACTTATATCCTTTCCGCGAAACGATTTCAAAACCAAATGTTACGGCTGAAGATGCGATTGAAAATATTGATATTGGTGGACCAGCTATGTTGCGTGCGTCTGCGAAAAACCATGCCTACGTGACGGTCATTACAGATGCTGCAGACTACCCAGCTGTTTCAGCAGAATTGCAAGCAGATGGTAAAACAACAATGGAAACTAGACGTCGTTTAGCGGCAAAAGTTTTCCGTCATACTGCTTCTTACGATGCGTATATTTCAGGTTACTTAACAGAACTAGCTGGAGAAGAATTCCCCGAGCAAGTTACATTTACATACGAATTAAAACAAGAGCTTCGCTACGGAGAAAATCCACATCAAAAAGCAGCTTTCTACAAACGTGCGCTTGGCTCTGATTTCTCCATTGCTTCTGCACAACAACTGCACGGCAAAGAACTTTCATACAACAACATACAAGATGCTAATGCAGCGATTCAAATCGTCAAAGAGTTTGAACTTCCAGCTGCGGTCGCGGTTAAACACATGAACCCATGTGGCGTTGGAATTGGTGAAACAATTGCAGAAGCATTTGCAAAAGCGTATGAAGCAGACAGCATGTCCATTTTTGGAGGCATCGTCGCTCTAAATCGTGAAGTTGATGCTCAAACAGCTGAACAACTTTCAGGCATTTTCTTGGAAATTATTTTAGCACCTTCTTTCTCAGAAGAAGCATTAGCTATTTTAACGAAGAAGAAAAACATTCGATTATTGACGATTCCATTTGAACAAAGCAAAAAAGACAAATGGAACACTGTGTCAATTGAAGGCGGCTTGTTGCTGCAACAACCGGATCAATATGGTTTTGCAGAAGCAGATGTACGCGTAGTTACTGAACGCCAACCAACCGAAGAAGAATGGGCTGCACTTAAACTTGGTTGGAGCGTTGTCAAACACGTGAAATCCAATGCAATAGTTGTTACAGATGCTCAGATGACACTAGGTGTTGGTGCTGGTCAAATGAATCGCGTAGGCGCAGCGAAGATTGCATTAGAACAAGCTGCTGAAAAAGCACAAGGAGCTTCACTTGCTTCAGACGCCTTTTTCCCAATGAATGATACGGTAGAAACGGCTGCGAAAGCGGGCATTACGGCGATTATTCAACCTGGTGGGTCAGTAAAAGATGAAGATTCAATTCAAAAAGCGAATGAATATGGAATTGCGATGGTGTTTACAGGCGTACGTCACTTTAAACACTAAGAGGTTACACTTATTATGAGGAGGTTTTCTAGGTGAAAGTACTTGTGATTGGTAGTGGCGGGCGTGAACATGCCATTGTACGTCAATTTAAAAACTCTCCATCTGTAACTGAAGTATTTGTGGCGCCTGGTAATGATGGAATGAAAAGCGATGCAACATGCGTAGCTATAGATGCGTTGGAATTTGACATGTTGGTTGCGTTTGTTCAAGAAAATGCGATCGATTTAACGTTTGTCGGACCCGAACAACCTCTAGCTGCAGGAATTGTAGATCATTTCGAAGCGGAAGGGTTACGCATTTTCGGACCTACAAAAGCGGCTGCTCAAATCGAAGGTAGTAAATCATTCGCCAAAGAGCTAATGAAAAAATACAATATCCCAACAGCTGCATATGAAACATTTACAGATGTAAATGAAGCGAAAGCCTATATTCAAAAAATGGGTGCACCCATAGTGGTTAAAGCAGACGGTCTTGCTGCGGGTAAAGGCGTTGTAGTTGCCATGACTTTGCAAGAAGCGTTCAATTCTGTGGAAGACATGATTGGCAATCAAAAGTTCGGAGATTCATCTTCACGAGTTGTCATTGAAGCTTTCCTAGATGGCGAAGAATTTTCCTATATGTCATTTGTACATAACGGACAAATTTACCCAATGGTCATTGCCCAAGATCACAAACGTGCATATGATGGGGACCGTGGCCCGAATACAGGTGGCATGGGAGCTTATTCACCAGTCCCACATATTTCAGACGAAGTCGTTCAACAAGCGTACGATACAATTGTCGTACCAACTGTTGCAGCGATGACAACTGAAGGAACACCGTTTACTGGAATCTTATATGCAGGATTGATTTTGACGAATGAAGGACCTCAAGTAATCGAATTTAATGCACGATTCGGCGATCCTGAAACCCAAGTCGTGTTGCCACGAATGACTTCTGATTTCGGTGACTTAATGAATGCAATTCTCGATGAAAAGCCATTTGAATTGGAATGGTCAAATGATGAAATTCTAGGCGTCGTAATCGCCGCAGATGGTTATCCAGAGTCAGTTGAAAAAGGCTTTAAATTGCCTGATTTTTCGAAGCTTACTGGAGACTTGCAAGTATTCCATGCAGGAACAAAAGAAGTTGATGGTCAATTTGTTGGTAATGGTGGTCGCGTGATTTTAGTAACTGCCAAATCATCTACGTTACAACAAGCACAAGACCAAGTGTATAAGGCATTATCTGGATTGAAGTGGGATGGATTCTTCTATCGCCATGACATCGGATGGCGTGCGTTGAAATAACAAAATAGACAGCCCATTACATAAGTGATGGGCTGTCTATTTTTTTGTAGTGTTTTATGTCTGAACCCGAATAAACATCATGAAAGTGGGAATAAATCAAAATGAACGGGAATAACCACAACAGATCTACTATGATTATTCCACCACCATAGCAGCGAAGCGAAAACCAAACTAATTAGCCCCCACGCACTTCGTTTGGGGGTGTTTTTGTGGAAAAAAATGGGTGAAGGGGAATAAACAATAGTTGAAAGGGAATAAAGGGAGTGTGAAGGGGAATAAAGCTATTGTGAAAGGGAATAAACATCGTGCGAAGGGGAGTAAATCCAAATGAGAGGGAATAACCACAACAGATCTACTATGATTATTTCATCACCATAGCAGCGAAGCGAAAACCAAACTAATTTGCCCCTACGCACTTCGTTTTGGGGTATTTTTGTGGGAAAAAATGGGTGAAGGGGAATAAACAATAGTTGAAAGGGAATAAAGGGAGTGTGAAGGGGAATAAAGCTATTGTGAAAGGGAATAAACATCGTGCGAAGGGGAGTAAATCAAAATGAGAGGGAATAAAAGTTTCTTAGAGCATTCAATGAATAGTCCAACAGTTATCCACTCTTTTTAAAAGATTCCCCAGAATCCGGATTGAACATCAAGATATATTCAGAGCCTTTCGATTCTATTACTCGAAATGTATAAAACAATTTGGGGGAGAGTGGATCAAAACCATCCCTCTCCATCGGTGTATTGTCTAATTGGAAGAGTGTCACATCTTCCTGGAGTGACTGGTGTATGGCAACTTCCGCTTCTGAAATAGTGTACGTTGGTATGACGAAATATATAGCTCCACCGATAATAGCAAGTGCAAGTAATCTACGATACCAAGTGACTGATTCCGTGTGTCTCAATGCAACGACAGTCCCAAAAATTAGGCTAACTGGGATGATGGTGTTCATAATGCTGTTATACACAAAGTAATCCACAACCCATATCGGAATGATCAGCATCAATGAGACTGTTATGCCAAACAAGATACTTTTGTTCTTCAAAAATCCCCACCTCCCATTTATGTTTTTTCACAAGAGAAACATCTGAATTACCAATAGGATTCCTGATTGATTAAGTAGCAGTATTAAAAAAGCCCAAAATGTTGTTACACATTTCGGGCTTGTCTATTAATGCAATTTTTTACTCGGTGTTGCACCAAATTGTTTGTATAAAGGTAATACGTCTTTTCGACCCTCATAATGATAGAAGTAATCTAATGTCGCTAGGAATAGGGCTTTCCCCATTTTCTCGCGTTCTACTTCAGATTTTAAGTAAGCCATGTCGATTGGGCTATCAATGAAACCCATCTCAACTAAAGTACTTGGCATCGTATTTTCACGATTAACATACAAGCTTTTCGTCTTCACGCCTCTGTTTCTTAAGTTCCAAGCTTCTTGCATACGATTTTGCATATACATGGATAATCCACGAGACTCCATTACATATGGATTCGTTGCTGCAGTTCTTGCATAATAGAATGTTTCTTGTCCATGTGCACCAGTACCAGAAGCATTTGTATGTAAACTAACAAATACATCCCCTTTGTTTTTTGCAGCGAAAATAGGACGAGCTTGCAATGTAATAAAGTAATCATCTGTACGTGTCATGTAAGTCTTAATAGGTGTTTTCGCAAAATATGAGTTCATATGTCTTGAAATGTTCAAGGCAAGATTTTTTTCTACATAGCCTGAACTTGAACCGCCTGGATCATGTCCACCGTGACCTGGGTCGATGATAACAACTAAATCCGACAGGGTATTTGGTGATGGTGATACCACTGGTGGTTTTGGTGTTGGAACCGGTACAGGAATTGGTGTAGGTGCAGGTGTTGGTGTAACAGGTGGTTGTGTTGCTGATGGTTTATCTAATTGAAGATACGTGTTATGTACATATCCAACTTCTTCTCCCACCTTGATGGCAGACCAATTTCCTACAGAATATGAATATTGAACTTCTTGTCCCATTTGAAGTTTTAGCATCCAAGGGTAAGTAGTATTAGGACCAGTTCGGAAATATAATTCATTTGTGTTCACGTACATGGTTTGATCAAATGTTTCCGTTTGAGTTGTACGGAACTTCGTGTTAATCCCACGTGCTAAAAATATGGCAAAATCTCCGCGTTTAATGGTAAGTTCTTGTCCGAATGTACCATCAGTCATGCCTTGAGCGATGCCTTTGTTAATTAAATTTGAACTTGCCACACTTACTGTATTTGCTCCATAATTAAATGCACGATTCATGAGAACTGCCATTTGTCCTCTTGTTAGAGTTTGATATGGACGAAAAGTTCCATTTGGAAATCCTGAAATAATTCCTTTTTCAACCATTTCTTTAATGTAACCGGATGCGAAGTTGCTTGATGAAACATCAGAGAATTTCGTATTTAAACGCTCTCCATTCATGCCTAATGCACGACCGATCATAGCAGCAGCTTCACCGCGTGTTACTTGTTTGTCTGGTACAAATTGAGAAGAAGATACTCCCCCAGCAATTCCACCTTGTACAAGATAATAAATTTCTGCCTGTGCCCTATGCGTCGTTCCAACATCTGAAAATGATGTGTTTGCTGATGCTGAGTTAATAGGTACAAAATTCGACACTAATAATATCAATGCCACCAAACTAATCCATTTTTTCACTTATTCGTCCTCCAATATCATTATTTACCAATTCCTTTATATTACTTCATAAATTTGTAAATTAATATGTTTCATTTGGGCTATATTTTGTAATATTTGCACGTTTTTTAATAGATTCACTGTTTTTATGTAAGAAAACTATCATTCTTACAAATTGTACATAAAGAACTTTTTGGAAAACATAAACTTTCTGATAGTTTAGGTTAATAATGTGTTTATGAGATAATATGGAATAAATATATATCATGTAGTTGATCTTACAAAAAGGTGGTTAATATGAAAAATAAGTTGGGAACAGATGATGCAATAAAAAGATGGGATCGGAACGCAGAAATCATAACAGAAAACTATAATGAACACGGAGATTTACATAGAGAAGTCTTACTCAACCCATCTATATTTAGCTTAGTTGGAGACGTAAAGCAAAAGGATATTTTAGATGCGGGATGTGGCGAAGGATATTTAAGTAGGATCTTTGCTAAGTCGGGAGCAACTGTAGTAGCTGTAGACTACTCTCAAAACATGCTGGAAATAGCTCGAAAGAAGACACCTAAAGAGTTAAATATTGAGTATCGATATGGAAATTGCGAGAATTTAGATTTTCTTGAAGATGAGAGTTTCGACATAATTGTTTCCAATATGGTGATTCAAGACCTTGAAAATTATAAAGCAGCAATAAATGAGATGTATCGATTGTTAGTGAATGGAGGGAGCTTTGTATTTTCAATATTACATCCTTGCTTCGTGACACCGGTTAGTGGATGGGAGAAAAAAGATGGGGAGAAGTTACATTGGAATGTAGACAATTATTTTTATGAAGGTGTCTATGAACAATCGTACCCTCAAGGACAAACAGATAAAGTGTTATTTTTCCATAGAACATTAACGAGCTATTTTAATGCCATAACAGAAGCAGGGTTTATTTTAGAAGGGTTGATTGAACCAAAACCATCGGCAGAAATGCTAGAAAAACACCCTTCGTTCGAGGAAGATTTAAGATGCAGTGATTTTATCGTGTTTAAATTGAGGAAGTAACTTAACGAGAACGACAAAAGACTGTCACCAAGTAATTTCGGGACAGTCTTTTTTGTCATTAATTGGGTGAAATCGATTAAAACGCTTGCGAAGCTGAATAAACATCAATCGAAGCGGAATAAACTACGCTTGAAGCCGAATAAACCGTAAGCGAAGCCGAATAAATTGTTTTTCGCAACCATATCCTAGCTGAATGTACCTGCCAATAGGAAGTTAAGTCGTTACCGACATGCCTTGGCCAGCGAAATCCTTCATCAACTTGGATACTTCGGGACCAGCTGTGTGGCCCATCATGCCTTGTTGTTGCATCATGGCTTTTAGTGGGCAATATTTGACGGTTCCTTCGGCTGCTTTCATGGCACCCAGTGCGACCATCATGCGGCCTTTGTTGCAGTTGGGATTGCGGGAGAGTTTAGCTGTACCGTAT
Organism: Paenisporosarcina macmurdoensis; assembly: GCF_042658845.1. Taxonomy (NCBI): domain Bacteria; kingdom Bacillati; phylum Bacillota; class Bacilli; order Caryophanales; family Caryophanaceae; genus Paenisporosarcina; species Paenisporosarcina macmurdoensis. The sequence continues at coordinate 20,024 of NZ_JBHSRI010000023.1, forward strand.
GCGAGCATACTAAGTCCAAGTGAAAGTCGTGCGAGTGCATTGCGTGTGCTAATGTTTTGAGTTTGTGACATTTCGGTGTTTCCTCCTATCTGAATTTTCTAAAAAGTGTTTAGGTAGTCTGTATTTTCCATGGTGTCTATGCTAATATTAGGAAAACACAGCTTGTCGCCACGATGGGGCAGGCTGATGTCTTTTCTTATACTGATTTCTGGAATTCGCATTAGAAATCAGCTAAAAAAACGTAACATTGTTCGTGAAAGGAGAATGGATGACATGCAACACCCTTTGTGGAAAATCGGGGAAATCCGCCATCAAATCAGTATGATTGATGGGAAATCGAGTCCCGACAAAATTATTGTGAATGCTACATATTTACATAGTGTTTTAAAAAAATGGGTAGAAGGCAATATTTGGATTTCTAAAGATCGCATTGTATATGCAGGTCCAGAGATGCCAACAAATATGACCGAAGCAGAAATAATTGATGCAAGTGGACAGGTAATTGTGCCAGGCTATATTGAACCTCATGTTCATCCATTTCAACTTTATCATCCCCAATCATTTGCTGATTATGCAGCTCAATTAGGTACCACTACTTTTCTATCAGATAATCTCATTCTCTTTTTATTACTAGAAAACGAGAAAGCGTTTACAATTTTAGACCAACTCAATAAATTACCATTTTCATTTTATTGGTGGGCTCGATTTGATTCTCAAACAGAGCTTGAAAATGAAGATCAATTGTTTACGACTAAGTCTATTAGTGAATGGTTGGATCGACCTGAAGTATTAATGGGCGGTGAATTAACTGGATGGCCAAGATTATTGGCAGGCGATGATCAACTGTTGTATTGGTTGCAATCGGCTAAATTGAAAGGCAAAAAAGTGGAAGGTCATTTTCCGGGTGCCTCTGAAAAAACGTTGGCACGTATGAGATTGCTTGGAACTGATGGTGATCATGAAGCGATGACCGTTGAGGAAGTGGAACGTCGTTTGTTGCATGGTTATGCCGTAACACTCAGACATTCTTCTATTCGCCCAGATTTACCACATTTATTAAAAGGCATTGTCGAAAAAGGTTTGGATGTTTTTGATCACTTAATGATGACCACAGATGGCTCTACGCCTTCGTTTCATATCGATGGAGTGATGGATAAATGTATTCAAGTAGCACTTGATGCGGGAGTAAGACCAATCGATGCATATCAAATGGCTTCCTATAATATAGCTCGATATTACAACATGACAAGTTTGCATGGTTTTATTGCTACAGGGCGAATTGCTTCTTTAAACTTCTTAGAAAATGAACGTAATCCTGTACCAGTAAGCGTCTTGTCAAAAGGTGTATGGATGAGAAGAGATGGCAAAAAGGTTCAGCAATTGCCAACCATTGATTGGTCTGTATTAGGTCAGTTAGAGTTACCATTTGATTTACATGATGGCGATTTTGAATTCTCCATGCCGTTTGGAATTGAAATGGTCAATGATGTCATTACTAAACCGTATAGTGTTTCAATTCATACGGGTGAAGCGAGTTTAAGTACAGAGCATGATGAGAGCTATTTGATGCTAGTAGACCGCAAAGGGAAGTGGCGAGTCAATACGATGATCAAAGGTTTTGCAACATCTGTGCAGGGTTTCGCCTCTTCTTACTCGAATACAGGAGATATTATCCTCATCGGTAAAAACCGTCATGATATGTTAATAGCTTTTAATGAAATGAAACGATTAAAAGGCGGCATTGTACTCGTTGAGGAAAATGAAGTTGTTGCTCATATTCCACTTAGTATTGGTGGAGGCTTGTCGGATGAAAAAGTAGAGGATTTAATAGAACAAGAACTTGCATTGAAAAAAGCTTTACACGATAGAGGGTACACACACGGTGATGCAATTTATACGTTACTGTTTTTGCAGTCAACACATTTACCGTATGTTCGTATTACACAACGAGGCATTTTCGATGTGATGAAAAAGTCTGTGTTGTTCCCTTCATTTATGAGGTCTTAGGGGGATTCTAGAAATGAAGAAATGGCTGTTTTTAATAGTCTTGCTTCTGATAGTTACCGGCTGTTCAAAAGATAAAGAGAACGCAGCTGATTCAGAAGATCCAATAATCGATGGCACACAAGATGAGAATTCACCTGATGAAGTGGTGACACTTCCTTATGCTGCACCATTTTCGGGAGAGCGTTCGGAAGAAGAATTTACCACTCGCCCAGTACTTGTTACCATTAATAACCATCCGAAAGCAAGACCTCAATCGGGCCTTGCAAGTGCGGATATTGTCTATGAAATGGTAGCTGAAGGAAATATCACGAGACTGTTAGCTTTATATCAAAGTGAATTACCAGAAAAAATCGGTCCCGTTAGAAGTGCGCGTGATTACTTTATTGATATTTCAGTAGGGCTTGACGCATTCTATGTAGCACATGGTTATAGTCCTGATGCTCAGATGATGCTAAGAACTGGTGTTGTTGATCACATCAACGGCATGCAATATGATGGGACTCTTCTTAATCGCTCAAATGACCGTGTGGCACCACACAATTCGTATACTACTGGTGAACATGTACTTGAAGGTATGAAAAAAGAGAATGCACGAACGACTATTGAGAAGATTCCAAGTCTAGCCTTTTATAACTCTGCAGATGATGTACCTCTTAGTGCTTTAGCGAGTATTATCGATGTCCGCTATGGTAGTAGTGAAGACTTTCACCATATGTATTCGTATGATACACTTACTCAACAATACAATCGTACGTCCGGCGGGACTAAAACTATAGATCACGAGTCATTAGAAGAAATTAGTTTGGCTAATGTTTTGTTTTTTGAAGTGGTTCATCAAACGATCGATAAAGCAGGACGTCAACAACTCGATTTAACATCGGGTGGAAAAGGCTACTTATTCCAAGCTGGTGTCATGAAAGAAATTGAATGGCAACAACTTGATGGTGTGCTTGTCCCCATGGAGAATGGTCAACCTGCTAAACTCGTTCCAGGGAAGTCTTGGATACATTTAGTGAAAACCAATCCTGGCCTCGACCAGATGGTTACTTTCACGCCTTAAAAACGAAGCAGGCTTGAAAAGGAGGTCAACAATTATGCAAGTAGATAAAATACGAGGTCATCAAACAGATCAATTGTTTAAAGCCTTTTTAGAATTAAAAGATATAGAAGAGGTCTATCGATTTATTGATGATCTGTGTACCATTAGCGAAATTCAATCGTTATCTCAACGATTTGAAGTTGCGCATATGTTACGTTTAAAGAAAACGTATGAAACGATAAAAAATGAGACAGGTGCTAGTACAGCAACCATCTCCCGTGTACGTCGATGTTTTGATTATGGGAACGACACATATGATGAAATGCTCGGCCGCTTATATCCCGATGAAAAACCATTTCAATTTCCAAAGTACTGAACAGAGACCAACTCTGTTCAGTTTTTTTGTTATACTAGATAGATGTAAAAGTATTACGATAGGTGGGAGCCCATGGAGTATTTACAGTGGCGTCACGTTTTTAAACTAGATCCTGCAAAAGTCATGTCTGATGAAGCGCTAAAGCGCGTGTGTGAATCTGGAACGGATGCCATTTTAGTCGGCGGAACAGATGGCGTGACACTCGATTTAGTGGTCGACTTATTAATAAGAGTAAGACAATATACAGTGCCGGTAGCCCTGGAGATTTCAACAATAGAAAGTGTGACACCTGGTTTTGATTTTTACTTCATTCCTTCTGTCTTGAATAGTACAAAAACGACGTTCGTTAAAGATTTACAAGTCGAAGCAATAAAAGAATTCGGCGATTTCATGGACTGGACGGAACTTGTACCCGAGGGTTACTGCATATTGAACCCAGATTGTAAGGCTGCACAGGTAACGGAAGCACACACCGAATTATCCGTGGATGACGTAATTGCCCATGCGAGATTAGCTGAACACTTTTTTAACATGCCCATTTTTTATTTAGAATATAGCGGTATGTATGGTGATCCTACTATGGTTCGAGCAGCAAAAAAGGTGTTAACAAAGACAAGATTGTTTTATGGTGGAGGGATTACTTCTGCACAACAAGCAGCCGAAATGGCTAAAATAGCCGACACGATTGTCGTGGGAAATCATCTTTATGACAACTTAACCGAAGCCCTTGAAACAGTGAAAGCTGTGCACGACCTGTCTCTTTGACAATTAGCTGTAGCAGTTTATAATTAAAGAACTAATGTTCGTAAAAAAGGACGGTGCACTATGGAAGTAATCGTAAAGAATTTATTAAGCGGGATGAATCCCGAACAAGAAAGAGCGGTAAAGGCCACTGAAGGACCTTTACTTATCATGGCTGGAGCGGGTTCTGGTAAAACACGCGTATTGACGCACAGAATCGCTTATTTAGTCGTTGAAAAAGAAGTTTATCCATCTAAAATTTTAGCCATTACCTTTACCAATAAAGCGGCCAAAGAAATGCGTAACCGTGTTGATGGGTTATTAGGAAACGGAACAAGCCAAAGCATGTGGGTTTCAACATTCCACTCGATGTGTGTCCGTATTTTACGACGTAATATTGATCGCATCGGCTATTCGAAAAACTTCTCTATTCTAGATACATCAGAGCAGCTAACCGTGATTAAGCGCATTATAAAAGATCAAAATATTGACTCCAAACAATTTGATGCTCGCTCGATGTTAAACATTATCAGCTCAGCAAAAAATGAGTGTATCGACGCTCAAACATTTGCCGGTCAAGCAAATCAATTCAACCCTTTTGAGAAGACAGCAGCACAAGTTTACACGGCTTATGACAAACGTCTTCGTAAAAATCAATCCCTCGACTTTGATGATTTAATCATGACAACTTTAATTCTCTTCAAACGTGTACCAGATGTCTTGGAGTATTATCAAAACAAATTTCATTATATTCATGTCGATGAGTATCAAGATACGAATAAAGCACAATACGAACTGGTGCAAATGCTAGCAGCGAAATTCAATAATTTGTGTGTAGTTGGCGACTCGGATCAATCGATTTATCGCTGGCGTGGAGCTGATATTCAAAACATCATGTCCTTTGAAAAGCATTATCCAAACGCACAAGTCATTATGTTAGAACAAAACTATCGCTCAACTAAACACATCTTAAAGGCAGCAAACGACGTCATTAAAAATAACACAGGACGTTATCCAAAAGAATTACGAACAGATAATGGTTCTGGTGCGGCAATTAACGTTTACAAAGCATATGACGAAAAACAAGAATCACAATTTGTGGTTAAAACCATTCAAGAATTAATGGAAGAAGACAACCGTACATACGACGATTTCGCTGTATTATATCGTACGAATGCACAGTCACGAGTGATGGAGGAAGTATTAGTTAAATCGAATATGTCGTACACCATTGTTGGTGGTACGAAGTTCTATGACCGCAAAGAGATTAAAGACTTACTATCGTATTTACGATTAATTGCGAACAATGAAGATGATTTAGCGCTATCACGTATTATTAACGAACCAAAACGAAATATCGGAGCGACTTCATTTGATCGTATGGCGAGATTTGCACTCGAACAAGATCGTTCGATTTTTGATGCACTTCAAGAAGTAGACTTTATGGGCTTGCCTGCTAGAGCAGCAAACGAAGCAGCGAAGTTCCACCAAATGATGGATGGATTTATTAAAATGCAAGAGTTCATATCTGTCACTGAACTAGTAGAACAAGTGTTAGATAAGACGGGCTATCGCAACATGCTCAACAATGAAAAAACCATTGAATCGGAAAGCCGATTAGAAAACATAGAAGAGTTTTTGTCCGTTACAAAAGCGTTTGAAGAACGCAGTGACGATAAAACGCTCGTGTCATTCTTAACTGACCTAGCGCTAATTTCAGATTTGGATAAGTTAGATAACGATGAAGACGTGTCTAAAGGAAAAGTAGTCCTAATGACGATGCACGCGGCTAAAGGACTTGAGTTCCCAGTCGTGTTCATTATTGGCGCAGAGGAGAACGTCTTTCCACATTCACGGTCAATCGGAGACACGGACGAAATGGAAGAAGAGCGCCGTCTCATGTACGTAGGAATTACCCGTGCTGAACAGCGTTTGTATATTACATGTGCACAAACCCGTACTTTGTTCGGTCGAAGTGGTTTCAACAATCCTTCCCGATTTATCGCGGAGATCTCAGAAGATATTTTAGAACATGTGACCTTAAAACAATCTGCAGCGACTGGCAAAAGTAGAACGACCAGCCGTGCGGTACCAAACACAACCCGTGCAGCTGTTTCCCGTCCTGCATACAATGCATCTGGCGGGGACAAGCTTGGATGGACAACCGGTGACAAAGCCATCCACAAAAAATGGGGCACTGGAATGGTCGTTAGTGTCCGAGGCGAAGGCGAAAACACAGAACTCGATATCGCATTCCCAAGCCCGACTGGTATTAAGAGACTGTTGGCTAAGTTTGCACCCGTTGAAAAAGCATAACTATAAGATGCAATTTAAAAAGGTCCGCTTAAAATAGCACGTCGAGCCTGCATGAAGTAAATATCTTTGTCTTCTGAGACGAGTAAACTCAGGAGCATATTGGCTTCTTCGCTGTTTTGCTACATATCACTTAATGTTATATATTACTGTTCATTTTAAGTGATTGTAGTGAAAGACGACGAGAAAAACTTGTGCTCCTGCGGTTACTCGTCGCAAAGTTATTGGACGAATGACAGTTCGCCCAATAACTTTCCAGCGGGATAAGCATGTCCAGGTGAGACCCCGCAGGGAGCGTAGCGAACGAGGAGGCTCACGGACTGCCCGCGGAAAGCGTCCGCCTGTTTCTGCATCGCTACGCTAGCTTCGAAACATGAAAAGACGTTGTAACGAAAATCAACAATATATTGTAAGAGAGCCTTTTATTTAAAAGAACGAGCGGAGGAACGTGTCAATGGATAAAGTACAATTAGAAGAACGTGTAAAAGAACTAAACCAACTTTTACATGACACAGGCTACGCCTATTATGTGCTGGATCAACCGCTCGTGCCAGACGCGGTTTACGACCAATATTTACAGGAACTCATCGCAATTGAAAGTGAATTTCCTGATTTAATCTACCCGGATTCTCCTACTCAACGAGTTGGGGGTACAATCCTTCAAGGATTCAATAAAGTTGCGCACACATATCCAATGCTTAGTTTATCGAATGCATTTGGTCGAGAGGATTTAGACGACTTTGATCGACGCATTCGTGCAAGCATTGGGGATGACTTTTCCTATGTGTGCGAATTGAAAATAGATGGCTTAGCCATTTCACTTACTTATGAAAATGGCGTCTTCGTTCGCGGAGCCACTCGTGGAGATGGTCGCGTAGGGGAAGACATTACCGAGAATTTAAAAACCATTCGTTCAATTCCATTGCGATTGAAAAAGCCGGTCACCATGGAACTTCGTGGAGAAGCTTATATGCCAAAGAAATCATTTATGGCATTAAATGAATCTCGAGTGGAACAAGAAGAAGAAAAGTTTGCGAACCCTCGAAATGCAGCAGCAGGTTCTCTGCGTCAACTGGATCCGAAAATTGCGGCAAGTCGTAATTTAGCGATTTTCGTTTACGGCATCGGAGGAGACGGAGAAGCTTATCAACTAGATAGTCATGCAGAAGCGCTCGATTATTTAGATGAATTAGGCTTTCAAACCAATAAAGAACGTAAAACTTGTCACTCTATTGACGAAGTGCAAGCGTATATTGAAAAGTGGACAACCAAAAGACCAGACCTGCCATATGAAATCGACGGTATTGTTATTAAAGTGAATCGTTATGTTCACCAACAAGAACTAGGATTTACAGCGAAAAGTCCACGATGGGCAACAGCTTATAAATTCCCTGCTGAAGAAGTTGTGACCACATTGCTGGATATTGAATTAACGGTAGGACGCACAGGTACATTAACGCCAACCGCTATTCTTCAACCTGTGAAAGTAGCGGGAACGACAGTGGGACGTGCTTCATTACATAATGAAGATTTGATTCGTGAAAAGGATATTCGTATTGGAGACACCGTCATCATTCGTAAAGCAGGCGACATTATACCTGAAGTCGTAGCGGTGGTCCTCGAAGCACGGAAAGAAGACTTACCTGAATATAAAATGCCAACACATTGTCCGGTTTGTGAAAGTGAACTCGTTCGAATTGAAGGGGAAGTTGCCTTGCGTTGTGTGAATCCACAATGCCCTGCTCAAATTACAGAAGGACTGATTCATTTTGTTTCGCGTAATGCGATGAATATAGATGGACTCGGTGAAAAAGTAGTTGAGCAATTGTTCCGTGAAAGTCTGATACATGACGTTTCCGATTTGTTTACGTTGACGAAAAATCAATTAATTCAACTCGATCGTATGGGTGATAAATCGGCTACGAATTTGATTGCTGCTATTGAAGCATCGAAACAAAATTCAATGGAACGGGTATTATTCGGATTAGGGATTCGTCATGTGGGCGAGAAAGCAGCCAAAATACTGTCTGAAGAACTCGGCGATATGAAAACACTTGCCCAAGCTACTCCCGAGCAACTTATCACTATTCACGAAATTGGCGATAAAATGGCGGATTCGGTTGTTCGTTATTTTGATAATGAAGAAGTACAAGAATTAATTAAGCGCCTTGAAGATCTCGGCGTTAATTTGTCTTACACGGGCAAGAAAGTAGATCTTTCGAATCTCAATCATGTATTGACTGGTAAAACGGTTGTATTAACTGGGAAATTGGAACAATTGACACGACAAGAAGCAAAAGAGAGAATAGAACTGGTAGGCGGAACCGTCGCTGGAAGTGTTAGTAAAAAAACGGACATTGTCATCGCAGGAGAAGATGCAGGTTCAAAACTTGATAAAGCTCAGACTTTAGGAATTCCAGTATGGGATGAGAATCGTCTAATTGACGAATTAAACAAGTGAAGGAGTCCTTCCTATAATGAAACGAACTAGCTGGATTCCGGCCATTATTTCTTTAGTATTAATCGCAGGTTGTGCACCAGATTTAACTAAAGATACGAAAGTTATAAATGAAGCTGAGAAAACAGAAGAAGAAACAGCAACAATTATTCCAAGCATGCAAATTTCAAAGCAATACTATCGTACACTTTTACCATATGCACCAAGTAAAAGCAGAGGATTAATTGTTTCAAATGTGTATTCGAAATATGATGTAAAAGAAGTCGAAAGTGGCTTACTGCGTTTGTCTCAGCGAACGTTTTCAGCAGATGATTACCTTTTCCAAGAAGGACAAATGTTAGATACTGAGCTACTGCGTTCTTGGTTACAACGGGAAAAGGAAGTAAAGAAAGACGATAAAGATAACAAGGATAACAAAGGGCTAAATCCGTTGTTACCTGGAGACGAAATCACAGCTGAATTAGCGAAGACAACCCCAATATATTTGTCTCATATTGTCGAACAAGATTACATGGTTAAAACGGATGACAATAAAATTAGACTTGGTGGCGTCTCCATTGGCTTAGCCATGAACTCTGTCTTTTATTACAAGGTTGGTGATTATGGCCCATATGAACAACCGATTCCACAAGCTGCTATCGAAGCAAATGGGAAAAAGATGGCCGCTGAAATCATCAAACGAATGCGTGCGATAAAAGGCCTTGAGAATGTGCCAATTACAGTAGGTCTATTTAAACAAGAAAGTCGTAACGCCATCGTACCAGGTACTTATTTTGCATACAGTGTCGCGGATGAAGGAAAAGCACTAGGCGAATGGAATAACGTAAATGAAGAATATATCATTTTCCCACAACCCGCTTCTGAAGTTAAGTACCGTGAAGTCGGTGAGTCATTTAATAACTTTAAACAAGATGTTGAGGAGTATTTCTCCAATTATACGAGTATCATAGGCACTGGTTTCTATCAGGAAGATCGCATAAAGAAATTAACGATTGACATTCCTATCCAGTTTTATGGAGCGGCAGAAATCGTTGGATTTACGCAATATATGACGGGATTAGTCATGGAACATTTCCCTGAATCTATGCAAGTCGAGGTAAGTGTCACTTCAATTAATGGACCGGAAGCAGTGGTCATTAAAAAAGCGGACGAAAAAGAACCATATGTGCATATTTACGACTAATGTTAGTCAAACTTGTATTAGCAGTGCGAGTTGATGTTAAAGACTTATAACTTGATACAAAATTGCCACAAGAATAGGGATAGCTTCACTGCTGTCCCTATTCTTTTAGTATGAAAAATGATATGATATTCCGTATGATTGTGAATTCGGAGGTGTAAAAATGGCGAATATATCAAAAGAAGAAGTAAAGCACGTTGCCCATTTAGCGCGTCTTTCTATTACAGACGAAGAAGCTGAAAAGTTTGCTGGCCAACTTGCGGCAATTACAAATTTTGCTGAGCAGTTAAATGAATTAGATACAACTAATGTTTTACCAACTACTCATGTCTTACCACTCGTAAATGTTATGCGTGAAGACAAGGCTGTCCCAGGACTTGACCGTGATAAAATGATGAAAAACGTTCGTGAGCAAGAAGACGGCCAAGTAAAAGTACCATCAATCTTAGACTGATTTTGACGTAAGGAGGGACTTCCCATGACATTATTTAACCATTCATCAAGTGAACTTCAAGCAATGATACATAACAAAGAAACGTCCATTGCTGATTTAACTGCTGAAGCATATAACCGTATAGAAGCATTAGACGGCGATGTGAAAGCCTTTTTAGCTTTGAATAAAGAACAAGCTATGAAACAAGCCGAAGAAATGGATCAAGTGCCTGTTTCTGAACGTGGACCTTTATTTGGATTGCCTATCGGCGTAAAAGACAACATTGTTACCGAGGGTTTAGAAACAACAAGTGGTTCTAAAATCTTGCAAGGATTTAACCCGATTTATGATGCAACGGTTGTTCGCAAACTTCGCGAAGCCGGGTTGATTACAATCGGTAAATTGAATATGGATGAATTCGCTATGGGTTCATCAACTGAAAACTCAGCTTACAAAATCACGCGTAACCCGTGGGATTTAGACCGCGTTCCAGGTGGATCATCAGGTGGCTCTGCAGCTTCAGTAGCAGCAGGAGAAGTACCATTTTCACTAGGATCTGATACGGGTGGATCTATTCGTCAACCTGCATCTTTCTGTGGTGTTGTTGGGATGAAACCAACTTATGGTCGTGTATCTCGTTTTGGATTGGTGGCTTTCGCGTCATCTCTTGATCAAATCGGACCGATTACACGCAATGTAAGAGACAATGCACTTCTACTTGAAGCAATTTCAGGTGTCGATGAACACGATACAACATCTGCAAACGTAGATGTACCAAGCTTTGTGGAGTCATTAACTGGAGACATTAAAGGTCTTCGCATCGGTGTTCCTAAAGAATATTTAGGAGACGGTGTTGGCGCAGCTGCTAAACAATCAGTATTAGACGCGTTAAAAGTATTAGAATCTCTTGGCGCAACATGGGAAGAAGTATCTCTTCCACACTCTAAATACGGCTTAGCAACTTACTATTTACTATCTTCTTCTGAGGCATCTTCAAACTTAGCTCGTTTTGATGGAATTCGTTATGGTTTCCGTGCAGAAAATGTGGAATCATTGATGGATTTATACAAAGAAACACGCGCTCAAGGCTTTGGAGACGAAGTAAAACGTCGCATCATGCTAGGAACATTTGCATTGAGTGCAGGTTCTTACGATGCCTACTATAAAAAAGCACAGCAAGTTCGTACATTAATAAAGCAAGATTTTGATCAAGTATTTGAAAAATACGATGTCATTATTGGACCGACAACGCCAACTCCAGCATTTAAAGTGGGCGAGAAAAACGAAGATCCATTAACGATGTATGCAAATGATATTTTAACAATCCCTGTAAACTTAGCGGGTGTACCTGGAATTTCGATTCCATGTGGATTCTCTGAAGGAATGCCACTTGGCTTACAAATTATCGGGAAACACTTTGATGAAGCAACGATTTACCGCGTAGCTCATGCATTTGAGCAAGCAACAAGCTTCCATAAAGAAACTCCTCAAATATGGGAGGGAGCAAAATCATGAACTTTGAAACAGTCATTGGTTTAGAAATTCACGTAGAGTTGAAAACAGATTCAAAAATGTTTTCACCATCACCAAACCATTTCGGTGCAGAACCAAATACAAATACACATGTAATTGACCTTGGTTACCCAGGGGTGTTACCTGTTGTTAATAAAACGGCAATAGATTTCGGGATGAAAGCTGCTATGGCATTGAACTGTGAAATTTCGACACATACGAAATTTGACCGCAAAAACTACTTCTACCCAGATAATCCAAAAGCGTACCAAATTTCTCAATTCGATCAACCAATCGGTGAACATGGTTGGGTTGAAATCGAAGTGGATGGCTACAAAAAACGCATTGGTATTACGCGTTTACACTTAGAAGAAGATGCTGGTAAATTGTCACATACGGATAAAGGCTATTCTCTTGTTGACTATAACCGTCAAGGAACACCATTAATCGAAATCGTGTCCGAACCAGATATTCGCACACCAGCTGAAGCTTATGCGTACTTGGAAAAAGTTAAATCAATTATCCAGTACACAGGTGTTTCCGATTGTAAAATGGAAGAAGGCTCACTTCGTTGTGACGCTAATATTTCATTACGTCCATACGGTCAAGAACAATTCGGTACAAAAGCAGAATTGAAAAACTTGAACTCGTTTAACTACGTACGTCGTGGCCTAGAACACGAAGAGATTCGCCAAGCTGAAGTATTGCTTGCAGGTGGAGAAATCTTACAAGAAACTCGTCGTTTTGATGAGTCGACAGGCAAGACATTGTTAATGCGCATTAAAGAAGGATCAGACGATTACCGATACTTCCCAGAACCAGACTTAGTTGATCTAGTGATTGACCAAGCATGGATGGATCGTATCCGCGAAGAAATCCCTGAACTTCCAGACGCACGTAAACAACGTTACGTTGAAGAATTAGGCTTGCCATCATATGATGCAATGGTCTTAACTTTAACGAAAGAAATGTCCGATTTCTTCGAAGCAACAATTGCTTTAGGTGCTGATACGAAACTTGCATCGAACTGGATGATGGGTGAAGTTTCTGCCTACTTAAATGTTGATCAAAAAGAATTACATGACACAAACCTAACTCCAGAAGGATTAGCAGGCATGATCAAGCTAATCAGTGATGGAACGATTTCATCGAAAATCGCGAAAAAAGTATTCAAAGAGCTTGCTGACAATGGTGGAACAGCTGAACAAGTCGTGAAAGATAAAGGCTTAGTTCAAATTTCAGACGAAGGCGCCCTTCGTGACATCGTTACAAAAACTCTTGATGCGAATCCGCAATCTATCGAAGATTTCAAAAACGGTAAAGACCGTGCAATCGGCTTCCTAGTCGGTCAAATCATGAAAGCAACAAAAGGCCAAGCAAACCCACCGCTTGTAAACAAAATTCTACTAGACGAAATGTCAAAACGATAAACTTGAAAGAAGCGACTCCATGCAGTGATGGGAGTCGCTTTTTTTGATTAGATGGAGTGAGAGAAGGATTGAGTGGTTCTTGTGAGTAGTAGTTTGTTGCAGTGAGTAGCAGTTAGAAGCAAGTGAGTGTAGTGTCTCACCTAGTTAACTTGCAATTGAACCGTGTATGAGCGATAAATCAAAAACCAGCCAGTAATCCAGTCTCACTCACAAGATAGGCGAAACAAAATCTTAAATTGCTTACTTCCATTGGGGGGACTATTTGATTATAAACTCATGTCGAAAAAGGATTTATTTCCTGGGGAATATTTGTCGAATCAACTCTCAAACTAGAAAAATAGAAAGAAAGTCACTATTTAGGTGCACGTGATTCGAGAATTTTTAAGAATGCTTGTATTTTTTCGATATATGCTCGACGAAAAAGCATCTCTAATTAATACACAAAAGCCTCTCAATAAACTCGAGAGGCTTTCCTAAATCATCCTGTAAATACTTGATCGTATGGGTAGCGATAGTTTACTTTTTTCGGTTTCATTAATAAGAAGAACAAGGTAAGTGGTCCGATTCGTCCTACGAACATGACCATACTAAGTAATACTTCGCCTAAGTCGCTTAGTTGAGCGGTAATTCCCATCGACAATCCGACTGTGCCGAATGCGGACACGACTTCGAATGCGAGAGGCAAGAATGGGATTTTTTCTGTGACGGTTAACATAAAGATAAATCCAATGACGACCAATAAACTAATGGTGGTTATGGCGAGTGAACGAATGACTGTATCGAGACGAATGGAGCGACCGAACAAATCGGGTTCTCCTCGTTGTCGCAAGAAGGCCACTGTAGCTAGAATAACAATCATAAAGGTGGTTAATTTTATTCCTGACGCAGTCGATGCACTACCTGCCCCAATAAACATAAGCAACATGGTAAACATTATTGTTGGATCTTCTAGCAGGCCAGTATTTACTGAGTTGAATCCAGCCGTACGAGGTGTGACACCTTGGAAATAGGCAGTCATAATTTTCTCGTATAAAGGCATATTACCCAAGGTGGCAGGATTTCCGTACTCTAATAAGAAAATCGTGAGAGCGGCTACGACGTTAATGATAAGTGTACCGACAATCATCATTTTCGTGTGAAGTGACCATTGTCTAAATGAATTCTTTTGATAAATGTCTATAACAACCGTGAAACCAAGGCCACCTAAAATGAAAAGTCCAGATAATACAATGTTGACGATGGGATCACCAGAGAAGCCGATTAAGTTATCGGGAAATAATGCAAACCCGGCATTATTGAAGGCAGAAATAACATGGAAGATACTTAAATATAGAGCCTCTTGTAAGCCGAATTTTGGTAACCAATGAAGCGTTAAGATAATAGCAGCAATAATTTGCACCGTTAAAACAAATGTTAAAATTAATTTCACGAGTTTTACAATTCCACCAACAGAGTTTTGATTAAAAGATTCTTGTAAGTAAATGCGGTTTTGAAGGCCAATTCTTTTGCCAAGGACAATTAATAATGCTACGGCAAATGTCATTAAGCCAATACCGCCACATTGGATAAGAAACATTAAGACAACTTCGCCAAATACGGTTAACGTAGTCCCAGGATCAAAAACACTGAGTCCTGTCACGGTCGTTGCAGAGGTAGCAACAAACAAAGCATCCGTCCAGGATATAGGTGTTGTTGTGGCGAAAGGGAGCTTTAAACAAAGAGTTCCCATGAATATTAAAAACAAAAAACTTCCTGCTATTAAAAGAGGAGGAGAAATTTTAAAGCTTTTCTTTTTGATGTTACGCATCCAGACACTTCCTAAATTTTAGAATCCAAAATAATAGCTAACTCTATGCTTCTTTAATTAAACTGTCAACAAGAAATTTGATTCCTTTGTATGAACCGAGTAAACTAATTTGAAAGGAGGAGATGACTCAATGAAAACTGAACAACAATACTTTGAGGAAGCAATTTCTCTGCAAGAATATATGGATAAAATGGAAAGTCACAAAGACAATAGCCAACTAATATATGATCAATTTCATGTCCCTCAAGACGATGAATTTATTACTTTATTGAAAGAAAAAGCACCACACATTTTAGCTATTACTGAAGATTGGTGTGGCGATGCCATGTTGAATAACTCGATTTTACGTCGTGTTGCGGAAGCGGCAGATATAGAAGTTCGGGTCGTTTACCGAGACCAGAACTTAGAATTAATGGACCGCTACTTAACTAATGGAGGGCGTTCCATACCAGTATATTTATTAATGAGTCCAGATGGTCATGTCATTTCAAGATGGGGTCCACGTGCTCCGAAATTACAAGAATATATCCTAGAACTCCGCAATGATCTACCGGCTTCAGATGACCCTACATTTACTGACAAGCGCACTGCATTTATTGAGAAAGTAACTGCGGAGTATATTTCTACTCCGGAATACTGGTTGTGGGTTTATGAAGACATTCGTAGAGAATTTACAGCGGAGCTACAAAAACAGTCATAATTGTTCTAAAGCTCGCATTCGTATATAATGAAGGAATCAAGCCGAGGCATTTGTCCGGCTTCTTTTCGTGGGTCTTAGAGTGCAGACTATGTGAGGCTTTTCTAGATGCAACTTTTTATTCGCGAATAAGTCCTATTAATAGTTGAAAATGTAAAGCGGGAAGGAAATGTGTGTATGAAACGTGCACGTATTATTTATAATCCTACATCAGGTCGTGAATTATTTAAAAAACACTTACCAGAAGTATTAGAGAAATTAGAGATTGCTGGATATGAAACATCGTGTCATGCAACAACTTGTGAAGGCGATGCGGTAGTGGCAGCTAAACATGCAGTTGAACGAGGTTTTGACCTTGTGATAGCGGCAGGTGGAGATGGTACGTTAAACGAAGTCGTGGCAGGAATCAGTACTTTTGAAAAACGTCCAAAAGTCGGACTTATTCCCATGGGAACGACGAATGACTTTGCCAGAGGATTGCGCATTCCTCGCGATATTACTAAAGCGGTGAACATAATAATAGCGGATGAAACAATTCCAGTAGACGTTGGCATAGTCAACGATCGCTATTTTATTAATATCGCGGGCGGTGGGAAGTTAACAGAATTGACGTATGACGTTCCAAGTAAGTTAAAAACCGTCCTTGGTCAACTTGCGTATTACTTAAAAGGCATCGAAATGTTGCCCTCAATTCGGGCTTCTCATGTACGAATCGAGTATGATGGTGAAGTTTTCGATGGTGAGGCAATGATGTTCCTAGTCGGGTTAACCAATTCTGTAGGTGGTTTTGAAAAACTTGCGCCAGATTCAAGCATTAACGATGGAAAATTCACGTTGTTAATCTTAAAAAAATGTAATATGGCTGAATTTATTCGTTTAGCAACACTGGCAATTGGTGGAAACCATTTAGATGACCCACTTGTGGTGTATAAAAAAGCGAGTCACATAAAAGTAACTGCTGACGCTCATGTTCAACTAAACTTAGACGGTGAATACGGCGGCAATGCACCAGCAGTATTTGAAAATTTACATCGTCATATCGAAGTGTTTGTTCCAATGAAAGACATTCGCGAACAAGATCGTCCATAAATCAATTAATGATCATTACCTTTTGGGTAGTGATCTTTTTTGATTTGTGCATAAAAATCAATGAAACCGCCGATAGTCGACAAAGATGCGCCGATAGACGATAGAGAACCGCCGATAGACAACAAAATACGCCGATAGCTAAAGGTCCAAGAGAAAAGGGTTTGACTAATTATCTATAAATTACCTCCTGGCCATTGCGAATGAAATCTTCAGAACGGAGCATTCTACACTTCAAGGAGGTGATAGATATGGCTAACAACAATTCTGGAAGTCGTAACAAACTTGAAGTTCCTGGAGCAAAACAAGCTTTAGACCAAATGAAATATGAAATTGCACAAGAATTTGGTGTTTCACTAGGAGCAGATGCTACTTCTCGCGCGAATGGTTCAGTAGGTGGAGAAATTACAAAACGTTTAGTACGACAAGCTCAACAACAAATGGGCGGTACAACAAATCGATAATTAACTTAAGTAAAAGCGCTTTGTACAGTAGTGTGTAGAAGTAGGGTGTTAATCATTCATAAATAGTGAATGTTAATTTTTAATAATAAAGAGCGTTTCCTGGAAAACCGGGAAGCGCTCTTTTAGCTATAGCAGCTTATATAAATAATATTCATTTATTGGTTCCCCATCAATCATCAACGAATGTACTTTCTCACCTTCCAATGTGAAGCCCATCTTTTTATAGAGATTAAATGCCTTGTTATTATCTTTAATGACCGTCAATTCAAGTCGGGACAGTTTGTTTTCTTTCGCCCAATCAAATAATTGATCAAATAATTTAGTTGCGATCCCATGTCCTTGATACAGATCAAGAACGCCTAAAACAAGATAAGCACAGTGTTGATTGCGTTGCAATTGGTTGCCGATTGCTGCAATGAACCCAACCAAATTGCTTTCAACCTCTGCGACGAAAAGGGTGGTGTTGTGTTTAGCTAAAATGGTTTCGATGGATTTTCTTTGCTGCTCAATCGTCGTTTGTCTCTCACCAGGTTCGTGTAACATAAAGTTCGACTCATCGAGTTTTTTGCTGAGAGATAAAAATTGTTCTGCATCACTTACTTCAATTGGTCTGATATTCAATGGATTTCCTCCTTTACAGCTACATCAATTCTAATGCTTGACCTTGTTCACCTGCTAGTTGAGGCAATGTATCAATTGGTTCGAAGCGGAATTTAAACGTCAGACCGTTGTCTAGGCCGTCACTTACAACATGGTGTTCCCAGTTTAATTGTTCACCTGCATAATTCAAGTGGAAGAAATTTCGTTCATAGGCCGTATCTTTTCCATTTGGATAGTAATTATATTTATGAACTTTTCCGATAAATGAAAGAGCATTTCGGGAGATGCCAGTTTCTTCGGCAATTTCTCGGTATAGGGCATCTATCAACATTTCATCTTCTTCAATGGTGCCAGCGGGAACCTGTAAGCCAGCCTCAGGATGGTCTTTGTGTTCAAAAACGAGCAATTCTAAATTAGGTTCTTGTCCTTTGGTAATATAAGCAAGAACTTTCCTTTTTGTTTTCATATCATTCACCTCTAATATTTTAGTATGATTAAATAGGATACAAAATAATCCGAACTTTCGCAATATTTATTTTTGATGATAGTCACATATCCTTCACAAGTGCGTGACAAAATGGATACATCCCGTTATTTTAAAGGAGTTCTAATAGGGTATTATAAGAACTAGGAAGGTGATGTCATGTATAAGAATCAAGAGAGAAAATTAATGTGGGTTGTATTTATTGTGGCAGCCATTATGACGTTGTCGATATTAGGTCGTATTTTCGGAAGTTAATAGGAGGGAAACTGAATGGGGAATGAAGAGGCAGTATTCTTTAGTCGCATTTTAACAGAATTGACCCTATCGTTTCATATTATTTATGCTACGATCGGCGTCGGTATTCCACTGATGATTATGATTGCGCAGTGGGTTGGAATTAAGAAAAATGATGAACACTATATTTTACTCGCGAGACGTTGGGCACGTGGTTTCGTTATCACTGTTGCTGTCGGTGTTGTAACAGGGACAGCCATTGGTCTCCAACTGTCTTTATTGTGGCCAAACTTTATGGAATTAGCAGGTAATGTCATTGCCTTACCGTTATTTATGGAAACGTTCGCGTTTTTCTTTGAAGCTATTTTCTTAGGGATATATTTATACACATGGGATCGTTTTGAAGATCAGAAGAAGCATTTATTAATACTTATACCAGTTGCCATTGGGGCATCTTTTTCAGCCGTATTTATTACCATCGTAAATGCCTTTATGAATGCACCACAAGGGTTTGATTTAGTAAACGGGGAGTTAATCAACATTAACCCGTTGCTTGCTATGTTTAACCCAGCCATGCCGACAAAAGTAGCGCATGTTGTGGCAACGGCTTACATGACTTCAGCTTTCGTGTTAGCGTCAATTGCTGCTTTCCGTTTATTAAAAGGCTCAAATCATGTCTATCATAAAAAGGCTTTATTCTTAACGTTAAAACTCGGCTTAATCTTCTCCATTGCGACAGCTATTATTGGAGACTTTTCTGGAAAGTATTTAGCAGAATACCAACCTGAAAAGTTAGCTGCTGCTGAATGGCATTTTGAAACAGAAGAAAATGCTTCGTTGGTTATGTATGGTATTTTGGACGACGGTGAAGTGAAGTATGCCATTAAGATTCCATATGCACTTAGTATATTGGCACATGGCAATCCCTTTGCAGAAGTTCAGGGCTTAGATCAATTCCCTGAAGATGAAGTACCACCACTTTATATTCACTACTTGTTTGATTTGATGGTGACGATTGGTATGTCTCTAACGGCGATATCCGCTTTATATGTCTTTGCTACTTGGAGAAGATGGTCATTCGTTCAGACTAAATGGTTCCGCTGGATACTGGTTGCAGGTGGACCGCTAGCAATGATTGCAATCGAAGCAGGCTGGTGGTTTGCAGAAGTGGGCCGTCAACCGTGGGTGCTGCGAGGTATCATGCGTACAGAAGACGCGGCAACTACAAGTGGTCAAGTGGATATAATGCTCGCATTATTCGCAGGTCTTTACTTAATTCTTGGAGTCGGAAGCGTTGTCGTTCTTAGACGCATGTTTAAAAAGAATCCAGTCGAGCAAGAAATTGAAGACCGACGTAAAGAACAGGGTGGTGACATCACATGACACTCGAAATAATCGGAATTTCCGTCTTATGGATGTTTTTATTCGGTTACGTAATCGTCGCATCAATCGACTTTGGTGCAGGATTTTTCAACGCGTACAACACATTAACAAGACGAGAACATATTTTAACCAATATTATAGAGCGCTATTTATCACCGGTGTGGGAAGTAACGAATGTATTTCTCGTGTTCTTCTTCGTTGGCATCATCGGGTTCTTCCCGAAAACTGCCTTTTATTACGGAACAACATTATTAGTACCCGTAAGTATTGCAATCGTCTTGCTGGCGATTCGAGGTTCTTATTACGCATTTGCCATGTATGGATCTTACGGACACAAAGGCTATACGTTCATGTATGGGATATCAGGATTGTTCATCCCAGCATCACTTTCCGTCGTATTGACGATTTCTGAAGGTGGATTTATTTCCATGATTAATGACAATCCTGTGTTAGATTACTGGGCCTTATTTACGAGTCCTTTAACGTGGAGCATTGTCGTCTTAAGTATTACCGCATTACTGTATATTTCCGCCGTATTCTTAACATGGTATGCCAATAAAGCGGGGGATTCATCAGCGACTGAACTACTCCGGAAGTATGCACTGATCTGGGCTGTGCCCACGATGATCACCGCAGGAGGCATCATTTTCGAATTACGTAGTCATAACCCTGAACACTATGCTCGCATTCTTGATTTATGGTACGTATTCGGACTGTCATTCTTGTTATTTGCCGGTACTGTTTGGCTCATTTGGAAACGCAAAAACTATGGCTTAGCATTTGGTTTATTAGTCGGTCAGTTTGCGTTAGCATTCTTCGGTTATGGGGTTTCACATGCCCCTTACCTGTTATATCCGTATTTAACGATTTACGATAGCTTCACAAACGAAGCAATGGCGATTGCATTGATTGTTGCGTTTATTGCCGGTTTAGGATTATTGCTTCCTTCGTTGTATTTATTGCTGAGACTATTCCTGTTCAATAAAGACTATGTACGTGGAGACAAGGATTATCATGCCTAAAGGAGGCCAATCACATGACTAATTTCTTAATTTTTTACGCACCATTTATCGTGTTAATTGGTGCAATTATTACAGCATTTTGGTTCGCTCCAAAAGACGGACCGGTACGAGAAGAAGAATAAGTCAAAACGCTTGGATAAGATTCATTATCCAAGCGTTTTTTTAGATATAAGAAATTATAGAGCTACAGCTTCGAACTTGGAGATTTGTGCGTGGTTATTGGTTATTGGTTATTGGTTTCCGCCCGACTAAGTAACGTTTCAGACCAACAAATATAGTTTTCCGCCCAACTGAGTAACGTTTCCGACCAACTAATATGCTTTTCCGCCCAACTATGAAACGTTTCCGATCATTCGCTTGGAGAAGGACACCATTCCTCTCGAGAAATACACCAGTTCCTATTGCCAGAGTTTGATCAGACATTTCTGGATGGAGTCGAGCTAAAAGGGGCGTTTCTGATATCCTTATTTAATCAATATGCGTATCTAGTTGACAAAATGGTGGAGGTTATAATATATTAGTAGTAATTAGTTGAATCGTAACTCCTAAAGGGGAGTAGCTTTTACAGCAAAGTCGTCATTACGGAGTTTTCATACTCCCGGCTTTGTTGGCAACGACTTCGTTGTTAGCAAGACCTTTACCAATTGGTAGAGGTCTTTTATTTTTTCAAAAACCTTTGCCGTTTCTGGTAAAGGTTTTTTTCTATTTATAGACCGGAAACGTACCAAATTGAATGGGAGCACCTCAGCTGAATAATAAACAGGAGGATGTATATGATACTGAGGAAGTACATGGCACTTTTAGGGATAGGTTCTGCAAAAATTGATTTGATTCTTGAGAAAGATACGTATGCATGGGGAGAACAAGTAAAAGGTGTATTTGTAGTCAAGGGTGGACTTATTGAACAGCAGTTGAAAAGAATCGAATGTGATTTGGTCATGTCTCATACTGAAAATCAAAAAGCAGATGAACAAGTCGTCGATTCCATCACCATTTACACGACAAAGAATATCGAATCTAATGCTGAAAATCACATCCCTTTTATATTTAGACTTCCGCAGTCGATCCATTCAGACAGTTTAGGATCATATCGATTCAAGTCACGCCTGGCTTTCAAAGAAGGAGTAGAAAGCTTGGATCATGATGTTATAAAGATTTTACAAACATAACCATAGAATTTTGAAAACAACAAAGTCACCGACAAATATCTGGAATTTGAAAGGATGAAAATAATATGGATGTAGCAATATTATTAGAATACGGATGGGTTTTACTATTATTAATTGGTCTTGAGGGCCTACTGGCAGCAGATAATGCACTTGTATTAGCAATTATGGTCAAGCATCTCCCTGAAGAGGAGAGAAGAAGGGCATTGTTCTATGGGCTGGCTGGGGCTTTCGTGTTCCGTTTTGCGTCACTGTTCATCATTTCTTTCTTAGTCGACGTGTGGCAAGTTCAGGCAATCGGTGCACTCTACCTACTATTTATTGCCATTAATCATATCGTGAGGAAATTGTACTTTAGTAATAAAGGGCAACAAACTAAAGATAAGAATAAGAAAAAATCTGGTTTCTGGGGAACCGTTTTCAAAGTGGAACTGGCAGATATCGCTTTTGCAGTTGACTCGATTTTAGCTGCAGTCGCTATGGCAATGACGCTTCCAAATACCAATCTCCCTGCAATCGGCGGTATGGATGGAGGAAAGTTCCTCGTCATTTTTGCCGGAGGATTAATCGGTTTGATAATCATGCGTTTCGCAGCAAACTACTTTGTGAAATTGCTACATTCGAAGCCAGGTCTAGAAATTGCAGCCTTTGCAATTGTCGGCTGGGTAGGTGTAAAACTGGCTGTCTTAACTTTAGGGCATCCAGACGTGGGCGTGATCTCATATGAATTTGCACATTCTACTGAGTGGAAGCTCATTTTCTATGGTGTGTTACTAGGGATTGCAGCAGCTGGGTGGTTCTTGACTAAGAATAAGAGTGAAGAACAGACCATAGAGAACAATACTTTATAGTTTAAGAAATGGACTCATTAATTTGAGTCCATTTTTTTAAATAATATAATTTTTTTACAACAATAATATGATATTATAGTAAATAAATAGCCCATAATTTGGTTTTTCTGTTTATTAACTAGAAATAATGAACGGAATAGTATCCATTGTTTCACTTATCGAGTGGTATAAAAATAAACACTAAAAAATAACTATAATAAATTCTCAATACTCTACTTGTAGATTTCTAGTGAAATTGAGGATATATAGAAGCGAAGGAATGATTAAATGAATAGCAAAATGAATGCGTTGTTAGTGGAACGAAAGAATGTTCATGTACTGTATTCGTTTAATGAAATAGAAAATTACATGAAACAGGTTTTGAATTATATCGAAGTTGGAATTGAAGCGGGAGATTATGTTATTCTCATCGAAAATGACCGTCTTTACCCTATGATTCACAAAGAACTGTGCACACGCTTATCGGAAGAACAAATGGAGTTCATCCACTTTGTAAATAGCTTCGATTTCTATTGTTCAAGTGGCAGTTATCACCCTCCTGCAATCGCTGAGTACTTTAATAAAATGGTACAGCCATACTTGGAGAATAAAGTCTCTTTCCGCTCTTGGGCACATGTGGAGTGGGCAACTATGGAAGAACCGTTGCATCTGATTGAAGATTTCGAGAAAATAGTAGATGAAGCTGTAAATGAATATTCATTTCCATTAATATGTGCGTATGAAGGAAAGAGAATGCCAGAATACCTTAAGACGATTTTAATGGAAACACATCCTTATGTTCTAATGGAAGATGATTTTATCGTCTCGGAACAATACCAGACATCGAATATAGTAAAATAGAAGAAAAAACACACTTAGGAATTCTCCTAAGTGTGTTTTCTTTTTTAGTGAGTAAATGAAATATTCCTAGCAATATTCTTTCTTAATAATAGCAACGTTTTCCTCGTGACACCCTTTTGTGAAATTCGATGGAAACGACATCTCTTTTTCCAATCCAAGAATTGCTTCTTCATCTTCTCGAGTCACCGCATCTATTAATCGTTCAAGATAATCTTGGGCGAGTACAATTCTTCGTTTCATTTCGTCTTCATCTTCAGTCATTTGTCCATGTCCAGGAACAAGCACTTTTACTGGATGCGAATCCAATATCATATACGATTTTTGAAGGGTTGCTAGATAAGCCTTCGCACTGTCGAATAAGTAGGGAAGCTCAAAATCTGATAAATAATCACCCGTAATCCAAATTCCTATAGGCTCAATGATGGTAAACAGCCCATCATGTGTATGGCCTGGGGATAAATAAAAGGTGATTGTTGTATCGCCTACTAGTAACTGCTGCCCGTCCTGTTCGATCACAATATCAATCGTAGGAAACTCAATTGCATAAGGTCGTTCCACATAATATTCATTGTCAAAAGACTGGATCAAATCGAGTTTGTATTGCTTTCTAGGGTGTTCCTGCATACCCTTACTGCCGATTACCTTGGCATCGGGAAATGCATGATAGCCGATAATATGGTCGAAATCGCCATGTGTAAATAATAAATACAGATCTTTACCATTGCGGATATGTGCCACATATTCTTGAATTTCCTGAACTTCAAGGGGTAGCCAAGTTGGATCGACAACTAAGATCAAATCATTCGTTTCAATGACTGAACTTGTAGTCTTCCATAAAGCGCTTTGAAATACGGTGAGTCCATCTTTTTGAAAGATTTTCATATCGATTCTCCATTCAAAGGAATCAAAAGAATTTTACCGGTACTTTTACGACTCTCTAAATATCGATGAGCTTCTTGTCCATCATGCAATGCAAAAGTCGTTGGCTTTGATACGCGGACTTTTCCTTCTTCCATCCAGCGGAATAAATCGCTAGATCGACTCACACGTTGTTCAAGGGAAGTGAGGACATTCCAAAGGTCGCCGCCTGTCAGGGTTTTTGAAGTATCCATTAACATACGAGGGTCAATCGAAACCGGGTCTCCGCCAGCCATACCGTAAAACACAACCGTCCCCCCAACTCGCGTTGCCGCAAAGCTATTCATCAACGTAGATCCAACTGACTCATAAACAACATCGACACCTGTACCATCTGTCTCTTCAAGGACTGCCAACTTCCAGTCATCTGAGTAAAGGAAGACACAATCTGCACCAGCTTCTTTCGCTGCCACAGCTTTTTCCTTAGAAGAGGTTAAGCCAATTACCTTACCGCCAAACAACTTGGCAATTTGTATGAGAAGCTGTCCAACACCGCCAGCTGCCGCATGCACTAGAACCACATCATGGTTCTTCACCGCGTAACTGTCCTGCGTTAAATAATGTGCCGTTAACCCTTGCAACAAAACAGATGATGCTTCTTCAAACGAAATGGTTTCCGGCAGGGGAATGGCTTTGTCCATTGGAACAGCCACCAGTTCAGCGTTGGCAAAAGGAACGTCTGCAAATGCAAGGCGGTCTCCAATTTGAATGCCTCGTATATCTGCGCCAATTCGTTCCACAATGCCTGCGCCTTCATAGCCCAGTATATAGGGAGGTTTCCCTTCCAAATGATAGTTACCTTTTCTTCTATAAACATCGGCAAAATTCAAACCGATTGCTTTCATTCGAAGTAAAACTTCATTCGGCTCGATGATAGGATCAGCTATTTCACGGTAGTCCAGTACTTCAGGTCCGCCAAATGTTTCATATACAAGTGCTTTCATAATAAAAACTCCTTTTTCATCGAACGATTTAGTGTAGAATCTTTCTTCATCATACCAAATGGTAAGAAATAAGCTTCATTAGGAGACGGAAATAGTCGAATGGTCGGAAAGTGCCTATTAGTGGTCGGAAACACCATCAAGTTGGTCGGAAAGTAAAAAAAGTTGGTCAAAAACGCAATGAGATTGGTCGGAAACCAGAGAAAGTTGGTCGAAAACAAATAATAGGATGAAATCAATAGTGATTGTAAAGAGAAGCGTAATCCAATTCCCATTATTTATCAATTTGTGAATCTTATCTTTCATGTAAAGCGTATAAATAGTAAACAATCTTAAAGGGAGTCGTTATGGATGGGTTTGTTTAGGATGTTGTTCTCTAAGCATAAGTGTTTAGTCTATTCTGCCTTTGGAAATGACGATTATTATAAAGTGGTCGGGAAGTTAAGTGGGGATGGAGTTTCATATGAAACGGTAAGCATAAGGAACTCGAATAATAACCAGTATTTTAGCAAAAATGATAAAACTCAATACGACATCTACGTAAAAGAAGAAGATAAACATAAAGCGGAGCGAGCAATTCACAGGTAATCTGATTTGTAACATAGTTGGAGAATCAAAATGGTCTCACAGGCATGAATAAATGCTTGTGAGACCTTTACTATATATTGAACTGGATTAGACTCACATCCACTCATTTATATAATAACGAAATTGTTTCCTCCACCAATCCCAGTCATGATGGGAGTCATGACCCCAAAAATCGATGCGGGCTGGAATTGATTTTTTTTCCAACAGCTTTTTTAACTCATGGGTTTCTTCAATCATATCATCTTCAAAATCACCTTGTCCGGTACAAATAACCAGTTTGCTTTGTCTATACGATTGTAAATAGTTCTCATCATTTAAATTGTTTAAGTAGGAAAGAGTTGAATGGAAATAGACGTCATCATCCATATGATTACCAAAGAAGGAAGTCGTGGAATAGACACCACTGAGCGCAAGCAATCCATCAAAAGCGAAGGGATGACGGAAGAAGAAATTCGCACTGTGGAATGCACCCATGGAACAGCCTGTTATCCATATCTTTTGCTCATCGCCATGATTGCTCAACTTACTGCTATGTAAAATAGATGGAACAAGTTCTTGGGCTATGTATTGATCATATTCCTTATGACGGCTTATTCGAGTGCGGATATCGGAATGTTGAGAGAAAAAGGTTTCTTCGTCAATGCCGTCACAAGCCCATAATTGAATGCGCCCTGCATCGATGTAGTCACTTAACTCTTCTATCATTCCAGAGTCTTCATATTGAAAAAATCTGCCGCCAGATGTAGGGAATGCCAATATCGGTTTCCCGCGATGCCCATAAACCTTGTATTCCATTTCTCTATTTAATGAATGACTCCATTCCTTATGATAAGAGATATGCATGTTAATTCCTCATTTCTGCTTGAACATAAGAAACAATTGATTGAACCTTCTCAAAGGTTTCTGCCCGAAATTGATAAGCGTAATTCCCCATGGCCTGACTAAAAACATCTTCAATGCGATTGTGGTTAACTAGGTAATCTGAAAAGATAGCCAGTATGTCTTCGTGGCTGTGGACATAGTGCTTATGATTTTTCCGGCTAGCATAAGCAGTAAAGTATTTCCCTTCATTTGGGGTGTTCACGTGGTTATGAACAACCATACTCGCCCATTCTTTATAAATATCACTATTATACGAGTAGTTAATGGCGTCTGTCATCCAAGCGCCAGGTGGCCTCATATTGACTTCAAGTGCATAGAGTTTTCCATTTTTCTTAGACTCAAATAATTCAATGTGAAAAAAGCGTTCTGTAATGTCAAAAGCACGTAAAATACTTTGGCCAGCTTGTCTTACTTTAGTCGGTACATCTTTTAGACAATAGTAATGCAAATGGTCATTCGTATTAACCACCGTCATAATGCTTTGATCAAATAAGTGGGTCGCATCAAATTGCACTACGCCGTCACGGTCAATTAAGCCATCATAGGTTAATACATTTCCTTCAATGAACTCTTCTGCAATAAAATTGACTTCGGCTGGTTTCTGTTCGAAAAATTGGTTTAATTCGGTATCATTATTTATCTTAGAGGTCATGCTCGCACCTGCACCTAAATCCGGCTTGATGACGATAGGGTATCCAACAGTCTTGATAAACTCCGCTGCTTTTGAATACGTGACTTCCTTGACACTTCGAATCATAGTAACATCGCATTTTTCAAAGAACTTTTTCATTTTGGACTTGTGAATAACATCATATACGGAATCCAACTTTGTTCCGAAGATATTGAAATCTGTTCGAATTTTTGCTTCGATCTCTAGCCAGTGATCATTAAGAGATTCAAAACGATCTATTTTTCCAAACTTGTGAGTGAAGTAGCCAACTGCTTTCAGAACCTCATCGTAGTCTTCCATATGCTTAATTTGCATGTAATCAGTTAGAGCTTCCTTGAGCTGATTGCTTAGCGCCTCATAAGGGGTATCACCAATTCCTAAGACATGTGCACCGCTACTTTTTAAGCTGCTACAAAAATAGGTACTATTTTGAGGAAAGTGTGGTGAGAAAAAAATAATGTTCACGGGAGTTCCTCCTAAAATAGTTTATCTAAATGTACTGTATGAATATTCAGTAATCAAGTAGTTTTTCACGGAAGAATCGAATCTCGAATAAAATAATTGTAGACTTCGATAGAATAAATTTCCATTATTTTTCAATTGGTGAAACCTACCTGTCATTAAAGTCGTATGAATATTACAGGAAAGAAGACATATAAGTGAGGTGGTTCTCAATACATGATACGCAAAAGGAAAAAAATGTTACTGATAACAGCATCAACTGTTGGTGGAATTCTTTTAGTATGTTGGCTAACTGGTTTAATGGGTTTATGGATAGACGGAATGCGTTATGTTGTGGGCAACACCGACAAATATAGTTATGAAGAAGGCCACATGGTTGATGGAGAGTATTCCGTTGATATAGACCTTTCAGATTTACAAAGTAATATTGGGAAAGAAGTATACAATGATGGAACTCATAATATTTACGTAAGCTGGGTTCACGTAGATAGTGTAAATAGTGGAGGATATAACATTGGTTTTAGATCTAGTGGTCACTATTCCTTAACAGGTGCTTCCTTAATATCAGGCAATCATCACACTTTTATAAATGAAAGTTCATTTTCAAGTGAAGTAACGGCAAAAATGACATCAAATTATAACGGTGAAATTTATGATAATTCCTTATATAGTTCAAGTGGAATAAATTTTAAAGACGGTGATGAATTTGGTTTTTATCTTTTCCCGAATAGTCCCTATGATACGAATGAAATTTCATTAGATGAAAAAGGTGTTGTTGAAGTAACGGTGACAAATCTTTATAAAAATATGTGGAGTAAGAAATAACTTGAGGGTAAGTCATTTTAATAACGAGAGGAGTCTACGTTCTTGATAAAGTTGGCCATCTTTGTGTTGATCGTGTTGGGTGTTAATGTGGCAGTAAAGCTGATTTTGAGGAAAGTACTTAAGATTGAAAAAGAAAAAAACTCCTTTTTTTCTTACAATCACTTAAATGATTTGCATCGGAAAATTGATTGGGGTATCAGAATTATTTCTGTTATAACAATAATAACAACCAATATACTGGTTGTTATTGAAAATTATCCAAATTACTTTTTGCTACTACCAATTTTCTTAATTGGACTCGATTATCCAGTAAGGGCTTTGGATAGTCAACACTAAATCATACAATTTTTTTAAGGGCTAAGTTTCTATAAGCTACCGGACTTAAATAGCTTAAAGAGCTATGCGAACGGCTATTGTTGTACCAATTAACGTAATCAAAAAGT
>NZ_JBHSRI010000024.1:0-31507 GCF_042658845.1 Paenisporosarcina macmurdoensis
TGGTCCAAGGATCTTCCGGCTGATTGCTATATCCAATTTAAGAAATAGAAAATGCCTTTCTGACAAAAGTCAGAAAGGCATTTTCTTTGAGAAGAAACAATGTGTTCATTATTTGACGCTTACGGACAACAAACCAAGTTGAATGGACGACAACCCTCAGTGAGTGGACGATAACAATTCTCAAAGTTCAGATGTATAGCTCTAACATATTTATACTCAAAAAAAGAAGCAAAGTGACCACGTCACTTTGCTTCTCACTAAAAACTTAATCTATCAATTTACTCTTCTCCAAGAACTCTGCCAAAATCTTCGCCATTTGATCACGTTTGGTGTAGCCATTTGGATCGAAGGTTCCGTTTTTCTTGCCTGCCATAATGCCTGCTTGATAGACGGCTTTTATTCCTGATTTTGACCAGTTTGGAAATTGCTTAGCATCTTTAAAATCGGCTAGTTGTTTAGCTGATTCAAAGTTTGCCTGATCAAAGTTAAGGAATTTCAGTTCCATAGCTCTTGCAATCATGACGGCTGCTTGTGTACGTGTTAGTTTTTCATATGGAGCAAATGTGCCGTTATCTTTTCCGAAAACGAGTCCGTATTGAACGGCTGCCATTAGTTCTCCATTTGTGTTGAACCATTCGCTACCTTTTACATCTGAGAAGCTGTTGTCATACTCGATTGCTGGAAGACCTAATGCACGAACTAATAATACGGTAAATTCGGCACGGGTAATATCTTCTGCTGGCGCGTATGTTCCGTTCGCTTTCCCGGAAATGATGTATTTTGAAGCTAGTTTTTCAATAGATTCTTCAGCCCAGTTTTTGTTATCTACGTCTGGGAAAGTTTTGTTATTCTCAACAATTGCATAGGTTGAGTTTGTCAGTGACTTCACTGTTGCTATTTTGCCATTAAATACGGTTGGAAGTGATGTGAACGTTCCATCCTGATTAAATTTCACTGCGACTGAAGTTTTCGGATTGAAGTCTTTTTCGCCAACAATCTCTCTTTCAACAAATGAACCATAGGCAGTGATCGTCACTTTTTTACCACCTGCTACTGCTTCGACGTGGAATTCTATTGCATTAGAAACCACTTTCGCCTTAGTCGAATGAGTTTTAACTACATTAACAGATACCGTGATTTGAACATCACTTTCAGCAACGCCTAGCTTTTTAGCTAAGTCTGAGATATCGATTTCTGATGCAGGAAGCTTGTAGCTTGCTTCGTCTGTTTGGATGTCAATCATTGCTCGTTTATTTTTCTTTAACGCTTCAGTAAATAGACTGCCAGGCACCTGTGCTTTGACCATTTCACCAGCTGCCGGTTTTTCTAACTTAATCGCCACAATATATTTTTCTGAAGTTATCGCATCCACAATTTCTTTTACTTTTCCAGGAACAATTTTCGTAATGACCTCGATCATTCCAGAAGGGTTCTTCTCTTTCACTATTTCTGCCGCATGAGCTGGAAGTTGAATCGTGTTCGGTTTTCCAGCTGCTGGTGGTGGTGTAGGTGGGTTAGGTTGAGATCCACCATTACCATTACCATTGTCCTTCGGTTTTTCAGTAGCTTTTCGATCCAGTTTAATCACAACTGTTGTTAAAGGATCAATTGTTAATGTTTCTTTCGATAAAGTGAAACCTGATTTTTTCGATACTGCTTTTGTCCCCGCTTCATCACTGTCTACTAAAATAACCCCATCAGAGAAGTCATAGTCTCCTAATGTGAAGGTACGGGCTTGATTGTCTGCATTGACAAATACGTAGTAATTACCCGTTTTATCAGTAGAGACATTTTCGTATGCAATGACTAAGTCGGAATCTTTCATTTCAGGGAAATCAAGTAACGATACGTTTGTATCAACCAACTCTTTTTCGCCTAAGCGGAAAGCATTTGTTGATTTTCTTAAGTCAATTAATCCTTCTGTGAACTCTCTTGTTGTTGTATTGACTGCAAAATCTTTTTTGTTCGTTGCTTTTTCCCAATCAAATTTATTGATTGCATCTGAAGAGTCATAGGAATCATGGATGAAGTAGCCGAATGGATTGCCATCAACATCTGTAAATTCATGATATTTCTGCTCTGGCACTCCTTCACCTAACCATTGCTTCGTTCTGCCATATTCCTGGCCTGCATGGATAAATGCCGTACCTTGAGATGTTAGAACGATGGAGTTTCCAAGTCGAACACGTTGATGAATCTCCAAGTTGTTTTCAGCAATTGCTGGATCCTTTTTAATAGATTGAGCAATAACATCATATAAAGGCAAATTATCATGTGCATCGATGTATTGGACCATATCGCCCGGATCATCATCAGCTGTATTAGAAGGTTGCCCTTTAATATTATTAAAAATCGTTGCAATATCTCTTGCTCCGCCTGTAATAAATCTTGGCTCACCTTCTGAACCGAAACCAGATTTCAGTTCATTGCGGATTTCGTCAGAGAATACACCGACATCATCCGTTTTATCCATCCAGTCTTGATCTGCACCCATTCCTGCTAGTGCTGGATCAGCTAAATGTCCGGCAAATGTTCTCCAACCTTCGCCAATGAATAAAGCATCCGGATTGACAGCCGCAGCTGCATTATAAGCGTTTTGAATAGATGGATACGTCGCGTCACCCATCATATCGAATCTCATGCCATCAATCTTGTATTCGTCAAACCAGTATTCTACTGAATCGACCATGAGCTTTTCAGCCATTGTGTGACTTGTTGCTAAATTGTTACCAAAGCCACCAAGGAAATTGCCTTTCGCATCTTGATACGCATAGTAATTTGGCACAATATCATTTAATTGACTAGCTTTCGCCATGTGCGTGTATACCACATCAAACACAACACCCATATCCGCTTCGTGAATGGCATCAATTAATTCTTTCAGTTCTTTTACTCGCAGTTCAGGATCTGTTGCATCCTCTGAATAAGCACCATCTGGCGAGAAGTAATTGTGTGGGTCATAGCCCCAGTTGTATTCATTGCCACCCGCTGAATAGTTTAGCTCTCTTTCACTCGTATTCGTTTCATCGCCATAATACCAAGCCATGACGGGTAGTAATTGAACATGTGTAACACCTAGAGATTTAATATAATCGAGCTTATCAATAAAGCCTTTATACGAGCCCCATCTTGATGTCAAATCTTTTTCAATGGAAGGATCTGACGTAAAGTCTCGGACGTGAACTTCGTAAATCACTGCATCTTCACGTTTTTCATAGCCATCAATAGACGCATGACTAAATCCTTCAGGGTTAGTACCGCTTAAGTCTACAATCGCTGCTTTACCAACTGTATCCCCGTCTGGACCTGCTACACCTTCTGTATTCACAGTAAATGCTGCCATCGATTTTGCGTAAGGGTCTAATACTTTTTTCGCTACGCCATCATTTGTTACTTCATACTGATAGTAGTAGCCTTTAAGATCACTTACAGCCAGTTCGCTCGGACTGATGTCTTTTGACCAAACACCTTGTTCGCCAAGCGTTAATTCTACACTGCCAATTGCCACAGAAGCATCCTCTTTATCAAAGAAGTTCGCCACTACTTTGCTTGCTTTCGGTGCCCATAATTTAAGTGTCGCATTGCCATTGTTGTATGTTGCACCAAGATCATCGCCATCATAAGCGTACATCTTATCTAGCATTCTCCAGCCTGTTGTTGCTGAAACCGTTCTGCCTGAGTACGTAATAGACAATGGTAGTTTATCTAGATTGAATGTTGCTTTTACTTCAACTGTTTTATCTCCAGTGATTTCAGCACTTTCTACTGGAACCGCTGCTCCATCAGCATCTGTAATAGCTAACCCATCTTTTAAGCTTTCAGAAGTTAAACCGTCTGTCATCGTGAATCCTAATAGTATCGTATCTTCGGAGATGACCTCACCTGAAACAATCCCTGATGCTACTTCCCCATAAGGCGAAATATAGACGGTATCATCGCCTTGCTTAATCCATAAATGATTATACTTATCTAGTAAGTTGAAAGATTTATCGCCAGCATCTTTTTCTTGTGTCTCTTGATTGACGACTAAGAAACCAATTTCTTTTGCAGCCTCTGTCAGTTCGATATCTGCATAAGCACCATAACGATCTGTCCCATCAAAATCTGCTGCATCTGTTGGCCAAGTAGCAGATGGTGCTGCTACATCGCCCCAATTCCAAATGCCAAAGTTATCGTAGTCTGCGTTGTCACGTGTGTAATGAACACGCACTGTATTTTCTGGTAAATCAACTGGTTCGTACGTATATACTTGATCCGAACCTTGCTTAATCCAAATCTCATTCATCTCTGGCGAAGAAATGGTAAAGCCTTTGTCTCCACCGTCTTTACCAGCGTCACCGCCCGTTATATCCATAACAAGGAAGCCAATATTCTTCGCGCCTTCAATTAGTTCAACGTCAATGTATGATCCATAACTATCCGTTTTTTCAAACATCGTTGCACCCACTGGCCAATTAGCCGATGGTGAAGCTACATCGTTCCATAGCCATGCCCCATAGTTTTCATAAATATTATCCGTGCGGTTATAGTGAATACGGATGTTATTCGCAGGAATTGGTTCCACTGCGTCTCCTCCACCGTCTCCTGTAGCAACCGCTCCCGTAATATTTCCACCTTCAACTGTCAGTAAGACAGTACCCCCATCAGCATTCGAAGGAAGTGGAACAATCATTTCTCCAGCTTCATTTGCCGTGTAAACTTCTCCAGAATAATGATCAGTCACAACAGCATCTTGTGAATCAACCGTTACTGTCACGTCTTTTGCGTCTTCAGCAACATTCAATCCAACATAGACAGATTGATCTTTAAAGTCACGTGAGAATAATAAGAATTTATCTTGATTAGAACCACCTACAAAAGTTCTTTCCCCTTTAGCAAACACTTTTGAATGCTCACTTCTAAAATTAAGAATCTTTGTGTAGTGATCTAACACATCATTATTTTCAACTTGATCCCAAGCCAAGTCATAACGATTATCGTATTGCGGGTAGTTATTGGCTCCACTTTGCCCAAGCTCTTCCCCGTAATAAATAACTGGTTGTCCTTTTGCAGTTGCTTGAAGAGATGCGGCAACTTTTAGCTTGCCTTCATCTCCAGCTAATGAATGCAGGAATCCATCTTCATCATGACTGCCTAAAAACTGGCCAAATGTTGCGGTATTATCCACTTTTCCATTTCGAGTAATAAGCGCGTCATTTGCAGCTTTTAGATCGCCATTTACAAATGTGCGGGCTGTATTTTTAAACTCAAAATCTAGTAAAGAATCCATCATGCCTGTTTCAAGGTAGCCTAGGTTATTATCAACATTTGCACCCCAAGCTTCACCAATCATCTTAAACTCAGGCATTTTATCAGTTAATGCATTTTTGAAACTCATCCAAGTCGCATCTTCAACATGCTTCACAGTATCTACACGGAAGTAGTCAATTGTGTTTCCTTTAGCCGTCGTCGCTTCATCAATCCAGCTCGTTTGCCAATCAATGATTTGCTGACGAACTGCAGGGTCTTCCGTTTTAAGATCAGGAAGTCCAGCTAATTCACCAACCACCTCATCCGTTCCAACAGTTGCGCCTTGACGGACCATATCGCTAAATCTAGTGCGATCCTCATCCGTTGGGAAACCTGCAGGCGGGTTAGCCATGTTTCCATCTAACTCTTTCAAACCATAGCCTGTATGATTTAACACCACATCCACCATAATTTTCATATCACGGTCATGTGCTGCATCAATTAATTCATGGAAATCTTCCATCGTTCCAAAATGCGGATTTAATTCCCCGAAATTACTAGCCCAGTAGCCATGGTAGGCGTAATAGGGGTCAACAGATGTCCCGTTCGTTTCAACAGAGCGCACATCATATTTCACATTTTCTACAATCGGGCTAATCCAAATTGTATTGACACCGAGATTATCAAGATAATCTAGTTTTGTCGTAATCCCTTTCAAATCGCCACCTTGGTAAGTACCACGCGCATCGGTATCATAGTTCAGATCATAAGGGTCGTTGTTTGTTGCATCACCATCAAAGAATCTGTCTGTTAACATAAAGTAAATCACAGACTCGTCCCAATCAAAATCAGAATCTCCTGTTGATTGTCTCGTTTTCACTTCCACTTCAGCTGATCCTTCATATGTGTTTCCATATGAATCTATCACGGTTAATGGAATGGTTTTGGTTCCAGCTGTAATGTCATCGTCAAC
Source organism: Paenisporosarcina macmurdoensis (assembly GCF_042658845.1). Taxonomy (NCBI): domain Bacteria; kingdom Bacillati; phylum Bacillota; class Bacilli; order Caryophanales; family Caryophanaceae; genus Paenisporosarcina; species Paenisporosarcina macmurdoensis. Next base: position 6,203 of record NZ_JBHSRI010000024.1, read on the forward strand.
TGCAATCGCAATCTCTTTTAAGGAAGGATCAATCTCTAATTTAGTTGATTCGCCTAACGAAGAAGCATCCGCAAAGATTTTGTTGATTTTTAGTTCGTCTGTCAATCCTTGAATATCAACAGATAAGACAGCGTTTTGATTGTAGTCAATCACTGCTGGTTCGACTGATCCTAAAACCGTTAAATCAGCTTGAAGGAATTCAATCGTTGAAACTCCATCAACTGTATTGTAAGGATCAGTTACTTCAGTTGTCACGCCATCTTTTGTTACCAGATAGGTGTATGCTGTTTCACCATTTGGAATGTTGTTGTATGAATAGACAAATCTCTCATTCTCTGGCTCATACGTCATTTCATTCGTTTGTCCATCAAACTTTAACTCTACTTTTTCAATCGTGTCCATTTCATCGTTAGTGAAAAGGGCTTTATCACGGTAATAAAAAGTCGCATTCCCTTGGTCAATAACAGGAGCTGAGCCATCCGGAACAATTCGTATTTGCTCGACACCACTTGTAATATAAGCTTTTGTCAGTGAATCATTCTTATTCACTTGAATAAAACGATCCCCAAACTCTTTTTCTGCGGTATTCCAGTCCTCATTACTACGAAGAACAAATCCAAATTGTTCCGTTTCAGGCGCAACGGCAATATTGACAGTTGCCACGCCATTCGCATATGATTCAAAATTGATTTGATCATTTGTAACACCTGTATTCCATGCCCAAATATTCCAAGTACCATATGTTTGATCTTCGCGAATGTATGTGAATCGTACGCTACGATCAGCAGTTTCAGTAGCTTCATTTACAACTGCCTTATTAGAATCTGTTGCAAATGCCTGTTGAGCCGGTATAAATGGCAACCATAGGCTCAAAACCAATACTGAAATGATAAATATTGATAATTTACGTTTAATGCTCCTTGCTCTTTTCACTCATTATTTCCTCCTCAGTTAATGGGTCATGGGTTATTGATTCATATTTCATAAACCGAATGTAATCACGAAGATTCTAAAAACAGATCTGGTTGATTTCCGTTACGGGCGGACGCTTTCCGCGGGGCGGGCAGTGAGCCTCCTCGGTTGCTTCGCAATCTGCGGGGTCTCACCTGTCCCGCTTTTCCCGCTGGAAAGATATTGGACGAAATGTCATTCGTCCAATATCTTTGCGACGAGTAACCGCAGGAGCAGTCTCTTTCGCCGCCCTTCACTCCAATCAATTGATCTAAAATCTTAACAAATTCAAAGAAATACACTTTAAATATTCGTACATCATTCTTCATAAGTTATTTATGAAATAACGTTTAATAGATTCTCCTTTCTAAAATTAGACATCATCCACCTATTTGTGAAAGCGTTTGCACAAATAGCTGAAAGAGAAAATGCTTACATAATACAATATGAGAATGTCTCTTCTAGCTGAATAAATACATGAATTGATTTATGCAAGCGTTTGCAATACATGTAAAATTTTACTTTAGTTTTTATTAAACAGCAACAAAAATAAGTAAGTATTCAGAATAAATAGGCATATAGACGTCCTATATATTAGTAAAAGACTCTACGGGTGGCACCTTTCCCCCTTTTGGTACCTGTGCGTTTTTGGCAAAATAGTGCCACCCATTAGTTCCTTCTATTTAAAATAGACATGATATTGAGCAAATAAGAAATTAGCAATTCACACAAAAAAGTGAGCTTGGAAATGTATCTCCAAGCTCACTTTTGTTCTGTACGTTTTTAATTTAGACATCCATTAAATAAATTACATTATCCCTCAACGATAGCAAGGTATTTCCTTAACTCACCATCAATTTCAACGACTAATATGTCACCTCTTTCTTTAGCTTTGAAAATCTTAGTTCCAACGGGAATTATATTGGACTCTTCATTTTTAAAATTTGTTGCATTCTTATTTCTAGTTTTTATTTCGCCAATCTGACTGCCTTTAGTTAATGATAGGTTTTCTACCCAGTCAATATTTGTTTTATAAATAACTCCATCGTATTGAAAAATATCTGCCGCTGAATCTAATCTTATGACTTCTTCTGCATCAATGCTGTCCATTGTTTCTGTCGTTTCCGTTGATCCGGTTGTTCTTTGTTCCTCATTTGAACAACCTATAATTGTGAATGACAAAGCGGAAACAAGAAAAAAGATTCGACTAAACTTCATTAGAACACCCCCATTTTCCCCTTATGATAATTAGACGTACGATTGTCAGAAATGTTACTTTATTGAAATAGTCGGCCCAGTTAGTTTTAGTTAGGCTTTCACCGTCTTTTGATAATTCCCCTTATTTTCATCCCTGACACGCGAATTTAACGTCTACATACTTGGGGCACGAAACTCCCTGTATTTGTTTTCAGATTCGTCACCCTATTTACATAAAACAAGCGACCGAGTATTTAATCTCGGTCGCTCTGTATTTTCCATAGTAGTGTTCTCATACGCTCGAGTGCTGTCCCTGGGTCAGAATCAAATGTCCCTCAATTTTACGGCTGCCCTAGGGACACGCCTACAAAAAACTTACACTTAAAACTAGAATTGTAGTCAAATGTCAGAATTCTGTAGAATCGTTTTCTGCACTAGGACGCAATTAAGGAATAATTATTAATTTCTATAAATATACTATCTCTATAAATGTAAATGTAAATGGTGGTGAAAATACGAAAACCTACTCATTTAATCAAGAAATACTATTGCTACTTCGAAAACATAAAGAGTTGGATAAAGTATATAACTTTATCAAAAATGAAGTGGATGGTCTTAAACCAAAATTGCTGTTAGTTTCGGTAGAAGATAGTGAAAGATATCAAGTAAAAATAAGTTTTTCAATCCCTAAAATATTGTGTGGATTAGACTTAATTATGGTTAAAGATATAAAGGGAAATTTAGAGGTAATACAAACTATTGTTAGAGGCGAAGATAATGAAGAAGTAATTGAAAAATTTAATGCAACTCTCTATGATATTGAGAATTTCAGTAGGTATACATCTACATTTCGAAGTTTAAAAGACATATTACCACGATAGCAACAACATATTTAATAATTCATTAAATGCTAATAGAGTAAGAAGGAGTATTAAAAAACTGAAAAATGATTTTACACTGGACGATGTTATTGCTGGGCTAAAAGCATGTGAAATGACACAACTCCAAGATGAGCTAGCTATATTATATTTTCAAGCTAAAAATGAATTCTTAATTAGAGATAAATTTGCATATTATTTGTTTAAAACATTTATGGATCATGGTTTAATTCCAATCCGTGAATGGACATGGCAAGGTAGTCAGGCAATAGATTTAGCAATTTTCAGAGAATTGGAAATGAAGGAATCTCTTATAGCTACTTGGAATAATGATGAATTAATTGTTTTTAAACGTATTTTAGTAGAAGAAGGTATAATAGATGATTTTGAAGATATTACAAGTATTGAAGAAGCAAACAATATACAATTAGAGAAGATTTTTAATTGCCTCGACACAAAAAGTCAAAACCTTATTTTGGATACTATCAAGGAGCAAAATTTAAATAATTTTGTACCCGTAGCATTATTCGAATTTAAGTGTGAATATACATATCATGACTTTTATTGGATAGAAGTTGAAGGGTTGATGATTAAAAAAGATTTAAACAGAATGAAAGTGATTCGTGATTTATATAATAAAGATCTTAATTATTACGGAATTATCCTTGGAGTACATTTTGAAAACAATTTAAGCTTTAATAGTAAATACTGGGAGCTGAATTCTCACTTTGAGAAAATTTATAAAACCAACACTTCACCTTCTGCAATAAAGAATAAGATTAAATTTGAGTTTGAACCGGATTATAAAGTTACTGAACAAATTATTAATGTCGGGAAAATTTTCGAAGAAGAAGTAAGTATTTATGCTTGGATAATATCTGAAAAACAACCTAGTGGGGCTTTTTTGATAGATTAATCGAGATCCAATTGACTATAAAACGATCACCTTATTTCACAATCATTCAAAATAAGGCTTCAATCATCATTGAAAGCATTCTAACTAAAATGGAATTGAAGTTAAATGTCAGAATTTTTCAGAATATTGTTCTAACTTGGATGACCATTTCTTTATGTTCGTAGTCATCTCCAAAGACGATGGTCATACGACTAATGCTGCGCCGTAAGTATCTTCGTTGCCACCTCCCTTCGAGAAATCCAATATTGATTATTGTCTCACCTATCGACAGCTAGTTGAAGAAGATCCCTACGAGGGGAGTATGGACGCACCAGAATTACAATCAATAGGTCCTCAACATTAGTCAATAACCCTTTGAACCCGAATTATAGAAAACGAAAGAGACGATCTAAGTGACCAAGTCACATAAATCGTCTCTTTCTCTGTAGGCAATCCTTGAAGATAAAATTTCGTCCTCTCTGTAATTTCATCTTCGTAGTATAATTCTCATAAAAAACTTCGCTCGTGTGCTGTCTCTGACGCAGACTCAAATGTTCCTCAATTTGTGGCTGCCCCAGGGAAACGCCACAAAGGCATCCGGTTTGTTAAATTTAACCTGTCATTAGTGAAAGAATAACTAATTTTCATTTTTTTGCAATTCCTCTCTTAGTTTTTGTAATTCTTCCGTTTGTTTTAGTACATTCTTGCTTACTCGTCTAATCGAATCATACAGTGCTATTAATACTGCAAATAGCAATATTACAAATAACAAATCCAATAAAATACCCCCTGCACTTAATTTTTTTCATCCCTGGGACTCAATATTGTGGACTTTATCTCAATCGCTTCAATCGTTCATTCACAGCAGTCAAATTAAATTCATCCGCTTCAAACAGACCTCTCCAACCTAAAGATTGTGTATGATTCTCATTATTTGGATCCGCAAGCTCGATTAAGTACCTGCTATAACCTGATGATCCACCAACATCCTCAGGTGGACAGGCTTGTTTACCATTTATGCACTCGGGCTTAACTGAACCACCAAACGATCGATAACTGTATTGAACTTCTATCGTGTGCTGCCAATCGTCTCCGAAATCATACTGATAGGTAAATGCATCGTCCATTTCTATTCCAATTTTCCCTATCCGTGTATCTCTAGCATCCAAATGCGTGCGATCAAGAATAAAATACTCATCATCTGGAATACCGATTCGATATGGACCATACCTAAACTCATATAAATGATAGTTTTCCCACCCCATCACGATTTGAATGATTTCATGCAGCTTCCTGAACGTAATTCTGTCGGATACTCGAAATACTCTTTCAATGCGAGGATGAATATCTCTAAGACTGATCTTCATCTCCAAAATAATCGGTTGATTCGACATTTTGGATTCACTCCCTTTCTTTCTAATACATACCTCTCACTTCGTCAGTTCCATATTAAATTCCTGCAACATCTGTATATTTGACGATTCAATAGAGGTTAATATCTAAAGTAAAGCCATTAAACTCATGAAAAAAGAATCCAGCAACATCTTGGTTGCTGAATTCTCATATTGATGCATTATTATATCTTCCCTGAGCACCTAATTTTTTCATCCCTGTTACGCGAATTAACCATTCACTCAAACCTCAATGCTTTACTCGGATTCATTCTTGCTGCTTTCAATGCAGGATAAATCCCAAATAGGCTTCCGATTCCAAATGTTGAAATCAGAGCAAGTTTCACTGCCCACATCGGTAACGACAAGGTAAGGAGTTGAATATGGTTATTCCATACTTCAATGAATGCATATCCTAGCCCTATTCCTACCACGCCGCCGATGAAACACAGTAGCAGAGTCTCGAAGAAAAACTGGGCCAATATTTCAAAGGTTGTGGCACCGAGTGCTTTTCGGATACCGATTTCTCGTGTTCTTTCTCGCACGGACATCACCATGACGTTCATGATTCCTGTACCACTGATGATCAGTGCGGTTACGGTAATCCCCAATAGCATCAACTGTAAAATAGACGTTACCTTCCCAAGAGCACTCAACATCTGGTCTTGCTTGACGACACTGAAATCAATTTCGGAATGATTTTCCTTTATGGCACCAAACACTTCACCGTCGACTTGATCTATGGCATCGATGTTCGAAGCTTCCACAATCATCTTCGTTAAATATTTCATGTCTGTCGTTGCAAGCGCCGTTTCAATCGGCATTACAATATTATTGTCCGTACTTGACCCTAAAGTTGCATTTGGCGCAAGGATGCCAATGACCTTAAACGACTCTTCATTAATGGTTACGGTTGTCCCGATCAATGACAACTCTTGCGCTGATGCAACTCCACCTAGTAACTTATTTAGCATACGCTCCCACAGCGGCTTTGGTTTCGAATCTCCAGCAGGGACGCTCCCTTCAACAGTAGGTTCTTCCTCACTTCCGAGCAAAGCATCATGAATATTGCTTCCTAGAACAATCACTTTTGCTTTTGCGGCTTGTTCTTCATTTGTGAAAAAACGGCCTTTTGAAAGCTCTGCATGTGATATGCGCCTGTACTGATCCGTTGTTCCGACTAACACGGACTGCACTTTTTTATCTTCGTATGTAGCAAAGTTAATCGTTTCTAGTTGGGGAGTCACCGATTTTACATTCGCTACACCGGCAACTGCTTGAGCATCTTCATATGTTAGCGTGCTCGGTACATTCGTCAACCCGCTCAGTAAATCTTTTTGTCCTGATGCCGTATCTAAAACCCTTCCTGGCATAACCAAAATTTGCTCCGCTCCAAGACTGCCCATTTGTTTCATCAATGTCTCTTTAACACCAATGGCAATCGAAGCGAGCACAATCACAGCGAACATGCCAATGACCACACCGATCATTGCCGACAATACACGAAAGCGATTCGACCATAACCCGAAGCAAGCCAGTCTGAAAGCTGTCAATAATTTCATACAAGCACCCCGTTCTTGAGGTGCAGTATCCGTTCGGCTCGTTCGGCTACTTCCAAGTCATGCGTAATAATCACAATCGTGGCACCTTTATTATGGACACGTTCAAACAAACTCAGGATGCTTTCAGTCGTTTCTTCATCAAGACTTCCTGTTGGCTCGTCCGCCAGTATCAGTCCCGGTTCATTGACAAGAGCTCTTGCAATGGCCACACGTTGCTTTTCCCCTCCGGACAATCGATCTGGTTTTTGATTCTTCTTATCCAACAGCCCTACCTCATCCAACAAAGCCATCACACGTGACTTTTTTCTTTTCAATCGATTACTTCCGTAGATTAAGGGAAGCAGTACATTTTGATACACCGATAGATTCGGAATCAGTTGGAAATGTTGGAACACAAATCCTATTTCTTCATTCCGTAAAGCAGCTCGTCGGCCACTCCACATTTTATGTACAGGTTTCCCCGCGAGCTCATATTCTCCAGAATCTAAACGATCGAGTGTGCCTAATAAATTCAGCATCGTACTCTTGCCGGACCCGGACTTCCCCATGATGGCTACGTACTCTCCTCGCTCCACGTGCAAATTCACACCACGTAAAATCTCAGTCTTCTCACTCCCTGAACGATAATGCTTTCGTACATCCCGAAGCTCTAGCATCCAACAACCACTTCCATTCTTGTAAACAGGTTTTAACCAACTTTTAGCTATGTATGTAGATTTCTACTAATTGTTAATCATAAGTGAAGCGTTTACTAGATTGCTAGAGGAATTCATACTGAAAACTGACTGCTTTTTCTCTCAGATTCACCGCTGGATGCATAGTTGTACCTAATAGCTGAAGAACGATTGAATCAAGAAAACCTTCCTCTTTTGAGTGCTGCATAGTGCCTTCAATTCGTTTCATTCCTTTTACTAGGCCACTATGTGAATAAAAACAGCTATACCATAGCCCATTGAATAAGAAGAAATCTAAGAGTACAAGGAATAATATTCTCGTTCTCCTTCAGCTTTCTCATGGTTATTTCCGCACTTTATCAGTTAGTAACTCCCGAGTATTTCACCTATCAATGATTTTTGAGGAATGCAAAAAGAACCACTTTAAACTGCCAAGTGGTTCTCTCTTTGTCATGCACTGGTTCTTAATTTTGTCCTAAGTTTTTCACATCAATGTTTTTGCTTTCATCAAAGGTATAGGAGACTTCTAGTTTTTTTAGGCAAAGCGGCATTCGGTGATCTTGGCAATGGGCGTCAGAAATGGTTTTGATTACATGTTGTGATTATTCGTCGGTGGGTGGTAAAACCTTACGGAAGTAGGGTTTCTTTTCTCGATGGATGAAGCGATACGTATCCAAGGTGTAGTGGAGTCTATGCTGTTGTTTCAAAAGGACGTTTTTGGAAACATGGACGATTATGGTCAGTCCATTTGGGAAAGTCACTAAGCACTTTCCTTTTTCCAACTCTTCTACCTCGAAGTGATGATTGAAAAGCCACACACATTCTGCATGTTGATAGGACTTTGTCGGAAAAGCTCCGAACGCTGTCGGTTCAATAAGGACTGGCGTTTTGCTCGAATAGTTCATAAAAATTCTTGTTGCCTGCATCCGTCCCTCCATGGTCGAAGCAAATCGAATGCATGCATTATTAAGTAATTCATGAACCGACTTTTCAGAATAATAAATCCCGTGGTATGTAATGATTTTTGACTTGTACTGCCCTGTAAATACTGATTCTAGCGCTAACGCTTCATGGTCAATTAGATTTGAATCACAGTTTTTCAAAAGAAAATCTCCTTCTCGTCTCCTATAGTTAAATTCTACTAAATTACCATATAAATGTATAGTATAAATTCACTGAATAATAAAATATTTTTTAGTACTTTAGTATGCAGAATAAAAGTTCACTTTGACTGTGGGTGGCACCTTTTCCCCTTTTGGTACCTGTGCATTTTGGGCAATAAAGTGCCACCCGCCAAAGTTGAAATTTCACCACTTCCATTGCACTTTTAGTTAATAGGCTCAAAATAAAATTTTGGCCATCTATTTCTCGTATATACATCTAAACCACAGGCAAAATTCAATTTTCTCCCGTTTTTTGCTTTCAAAATTCAATTTCGCCAATTTCCATACATCCTGCTGAGCCTTAGAGGCACTTGCGATTGAGGATTCACTTGCGTTATGATTTTTGAAAAGGGGAAAGTTGGTGACAAGTTGTCGTCATACATAATGAGTGTCGGATTGAATGGGTTGAAAGGGCAAGTGATTAAAGTTGAGGCGACTGTTCGAAGTGATAAAGAGCAGTGCATCATCATCGGGTTGCCGGATGCAACCATTAAAGAATCGCGTGAACGCATCCTTAATAGTTTGCACTCCCTCGCAATGGACATTGAAATGAAGAAAATCACCATTAATCTATCCCCTTCCGATGTCAAAAAGTCAGGGACTGGTTTTGATGGGGCGATGCTTCTCGCGGTCGTTCAAGAACTGCTCAAGAAAAAACTGCCAATCACAGACGACATATGCATCATTGCTGCTTTATCTCTTGATGGACAATTGTTATCGTTCCAAAGTCTAATTCCAACAGTGCAACAGGCGATCCAGCTTGGTTTCAAACGCATCTACTTACCACCGATTAATACGAATTTATTTGCCTATGTCACTGACATTGAATTGATATCATTCAACCATATTCGAGATATTATGAGTCATTTGCAGGGAAAAACTAGTCTTTTTACCATGCCCCTTTCCCTCCCTTCAAGCACAGAATTACAACCACTTGAACATGTGGAAGAAGAATCTATGGAGGATTTTTCGGCAATTCGAGGACATGAGGACGTCAAACGAGCGATGGAGATTTGTGCTGCCGGGGGACACCATTTATTAATGTCTGGACCTCCTGGTTGTGGAAAAAGCTTAATGGCTCACGCTTTTCATTCCATTTTGCCAGACATGACCCATGAGGAAATGCTTGAAGTTTATAGCATTTATCAGTTGACGTCTCAACCACGGGGCTTGTCACTGAGACCGCCAAAACGCGCTCCACATCACACGACATCTGAAGGGGCCATTCAAGGTGGCGGACGTTATCCGAAACCAGGAGAAATTTCACTTGCTCATCGCGGTGTGTTGTTTTTGGATGAACTCGGTCATTTTCAGCGGCGTGTGATTGATACTTTGCGCCAACCGCTCGAATTAGGTTATGCCACCGTTAACCGAGTGGAAGGTTCGCTTGAATTTCCTGCAGCCATCAATTTAATTACAGCTACCAATCCCTGTCCATGCGGCTACGCTGGCTCAAGCGAACGATATTGTACATGCAGCGACAAGCAGATTTTAAAATATCTCATGAAAGTGACGGGACCGATTATTGATCGAATCGATTTCGTCTTGCAAATGAAGAGCACGGGAATTTTCACTCAGTCTGCCGGGGAATCTTCCGCAGCTATTCGAGTTCGGGTCACTAAAGCTCGAAATATCCAACGAACTCGTTATGGCATGAATGTCACCAACTGCATTGTGCCCATTAAGCTTTTCGAACAACATATGAATATCTCTTCACAGCAACTCCAAACTGTTCAACAAGTATGTTTTGAAGAGAGGCTAAGCAGTCGTTCAACTACGAAAATTTTGAGACTTGCAAGGACCATTGCTGACCTGACAGGCTCTGAGCACGTGGCGGACCTTCACCTGACAGAAGCAATCGAGTGGAAGAAAAAAGCGTCGGCCATTCATACTGCTATGACGCGGGGTGGATAAATGATGGGCAGACGCAAACGGTATTGGCATCCAGCAGGTTGGTTTCATATTGTCATGCGCGGGAATAACCGCTCGCGCATTTTCCGCACACCAGAAGATATGGCAGCGCTTATTGCCGTGATTGATGAATGTCGAGAACGCTACCGTTTCACGATCATCGCTTTTTGTGTCATGACGAATCATTACCATTTGCTCATCAATTCACCAGATGTTCCGCTCGATAAAATTATGGCTCGTATCAATCGAAGCTTTAGTGATTACTATTCCAAAAAATATGGTCACGTGGGCCGTATTTATGAAAAACGCTATTATTCAAAAGAAGCAGAAGGTCCGTTCGCTGTCCTCGCCGTCAGTAGCTATATCCACCGCAATCCGATTGATACGAAGAAACCAATGGTCGAGCAGTTGATTGATTATCCCTACAGTTCGTTTCCGATGTATTGTTCGGAAGAGCCCGCACCGAAGTCATGGATTGATTTAGACCTTCTACCAACCTTGCTACCTGTTGGTATTGAACCGTCACGGCATAATTATAGTCTGTACTGTCAGCTTTATCGTCAAGCTACTGAAGAAGACAAGAAACTTAATCTCTTGCTGAGTGATGATGCGTGGTTGTGAGTGGTTGTGAATAAATACACATATTTTGAGTGAAGGTTTATTGAGTATCGTTTATTTTCTACATGTATTAGATGCTGAAAATAAGTTCCAGTCACTTTCTCGTTCAACTGAGACACTATTGTTTAAAGAATTACGCGACCTATTACAATATGCTGATTCAAGTGGCTACAACTTTAATGCTCTTTTAAAAGAAGTACATATTCCTAATTTGAGTGAATTAACACCATATATGTAGATTTTATAAACGCCAGTATCCGCTAAGCAGGAATTAACAGTTTTCGTCGCTAATTGAAAGCGCTCGTACTGGCAACTAACCTGATGTTAGGGGTGTAGTTACCAAAAGCGTTCAATTAAAAAAGAAGAGCTTACGCACATGTGTGTAGTTTTTCATCTGGAAAAGGTAACTTTTTTAAAAAACTTGTATAGTACTATGTATAAGCATGTCAGAGAGGGTGTTACCTATGCAATTACGAAAAGCAACAACTAAAAATGAACGTGAAAAAAGAGTGTTGTTCGCTACAGGAATGGCAGCGATAGATGGTGGGAAACCGACTGATTATACAAAAAAATTGTTGCGTGATTATGAAAATGGTGTGCTTACATCATCTGAGGTCAAGAAAGCAATCCTGGCTAAATATACAAATATTAAATGAGAGATCCGTACGCTTATCCCAACTCACATATATTAATCAACAAATTGGATATTCGAGATGAAGAAGAATTAGTTAAAATCGAAGCTCAATTGTTTATTGCGGCGATTGTGGATCTTGAGAACAGTTTTAATGTGACTGACTTGTTTCATCCAGATAGTGTACAGCAGATTCATTCTTATTTATTTGACAACTTATATGAATGGGCAGGGAATTTCCGGACGATTAATATCTATAAACCTGAACGAGTTTTAAGTGGACTATCTGTCAGTTATTCTGATTATCAAAACATTCCTTTCGTCCTAGCAGATATTTATGAATGGGCCTTTACTATCAAGTGGGATCAAAGAGAGCCTGATGTAGTGAAGAATTTCACTACGCTTTTAGTTAATCTTTGGCGTGTCCATCCTTTTCGAGAAGGTAATACGCAAACTTTATCAGTATTCATGAAATTATTTGCAGAGAAACATGGGATTTCTTTTAATGAACAAATCCTTTCTAACCATGCAGGGTACCTTCGAGCAGCTATAGCATTGGCTGCTATCGAGGAAGCACCAGAACCTGAAAGTTTAGTAAATATGATACATGATGCATTTGGTGTCCCAGGAACAGGTGATCTTGTTGAATTGGAATCTTCTAGTGATAGGTACCAATCCATTGAACAATTTGATGTTGAACACTACGAGGAGAACTATTTTTCAGTGGACCCACTTCAAATAGAACCTGATGAGAAATAGAACTGTTGAAAAATTTTGCAGTTCTATTTTTCCATTTTCTCTGCATCAGCTTGAGGGACATTCTCCATTTCCACTTGACGCCTATACCTCTCAATCATTCCATTTCAATCTGTTTCTTGAAAGCATAACTTAAGATACCGATGCGATATTGATACTACCCCCATGCAAATCTTCCAACGTCCTCTCTACCTTCCATTCATTCCACTACAACTACCGATATCGTTTCCGACGTATTCTAGAAATGAAAAAATCTCATTAAAAAAACAGTAAGTGGATTATTGCAAATCCCTTACTGTCTACTTAAACGTTCTATTTCTGATTCTACTTTAAAAACTCTTTTATTCAATACTTCAGTTTTATTGTCAACATGTTGGACGATTTTCTCTGTATATAATCCTAAACGATCAACAAGGTTCTCTTGCAAGGTTTGTATACCATTCTCAACTCTGTCAAGACCAGCTTCCAATGTTTGTTGTTGCGCTTCCAGTCTTTTTTGACCAGCCTCCAAGTTTTGTTGGCCTACTTCCAAAACTTTTTGACCACTCTCCAAGTTTTGTTGGCCTTGTTTCAATTCATTGATGTCAGTTCGCATATGTTTCAATTCACTCAAGATTTGTTTTAAGGTTTCTTCCACAAGATACCCTCCCGACCAATTTAGTTTATTTTAACTATACCGCCTTGCAAATAAACTATCCATCTGAAGGACTGTTTCACCTTTTCAATTCACTGTCATGTTTCGTTCTCCAAATCCTGCGTGTCACTTTACCCCAATTGTTATCCTTGCACCATTAGCTGGGTTTAAAATCTGAATCAAGTGGCGGTTGCTGCCTATATCGTGTCATCTTGTTACCCCATAGATACAGGCGATTCCATACTTCTCTCCGTGATATACTTGCTACAAAGAATTTACTTACAAAGGGGTAACAACAATGATCAGTATAAAACCCACGCAACATCTCACTGGAGTAACGGTATCAGGGGATGTCCATGACTTTCAGGAACTCTATGATGCGCTTCATGACATTGTAGGAGAAGAAAGTGAATACCCACACTATGATGCTGTGAGGATTCGCGTCCTCGGTGTTTGCTATGATATTCGACATGCCATTATGGGTAACCGTGGGGCTAAGCATGTACCGAACGGATTAGATCGAGATGGAATGAAATATTTGTCGATTACAGGTTCAGAAATGAACATCTATTTGACATTTGAAGTACTGTTGCCGGAAATGATCTTCGTTTCCTATGCACTAAACGATTTTATTCATCTATATGAACGTAACAACAAAACACATGCTTGGAATGCAACCAGTATGGCCGTACGAAAATTCCAATCGACTTTTGCCACTTGTCTCGAAGAAACGTTACCCGAAAAAAAGTTCGCACAACTGAAGAAGTACTTTATGACATCGAATCGTTGGGACCTCACAAAATACGAAGGCTACATGACGCAATACGTGGACACGCTCAATATTAAGTTCATTCATATGGACCAGGAAAAACGCGAAAAGAATATCAGCATCTTTGCTAAACGCCTAGCTGAAAAAGATCATCGCTACATGCAGGTGTTCCATGAAATACATGATATCGCTCGCGAAAATGGTGTCCACCCTGATGAAATCCGACCGATCGAACAATATCCAGATGACTACGAGTGGTAGGAATATGAGGACACACCATCAAATTCATTGCCATTCCCTAAAGCTTTGCGTGTTTCATTGATTTATTTGTAGTGAATTTTTTCGCAACACCGGATTATGGAGCGTTAACCTTTCAGCAAATTTTGTAGATTCCGTAGTAAGAAGTCTCTCCCCATTTCATCAAAGACGATTTGTTGATACGGGCTGCCATTATAAGAGCGTTCAATCATAGATATGCCGTAGCTTGCAGACGTGTCATTGGTGACCGAGCGCTTCGTGCCTTCTTCAGACTGTACTTCGGACAAAATCCCAAGCTTCTTGAGTTTGTCATTTAAGATTTTGCCGCTGAGCTTTTTGGAGACACTTGGGTCGAGTTGTTCGTTGACGCGATTGCAGAATTCATTGATGCCAATCAGATGATCTGGGAACTCGACTGCGTCTAACTGTTTTTGGGAGATAACATATTTTCCGGGTGCTTTCGTACGGTTTGATTTCGGCTCATTTAGGTGGTTTAATAGTAGAAATAATGGTCGAATGACGCGTGGATCTTGCAAGAAATGATGTTCATCTACTGGTTGATCCGTTATGGGATGTACTCCGTTTGCCATTTTTTCGAGTAGTTGTTTCGCCTCTAAAAGTCTAGTTTGTTGATTGCCCATTTGATCCCCTTCTCCCTGTCATTTTCTTTTACACTCCTATTTTTCGACAAATACCCATAAAATTCCTTCTATTCATTTTGTCTTTCTTTAGTTGTTTGTTGGACTTGTAGCTACCGTCAGTGTATTTCCTGAGATCGGTCACCCCCTGTGCCAAATACGCTCTTTCAACCTTCGCGATATTCCAACAATCTCTCAATAATTACCCATAGAAAAACCTCCTTTTAAATTACGTGATTCCGTAAATTTAATAGGAGGTGGTTCTCTTGATGTCATAAGTTCTTATTCCTCATCTATCCACTCAATTTCATCGGATATATCAACTGCCTCGACCTTTAACTGAAACCCTTCATAGGACATTAGCATCTTCCCGATTTCCTCCCATGTATAAGGCTTACCATCCACGACCAGAACCGGGTTGCCGTCTTCTTCCCTGTTTGATTCAACTATTCCTATCAAACGGTCTTTCTTCAGAGAATAATAATGTTGCCCGTTAGGAAACTTGCCTTCTTGGATGAACGTCTCCATCATTGCCCGCTCCGCTTTGTCAATCAACTGCAAAAACAGCTGACCTTGATCGCACTCCAACTCTCCATGAACGGCGAACTGATAGCCAAATGACTTTAACTCTTCTGCAACCATGCTGATTCCCCCTGAATGAAGCCGCTTTTTAATACTGAAATGCCGAACCATACCGTCACCGCCGCGAATCGAAACCCCTTCTGGATAACTTTCCACCTTTACACCAAGTACTTCCGACATCATCGCATTATAACAACCGATACAAAGCACTTCCTTTTCCATTTCTGAGCCGAAATGGATATAGGCCTCAGCGCTGCCACACCTTTGACAATCAACCATCTTCGTCACCTCTTTCACTAACCTTGTTGTGGTCCTTTATATTCCACAATAAAACAAGGCGCACACAAATACAATGGCTATCTAACAAATGAAAGAAAGAAGCTAATTGACCAGGTCAATTAGCTTCTTTCTTTCTTTCGGCACCACTTAAATTATGACAATTCACAGGTTTGATAATTCGGTTTTTTTCACAGCGGCGCGTTACGAATAATTATCTGTTGACAGGCATTAATTTCGTCTTTCAATTTATTGGAGGCGGTCTCCCAACGTATTAAGTCAATTTTCAGTAATGTATTCAATTCATTTTCCACTTGCTCCGAAAAATTTAACCAATCTATATCAGAGAGTTTAGGTGCCACTACAGCTAAATCGATATCCGAAGTTTCCGTATTATCCCCATACGCCCGCGATCCAAATAAAGACACAGATTCAATTTCGGGGTACCACTTTACAATAAGGCGTAGCTGATTTATTAACTCCTTATTCATTGCATCCATTTTCCTTCGTAACGAACTTTCAACTTCACAAAAGTATTCTTCATCTCGGGAAAATACTGTTTGATATTGGCCAAAATCCTCAAAGCCATTGCCTCATCATACACATGAGACGTCTCGTTGCGATCTTTTAGCATTTGTAGCCAGGATTTCTCATCTTCAAGCCACCCTACCTGGAATGCTTCTTTTAACGTTTCCCTTGGTGTTTTAGCATCAATACCTTCTGATAGCAGCAAACGTTTAAGGGTTTTCCAATAGATTTCGATGGTGAATTCGAAACGTTGAATCGTCCCATCTACCATAAGACTGTTATGTTGATCCTCTTTCAATGCATCCTCCAATCTCGAAAGCGCCCGTTCCAAATTCATTAAACTTTGTCGTACCTTGCGCTCCAAGTCCTCCACTTAAATCACTCCTACCCGTATATTATGTAATTTTACTATACTATACTTTCCAATGTTATTGACGACAATCTCTGGACTGTTTTTCGATCCAGCTGTCGTTAATCGATTATCCACAATAAAACAAGGCGCACCCAAATACAATGGCTATTTAACAAACGAAAGAAAGATGCTAAGTGACCAGATCACTTATCACCTTTCTTATAGTCAATCCTGCGGTTCATATGTAAACAACTCTTCCCTTATAGCTTTGACGAGCACAATGTTTCAAGTTTGGCTTAGAAAGTATAAAACAAGCTACCAAATATGAAATGGCAGCAGATTTTAAAATCCCAATATAGTTGTGATTGTCTACTTTTCTATAACTTTAGAAAAAGGTGCCACCCATGCTGATTTTAATCGTTATTTGTGATTTTAGCGGGTGATAATTAGCAAATAAATGATACACTTCAAAATTGTTTATCAAAATTTCTCGTTTTCTTTGTCATGGGTGGCACCACTTAAATTATGACTATTTACAAAATTGATCATTTAATCAAACTTACTTTTAAGAAACACATTGTCTACAGCTTTTAAGGATTTTCTCATGCAATTGTAGTGTATATTCTGATTAGTTTTTTACACAGGTACCCGATTTTTTATACCTTGTGGTGATTCCAAAATAGGATTCCAATTCCATTCATTGTTTGGTACATATTTTTTAAAGTTAAAAAGATAAGCTGTTGGAGAACTTAACCCAACGAAACCCACTCTATTTTTTTTAATTATGCCTTTTGCTTGTAAAATTTGTTTTACCATGGTTCACCTCATAAATTTATTTATTTTCAAAATTCACTATTTGAATACTAAACCAATAATTGAAATGTATATATTTAATGCTGATAAGACGTCTTCTGTAATTTCGATTAGGAAATTCCCTTTCAATAATTGCAGCATAAACCATGGGTTTATGAAATTTATCTTTATTAATTGCCATTCTAATTGCACCAATTAAACTCATTGCATTACCGGCTGTTTCCAGTGGACTGTTATTCGAAACGCTATTGGTCAAACTAATTATTAGAGGTGCTATAGAACAAATTATAGGCAATTTAATCGAATCCCATTTAAATTCTTTCATTCTACCTTTAATAAAATCAGCCTCAAACTAATTTAGCACTAACAATTGTTTCTGTTTCTTGTACCTGATTTTTTATTTTGCAGTTGAAACAGACAACACTTTATTGACTTCTCGATTTGTCAGTAAGTTGATGTCTTGTCTGTCAGCACTTTGCCGAATTTTTTTGTCCGCTCATTTAATGAATAAGAACTCGTTATATTTTAGAATTGTTTTCAACCCTGGACGCGAATATTAGACCTTATTATTTTTACCACTTAAAAATATTTCAGCCAATGTTAATACACCAACTACAAAAAATTGAAGTAATCTTTGGAAATCGGTATGTATTTGTTGAATTTTATTCGATAAATCAGCAATATAATTATAAATAATTATTACTTCATTGCTATTTCATCAAGCTTATCTAGTCGCACTTAATAGTCTCTCAATTGTTTTTTGATGGCCTTTAACTATTTCTTGATCAAGTTTATGACTATAAGAAATTATCGAATTCATTACATTAAGTAAATCAGTTGCAAAAGCAATTGCATTGTTTTTTGATATTTGTTCAGCAATATACTAATCTTTTTTCTTTCCTATAAGTTCCCCCATTTTATTTAATGATTGGGCTACTTCTTTTTTGCTGGCACCTGACTGTAGTTGAATATCATTGATTGCTTTTAAACCAGTAGGATTCTTTATTTCATTCCACTTATCCTCAATTTTTTAAAAGTTATAATTATTCATATTTTCCCCCTTACTTAAATATAGAAAAATATTATAGATATATGTAAATTCCATATTTATTATTATCTCTGCCGTTACTAAAATTTCCAAATTAATTCGTTCGGCAAATTTCGACATTCAAGGACTTTGGCCAAGACGCTCGCTGAATGTGACCAATTCACTTTGCCCGTCATCATTCGGTAATTCCTTGAAACTGTAGGTGGTTCTCTGTATGTCATTCACTGGTGTCCGAAGAGGTTCTACAACGTGGCACGACTGGTTCAGTAATTCATTGTTTAAACCTTTTTCAAAATTAGAGAGTAATGGTTTAGTAAAAAAATAGGTCACGAGGAAAAATATCCTCGTAGCCTATTACCCGATTTTTAAAAACTAGAAATGTAGTAGATTGTCAGAATTCTGGAGAATTTTTTTCATCCATGGGAAGCGAATTTTTTACTCACCAACACTTATATCAATATATTTGGTCCGATTTACACTAAGTAGACTTAATGATAGGACCCCTTCGCCTTGACCATCACTTTCCAAAATTGTAGTCGTGATCGTAGCCTTCCCATTAACAAAGGTGATCGTATCATTGGCCAATATTCGGTTGCCAATGGCCGAAAGGTAGATGAAATACCTTTGGCTGCCATTCAGTAGATTGCCTTGTGCATCGGTAGCATTGGTAAATTCAATGTGGAATTGTTCGCCAGGCTTCGGATGATACGTAGAAGACTTCACTGTCACATCCCCAAGTACTTCATTGGAAATATTCATCCCTAAGCCCCAGCCCCGAAGTAGCTCACCTGATTGTGTATCGGTCAAATCCAAACCCAGACGGAAATAGTCATTATCCATTTGCACTTTTTCATCTGATAGGAAGTATAGTCTAATCTCTTGGGAATCTTGGTCAATGTTAAATCCATCCGCACCATCTGGTCCGTTTTGATTCATGTCAAACCATTTCCCTGTATGGTCCTGTGCCCACAGCTGGATGCCCTCATGCTCAAAAGCCTTCAGCTTCGCTTCACCTGTAAAAGCTACGCCTTGTTCATTTTTTGTAATGTTCAAGACTATAGGAGCAAGTCCGTTGAATGCCGGAACGTCAATTGGGTTGCCCATTGGTGTTTCTGTCAGCAATTCCCCTTGGTAATAGTCTCCCACCAAGCCTTTTATCTGGTAATTAAATGGATATGGGCTCAGTTTCACTGCGATTTCACGTGAAATGACAACTTCCGGATTCACTTTATTTATATAGGTAAGCGTATACGTGCCTGTGACCATACTTTCTTCGAGAATCACCAATTTGCCGGTACTGCTGTCAAATGTATAGTCTTGATCTACCGCTGCATCCTCTGGTGTTTTCAAACTGAATGTCCCTTTGGTAATGTCACCGTGTATCGGGTTATCGTATAATCCCGTGATTGTCATCACTGGTTCAAAAACAGATTCATTCTCCCCTAGATAAACAACTGGATCTTGATTGTGGCTAAATTCCATAAAGCCACCTTGAGGCAACCCAGATACAGGTCCGGTGCCGAAATTATTTTCATTTACTTCGACCCAACCAGAATCATTCACATCAGAACCGTAAGCTGTAGCTCCAATTACAGGAATGGCTTTCATTTCTCCACTGGTCGGTGTTACGCCTTGCACATAATCCCCGCTATAGAAGACCATTTTGGTAGCTTCTGTTGTGACTTTCATATCAAAGGATTGGAAGAACTCTAAGTGTTTTTCCAACACTTGAATTTCTTGATCATTCTGGTCGAATAAATGGATGCTATCTATCGTTTTGCTCGAGTAGTTTGAGATCGTAATGCTATTGTTCATCGTTACAAGCTTTGAACCAGTTGCTGCATTCGGGTACCAGCCGGTTTCCGCAACCAATTGATCTTGGCTCTCCTCGAGATTCGCATAATCATTGCCGTAGCCGTTAAGGGACTTAATTGCCTCCGCATCCTTATTATCTAGCTTCACGGTAATCACTGTGTTCGATCCGTCCTCAGTATAAGAATACTCACCTTTATAAAGATTTGAACCTGCATTGACTTTCGTGTAGTCAGGACTCAAATAAACGGATTGTCCATTTTGTCCCGTCTGGTATTTGAAGTTTTCGGTAGCAAGTGGCTCCGTGAGCTTGCCTTTAACAGTAAACACCAGCAAACCATAATTCTCTGTCAGTCCTGCTGGCTCTTCCTGATTAAAGGAGATATCTGCCATGATTGCTTTTTCTACATGAATGTTGAACGTCAATTCTGCGGTTGCCGGCGTACCCACGCCTTTCGTAATCAGAGCAACCAGCTTCGCTCCGTTTACATGTACGGAGGCTTTGCTGTTATCTACCATGACTTTGCCGTTTTCAACACTCACGCCTGGAATCGTCTTATTTGATGAGTCCACAACGGACCACTCAATGGTTGTCCCCGCTTGATAGAAGACATCCGGCACATTGGCTTTAACCGATGTCATATCAGCGAACGTCAACTGCTCTATAGCCGATTTGACCCAATTGATTGCTGCTGTGTCCGTATCCTCCTGAACAATGACTGTACGCACGGCTTCGGTTGCCGCATTGCCCGCACTGTCCTTGACATTATAATGAATCATATAACTTCCTGAAACCGATGTATCAACCCGCTCCACAGCTACCCCGGTTTTTGTAATCGTTTTGATGGGAGCAAGATTCTTATCGGTATTATCGGTAACCACAACGCCAGGATCCGTGAATGTGCCCTTATAATCCACCGAAATTTGTGAATATCCAAGCAGCGTAATCACTGGCTTGATCGTATCCTGAATCGGTGGTGGCGTTACTGGTGGCGGTGATGGGAAAAATGGTGGTGCAGATGGTGCAGGTGCAGGAAGCTTAACCCCATTGACACTTTCGATGTTCTCTTTAATCTCTTCATAATTGCTGAATGTTTCTTGTGGTGTCCTTCCTTCCGGCAATATGATATTTTTAATCTTAATTTGATTGCCAAGAATAATCTTCCCTGAAGAATGAACGATAGCCTGTGAAATGTTTCCTGAACCATTCAGTGCCAAAACAGATTTCCCTGTTATATGTACACTTTCAATCGGTGCATTCAACTCTACTTCTGAAACCGAATCTGAAATCGAAACCTTAGACAACTTAGCATTAGCAGAAGCCGATACTTTCGCATTCTGCTGAATCGTCATATCCCCAACCGCAGTGCTACCTTCAAATGCAAATGCAGAATTCTTCCTATCAGCCTGAACATCATTTAGCTTTGAATCTTCCAGAATCAAGACCATATCATTATTTAAAACGGCCGTCCGGACTTGTCCATCACTAACTGAGGTTGTGCCTCTCACTTCTATGTTTTTGCCTTTAAAGCTACCTTTTGCATCTTCCTGGATTGATAGATTCCCGGTAATCGTCAGGTTCTTCATTTCATAGTTATCACCCGAAACCATGACATTTCCACTCAATGTCGCATTCCCTCCATCTAATACAACTGGAGAGTTCTGCTTTCCGCTTGATTTCAATGTCAACGAAGATACGGAATCAATCACGCCATCTTTTACTTTAAACTGGATAGCAGCGCCTTTTAGAGCAACGTTATTGCCACTGACGAAAAGAGGCTTTAATTTATCCGCTACCTTATACGCTTTGCCTGACAGCACGACTCCATCCTTGCCTAAGGAGTCAATCACTTTCGTTGCATATGCTTTATCTGCCCGGCTCGCAAATGCTACCAATTCTCCACGAGTCAACACATCACCTGGTGCAAACGTGTCCGTTGACTTGCCGAATGTTACTTCATTGGAAACTAAAGCTTGAATATACGCATAGTACCAAGCGTCTTTCTTTACGTCTTTGAAATGGATAGCTTGCCCACCATTAGACAAAGAAAAGGCTTCGCTAATCAGACGGGAAGCTTCTGCTCTTGTCAGGAATAGATCAGGCCGGAAAGTCCCGTCCTTATAGCCACCCATGATGCCTTGTTCAACAATTGCCGCAATGGAACCGTAATACCACTGTTCTTTCTTGATATCTTTCAAGTTCACTTTCTTTGGACTGGAAGTATCGAGCTCTAATATAGCAGCAATCATAACAGCTGCCTGGCCTCTTGTGACCGATTCATTCGGGCGGAATGTTCCGTCCTTATAGCCATTAATCTTGCCCTGTGCAAACAAATCAGCAATTTCAGGATAAAGTGCGTTTTCTTTTTTTACATCCGAAAAGAAAGCCTTACCTGTAGCGGCTCCCACTGGTGATGCTACCGAACTTACAGCCATAACAGCTGCAGTGGAAACGATGAACATATTTCTTCTCTTCAAACTCCATACACCCCTGTAGTTAAATTAATCTAAATATTTTAACAAATCCAACAATATTACTATATACATAGGAAAAAAGTATGTAAAGAAAAAAATGGAATATTTGATTATCTTATCCACGAATGGTAATAGAAAAACCTCCTACCAAATTACGAAATACCGCAATTTAATAGGAGGTGGTTCTCTTTATGTCCTAGGTGGCTCTATTATATGTCCGAAGTGGTTCTGATTCGTCTTACATGGTACTCAAGCATGTCCGACTTCACTGCTTTACCTTGAGATTCCGCTAAAGGTGCCACCCAGGCTAAACACAGTTGCAATTTCTAG
This sequence comes from Paenisporosarcina macmurdoensis, assembly GCF_042658845.1. Lineage (NCBI taxonomy): Bacteria > Bacillati > Bacillota > Bacilli > Caryophanales > Caryophanaceae > Paenisporosarcina > Paenisporosarcina macmurdoensis. The sequence continues at coordinate 29,345 of NZ_JBHSRI010000024.1, forward strand.
TTAATTTTGTAGAAATAGATCAAAAAATTGATGCACTTAAAAATTGTTTATCAAAAATACTCGACTAAATTGATATGGGTGGCACCACTTAAATTATGACTATTTACAAAATTGATAATTAAATCAAACTTACTTTTAAGAAACCCATTGCCTACAGCTTTTAAGGGATTTCTCATGCAATTGTAGTGTATATTCTGATTAGTTTTTTACACAGGTACCCGATTTTATTAAAGTTGGAAGGAAATTCCTTAACAGTGTACAATGATATTTTAGATATTTGTCGGGAATATTCTATTATCTAAAGGAGAGGAATTTTACTGAAAAACATTACTAAACGTCAACATTTGGTGCCTAAATACTATTTGAAGAATTTTGCAATCAAGAATGGAAAAAGAGGAAAGAAACGTAAATATTTTATTAATGTTTATGATAATGTCTCAGGGCACTCTTTTTTTGGTGCTATAGATACTATAGCTTATGAAGATTATTATTATGAAGCTCCCGATAACCCTCAGATGTATAAAGATGGAAAGCCTGTTTTATCTGTAAACGAAGTAGAAGATTTTTTAGGTAAACTAGAATCACTAATTGCTCCTCGTCTAGATAAATTGATTACTCTTCTTGATTCCAGTCCAGAAACTATATCTACATTTTTAAATTCAGAAGAAAACAGAATGTGGATAGGGTTGCACTACCTATTACAATTCTATAGAACAAAGAATTGGAAACAACATAGTTCCTCGTTGGAAAAAGAAAATCTAAAACAAATACTCCTTTATAAAGAGTTTTATCATGGATGGAATGAAGCTAGATACAGAAAGAATTTAGAAATTCTTAATGAGTTTAGTACAGAAAAAGCATCTTGGAAACAAATTATTAAGCTGCTAGATTTAGAGGATTTAAATAGAGATTTAAATCAAATCGGTAACTATGTTTGGAGCATTGGTGAAAATAATTCAAAGATAAATATAGTAACCTCTGATTGTCCAATAATTCTTTTCGATTATTTTCCGGATGACAGTAAAACTTATTATTGTTCTTACCTGCCTTTATCACCAAGATATTGTCTAATAATTTACCATGAATATTTTATTACTTCTCAACTTAAACATTTAAATAGTAAGATGATGTCACTTAATGAAACTGAAGTGAAAAAATTTAATAGTCTTCTGAAGGATAAGTGCAGCAAGTTTCTATTTTCACAGCAACCAATAAGCAAGGATCATTTCCAATAGCAAATGGTATACTTATAATAATCATTCGCTTAACGGAGAAAAGTAGCAAAATTTTTTCTTGGTACCTATGGGTTTTCAGCCAGAAAGTGCCACCCACGCAAATCAGTATTGGTTTTCAGTGCGCAGTGAAGGCAGATTCGCGATATCATAGCCATAGAATGAGAAAGAACCGGTTGAAATGACTATGTCACTTCGGTCGGTTCTTTTTTTTTATGAAAAAATCACAAAAAAACAGTAAGTGGACTATTTCAAATCCCTTACTGTCTGCTTAATCTTTCTATTTCTGATTCTACTTTAAAAACGGTTCGTCGTATTAGAAACCCTTTTACAATTAACAAAGGAAGCCACTATTTATTCTAAGGTGCCACCCGTAGTGAATAATTCTAATAGTTTTTTACACAGGTACCCGATTTTTTATCTTGCTCTCTCCAACACCTCTGTAATCATATTTCTTGAGCATTTACAGCTGAATTCAATTCCTCGTTTCGTTACATTTTGATAATCCCGCCGAAGTATTTCTCGATATTTGACCATAAAAAACCTCCTATACTATTAGTTTACGGAATATTCCGCAAACTAATAGTATAGGAGTGGTTCTCTGTTGTCTCAAGTGGTACTATTTTATGTCCTAACTGGTTCTAAAACATGGCAGAGGTGGTTCTTTTGGATGGCTGTATTCACATACATGATTTTGCGGTTGAAATAGCTATAATAATTCTCGAATATGTTGATTTGACAAAAAAACAGACAACCAATTGATACGATAATTGGTTGTCTGTTTTAGATTCTACTTGTTAAAAAGGTAAGCGTCAAATAATGAACACATTGTTTCTTCTCAAAGAAAATGCCTTTCTGACTTTTGTCAGAAAGGCATTTTCTATTTCTTAAATTGGATATAGCAATCAGCCGGAAGATCCTTGGACCAGGG
>NZ_JBHSRI010000025.1:0-447520 GCF_042658845.1 Paenisporosarcina macmurdoensis
CTCTCCATAATAGGTGAGTCGATTAGCTCGACTTTGTTGCTGGCGTCAAAAATTTGACGTTTATAATGAACGGTTAAGTTCAAGTTTGTTTTCAATACCAACAGGTGTCGGCGTAAGAAAACGTTTTGCTTCCGGCACCGAAGTGCGTTCCGCTTGTTAGTTGACGTTTTGCTGTTCAGTTTTCAAGGTTCATTTTGTGTCGCGTGTTTTGGCGACTCACTTATAATAACAATTCCCCAGACTACTGTCAACTGTATTTCAATGAAAAACTCGATTTCTTTTCTTAAATCATAATTGGAAACTATACAAATATAAACTTCTTCTATATATAGTAGCAATTATAGATAATCGACCTTTCTTTCATCTATATACAGAATGTCAGCGGGATTATTATTTTTAAGATTTTTACCGTAAAGTACAGCTTACTAGTCATTACTAATTTAAAAGACTCTTAATTCATTTTTCCAACTATCCAGACAATTCATTGAAGGGTAGTATGAATTCAGAAAGAGGGGTTAGAATGCGAGACAAATTTTCATTTCATCCTGTTGTATGGACTTTGTTAATAGGAACAGTATTTGCAAGAGGGGCTAGTTTTATGGCTTTACCGTTCCTTGCTTTATATTTATCAAACACACACGGGATTCATCCAATATGGATTGGTGTAACAATTGGACTTTCTCCATTGACTGGCACACTTGGAGGATTCATTGGAGGCTATTTTTCAGATCGCTATGGTCGTAAAAAAGTAATTCTGTGGACCATATTCGTTTGGGGATTGGTCTACTTTGGATTTTCCCTAGCTACTCATATCGGAACGTTTATGGTTTTAAATGCGTTGAATGGTCTTTGTCGCTCGTTTTTTGAGCCATCCTCCCAAGCCATGATGGCTGATTTAACTTCAGTTGATAAAAGGAAACGCGTTTTTTCATTACGTTATACAGCAATTAATATTGGTGCTTCTCTTGGCCCACTTCTTGGGGTTTACGTAGCTCAGTTTTCTACTTCACTTCCTTTTTTATTGACAGGGATCATGTACCTTCTATATGGAGTAACTTTATTCATCATGTTACATCGTTACTCAATCACACATTCAATTCCTGTTCATCAACTTCCCATGTTGGATTCACTTATCGTGATCTGGAGGGATAAAACCTTACTTCTATTTATTATTGGTGGAGTATTGGTCAATGTCGGTTACTCACAAATTGATTCCAACTTACCTCAATACATACAAAATTCTTTTTCAGAAGGGGTAGCTCTTTTTGCTAAACTGATTGCATTAAATGCGATTCTGGTAATCATTTTGCAAATTCCTTTAAGTTTGGTATCAGAAAAGTGGCCAATTCTTCGGGTAATGATTTTAGGAAGTGTTTTGTTCGCAATTGGTTTTGCAAGTTTCGGTTATGTTACGACAATTTTTGGTTTGATGATAGCAATGGCTGTTGTCACGATTGGTGAAATTTTCATCTTCCCTTCCACGAGTGTGTTTATTGATCAAATTGCACCTGATAATCGAAAGGGTACTTACTTTGGAGCTGGTCAATTTCGATCAATCGGAAACTTTACCGGACCAGTACTTGGAGGATGGTTACTACAAGATTTCGGGGGTAAACTATTATTCTCGGTTATAGGAATCATTATTTTATGTAGCATTATCTTTTACTCACTCGGTTATAGCAACATACAAAAAAAGGACTAAGGCGCATTTGCACCTCAGTCCTTCTATTATTCTTCAGATGTTTCAGGATCAGTTGGTAAGCTTTCATTTACTTCAGTTGTTAACTCTGATTCTTCACCCTCAACAACTAAAGTAGTTCCTTCTTCACCATCTTCATCAAACTCTTCTTCATCTTCAGCTTTTTCTACTTTTGCGACAGTCGCCACAAGTTCTTCTTTTCCTAAACGAATTAAGCGAACCCCTTGTGTGCTACGTCCTGTAATTGAAATGCTGTTAACATCCATTCGAATTAACATCCCATTAATCGTAATGAGCATTAAATCTTCTGAACCATCAACCGCTTTCACAGCTGATAATGGACCCGTTTTATCGGTGATTTGGCTTGTTTTAATACCAACACCACCACGAGATTGTAAACGATATTCTTCTTCAGAAGTACGTTTACCGTAACCATTTTCAGTTACAACTAATACTTCTTGACCTGGTTCCAAAATTTCCATACCAACTACATAATCATCTTTTCTCAAACGAATTCCTCGAACTCCAGAAGCTGTACGTCCCATTGAACGAATATCAGTCTCTTCAAATCGTACGAGCATTCCTTTTCGAGTACCAATAATAATGTGTTTTTTGCCATCAGTTAATCTGACGGAAATTAGCTCATCGTCATCTCTTAATGAGATAGAAATAAGACCATTTGCACGTATGTTAGCAAATCCACTTACTGGAGTACGTTTTGTAACTCCTTGAAGCGTCGTGAAGATAAAGTATGCATCTTCTTCAAATGATGCCATTTGAATCATCGCTGTTACTTTTTCTTCTTTATCGACACCAAGCAAGTTCACAAGCGGCAGTCCTTTAGCTGTACGGCCATACTCTGGAATTTCATAGCCTTTTGCACGGTATACTTTACCTGTATTCGTAAAGAACAAAATCGTATCATGCGTTGAGGTATAGAGTAAATGTTCAACGAAGTCGTTTTCATTTGTCCCCATTCCTTGTACGCCTCGACCACCACGTTTTTGGCTGCGGTATGTATTGACTGGCAAACGTTTGATATAGCCGTTATGCGTTAATGTCAGTACAGAATTTTCACGTGGAATTAAGTCTTCATCTTCCATCATTTCAGCTCCACCAGCTGTGATTTCAGTTCGACGTTTATCGTTAAAGCGCTCTTTAATTTCATTCAACTCTTCACGAATAATCTGTATAACTTTAAATTCATCAGCAAGAATAGCTTTCAATTCAATAATCAGCTTTTGTAATTCCTGATACTCGGCTTCAATCTTGTCGCGTTCTAAACCTGTTAAGCGTTGAAGTCGCATATCAAGAATAGCTTGAGCTTGTCGATCAGATAAATTAAATTGATCAATCAAACCATTTTTTGCTTCGTCACCAGTTTGTGATCTACGGATTAGTGCAATAATTTCGTCAATATTATCAAGTGCTATACGAAGACCTTCTAAAATATGTGCACGATCTTCTGCTTTGTTTAATTCAAATTGAGTACGGCGTTTGATAACCACTTTTTGATGCTCTAAGTAATGGTATAAAATTTCTTTTAATCCAAGTACTTTTGGTTGACCATCTACGAGAGCAAGCATATTCACACCGAAGCTTGATTGAAGAGACGTTTGTTTATATAAGTTATTAAGTAATACATTAGCATTTGCATCTTTACGAACTTCAATAACGATACGCATACCATTACGGTCTGATTCATCGCGAAGATCGGTAATTCCATCAATCTTTTTATCACGAACTAGTTCAGCAATTTTTTCGATAAGACGAGCTTTATTTACTTGGTAAGGTAGTTCATGAACCAAAATTACTTCTTTACCACTCGATTTTTGTTCTATTTCAACTTTTCCTCGAATGATGACAGAGCCTCTACCAGTTTCATAAGCACGGCGAATCCCGCTTCTCCCTAGAATGATACCGCCTGTAGGGAAGTCAGGACCAGGAATAATTTCCATCAATTCTTCAGTAGTTATTGCTGAGTTTTCTGCAAGAGCCAATACACCATCAATCGTTTCTCCTAATTGGTGAGGCGGAATGTTTGTCGCCATCCCTACCGCAATACCAGAAGCACCGTTAACTAATAAGTTAGGGAATCGGCTTGGTAGTACAACCGGTTCTTGTTCTTGACCATCATAGTTATCTTTGAAATCAATTGTATCTTTATTAATATCTCGAAGTAATTCCATCGCAATTTTAGACATGCGTGATTCAGTATAACGCATTGCTGCTGCTGCATCTCCGTCTACCGATCCAAAGTTTCCGTGACCATCAACTAGCATGTAACGGTAACTCCAATGTTGTGCCATACGTACCATTGCGTCATAAATTGAACTATCACCATGGGGATGGTATTTACCCATGGCATCTCCAACAATACGAGCTGATTTCTTATGTGGTTTGTCTGATGTGTTCCCCATACCTTGCATCGCATATAAAATACGACGATGAACGGGTTTCAATCCATCACGTACGTCAGGAAGTGCTCGTGAAACAATAACACTCATTGCATAATCAAGAAATGATGTTTTTATTTCAGTGCTGATATTAATCCCTTTTACTCCACTGTTCGGAATATCTGTCATGCAGGTAACCTCCCTTCACTTGGTCTAAATATCTAAGTTTTTCACGTAAATTGCATTTTCTTCAATAAATAGACGACGAGGTTCTACTTCATCTCCCATTAATCGACTAAATGTATCATCAGCATCAATTGCATCCTCTAAATTCACTTGTAACAATGTACGAACTGAAGGATCCATCGTTGTATCCCATAATTGAGTGGCATCCATTTCCCCTAGACCTTTGTAACGCTGAATACCAGGTTTCGGATGTTTAGGAAGTCTTTCTAAGATTACTTGAAGTTGTTTATCAGAATAACAATATTCAACATTTTTACCTTGTTTAATTTGGAATAAAGGTGGTTGAGCAATATATACGTAACCCGCTTCAATTAAGGGACGCATAAAACGGAAAAAGAACGTTAATAGTAATGTACGGATATGAGCACCATCAACATCGGCATCGGTCATAATAACAACTTTATGATAACGAGCTTTTTCAAGTGTAAATTCTTCTCCGATTCCTGTTCCCAGGGCCGTAATCATGGCACGAATTTCTGCATTTCCTAATATACGGTCAAGACGTGCTTTTTCAACGTTTAATATTTTCCCTCGAAGTGGAAGAATTGCTTGGAAGTGACGATCACGTCCAGATTTTGCAGAACCTCCGGCCGAGTCACCCTCAACAATGTACAATTCGCTTTCTGCTGGAACTCGTGATGAACAGTCTGCTAATTTACCAGGAAGACTTGATACTTCTAAAGCAGATTTGCGACGTGTAAATTCACGTGCCTTTTTCGCAGCAACACGTGCACGAGCTGCCATTAAGCCTTTTTCAATGACTTTACGAGCAATTACAGGGTTTTCCAACATAAAACGCTCAAATCCGTCAGAAAATAAAGAGTTAGTAATCGTGCTAACTTCAGAATTTCCTAATTTCGTTTTCGTTTGTCCTTCAAATTGTGGATTCGGGTGTTTAATTGACACAATCGCAACTAAACCTTCACGCACATCGTCACCAGATAAGTTAGTATCGGCGTCTTTTAACATATTGTTTTTACGACCGTAATCATTGATTTCGCGAGTTAACGCCATTTTAAAGCCAGATTCGTGCGTTCCGCCTTCATAGGTATTGATGTTATTCGCAAATGAGAAAATATTTGATGAGTAACCATTGTTATATTGCATGGCAATCTCAATAGATATTCCATCTTTTTCGCCTTCAATGAAAATAGGTTCATGTATAGGCTCTTTGGATTTATTTAAATGTTCAACGTACGACTTAATACCACCTTCATAGTGATAATTGTTTGTACGAACATCATCTTCTCTTTCATCGGTAATTTTAATACGTAATCCTCGGTTTAAGTATGCTAATTCACGTAAACGATTAGCCAAAATATCATATTCATAAACAGTGGTTTCCGTAAATATCTCTGAATCTGCTTTAAAACGAATCGTTGAACCTGTTTTATCAGTTTCGCCAATTACAGATAATTCTTGCGTTACGTCTCCACGCCCAAATTTGATGTAATGAAGTTTGCCATCACGATGAACATAAACTTCTGTTACTTCAGAAAGTGCATTAACAACAGAAGAACCTACACCATGAAGTCCACCTGATACTTTGTAACCGCCACCGCCAAATTTACCGCCAGCATGCAACACCGTCATAATAACTTCAACAGCAGGACGTCCCATTTTCTTTTCAATATCGACAGGAATCCCACGACCATTATCTTCAACTTTAATCCAATTGTCTTTTTCAATTGTGATATTAATTTCATCACAATAACCAGCTAATGCTTCATCAATGGCATTATCCACAATTTCCCACACAAGATGGTGAAGACCTTTTGAACTCGTAGAACCAATGTACATTCCTGGACGTTTACGTACCGCTTCTAGACCTTCTAATACCTGTATTTGATCAGCATCATAAGATTGCAGTTCTTTTTCTTCCATCGCCATTAAGCTCACCTGCTCTTTCCTACTGTTTTCTAGCTATTGTTTGAAGGGATTGTCCCTGGAATAAGATTAATTTTTTTTATAATGTTCTGCGGACTCAGAGGTGATGCATATATTAGAAAAGGCGTGATGATTAAAGACTTTACACGAGTTGTGTCGGTTAAGACTCGTGTTCGTGAATGTCGAAGCCACGCGTTACGCTCTGCCTCATCCTTTATCTCACGAAAATCTAAAATCGTGAGGATTTCGCTGTACTTGACGACAATTGATTTGCCGATAACCACATACAAAAAACTCACGCTCCCTCATCAACATGTCCTTGAGTCACATTATAAATTGCTGCTTGTGTAATTGTGTCGTGATTTATACCATCCACACTAGTTGTCGTAACAAACGTTTGAACTTCGCCTTGAATGGTATTTAATAAATGTGACTGCCTATAATCATCAAGTTCAGACAATACATCGTCTAACAGTAGCACGGGTGATTCCCCGACTTCTTGTTTGATTAATTCAATCTCTGCAAGCTTAAGTGACAGTGCGGTTGTTCGTTGTTGTCCCTGCGATCCGTAAGTTTGCACATCATAGCCATTGACAAAAAATTGTAAGTCATCACGATGTGGACCTGTTAAAGTCACACCTCTTGCTAACTCTTGGGATTTACTGGCTTGTAGTTTTTGACGTAAATAATCAGCCATTTGTTCGAACGTTTTATTTTGATCAAGACCACTGACAGGATTATAGCGAACTTCTAATTTTTCAAGTCCACGAGAAATTCCGAAATGAATCGGTTCAGCCCATTTTTGAAGAAGTTCCATAAATTGGAATCTTTTTCGAATAACACTGACAGCAGCTTGAATATATTGATCTGTATACACATCAAACATCACATCATTTAGAGATGATTTCCCTTGATGCATTTTCAATAAATGATTGCGCTGTTTTAATAATTTTTGAAAAGTTAGTAAATCGTGTAAATAAACAGGCGAAATTTGCCCAATTTCCATGTCCAAAAAACGTCTGCGTACTTGAGGACTGCCTTTTACTAAATGCAAATCTTCAGGTGCAAACATCACCACATTTAATTGGCCTATATAATCGCTTAAGCGACTTTGCTCTAAATGATTCACTTTTGCTTTTTTCCCTTTTTTTGACAAAGTTAATTCAAGCGGTAAGCGACCATATTTTTTATGAACATCACCTTTTATTTTACCATATTCTTCAGACCAACGTATCAATTCTTTATCATTTGAAGTCCTGTGTGATTTTGCCATTGAAAGCACATAAATCGATTCCATAATGTTTGTTTTGCCTTGTGCGTTTTCGCCAATCAATACATTGATCGTTTTTGAAAAAGTTAACGCTAACGATTCATAGTTTCGATAGTTCGTTAATTCGAGCCGTTCAATGAACATGTTATTGTCCGCTCGTTTGTTCCACTATACGGAATTGACCCACTCCTGGAATGTTTACACGATCGCCATCGCGAAGTTTACGTCCACGTCTTACCTCAGCTTCATCATTCACTAATACTTCATTTTCTGATAAAAACCATTTCGACATTCCGCCTGAGCTGATTGCATCTGTCATTTTTAGCATTTGGCCAAGTGTTACATATTCCGTTCCAATTTGTAGATTTTTCAAAGTAAATCCATCCTTCGTTTTTTAGTCTATCCCTTCATTTTACTCCATTTTCACTAAGAAGTAAAAAAAGCTTTACAGGTCACTCTAGCTATACTCCGATGGTGGATGAAATGAATTGAAATCCTGTTGCCGAATGAGCATCTGAAGTGGAGGTTCGAGTTGTCTTTTAAAGCTGAAAATAAAAAAAGGACAGCCCTGTAAAGGCTATCCTTTTCATATTTTTATTTTTAATATGTGCGAACCGGTAAAATTAATTGCAAAATTGCATCGTCATGAACTGATTTTAAAATGAACGGGCGCATGGCACCTGTAAATTGAACCATTACATCTTGGCCATCCACAGCTTTTAAAGCATCCATCATATATTTTGCACTAAAAGAAATCTTCAACTCTTCTCCTTCAATCGATGTTGCTTGAATCTCTTCTTCTACTTTCCCAACTTCAGGAGAGCTTGATGAAATTTCAACAACGTTTCCAGCTAAAGAGCTAAAACGAACAATATTATTACGCTCTTCGCGTGCCAATAAAGAAGCACGGTCAATTGCTTGAAGTAAAGCTTTTCCGTTTACAGTTACGGTTGTTTTATATTCATTTGGAATTAATCGAGATGTATCTGGATAATTCCCTTCAAGTAAACGTGAATAAAATAATACATCAGAAGTTTTAAATAATACTTGTTGTTGTGTCATCACAATATGAACGGGTTCTGACGAGTCTCCAATAATTTTGCTTAATTCGTTTAAGCTCTTTCCTGGAATAACTACGCTGTATTCCCCTTCTGGCATTTGATCTAATGTCGTTTTACGACGAGCAAGTCGGTGACTGTCTGTTGCGACACAAACAAGTTCTCCATTTTTTACTGTCCAGTGAACTCCAGTTAATACAGGACGACTTTCAGAAGTCGATACAGCAAAAACAGTTTCACGAATAATTGATTTTAATAAGTCAGCTGGAATTACAAATTGACGATCATCTTGAATTTCTGGAAGTAATGGATATTCAGACGCATCTAGTCCAATTAAATGAAACTCAGACTTACCTGAACGAATATGCGTTTGATAATTCTCATTAATTTCAATTTCTACATCGTTAGTTGGTAACTTACGAACGATTTCATTAAACATACGCGCTTGAACAACTATTGTTCCTTCTTCAATTACACGGATAACTTGTTCTCCATTTTCTTCTGCTTTTATAAATGTTTGAATCGTGATATCAGAATCACTACCTGTTAAGTGTAATCCCTCTTCTGTAACTTCAAGTTTAATTCCTGTCAAAATTGGAATTGTTGTTTTTGAACTAACTGCTTTCATTACATCATTTAATCCATCTAATAACCTGTCTCGCATGATTTCAAATTTCATCTTTTATACCTCGCTTATATATTTATTAATGTTTAAAAGAATAATAGATATAGTAATAGGGCCTGTGGATTTGTTGATAAGTCCACTTTTTCGAATGCTATCAATCTATCCACATGTTGATAACCTGTCCATAAACTAAGCTGCTCAATGTGGGGTTATCCACAGCTGTTAAGATTTGTTTAATAAACTCTTAATTTGTTTTAGGTCTTGTTGAAGAGCCTGATCCTCTTTTAATAGAGTAGAAATTTTTTCGTGTGCATGGATAACAGTTGTATGATCTCGTCCTCCAAATTCCTCTCCAATCTTAGGTAATGAGAAATTTGTCAACTCACGAGATAAATACATGGCAATTTGTCTAGGAAAAGCAATTGATTTTGTTCGCTTCTTCGCTTTGAAATCTTCTAAACGCATGTGGTAGTGCTCACCCACAGTTTTTTGAATATCCAAAATCGTAATTTTACGTGGTTTGGCATTTGGCATAATATCTTTTAATGCTTCAGCAGCTAAATCAGCATTCATGTCCTTATTTACTAGAGAAGAATAGGCCACGACACGGATTAAAGCACCTTCTAACTCACGGATATTGGAATCGATTTGATTGGCAATGTACATCATGACTTCATTAGGAATATCCAGTCCATCCGCTTTTGCTTTTTTCCTTAATATCGCGATACGTGTTTCTAAGTCTGGTGGCGTAATGTCTGTGATTAAGCCCCATTCAAAGCGCGAACGTAAGCGATCTTCTAATGTTGGAATTTCTTTTGGCGGTCTGTCACTGGAAATGACAATTTGTTTAGATTCCTCATGCAATGTATTAAATGTATGGAAAAATTCTTCTTGTGTTTGTTCTTTTCCAGCTAAAAACTGAATATCATCTATTAAAAGAACATCTACACTACGATATTTGTTGCGGAAATCGACTGTTTTATTATCTCGAATTGAGTTAATAAATTCATTCGTAAATTTTTCTGATGACAAATAAACCACTTTAGCATTTGGGTTATGTTCTTGGACATAATGACCAATAGCGTGCATTAAGTGGGTTTTTCCTAACCCAACACCACCATATATAAACAGTGGATTATAGGCTTTCGCAGGTGCTTCAGCTACTGCAAGTGAGGCTGCGTGAGCGAAACGATTACCCGAGCCAATAACAAATGTATCAAACGTATATTTTGAATTTAACATGCCAGGAGAAAACTCTGGTTGCTCGTGGTCTTTCATAGGAAGAATGGGTTTAGGGAGTGAAAAATCTTCTATATTTTGATCTTTCGGAACAACAAATCTTATCGATAAGCCTTCTCCAGTTAATTCCGTTAAAATTCCTGCGATTAAGTGAACATAATGCGTATCGAGCCAATCTCGTGCAAATGAGTTTGGAGCAGCGATCGTCACAGTGTCTCCTTGATAAGTCAGCATTTTTGTGGATTTGAGCCACGTTTCAAAGCTAGGTTTCGAGATTTTTTTCTCTACTTGAGCGAGAACACTCGACCATAGTTCTTCTAAATGTTCCAAAAACGTACCTCCTTTTTTCAAAATCTTTTTTATAGGCAATCTTACACATCAATATGTATAGTCATACACAAAACCACAAGCTGTGGATAAAGGTTAATAAGAGCCTTGGGATAAGCTATCCACAGATTATCAACAGTTGTGGATAACATTGAATAGTCATTTTTGTTTTTGAAGAGTAAAACACAAACATCGTATCAAAAAAAACGAGAAATTACAAGAGTTCTTGAAGGTTATCCACAAAATGAATATTCATGCACAACGCTGTTGTCCACAGCCAGTTAGTTTGTGAAAAACCTGTAGATAACGGTTGTGGATAGAAAAATAAGTCGAAAACGGTTATCCACAAGGCTTAATGAAATGTAATTCATATATGTGGACAACTATAAAGCATGTAGAGTTACACTGAAGGACAAGCATATTTCGAATTGCTATTGACATTTAGGGGTTAAACTATATATAATATCCAAGACTGTCTGTAGTAGATAAATCGACTTTCAATTTTTCAGGAGGTGTCACATAGATGAAACGCACATACCAACCAAATAAACGTAAACATAGCAAAGTACACGGGTTTCGCTCACGTATGAGTTCAAAAAACGGCCGTCGCGTATTAGCAGCACGTCGTCGTAAAGGAAGAAAAGTATTATCAGCTTAAGTCCACTGATCCGCATCAGTGGTCTTTTTTTTCTTTTCCTATAAGAAATGAATAATCAGGTGGAGAAAATCACTTTACGAAGAAAGTGATTAACATCGACGCAGGCGAATGCCGAGGAAGATGTCCAATCAAAACTTTACGAAGTAGTGATTAACATCAACGCTGGTGAATGCCGAGGAAGATGTCCAATTGCTGCTTTTCGAAGAAGGTGATGGATATCAACACTGGGCGAGAGTCGAAGTAGATGTTTACTCTTTCTTTTAAGAGTGCGTAAAGGTGAAGCAGGTGAATCGTGAATAAACGTCAACGTGTAAAGAAGAATGCAGAGTTTCAAAAAATATTTAAACGCGGTAAATCCTTTGCGAATCGCCAATTTGTCTTATACCTATTACCAATAGAAAGACAAGAAGAGTTTCGCATTGGCTTATCTGTGAGTAAAAAAGTCGGAAATGCAGTCGTCCGCAATAGAATAAAACGATATATAAGACAATCTTTCTTGGAACTGAAAGATGAAATCAACCCGAAGATGGATTATGTCATTATCGCCAGAAACCAGGCGGCCAATTTAGATTTTCATGAATCAAAGAGTAGTTTGCAACATGTGCTCAAAGTCGCCAAAATGATTCAAAAGATTAAGTAAAAAAGACAAGAAGTTTTAGATGTATGTATATATAGAAGAAATGGAATGTCGTTTTAGGGGGAAGAAGGGTGAACAAACGCTTAGCTTTAGTCCTCACGCTTGTTTCTGTCACGCTATTACTGAGTGGATGTACAGAATATAATCAACCGATCTATGAGGACAGTAAAGGATTTTGGAATGAGTTCATTGTTTGGCCTCTCGTTGCTTTAATCACTTATTTTAAGGAATTACTTGGAACTTACGGATTAGGAATTGTTCTCGTAACGATTATTATCCGATTAGCGATCCTGCCATTAATGATAAAGCAAACAAAGAGTGCAAAAAAAATGCAAGAAGTTCAACCCGAACTTGCTAAACTTAAGCAAAAATACAGTTCAAAAGATGGCGCAACTCAACAGAAGTATCAACAAGAAATGATGGCAATGTTTAAAGAAAAAGGCGTGAATCCAGCTGCAGGTTGTTTACCAGTTGTCATTCAAATGCCAATTTTAATTGGATTCTATCACGCGATTAGTCGTATGAATTCAACGCCAGAAATTAACTTGGGCAGCTTCTTATGGTTCCCACTTGCTGAACCAAGTATTATACTTGCCATTTTAGCCGGTATTATGCAGTTCTTGGTACTACGAACAGGACCAGCAATGGATAACCCTCAAATGAAAATGATGATGTATTTCATGCCTGTAATGATTGTAGGGTTCGGTATTTTCTTACCGTCTGCTTTAACTCTCTACTGGGTAATCGGAAATGTCATTTCATTAATTCAAAATATGATTATTTACAAACCATGGGAAAAACGCACACTTCTTCAACCTGCTAAAACTGGAGGGGCTAAAAGGTGAATCAGATTACGCAAACGGGTACAACAACTGAAAAAGCGATATCTGCAGCATTAGTTAAACTGGGGACAACGATTGAAAAAGTCACCGTAAACGTTTTAACTGAAGGCAAAAAAGGATTTTTAGGATTTGGCTCTAGACTTGCAGAAGTGCAAGTCACGTTAAAAGATGAAAAACCTATTGAACAAGTGGATCAAGTCGTCTCGGCTGAACCTGAATCTGAACCTGAATCTGAACCTGAACCTGAACCCTCAGAAGCACAAGCTGAAGGTGAAGTAGCTCCCATACAAGAAAAAATTGTTTTAGAAAACAGCGAGTCCACTCGAGGACTCGCTGTCGAAGAAACAAAAACGTATTTGAAACAAATTGCGAAAGATATGAAAATTGATGACTTAACGATTGAAACGGTGCGAGACGGTAAATATGTCACACTACGTCTTGAAAGTAAAAAAGCTGCCGTTCTGATCGGAAAAAGAGGTCAGACATTAAATGCATTACAGCAATTGTCTCAACTAGTAGCAAATAAATATTCTAACCAATTTTTGATGATTCAACTCGATGTTGAAAATTACCGCGAGCGTCGTCAAGAATCTTTGGAACAATTAGCAGATCGAATGGCTGATAAAGCAATTCGAACAGGTAAAAAAGTAGAGTTTGAACCAATGCCTTCTTATGAAAGAAAAGTGATACACCATGCTCTATCGCGTCGTTTGGATATTGAAACTGTATCAGTTGGAACAGACCCTAATCGTTATCTGGTTATTGAACCTTTGAAGTAAATAACAACGGACCTTACGTCAACAGACGAAAAGGTCCGTTTTCTTATGGTTCTAAATGACGTTTCCTACTTTCGATTTTAGTGATTTTATGCTATTGTTATACGTTAGAGAATCATGACCGTTTTTAGTTATCCACATGTGGATAAAGAAGGAAAAGGAGGTGGACGATCATGGAATTCGATACTATTGCTGCGATATCCACACCTATGGGTGAAGGAGCAATTGCGATTGTGCGATTAAGTGGATCAGAAGCAATTTCAATAGCTGATCAAATTTTTCGTTCACCGGGAGCAAAAGCATTAAGTAATCAACTTTCACACACGATCCATTATGGACATTTAATAGAGCCTAAAACAGGCGATGTAGTAGAAGAAGTCATGCTGTCTTTGATGAAGGGTCCAAAAACCTTTACTAGAGAAGACGTTGTAGAAATAAATTGTCATGGAGGCATCGTAACAGTTAATCATGTCCTGCAACTTGTATTAAGACATGGTGCCAGACTTGCAGAGCCTGGAGAGTTTACGAAGCGAGCATTTTTAAATGGGCGTATCGATTTATCTCAAGCAGAAGCTGTTATGGATTTAATTCGAGCGAAGACCGACCGAGCCATGAATGTAGCGCTTGGTCAAATGGATGGGAAATTATCAAGATTGATTGCCACGCTGCGTCAATCACTATTAGAAATATTGGCACAAGTAGAAGTGAATATAGATTACCCAGAATACGATGATGTTGAAGAAATGACACTGCCGATGATTATTGAAAAATCGACGTGGGTTAGAAAAGAAATAGAAAAATTACTACAAACATCGGTACAAGGGAAAATTTTAAGAGAAGGTTTGTCTACAGTAATTGTAGGTCGACCAAATGTAGGGAAATCATCATTATTAAATAGCTTAGTTCAAGAAAATAAAGCGATTGTAACAGAAGTAGCTGGAACAACACGCGATATTATAGAAGAATATGTGAATGTTCGAGGAGTACCATTAAAACTTGTCGACACAGCCGGAATTCGTGAAACGGAAGACATAGTGGAACGTATCGGTGTAGAACGCTCTAGAAAAGTGCTTAAACAAGCGGACTTGATTCTTTTGGTACTAAACCATTCGGAAGAGCTATCGATTGAAGACGAGCGGTTATTTGAAGCAATTCATGGTATGGACTTTATTGTCGTTATTAATAAAACCGATTTAGAGAAGAAAATTGATATTCAACGCGTTCAAGAAATAGCGGGGAATCGAAAAATTGTTACCACTTCCTTACTGCAAGAAGAAGGCGTGGACCAATTAGAAGAAGCGATTTCCTCTTTATTTTTTGAAGGATCTTTAGACAGCAGCGATTTGACCTATGTATCCAATGCTCGTCATATAGCGTTATTACATCAAGCTAAACATACCATTGAAGATGCAATAAGTGCAGCACATGCTGAAGTGCCAATCGATATGATTCAAATCGATGTCACCAGAACGTGGGAAATTTTAGGCGAAATAACGGGTGATACAGTCGAAGAAAGTCTACTTGATCAACTGTTTTCACAATTTTGTTTAGGAAAATAAGCGGAACGAAGGCTAAGTTCGCCGCACTCTTGCGGCAACATCTTCATGACCGAGGTCCCAAGAGGAAAGAGCCTATCTAGCTCAACACCGGTTTTGAGGTTTAGGTGCAAGTTGGAGCTAGACATAAATTGAACCGCACTATAAAAGAAAATATATGAAGACGAAAGGAATGAACGAACATGCAGAATTTTGAAGCGGGCTCGTTCGATGTAATTGTAATTGGAGCAGGGCACGCCGGCGCTGAAGCGGCTTTAGCAGCAGCGGGAATGGGTGCAAAAACACTAGTTCTAACAATCAATTTAGATATGATTGCATTTATGCCGTGTAATCCATCCATCGGAGGCCCAGCCAAAGGAATTGTCGTCCGTGAAATCGACGCAATGGGTGGCGCAATGGGGAAAGTAATCGACAAAACACATATTCAAATGAGAATGTTAAATACAGGAAAAGGACCAGCTGTACGTGCCTTACGTGCACAAGCTGATAAAGTCTTATACCAAGCAGAAATGAAACGTTTAATGGAAGAACAAGATAATTTGTCTATTCATCAAGCCATGGTTGAAGAATTAATCGTTGAAAACAATGAAATTCAAGGGGTAATTACACAAGTTGGTGCCATTTACCGTGCGAAAACAGTCATTGTTACGACGGGAACATTCTTAAGAGGTGAAATTATTATCGGCAACTTGAAATATTCAAGCGGCCCTAATAACCAACAACCTTCATTAAAATTGGCAGATAATCTTCGGGATTTAGGTTTTGATTTAGTTCGATTTAAAACAGGAACGCCTCCACGCGTAAACAGTAAAACAATCGATTACAGCAAAACAGAAATTCAACCGGGAGACGAAGTTCCACGTGCGTTTAGCTATGAAACATCTGAATTTATCACGGATCAATTACCTTGTTGGTTAACATATACCAATGAACGTACACATCAAGTGATTGATGATAATTTACACTTATCACCGATGTATTCAGGCATGATTAAAGGGACGGGTCCACGTTACTGTCCATCTATTGAAGATAAAGTGGTACGTTTTAATGACAAACCGCGTCACCAAATTTTCTTAGAGCCAGAAGGACGTAATACACGTGAAGTGTATGTCCAAGGTCTTTCTACAAGCTTACCTGAACATGTACAGCGTAAATTGCTTGAAAGTATTCCAGGCTTAGAAAAAGCTGAAATGATGCGAGCTGGTTATGCGATTGAGTATGATGCAATGGTTCCTACTCAGTTATGGCCAACACTAGAAACGAAAAAAATTCAAAATTTATATACAGCTGGTCAAATTAATGGCACATCTGGTTATGAAGAAGCGGCTGGTCAAGGACTAATGGCTGGAATGAATGCTGCTGCTCGTGCCTTAAATAAAGATGAAATTATTTTAAGTCGTTCAGATGCATACATCGGCGTGCTAATTGATGACTTAGTGACAAAAGGAACAAACGAACCTTATCGTTTACTAACATCAAGAGCAGAATATCGTTTGTTGTTGCGTCATGATAATGCCGATTTAAGATTAACAAAAATTGGCTTTACTGCTGGATTAATTCCTGAAGAGCGTTATGAACGTTTCGAGGCTAAAAAGAAATTAATCGAAGAAGAAATCGTTCGATTACGTAAAACCATCATTAAACCGAATGAAGAAACACAAAGTCTTATTCGTTCAAAAGGTGGTACAGAATTAAAAGACGGCATTAAAGGGCAAGATTTATTGAAACGTCCCGAAATGGCGTATGAGGATATTGCAAAGTTGTCACCATCAACCATTCAATTAACGGATGAGATGAAAGAACAAATCGAGATTCAGATTAAATATGAAGGTTATATTGAAAAATCGCTTCTACAAGTTGAAAAACTTAAAAAAATGGAAAATAAAAAAATTCCAGATTTAATTGATTATGATGCCATTTCTGGTATAGCTACTGAAGCTAAGCAGAAAATGAAAGAAGTTAGACCTTTATCAATTGCTCAAGCATCTAGAATTTCAGGGGTGAATCCTGCTGACATATCCATCCTATTGGTGTATATTGAACAAGGAAGAATAGCCAAAATATCCGGATAAGTTATAAAAGTGTCTATGCGCTAATTTCTGCAAATAGACTCTCTTAATATATATGGAAGGGGTCCCATATGAACCAAGAACAATTTGTTGAAGCACTTAAAGAAAAAGGGATCGATTTAACCCCTGAACAACTGCAACAATTTAATAAATATTTCGAAGTGCTAGTTGAGTGGAATGAAAAAATGAACTTAACAGCAATTACAGACCAACCATCTGTTTATTTAAAACATTTTTATGACTCAATCAGCATGGCATTTTATGTGGATTTTTCAAAAAATATATCGATTTGTGATGTAGGTGCCGGAGCTGGGTTCCCAAGTATTCCTTTAAAGATTTGTTTCCCGCAATTGGAAGTTACAATTGTTGATTCATTAAATAAACGAATACTGTTTCTTACACATCTAAGTGAACAATTGAAATTATCTAATGTTCAATTTGTTCATGCTAGAGCAGAAGAATTTGGGCAAAACCCTACTTACAGAGAAAAATATGATCTTGTAACGGCGCGAGCGGTGGCAAGATTATCTGTATTATCGGAGCTTTGTATTCCATTAGTAAAAGTAGGTGGACAGTTTGTGGCAATGAAAGCTGCAGCTGCTCAAGACGAATTAAGCGACGCGAAAAAGGCGTTAACAATTTTGGGTGCAGAAAAAGTTCAAGAATATTCTTTCACTTTACCTGTTGAAAATAGTGAACGGTCATTGTTTGTATTTAATAAAGTGAAAAGCACTCCTAAAAAATATCCAAGAAAACCTGGAGATCCTAATAAATCCCCATTGTAACTGTTGTGTTTCACGTGGAACATTAATAAAGGATTGACGAGATTTGTCGCGAATAAGTACAAGTAGTGAGTTTCTTAAAGGTGGTGCCTCGGGGATGAAAAGTCCTTTTTCACGTTTTTTTGGAAGTAGCGAGAAAGAAATCGCTGCTACAAAGCAAACAGCCGAACAATTTGAAGAAGTTTTAAAAATCCCTTTAAATTTAATTGTCCCGAATCGTTTCCAACCTCGGACAGTTTTTGATGAGTCTAAAATTGAAGAATTAGCTCGCACAATTCACACTCATGGTGTAATTCAACCTATCGTTGTACGCAAAATGGATGACGATCGATATGAGATCATTGCTGGAGAACGTCGATTCCGGGCTATGACCAAACTTGAGTGGGAGTTAGTTCCTGCAATTGTACGAAATTTAAGTGATAAAGAAACAGCATCAATCGCACTGATTGAAAATCTACAACGTGAAGAGTTAACAGCAATTGAGGAAGCTTTAGCTTATCAAAAATTGTTAGAACTACATGAACTAACTCAAGAAGCTTTAGCTCAACGTTTAGGTAAGGGACAGTCAACTGTAGCCAATAAATTAAGATTGCTTAAATTACCACAAATAATTCAAGATGGTATTTTACGACGTGATATATCTGAACGTCATGCTCGAGCGTTAATGCCCATTAAAGAAGAAGAAAAACAAATTGATTTGTTCCATGAAATTATAGCTCAGCAATACAATGTAAAGCAGCTTGAAAAGAAAGTGGATGAATGGTTGAATCCACCAGCTGTTGAAGGTAAAAAAGAAAAACCAAAGAGAAAAACGATTAGTCGTGATGTCAGAATTGCGTTAAATACACTTAGACAGTCATTTGCGATGGTAGCTAAAACAGGAATAAAGATGGAAACCGAAGAAGAAGAACTCGAAGATTTCTATCAAATTACTGTGAGGATACCGAAAAAGAAATCCTAATATTGCGAAGCTGTGAACTCTTGCTATGTACTTGGCAAGAGTTTTTTGATTTGTAATCATAATATAATCCTTTTTTTATGGAAATTTTGTTAGAATGAAATGATAAGAGAATAATATAGCTTTCTCAAGTGATTATTCAGAACAATCCAACTCTTTTTTGACTAAGAGATATCGTGTGATTAATGAATGAAAACATGAAGAAGAATTACAGCTAGAATGGATTAGAAGAAAGCAGGTGCAAGCGTGGGGAGAATTATTGCGATCGCCAACCAAAAAGGCGGCGTAGGTAAAACGACAACATCTGTAAGTTTAAGCGCATGTCTTGCTTACTTAGGGAAAAAAGTCTTGCTTATGGATACGGATCCACAAGGAAATGCAACAAGTGGAGTTGGTGTCAATAAAGGTGATGTACACCAATGTATTTACGACGTATTAATAGATGATATAGATATAAAAGATGTAATTTTAGAAACCAAAGTAGAAAATCTGCATGTAGTACCTGCAACAATTTCATTAGCAGGAGCTGAAATTGAACTCGTTACCACCATTTCTCGAGAAGTTCGCTTAAAACGTGCACTCCAAGAAATAAAAGAAGACTATGACTACATTATTATTGACTGCCCACCATCACTTGGATTGTTAACAATTAATGCATTAACGGCTTCTGACGCCATTTTAATTCCTGTTCAATGTGAATATTATGCGTTAGAAGGATTGAGCCAATTATTAAGCACAATTCGTTTAGTGCAAAAACACTTAAATCACCAACTAACCATTGACGGTGTGTTATTAACCATGTTTGATGCTCGAACAAACTTAGGTATTCAAGTAATTGAAGAAGTGAAAAAGTACTTCCAAGATAAAGTGTATAAAACAATTATCCCTCGTAATGTACGATTAAGTGAAGCGCCAAGTCATGGAGAACCTATTATTATTTATGATCCGAAATCTCGTGGAGCAGAAGTGTATCTAGAATTGGCGAAGGAAGTGATTCGTAATGTCTAAAGGTTTAGGTAAGGGGATTAATGCAATTTTTCCAGGAGAGTCAATTAATCAAATGGAAACAGTTGAAAAGGTTTCTGTAAATCAAATCAAAGTTAATCCTTTTCAACCACGTAAAATATTTGATGAAACAGCACTTGCTGAACTATCAGAATCAATTAAAGAACATGGAGTACTTCAACCAATCATTTTAAGAAAAAAAGGAAAATTGTTTGAAATTGTTGTAGGGGAACGCCGTTTTAGAGCATCTAAAGCTGCTGGTTTAAGAGAGATTCCTGCTGTAATTCGTGGGTTTTCTGATCAACAAATGATGGAAATTGCAATACTTGAGAACTTGCAACGTGAAGATTTGACGCCGATTGAAGAAGCAGAAGCATATCAAAACTTGATGGAAAATCTAAGTCTAACGCAAGAACAATTAGCTTTCCGATTGGGGAAAAGTCGCCCTCATATTGCCAACCACATTCGTTTATTATCTTTACCAGAAGTGGTTAGAGAGAAGATTTCTTCAAATAAAATTTCAATGGGTCACGGCCGTGCATTACTTGGATTAAAGCAAAAAAAATTGATTCCTTCTATTTCTGATAAAGTAATCAAGGAGAGCTTGAATGTTCGTCAACTTGAAGCCCTTGTCCAACGCATTAACGAAAATGTTTCACGTGAAACATCTAAAACGACAAATAAAGATATTTTTATTGTGGAAAAAGAATCTCAACTTCGTGAATATTTTGGTACTACAGTTTCAATTAAGAAAACAAAGAATAAAGGGAAAATCGAAATTGAATTTTTCTCTGAAGATGATTTGGAACGAATCTTAGAGTTATTAGAAGATTAAATTGCCTATTCCCTTAAAGAACTTATCCTTAAGGGGATAGGTTCTATTTTTAAATGCAAGGCTATGTTGATATTGATGGGAAAACAAAAGAGTACATTTGCGGCTAGCGCAAATGTACGATAAACAACAATATAGTGTAAGTGAGCCAATTGTAAAATAGAAAAACAACTAGAACATGACTTTTCTAAGGTGAGATGAGGAAATAAAATGGTGTTATTAGGGACATTAATTAACGCTCTTCTCATAATTGTTGGAACAATTATAGGAAGATTGTTGAAAAACATTCCAGAAAATATGAAGCAAACAGTGATGTATGCCATTGGACTTGCGGTAACTGTAATTGGGCTTCAAATGGGGTTTGAGAGCGGTCAGTTTTTAATTGTTATTATCAGTTTAGTAGTAGGTGCTGTTATAGGTGAATGGATTGATTTAGATCTTCAGCTTAATCGTTTTGGTCAATGGCTTGAATCAAAAGTAGGAAAGAACAAAAAAGGAGAAACCATTAGCATTGCACAAGGGTTTGTTTCTGCGACGTTAATTTTTGTTATTGGATCAATGGCGATTATAGGGTCTCTCGATAGTGGCTTGCGTAATGATCATGACTTACTAATTGTAAAAGGCTTAATCGATGGGTTCACATCGATTATTTTAGCTACTACACTTGGTATTGGCGTTCTATTATCTGCCGTCCCTGTCGTATTGTATCAAGGGACGATTGCGCTTTTTGCTACTCAAATTAGTCGTGTCATTCCAGAAGAAGCGCTTGCACTGTTTATTCGAGAAATGACCGCGACTGGTGGAATCATGATTGTGGCGATTGGTTTAAATATGATTGGTTTGACTAAAATAAGAGTAGCCAACCTACTGCCAGGCATTTTGGTGGTTGCTGTCGTCGTGGCTATTGCGTATCAATTTCATTTGGTGCCGCTGCCAAGCGAGTAACAGTCCACGGGATAAAATTTTCCCCATGTCATAGGGCAATTGTAGTCGGGTGTTTTGTAAAACGGTATACTCTTGAAAGCCACCAATATTTACAATACCTTTTATGGAAAGATCTCCGATAGAAGGTAATTCTTTTTTCACTGCTTTCCCAGGAAAAAGAGGGCCTTTTTCAATAACGATGTGTCCGATTTTCTCGACTTTTCCTAAACAAGCATCTATTGCAATTACATAAGGCTTAATTGTTCTTGCTTGTAGTGTCTCAATGTTTTGTTGTAAATTCAAAGCGTGCAAAGGTTGTTGTAGAGTACCGATAACTTCATATGGAAAAGAAGGATGTTCACTTAGCCACGTGCCCACTAAAGGACCTAGCGCATCTCCAGTGGAACGATCGGTGCCAATACAACAAAAAGTGAGATTTGATTTTTCGAAAGGAACAATTTGAAGAAAAAGCGAGCTTAGGCGCCAAGCAACGCCGGAATCTTGATAGAAATATTCTTCTGGTTGTAGCTGAGACGAATATGCAAACATAGGATAGCTCACTCTCTTTTTTTCATAGTATACGTATTAGAAATGGGCTTTATTCAAAAAGGTGGTAGACAAATTGAAGTTTGAAGAAATGATTGAAAACATTAAAAGTTCTCTGTTAAACGAAAAATTATGGATTGACTCAGGTCTTGTCATATTAAAAGTCTTCTTTATTATGTTTCTGGCTGGAATCGTAGTAAAAGTAGGCAAAATTGTCATTCGTAAAGTGTTTGAAGTACGGATGAAAGCACCTTTACGTTATACAGAACGTAGACAAAACACATTGCTTAAATTACTTCAGAATGGACTTGCCTATGTGGTGTATTTTGCTGCTATTTTAGCTGTTTTATCAGCTTTAACTATTAATGTAACTGGATTACTCGCTGGAGCCGGGGTACTTGGTTTAGCCATTGGTTTTGGGGCACAGAACTTAGTCCGTGATGTTATTACAGGGTTCTTTATTATTTTTGAAGATCAATTTTCTGTAGGAGATTATGTGCGAATCGGTGCAGCTGAAGGAACCGTTGAAGAAATTGGTTTACGCACGACAAAACTTAGTGGATTAAATGGAGAAATTCATATATTCCCAAACGGTACGATTGTTGAAGTCGTAAACTACTCCTTAAACAACTCCATTGCCATCGTAGATGTGAGCGTAGCGTATGAAGTAGATATTCCAAAGGCAGAAGAACTCATTCGGGAGTTTTTGTTGGAACTTCCAGAAAAATACGAACAATTAGTTAAATTGCCGGAATTACTCGGGGTTCAAAATTTAGCGGCGTCGGAAGTTGTTATGCGTATTACTGCTGAAACAAAACCAATGCAACATTTTGCTATTGCACGAATCATTCGTCGAGACTTGAAGATTTTTATGGATGCAAATGGTATTGAGATACCTTATCCAAAAATGGTTATGTATCAGAAGAAAACAGGATCTGTGGATTCAGGCACAGGCGACCCTGTAAAGAATGAAGATAAGGGGAAAGTCTAATGAACGGTAAAATCTTTGAACTTGGTGACGTTGTTGAAATGAAAAAACAACACCCTTGTGGGACAAACGAGTGGAAAGTCATTCGTATGGGGGCTGATGTAAGGATTAAGTGTGAAGGATGTCAACACAGCGTCATGATTCCACGGAGGGAATTCGAAAAGAAAATGAAAAAGATCGTGAAGAAAGCAGAACTCGCTTCAGAAGAATAGACAACAACCTGACAAGAACCTATAATATATAAGTTACAAGAAATTCATAGAACGTCATTCGAGATAAATTCGGACGTTCGGTGTGAGACAATAATAAAAAGTGAAAAGCTAGTGTTTATATATAGAAGAGCTAGTAATTATGAAAGGTTGGGAAACCACATGGCGTTAACGGCAGGAATTGTAGGATTACCAAACGTTGGTAAATCAACTTTATTTAATGCAATTACAAAAGCAGGTGCTGAAGCAGCAAACTACCCATTCTGTACAATTGATCCAAACGTCGGAATTGTAGAAGTGCCAGATGAGCGTCTTGATAAATTAACGGAACTTGTTGTTCCAAAGAAAACAGTTCCAACAGCTTTTGAGTTTACTGATATTGCAGGTATCGTAAAAGGCGCAAGCAAAGGCGAAGGGCTAGGAAATAAATTCTTAGCACATATTCGTGAAGTGGATGCAATTTGCCAAGTAGTGCGTTGTTTTGTTGATGAAAACGTAACGCATGTTGCAGGAAAAGTAGATCCAATTTCCGATATAGAAGTCATTAATTTAGAGTTAATTTTAGCTGACTTAGAAAGCGTTGAAAAACGTTCACAACGAGTAGGCAAAATGGCAAAACAGAGAGACAAAGATGCAATAGTTGAAGAGCCGATATTAGCAAAACTTTTGGAAGCCTTTGAACAAGAAAAACCAGCGCGTTCTGTAGAATTTTCAGAAGAAGAATTGCGAATCGTTAAAGGCCTCAATTTATTAACATCTAAACCTATGCTATATGTAGCTAATGTTGCAGAAGACGAAATCGCAAATGCTGAAGAAAACGAATACGTTCAAAAAGTTCGTGAATTCGCTAAAGCAGAAAATGCTCAGGTAATTGTCATTTGTGCGAAGATAGAAGAAGAAATGGCTGAACTTGATGATGAAGAGAAAGCTATGTTTATCGAAGAGTTAGGCATTAAAGAAGCAGGATTAGATCAACTAGTCAAAGCTTCATATCAATTATTGGGTCTTGCAACTTACTTTACTGCTGGTGTACAAGAAGTTCGTGCTTGGACATTCCGTAAAGGCATGAAGGCTCCTCAATGTGCTGGCGTTATCCATACTGACTTTGAACGCGGCTTTATTCGCGCAGAGACAGTATCTTATGATGACTTAGTGGCTAACGGGTCAATGGCTTCGGCAAAAGAAGCAGGTAGAGTAAGATTAGAAGGTAAAGAATATATCGTTCAAGACGGCGACGTTATGTTGTTCCGCTTCAACGTATAATATCCTAGTAGGTTAGTCGAAACTTCGGCTAACCTATTTTTTGAAAAGATAAGAAAGTATATAATTTTAGTTCCATAAATCCAGTGTTTCAGGGACAAAAGATTGATTCATTAATATTGTTGATTTCCGTTTCAACGCCCTTTCATGTTTCGAAGCTAGCGTAGCGATGCAGAAACAGGCGGACGCTTTCCGCGGGGGAGTCGCCGCCTTCCACTACAATCCATGAAGTGTGTAGTAATCAACAAGGAATCTATCAATTGCTTATTGCGAAGACACGAATAAATGATTCTAAGTTAAGTTAGAGATAGAACCAACCTATAATCGAAGTTGCCATCTATATTAGTTGATTGAAGCGCAGGTGGCGACTTCTGCGGGAATAGCATGAGCTGAAGACTCCGCAGGAACGCAGTGACGAGGAGACTGAAGCCATGCCCGCGAAAAGCGTCCACCGTAGCGGAAATCAACAGACTACTATGGTTACTCTTCTTAAAAGGACCCGGCGCACTTTGCCCGGGTTTTCTTAATTCTATGCAAAAGGTGGATTTAACATGAAGTTGTTTGTATACGGGACGTTGTTACGTGGAGAGCCTAATCATCGTGTCCTCGAGGGAGCTACACTTTTATATACAGGTTCAAAGATTCAAGCAAAAATGTATGATACGGGAAGTGGCTATCCCGCAGTTGAACTTGGGATGGGGTCCACTATTGTCGGTGACATATACGAGATTCATGATCAGATGTGGTCAAATCTTGATGATTTAGAAGGATATACCGGCAATCCGACAACTGATCTATATTCAAAAGAAATCGTCCATGTTCAAACCCCTGATGGTCAAATAGAGGCATTCATCTATACCATTTGTGATGAATCGATGAAACTATATGAAATTCCGTCTGGAGACTGGAAGGTCTATCGACAATCTCTTAAATAGAAGAAACAAAGAGCCGCTCCCTTAAACCGGGAAGCCGCTCTATTTTTGTTCAAAAATATATAGTTTAGGCAGTTCTGGATCATCTTTTATCCAAGCATCATCATCCACCGAACGAAGCTCTTTTATCATCGAAAAATCTCCGACAGCACCAGCTAATAGCCATGCCGATAGTAAAGCTAGAAGGGGACTATTAATCGAAATAGCAATAACCGCTGGAAGAACTCCTGTTGTCCAAAATGGTAGAATCAATACTTTTCTCATGGCTTTGTTTTGAACAGCTTCACTAGTTGTCGCGTAAGCCACTCCTAATTGCATATTAATCCCGTAGTCAAGTGAGCGCCATGGGACTTTGGCAAAGAGGACAAAACCGATTAAGTGGCTCGCTTCATGTAAGACGATTAAGACGATGTATCCAACTAAGAAGAGCGTCAGGCCAAGCCAGGAAAAATTAAATGAGAAATCTTGATGTATAGCACTGTTTAGGATTAACAGCACCAAGCTTAAGACAATCGTCAAAATCAAACTTGTCTTAGCAATTTGTTGAATGTTTAAGTCTATGATTTTGGTTGGATTGGTCCAATCCTGCATAATCATCACCTCTATATAAATAGTATAGCGAAAAAGCTGCTAAACTGTCCTTTTAAAAGGCGGTTGCGTGAGCGCAGGGTTTGTGATACAATCAGTTGATGTGAGTAATAAACGTTACTTGCTCCTTGCCTACTGTTACAGTCAGGCCCAAGTCCATAAGGAGGTGCAAAAAAGATGAAAAAATACGAATTAATGTACATCATTCGCCCAACGATTGAAGATGATGCGAAAAAAGCTCTAGTAGCTCGTTTCGACGATATCTTGACTTCGAACGGTGCTGAAATCATCGAGTCAAAAGAGTGGGGCAAACGCCGCTTAGCTTATGAAATCAATGACTTCCGCGAAGGTTTCTACCAAATCGTGAAAGCAAACGCTGATTCAAGAGCAATCGATGAATACATCCGTCTTGCTAACATCAACGAAGATATTATTCGTTTTGTAGCTGTCAAAGCACAAGTTAAGTAAATATATAAAATCGAGTTTACTCGAAACAACTTGCAGACGAGGGAGGTTGTATTCTGATGATTAACCGAGTGGTTTTAGTCGGAAGACTGACAAAAGATCCGGAGCTTCGTTATACACCAAGTGGAGTTGCAGTTGCACGTTTTACACTAGCTGTAAATCGTTCATTCTCTAACCAACAAGGTGAAAAAGAAGCGGATTTTATTAACTGTACTGTTTGGAGAAAACCAGCTGAAAACACAGCGAACTTTTTGAAAAAGGGAAGTTTAGCCGGTGTCGAAGGGCGTATTCAAACTGGGAGCTATGAAGGCACAGATGGAAAGCGTGTTTACACGACTGAAGTTGTAGCTGATAGTGTTCAATTCCTTGAACCACGTAATAGTTCAGGTGGAGATCGTCCTCAACAAGGACAACCTTATGGTGGCGGTTCAAACCAAAACAATCAATATACATCTACTCAACAGAATCAATCACCAAATCAGCAAAACTATACACGTGTTGATGAAGATCCATTCTCTAGTGGAAGTGGCCCAATCGAAGTTTCAGACGACGATTTACCATTCTAAGTCAAAAAGTGAAAAGCGCCACTCAAGCTCGACTTTGACGGTGGAAAGACCTTATGCGAAAACTTGTTTTCGCATAAGGTCTTGAAGCGGCATGGCGAGCTGGCGCTTGGAACCAGACTATCCATTAAGCAGAATACCTTTAAAAACACACCCCAATAAAACCAAATACTAAGGAGGCGAAACAATATGGCACCACGTCGCGGAGGCAAAAGACGTAAAAAGGTTTGTTATTTTAACTCAAACAATATTACGCATATTGACTATAAAGATGTTGATTTGCTTAAAAAATTCGTATCAGAACGCGGAAAAATTCTTCCACGTCGAGTTACGGGAACAAGCGCTAAATATCAACGTAAATTAACTTCAGCAATCAAATTATCACGTATCATGGCTTTACTTCCATTCTCTACTGAAGAGAGATAAGAATAGAACATGAACTCTTAAAAGACCGGGAAACCGGTCTTTTTTTATTGTCTGGATTTTTACTGGTTTTGAACTTTTGTTGCATCTTGTTCGACATGTTACAATAGGTAGGTAAAGTTGTCCCTTCAAAGGGTAATATAAACCCCAAAGAATTAGTTACAACTAGATGGGTGAGAGTTGTAGGTGCTCTCCTTATTAAACTAAAAGAGAATTACGAAACTTATTAATGAATACATGTTTTTTAAGTTAGGAAGGTTTTTAAATGCCGAATGAACAAACGAGACAGCTAACCTTAGGTGCAATGACAATTGTACTGTTTTCCATTTTGTTGGCTGTTTCTTTATATGTGCCAATTGTGAACTTGATTACCTCGTTTTTAATCGCTGTTCCAATTGCTTGGTATAGTGCAAAGTTCAATAGAAAAGCGTCTATTCTCGTTACTATAGTTAGTATCGGGATATCTTATTTTATTGGAGGATTGTTGGCCGTTCCTTTCGCCATGATTCATGCACTATTGGGACTTGTTATTGGAGATGCCATTCGGATGAAGAAAAGTAAGCTATTTATGTTACTGTCCACAGCCATTGTATTACTGGTGAGTATTGTCATTCAATATGTGGTTGTTGTGTTGACGTTCAATTTTAATCCGGTGAAAGCATTATTAACGATTGCGTCAAATCAATATGATCAAATGGGTGCTTTTTTAGAACGTTTTGATGCATTGCCGAATAACTATGATAAAACTATAGCCGAAGTCTTATTCATGTTTGAGACGGTTATGCCATCCATCTTGATAATTTCCCTTTTTCTGTTGGTCATTGTGTTCATCAATATCCTACTACCTGTATTAAAAAGGTTAGGATTAGATGTACCGAAGTTCCCTGCATATAGAAACATGAAATTCCCTAAATCTGTATTATGGTACTACATGGTAGTGTTAGTAGTCACTTTATTTGTGGAATTAGAGAAAGGTACCTTTGCATTTATGGTTTTTGCAAATGCTGCCTTATTGCTTCGGTTATTACTTGTTTTACAAGGTATTTCGTTCATTCACTTCTACATACATCAACAGAGATGGCCAAAATGGATTGCCTTTGTCGCAACCATTTTAGCGTTCCCATTACAGTCAATAACATTACTACTCGGAATTTTTGATTTGGGCTTCAACGTTCGTTCGTATGTCAAAGAGAAGAACAGAAAATAAGGAGCTGGAAAAATGTCAGCATTTTTTAGAAAAAGACCCATTCGTGTTCCTTTATTTTTTCTATCATTGCTCGGCTTAATAAGCGCTCTTTTACTCCTGTTCTGGCATGTTTGGATAGGTATAATTGTTGCTATTCTTTTTGCCACAGTGTTATTAATAGGTTGGCAACTAGAGAAGCGTTTATATGAAGAGACAGAAAAACATATCGAGACTTTGTCTTACCGGATGAAACGTGTAGGCGAAGAAGCTCTACTCGAAATGCCAATTGGTATTTTATTGGTAAATGAACATTGGACAATTGAATGGGCAAATCCATACATGGCAAGAGAGCTCGAATTTGATTCAATTATTGGAGAAAATTTATTTTCATTGTCTGAAGAATTCCATTCACTTGTTAAGCAAGAGGATAATAAAGAGCAAACCATTAGTTTGTCAGGAAAGAAATTTAAAATCTATTATAAGCAACAAGAAAAACTCTTGTATTTCTTTGATATTACGGAGCAAACAGAGATTGAGACGTTGTATCATGCTGATCGTAGTGTCATAGGCGTGTTGTTTATTGATAATTACGATGAACTAGCTCAAGGAATGGAAGACCAAACACGCAGTCAGTTAAATAGCATGGTTACGTCACTGGTCAATAACTGGGGAGCGGGATATGGAATTTATGTCAAACGAATTTCATCAGACCGGTTCATTGCAGTATTGAGTGAATCCATTTTACACGAATTAGAAAAAACGAAATTTGCGATTTTAGATGATATACGAGAAACTACCTCTAAATTAAATTTAGCTTTGACGCTCAGTATCGGAGTCGGTGCAGGATCATCTTCATTAGTTGAGCTTGGTCAACTTGCACAGTCGGGTTTGGATTTAGTATTAGGCCGTGGTGGAGACCAAGTGGCCATTAAACAGCCAAGTGGAAAAGTGAAGTTCTATGGCGGGAAAACAAATCCTGCTGAAAAGCGTACACGGGTTAGAGCTCGCGTCATTTCACATGCCTTGCGCGATTTAATTCAAGATAGTGACCAAGTTTTCGTAATGGGGCATCAATTGCCTGATATGGACGCAATTGGTGCATCTGTCGGTGTTCGTAAAATGGCAGAGATGAATCAAATTAATGGTTATGTTGTCATTGATTTTGATGAACTCGACCAAAGCGTGACTCGCTTAATGGAAGAAGTGAAGAGCAAGCCAGACTTGTTCGAACGCTTTATTACACCTGAAGAAGCTTTGTCAAAATTAACGGATCACACATTACTTGTGGTCGTAGATACACATAAACCAAGTATGGTTATTGATGAGAAGCTATTAAATCGAGCTGAAAAAGTAGTGGTTATTGACCATCACCGTCGTGGTGAAGAGTTTATTTCAAATACGATGCTTGTTTACATGGAGCCCTATGCATCATCAACAGCTGAACTCGTAACAGAGTTACTTGAATATCAACCGAAACATGATAAAATATCGATGTTAGAAGCAACTGCAATGCTAGCGGGAATTATTGTTGATACGAAGAGCTTTACACTTCGTACAGGCGCAAGAACATTTGAAGCAGCGTCGTATTTACGCACAAATGGCGCAGATACAGTGTTAGTCCAGCGCTTGCTAAAAGAAGATATTGCGACATATATCGAACGCTCAAAAATTGTTCAAACTGTAGAGTTTTTCCGCGAAGGTATTGCTATTGCCCACGGGGAAGAAATGAATCCGTACAGCCAAGTGCTCATTGCACAGACAGCAGATATTCTACTGACAATGAAGGGCGTATCAGCCTCATTTGTAGTAGCTAAAAAAGATAACGGAGATGTGGGCATTAGTGCACGTTCTCTGGGTGAAATTAATGTTCAAGTAATTATGGAAAAACTTGGTGGTGGTGGTCATTTAACCAATGCCGCATGTCAGATAAAAAATGGCATGATTGATATAGCGATTGAACAACTAAAATTAGCAATCATTGAAATTGTCGAAGGAGGCCAATCAACATGAAAGTAATTTTCTTAAAAGATGTTAAAGGCAAAGGAAAAAAAGGCGAAATTAAAAATGTAGCAGACGGCTATGCACAAAACTTTTTATTGAAAAACAACTTAGCAACAGAAGCTAATCAAGCAACAATTAGTGCATTAGATGGTCAAAAACGTAAACAAGATCAACAGGCAGAACAAGTGCATGAAGATGCTAAAAAGTTAAAAGAGAATTTAGAAGAAGTAACAGTTGAAATAAAAGCTAAATCTGGTGAAGGTGGCCGCCTGTTTGGTTCAATTACAACGAAACAAGTAGCGGAACAACTTCATAAAGCAACAGGAATTAAAATTGATAAACGTAAAATGGAGTTAGATGATGCCATTCGTGGACTCGGTTATACAAACATTCCCGTTAAGTTACATCAAGAAGTAACAGCTATATTGAAGGTACACGTAACAGAAGAAGCGTAAGGAGAGACGTCAATGAGCGAGCCCATGATGGATCGGATTCCCCCTCACAATCAAGAAGCTGAACAGTCCGTTATTGGGGCTATCTTTTTAGAGCCTCAAGCGCTCATTACGGCTGCAGAAATATTACAATATGAAGATTTTTATAGAGTAGCGCATCAAAAGATTTTCCAAACGATGAATCGTCTAAGTGATCAAGGTAAACCAATCGATGTTGTGACCGTGACAGAAGAATTATCATCGAAGAAAGAATTGGAAGATGTTGGTGGCCTTTCGTATTTAACAGAAATTGCGAATTCAGTTCCTACCGCAGCCAACATCGCACATTATGCACGTATAGTGGAAGAAAAGGCTTTGCTACGTCGTTTAATTCGTGTAGCCACCAATATCGTAGAAGATGGCTTCACACGTGAAGACGAAGTAGAAGCCTTGTTATCTGAAGCCGAAAAGAAAATGATGGAAGTTTCCAATCGAAAAAATGCGGGTGATTTCAGACACATTAAAGATGTGTTAGTGCAAACGTATGACAACATTGAGCTTCTTCATGCTCGTAAAGGTGATATAACGGGAGTGCCTACTGGATTCCGTGATTTAGACAAAATTACAGCCGGTTTCCAGCGCAATGACTTGATTATAGTTGCAGCCCGACCTTCTGTAGGTAAAACCGCTTTTGCGCTGAATGTGGCGCAGAACGTTGCAACCAAGACGGAAGAAAATGTAGCGATCTTTAGTCTTGAGATGGGTGCAGAACAACTTGTCATGCGTATGCTTTGTGCGGAAGGCAATATCGATGCCCAAGTATTACGAACTGGTGCATTAACTGCAGAAGACTGGCGCAAACTAACGATGGCTATGGGCAGTTTGTCTAACGCAGGAATTTTCATCGACGATACTCCAGGGATTCGTATTAATGAAATTCGTTCAAAGTGTCGTCGACTTAAACAAGAGTTTGGTCTTGGGATGATCATGATTGATTACTTGCAACTGATTGTTGGAAGCTCGAATGGTCAAGAAAATCGTCAACAAGAAGTATCGGAAATTTCAAGATCATTAAAATCACTTGCACGTGAGCTACAAGTGCCTGTTATTGCATTGTCCCAGCTTTCCCGTGGAGTAGAGCAACGTCAGGACAAGCGTCCAATGATGTCCGATTTACGTGAATCAGGAAGTATTGAGCAAGATGCCGATATCGTATCATTCTTATATCGTGAGGATTACTACGATAAGGAAACTGAAAATCAAAACATGATTGAAATTATTATAGCGAAACAACGTAACGGTCCTACAGGAACTGTAACCCTTGCCTTTGTTAAAGAGTTTAATAAGTTTGTCAATATTGATTGGAGTCAACATACACAACCCACACCAGACTACTAAAGTTCGAAGGCGTGCGAGTTGGCGCTTGAAGCTAGACATAAAGAAAAGCGTAAAGAGCTACTCTAGTGGAACGGGTCAATAGTCACTATTAAATTAATAGCCTGCTAGATAAAAACACGAACGAAAAATGTCTAATAACAATTTTTCGTTCGTGTTTTTTCTTGTTTTTGGTTGACTCAGAGCGTTTACGTTGGTACAATTACACTGTTTGATTCAGGACGCGTGAAAGCGTCTGACGGAGGTGCTGATTATGACATCGGTTGTAGTAGTAGGAACACAATGGGGAGACGAAGGTAAAGGGAAAATTACCGACTTCCTATCCGAGAATTCTGAAGTAATTGCTCGTTATCAAGGTGGGAATAATGCGGGACACACCATTATTTTTGGTGGAGAAACATACAAGCTTCACTTAATCCCATCAGGTATTTTTTATAAAGACAAAGTTTCAGTAATTGGTAACGGAATGGTTGTCGATCCAAAAGCATTAGTGCAAGAGTTAAAAGGATTACATGACCGTGGGGTAACGACTGAAAACTTACGTATTTCCAATCGTGCACACGTCATTTTACCTTACCACTTGAAGCAAGACGAAGTAGAAGAAACTCGTCGTGGTGCAAACAAAATTGGTACAACAGGTAAAGGCATTGGACCAGCTTACATGGACAAAGCAGCACGTATAGGTATTCGTATGGCTGACTTACTTGATAAAGAAGTATTTGAAGAAAAACTTGAGCGTAATTTAGAAGAGAAAAATCGTTTATTCGATAAGTTCTATGAAACAGAAGGCTTCACAAAAGAAGAAATTCTTGAAGAATACTACGGTTATGGTCAAGAAATTGCGAAGTATGTAACAGATACTTCTAAAGTATTAAATGATGCTTTAGATGATGGCCGTCGTGTATTATTTGAGGGTGCACAGGGTGTTATGTTAGATATTGACCAAGGTACTTATCCATT
This sequence comes from Paenisporosarcina macmurdoensis, assembly GCF_042658845.1. Taxonomy (NCBI): domain Bacteria; kingdom Bacillati; phylum Bacillota; class Bacilli; order Caryophanales; family Caryophanaceae; genus Paenisporosarcina; species Paenisporosarcina macmurdoensis. Next base: position 33,734 of record NZ_JBHSRI010000025.1, read on the forward strand.
TGTGACTTCTTCTAACCCAGTAGCAGGTGGAGTAACAATTGGAGCGGGTGTAGGCCCAACGAAAATTAACCATGTTGTGGGTGTATGTAAAGCCTATACATCACGTGTAGGAGATGGTCCCTTCCCAACTGAATTGTTTGACGAAGTCGGCAATCAAATTCGTGAAGTGGGTAAAGAGTATGGTACAACAACAGGTCGTCCTCGACGCATCGGTTGGTTTGACAGCGTTGTTATTCGTCATGCACGTCGTGTGAGTGGATTAACTGATCTTACGGTTAACTCGATTGACGTGTTAACGGGATTAAAAACAGTGAAGATTTGTACAGCTTACAGCTATAAAGGTGAACTGATTACAGAGTACCCAGCAAACTTACGTATGTTAGCTGACTGCGAACCAGTTTACGAAGAACTACCAGGTTGGAGCGAAGATGTTACAGCTTGCAAATCGCTTGATGAACTTCCAGAAACAGCGCGTCACTACTTAGAACGTATTTCACAATTAAGTGGTGTACCAATTTCAATTTTCTCAGTAGGACCAGATCGCAATCAAACAAATATTATTACAAGCGTTTGGCGCTAAATAACTAAAAAAGAAAAAGCGAAGAAAGGAATCTTTCTTCGCTTTTTTTCGTATGTAAAAGTAAAGTATATTTTCTGACGATTGAGGAGGAAGTTGATGAAACGGTTATGGTTTTGGGGAGCTCTTTCGCTTATAGCTGTAGCATGGGTGATAAATATAGCCATTTACGAGACAGAGCAGTTAGATGGACCGATTGTTTTGGAACACTATATTGAACTACCAATGGAGCAGAATCATTTGTTCAAAATCTACTACTTAACCAACAAAAAAAATCCAACGATCCTTCAATCGATGGAAGTGAACGGCTTGTCGATTTCTACCACATCGCTTAACAATGACATGTGGATATATGACAACCAAAATTCGATACACAATACACCAAACATCGTGCAGGAGTTCAACCATCACCTTCTGCTAGAAGCTGATTTTGACGCTTCGATGCTATCTCTTGAAGGAGTTGAAGATAAATCCTTGACTACGAATGTTTTTCTGACGTTCAGCGATGGTACGGCAAAGGATTTTGATATCGGAGAAATTCATGTAACACCTTCAACGGTTAAACAAGAATCTAAATTGACCAGTATGTCTACTGGCGGAACATCTAACGGTCTCCATTCAAGCATTTATGTTGCACAAGAACAACTGCTGATAGACGAATTTGTCTTACCTCAAATCCTTTCTGAGAATGTGCAAGTGAAAGTGCATTACGAAGGGGAAAAAGCTCGAGTTTCTGATGCCATTTTTCAATCAGAAATCATGCCAAGCTGGAATGATGTGTCTCAACCTCTTGCGAAAGATATTGATTGGCCGATTGACTTGGAGCCACGAGCTAGTGTGGGTTTATACGTACAGATTGACCCATCATTCACCACGGCAATCGATGCACGGATAGAGTGGATGGGCGAAACGGCTGACGGGGAAAAGTTTATTGCTCCACTAACACTTCAGCATATCCCACAACTGACAGACGAAAGCTTACAAAAGATAATTAAGCTAGCGAGGGATGCATCATGAAAAGACTTGGATTTAAGTACATGATTATCGGTTTTCTATTCATTCTATTAGACATCCACATTTTAATTGATGTGCTACCAGATCCAGTTGGCTATATATTAATTGGCTCTGGCATTGTCAAGTTGGCAGCGGGTCAACCGAATGCCAAAAAAGCTGAAATCACTGCATATATCATGATGGTTCTGTCCATCCCTACATTCTTTTTGTCAGGAGAAGTACTTCAGCAAATGCAAAGTGAAAGCATAAGTTGGCAATCATATGGGTTTGCTGATTCAATAGTTCATTTGATTCTCGTATATTTTATATTTGGCATGCTGCTAACAGAAGTAGAGTATGTACTTCATGCAGAACTACTGCGGGGTCGTGTACGGAAAATGATGACCATTTATATGAGCATTGGCCTCAGCACAGCATTTTTACAGCCATTTTTATTAAACATAGATGCAAATATAGCGTTAGTATTAGGGATTGGAATTATAGTGCTTTCGCTCATTGTCCAACTTGCATTTCTGGTGCATCTTCGAGCGCTTCAGAAGACATTTCCACCAGCAACGGAATAACAAATACTGACCAATTGATCAATAACCTAAAGAAATGCGCTTCCCATAAAGGGAAAGCGCATTTTGATTTGATGTAAAATTAATGAATACTTCTTTTCTTGAAACGACCACCGCGCACTTCTGCTATGTTGCCAATTGCAACAAAGGCTAGAGGATCAATATCTTCTACAATAGTTTTCAATTTGGCTTCTTCTAAACGGGTAATTACGGTAAAAATAATTTTCTTTTTATCGCCAGTATAGGCGCCTTCACCGTGTAAATAAGTAACACCACGTCCTAGCCGGTCAATAATGGCTTCGCCGACTTCATCGACAAAGTCACTGATAATATACACTGACTTGGATTCGTCTAATCCTTGAATCACAATATCGATAGTTTTATAGGCGATAAAATAAGCTAAAACAGAATACATGGCTTGTTCCCAAGTGAACACAAACCCTGCAATTGTAAAAATCATAAGGTTGAAGAACATAATAATTTCTCCCACAGAAAAAGCTGTCTTGGTACTAAAAAGAATGGCTAAGATTTCAGTGCCATCTAAAGATCCACCATAACGAATGACCAGTCCAACACCTATACCGAGGACTATTCCACCAAAGACGGTTGCGAGAAGTAAATCATCTGTGAAACGTGCGACAGGATGTAGAAAATATGTACAAATTGAGAGGACTGTAATTCCTAATACTGTAGACAAAGCAAATGTTTTACCTATTTGTTTATAGCCAATAAAAAAGAAAGGGATATTTAATAGGAAAATAAAGAGTCCAATTTGAACACCTGTTAAATGAGATAAAATAATGGATATCCCGACGATGCCACCATCTAATAATTGATTTGGCACTAAGAACAATTCAATCCCCATGGCCATTAAAACAGCACCGGTGATAATCATTACTATACGTTTTGCAATAACGAGTTTAGATGCTCTTCTATGAGCATAGGGTGATTTTTTTAAAGCATTTCGCTGTTCTTGTTCATCAGTCAAATGAATGCCCCCTTTTTCACTCTTAATACATTAATTTTACCGTATTTCAGATGATTTACATAGGAAGTCAGCTTGTTATATGACAAATATAACAAAAAACAAGTGCTTAAAACAAAAAAATAGGTAAAAAGGCACTTAATAAACGGTTGAATATTTCGAATTAGAAGAATATAGACCTTTTTAATAGACAAAATAAACCATTTAAATGCAATTCATGGAATGAATGAGTCATTTTCTTTACAATGTGGGCTTTACTGAGCAATGAGGAAATAGGATATGGTAAATTAGATAAGTGTGAAATGTTTCACATAAAAAGAACCGTTCGTTTATCGGATGAGATTTTGAGAGGGGCTTTATCATGAATTTGAAATGGAATACTGGTGACAGGAAGAAGATTTCATCCGACCGCAAACCAAACAGCACATCAAATATAATGAAAAGAGCAGCCGTACTAGTAGTGCTTGCTTCAAGTCTTACATTTAATATCGGATTTGCAAAAGACAATGAAAGCAGTCAATTGCAGAAGATTTTTCATATATATGCTAGTGGTGAATATATAGGGGCAGTATCAAATGAAAATGTCGTAAAAGACCTTGTAGAAGAAAAAATAGCAGAGACAAGCTCCCAATACGATGATTTAAGACTCAATGATGAATTAAAAATATCCATCATTTCAGAACAAGTCTTTAACTTAGAAACAAACGATACGGAAACAATAGAAAAGCTAGGCGAACTAGTAACGGTCGCTGCTGATGCTTTTGCCTTGTCGGTCAATGACGAGATTGCAGTCTACGTCAAAGACCTAAAATCATATCATGAAGTTATTCGTAAACTAAAACTTCAATCTGTTTCTGAAAAAGAACTCACCGAATTGGAAGCTCGTAAAGGTTCTATAGATTCTTTACCACCATTAAAGGAAGATGAAACACGTATTTTGGATGTTGTGCTAAAAGAATCAGTTTCTGGAGTGACACAACAAGCCAAACCAGAAGAGATCATGACGGTTGATGAGGCAGTAAAGTATCTTCAAAAAGGCGTTATAGAAGAGAAAACTTACACGGTTCAAGTTGGAGACGTATTTAGTAAAATCGCTGAGCAACATAATTTAACTACGTCACAATTAACAAAGTTAAATAATGGCTTTGGAGAAAAGAGTGTCCTTCAAATTGGACAACAATTGAAAGTAACAGCCTCAACGCCTCTATTAAATATAGAAGTAGTTCGAGAGAAGAAAGCAACAGAAGAAGTTAAGTTTGAAAATCAAATAAAAAACTCAAATGAAATGCTCAAAGGTGATTCAAAGGTCCTTCAAGAAGGTAGTAATGGAGTCAAAGAGATAACATATAGAATTCGAGAACAAAATGGGATTGCAATTGGAAAATCCATTCAACAAGAAGAGATGATTAAAGAAGTGAAAAATAATATCGTCACAAAAGGAACAAAGGTCATTCCATCGCGAGGTTCAGGTAAATTTTCTTGGCCAGCTGAAGGTGGCTACATTTCAAGTAAAATGGGAAGTCGTTGGGGTTCAGTTCACCGCGGAATTGATATTGCGCGACCTAGCGGCTTTGCCATTAAAGCAGCTGATAATGGCGTTGTTATATCCTCTGGACAAGACGGCACTTACGGTAACAAAGTTGTAGTTGATCACAAAAATGGATTTCAGACGACCTATGCTCATTTAGCATCTATTCATGTAAAGAATGGACAAATCGTCTCTTCAGGTACGAAATTAGGTGTAATGGGTTCAACAGGAAGATCTACAGGAATTCATTTACACTTTGAAGTCCGTAAAAATGGCGCACTGGTCAATCCACTTAATTACTTAAACTAATAAAATGGTTGTAGGCGGTCAATTTAGCGAAATTGGCCGTCTTTTTATATACTAATTTGTCGAATTATTGCCCGGGAAATATTCAACATTGCCCATCTATTACCCGATAGATGCGAAACACCGTAAAGCGTGATAGAGTAGGAAGTATAATGAGGTCAAATTACTGTTCATATAGATAGATGGCAAGAGAGAGGATGGATTGTATGAGTAAAACTATTTTAGTAGTAGATGACGAAAAACCGATTGCGGATATTTTACAATTTAACTTAAAAAAAGAAGGCTATAATGTTGTTTGTGCATATGATGGGGATGAAGCTTTACGAAAAGTAGAAGAAATCAAACCTGACTTGATGTTACTTGATATTATGTTACCAAACCGAGATGGGATGGAAGTTTGCCGGGAAATTCGTAAAAAGTATGACTTTCCAATCATTATGTTAACTGCAAAAGATTCAGAAATTGATAAAGTACTTGGGTTAGAATTAGGTGCAGATGATTATGTAACGAAACCATTTAGCACGCGTGAATTAATTGCACGCGTGAAAGCGAATATGCGACGCCATCAAACCTTACAGTCTGAAGATGCTGAAGAAGCATCAAACGATATAACGGTAGGTTTGTTAATCATCCAGCCTGATGCCTATTTAGTGTTAAAGCGAGAAGAATCGATTGAATTAACCCATCGTGAATTTGAATTGCTGCATTATTTAGCAAAACATATAGGACAAGTTATGACACGTGAACATTTATTGCAAACAGTATGGGGCTATGATTATTTTGGAGATGTTCGTACTGTAGACGTAACGATTCGTCGCCTTCGTGAAAAAATTGAGGATAACCCAAGTCACCCTGCATGGATTGTGACACGTCGTGGCGTAGGGTATTATTTGCGTAATCCTGAACAGGAGTAGACAGAATGCAAAAGGTTGGTTTTTTTAAATCGATTCACGTTAAAATCGTCTTGATTTACATTTTGCTGATTCTATTGGCAATGCAAATCATCGGCCTTTATTTTGCACGTGAGTTAGAACATACACTTAAAGACAGCTTCACCAATTCCATTGAAGAACGGGTGGATCTGGTGGAGTTTAGTGTGCGTACAGAAATGCGCAAAAAGGAGCGGGGAGAAGCAGACCCAACCTTGGAGCAAAGTTTACGCACCATACTCTATAGCATTCGATCAGAAGACATTAATGAAATCCGTGTAATTGATAATAATTTCCGCATTTTAGCCACGTCTGAAACGAATAATCAATCCATTGTTGGACAACGATCGACGGAGCCTATTGTTCGTCAATCCATTTCTTCGGAAACACCGGCAAATAAGATTCGTCTAGACCCTCAACAAGAGGATCGTATTTGGGTTCTAGCTTCTCCTATCGTTTATCAAGGGGAAGTACTCGGTACGATTTATTTAGAATCAAATATTGAGACTGTTTTTGAACAAATGACTGAAATTAACCGAATTCTTGCTGGCGGAACAGCGATGTCACTGGCGATAACAGTGATTCTCGGTATCTTAATCGCTCAAACAATAACCCGTCCCATTTCCGATATGCGTAGACAAGCACAAGCTATGGCTAAAGGAAACTTTTCTCGTAAGGTACGTGTTTACGGAAATGATGAAATTGGACAGTTGGCGATTGCTTTTAACCATTTAACAAATCGACTTCAAGAGGCACAGTCAACTACTGAAGGAGAACGAAGGAAGTTAGCATCTGTTCTTTCCAATATGACTGATGGCGTGATTGCGACGGATCGAAAGGGACGTATCATATTAATAAATGATCCAGCGTTAAGACTCTTAAGGGTTCCGAGAGAATTAGTGTTGCATCGTCCGATTTCGTCTGCTCTTGGAATTGAATCACAATATGCATTTGAAGATTTAATTCATATGAAAGATTCGATAAACTTAGATTTTAGTTCGCCTGAACGTCCGTATATTTTACGTGCGAATTTCTCTGTTATTCAAAAGGAAACCGGTTTTGTGAACGGCTTAATAACCGTTTTACATGATAATACCGAACAAGAGAAGATTGATATGGAACGACGTGAATTTGTTGCCAACGTTTCGCACGAACTTCGTACACCATTAACAACCATGCGTAGCTATTTAGAGGCGCTTGCTGATGGTGCATGGCAAGATAAAGAATTAGCACCATCATTTTTAAACGTCACGCAAACCGAAACTGAACGTATGATTAGGTTAGTTAATGACTTGTTACAGTTATCGAAAATGGATAGCCGAGACTATGATTTAAATAAAGAGTTTGTTGAGTTTAATAAATTCTTTAATCGAATCATTGATCGTTTTGAGATGTCGAAATCGCAACAAGTTCAATTCGTACGCTTGTTACCAGAATCACAATTCTTTGTGGAAATAGATACCGATAAATTAACTCAAGTCATCGATAATATAATATCGAATGCTTTAAAATATTCGCCAGACGGCGGAAATATTCGTTTTGGTATTATTGCACAAGAAGGACTTTTAAAGGTTATGGTTTCTGATGATGGCATGGGTATTCCAAAAGAAAATGTAGAACGAATTTTCGATCGTTTCTATCGTGTAGATCGAGCACGTGCAAGATCAATGGGCGGATCAGGACTAGGTCTTGCTATTGCCCGGGAAATGATTGAATCACATGGTGGAGCTATATGGGCAGAAAGTGAAGAAGGAAATGGTACGACGATATTCTTCACGTTGCCATTCGAGTTAGATGAGGCAGGTGAATGGGATTGAAGTATATAGAACACGCGAAAACAATTTTCCTGACCTTGCTAATCGTTTTAAGTGTGACTTTAACGTTTACAATATGGACCTATACACCAACGTACGACACCATTGAACAAACACCAGTTGTAAATATACTAATCGCAGAAAGCAAGCGAGTAGACGATGTTATTAAGCCGTATAAAATGATTACAAGTCGGGAAAACAACATGGCAGGTTCGATGACACCATTTGATTTAGAACGTGTTGTCAATGTCATGAAGGGCTGGGAAATCAGTGATCTGACTTTGGAAGATAATGATTTAACTGACGATGAATTAAACGACTTGATCGGGACGCATCACCGATATACATTGTTTTTCCCAGATGATGTACCGTTTCCTGTATATGATAATATTTTACCGTTCTCCATCACCAATATTCCTGAGGATGGGTTTGATCGGTTAATTGTAAATTGGAATCGGTCTAATAATGATCAACTGAAAGTTTATTTTGCTAGTTCTAAAACGAACACATTGTATTCAGCGGTAGCAAGAGATGTTGATTGGGAATTATTTGAACAAAAAGTAGTAGGCCCAACAGTGGATTTCTCGAAGTTTACAGAAATTCAACGTAAAGGAAAGCTATCACTATATGTTTCTGCTCAAGATGTGGAGAGTATTCGATACACGTATTACTTAAAAGAAATTGATACGAGGCGTTTTCAAGATGCCTTGTTCAGTGATCCAAGTCTTGTGCGCCAAAGCCCAGTCGGAACAACGAATGAAGAATATTCGGATGGTACATCATTGATGAATGTGAATTTATTAGAGCGGACTTTAAGTTTTGTTAATCCATCAGCCGAAACTTCTGTACCAGCCATTCCTTCAAAATTAGTATTTGATAGTTTGTACTATGTAAATGAGCATGGTGGTTGGACGGACGAGTATCGATTTGCTAAAATAAACCCTGCCACTCAACAAATTGATTATCAATTATATTTGTTAGGATATCCCGTGTTTAGTACTGAAACTTCTACAAAAATCACTACATTCTGGGGAGATCCTGGTATTTACAATTATTTGAGACCGTATTATACACTTGATCTTTCTTTGCCATTTGATACAGTCATTTCGACTTTACCATCTGGTGAGAAAGCATCTCGAGTAATGCAAACGCTAAAAGAAATTGATTTTAATAATGTGGATGAACTGACGCCTGGATATCACTTAACTCGGGATAATGAAAAGCGTTTACTGATATTAGAGCCATCTTGGTTTTATTTATCGAATAATCAATGGATTCGCCTTTCCCCAGAAGATTTAGGAGGTGGGCAGTTTGGATTGGAATAAAACCAAAACTATCTTCATAATCGTTTTTGCGATTTTAAATGTCTTTTTATATTCCCTGTATTTAAATCGTTACAATGAAGCAAAAGATGTCGAAGTACTCGGTGAAACTTCTATTGAAGAGAGCTTACAAGCTGATAATATTCGCTATGAAAGTATTCCTGAAAATACGACGAAAGAAACGTATGTTTCAGGTAACATACGAGTCTATACAGCAGATGAAATGAAACCAATGGATAATCAATCATTTGAAATCCTTGAAAACAAAGAACTGGTATCAACATTCAAAAAGCCAGTTCCACTTGGCAGCCTAAGTGACACTACAAACTTAAGGGATTTTGTAGATGAACATGTTTTTGAGGGTTCATCCTATGAATTATTCACGGTTGATGTAGACGAGAAAAAAGCGATTTTTTTCCAAACGATCAATAATCGACAGATTTTCTTTAATCAAAACGCTCTCCTCACCATTTATTGGAACGATAAAAATGAAGTAAATAAATATGAACAAACGAGCTTTGTAGAACTTGAAGATAATTTTGATCAATCCGAAACCTTGTTACACTATGAGCGGGCTGTTGAAGTGTTGTATCAACGAAAAGTATTGAAACCTAATTCTAAGATTTTAGCGGTTAGTCTAGGCTACTCAACACTCGTGCAATTAACAGAAACCCAAGTATTTGCACCAACTTGGCGAGTTCGTGTAGAATTACAAGATGGTAAGAAAGAAGACTATTTTGTAAATGCGGTAGAAGGAAAGATTGTCGAATTTAACAAAGAGTCAGAGGAACCACAAGAAGAGTAAGGAGTTTTCGTCATGCGTTTTAGTGTTTTAGCAAGCGGTAGTAGCGGGAATGCCATTTACGTTGAAAACGAAGAACATGCATTTTTAGTAGATGCTGGACTAAGTGGACGTAAAATGGAGGAGTTGTTTGCCTCAGTTGACCGCAATATGAAAAAGTTAAGTGGTATTTTGGTTACGCATGAACATAGTGATCATATAAAAGGGCTAGGAATTCTAGCTCGTAAATATAAAGTTCCGATTTATGCCAACGCCAAAACGTGGATGGCTATGGAACATCTAGTTGGGAATATTCCAATCGAACAACGTTTTCATTTCGATATGGAGACTGTAAAATCATTTGGATCACTTGATATTCAGTCATTCGCAGTATCTCACGATGCAGCGGACCCAATGTTTTATGTCTTTCATGAGAATGGTCGTAAACTTGTATTAATTACAGATACAGGCTACGTCAGTGATCGAATGAAAGGCCATATTAAAGGAGCAGATTCCTTTGTCTTTGAAAGCAATCATGATGTGGGGATGTTGCAAATGTGTCGTTATCCGTGGTCTATTAAACGACGTATTTTAAGTGATGTTGGCCACGTTTCAAACGAAGATGCTGCTGTAGCAATGAGTGAAGTAGTTGAAGAGAAACCGACACGTATCTATCTCTCACATTTAAGTAAAGATAATAATATGAAAGATTTGGCGCGTATGAGCGTAACTCAGACACTTGAATCGTGCGGTATTGTAACAGGAGAATTTTTGAAACTTTATGATACCGATGCAAACATAGCAACTGAATTAGTCACTGTTTAAACCTCACTTTATGTGGGGTTTTTTTTGTTATAAGAAAGTTTATAATTTTAGTTCCATAAATCCAGTGTTTCATAGACAAAAAGATTGATTCAATAATATTGTTGATTTCCGTTTCAAGCGGACTCTTTCCACGGGGCGGGCGGTGAGCCTCCTCGGTCGCTTCGCGATCTGCGGGGTCTCACCTGTCCCGCTGATCCCGCCGGAGTCGCCGCCTTCCACTACAATCCATGAAGTGAGTAGTAACCAACAAGAAAATCTATCAATTGCTTATTGCTATACAAGAATAAATGATTCTAAGTTAAACCAACCTATAATCGTAGTTGCCATTTATATTAGTTGATTGAAACGCAGGTGGCGACTTCAGCGGGAATAGCAGATGTTTTCTGCACCGAAAGCGAAGCGGCAGGTGCATGAGCTGAAGACCCTGCAGGAGCACATGTTTTCGCAGTGACGAGGAGACTGAAGCCATGCCCGCGAAAGCCGTCCACCGTAGCGAAAATCAACAGGCTACTATGGTTTCTCTTCTAAAAAGGAAAGGGTGTCCAGGTTTCTCTTAACTAATAGTATGGATTAAATAATAATATGAAGTTAAGTAAGAATAGTCGGGGTTTACAAAGGAATAATAAGAATGGCCATATGAAAATAATGGTGTGCTTAGTAAACGCCATGAATATATATAAACCATTTTGATCAAGTTTTAAAGCCGTTTTCATCTAATTTTAATGTTGGCCGGGTAAAGTAAAGATAACGAATAACAGAGAGGGAGATAATCTATGGGATATTATGATGAACAACCACCAAAATCACCAGAGCCAGAAGACCGTCCACTACAACAAGAACCAAGAGAGACAATAGAACGACAAGAGCGAAGGGAACCAGCGACTCGAATTGTTAAGAAGGGAAGTAAAGGTGGCTACTTTTTTAGCGGCTTATTAGGTGTCATGATTGGTGCATTAATTGTATGGCTAATGTTACCTTCACTCGTTGGTATGATGCCTGGTAGCGAAACATTAAGCGACAATGATTCAAATCTATCGTCAAATAAATCTCAACAATTATCTGCAGACATAACAACGGATGTCACAACTGCAGTAGAAAAGGCAGCAAATTCAGTTGTGGGAGTGACAAACATTCAAGCAACATCCGATTTTTTAAGCCCTTCGAGTGAAGGACAAGAAGCAGGTTCAGGATCTGGTGTGATTTATAAAAAGTCTGGTAATAAAGCATATGTCATAACAAATAATCATGTCATTGAAGGTGCTAACCAAATTGAAGTGACATTATCAGATGGTTCGAAAGTAGAAGCGAAATTACTGGGGACAGATATTTGGACAGATTTAGCTGTTCTTGAAATGGATGCCTCAAAAGTAACAACAATTGCTGAATTTGGAGATTCGGATGCATTAAAACAAGGGGAAACAGTGATTGCAATTGGTAATCCACTTGGTTTAGATTTCTCAGGATCTGTAACAACAGGTGTAGTATCTGGTAAAGACCGAGCGATTCCTGTTGATTTAAATGGTGATAACCAAGTCGATTGGCAAGCCGAGGTATTACAAACGGATGCAGCTATTAATCCAGGTAATAGTGGAGGTGCTCTCGTAAACTTAGCTGGGCAATTAATAGGAATAAATTCGATGAAAATTTCCCAAGCGACAGTTGAAGGAATAGGACTTGCGATTCCCGTTAATTCAGTCATTCCTGTTATCGAAGATTTAGAAGAGTTTGGTGAAGTGAAACGTCCTTCGATGGGTGTTACACTAGTAGACGTTACAAACGTTTCTGCATTCCACCAACGCGACACGCTACGTTTACCAGAAGAAGTCTCAACTGGTGTTGTCATTGACAAAGTCGTAGATGGTTCAGCGTCAGATGAAGCAGGATTAAAGCAATATGATGTGGTCGTTGAAATGGATGGAGAAAAAATTGAAAATATGATCGATTTACGTAAACACCTATATAATGAAAAAGAAATAGGTAACAAGATGACCATGAAAGTTTATCGTGAAGGTCAACTCATGGAAGTCACTTTAACATTAAAAGATAATTCAGCATTATAAAGACTTAAATGGGGTTGTGGATGACAAGAACAAATTGTGGATAACCCTTTTCAATTTACAAAAGATTTACACAGCGAGTAGAACGTGCAAAGGCGCACCTTCCCTACTCGCTTTTAGTTTGTTAAAATAGATTGTGGATAAAGTAAGACGAATTGTGCATAACTTAGTGGATTATTCGTAAATCGAAAGGATGAAGAAAAATGAAAATTAACTGCTGTCAAACCCATATAGAACATGCACTTGACATGTTCGTGGCTGAGCAAAATACCTTCCCGATTTTAACAGAACTTTCAGATGAAAAAAAGTTATCCACAAAATGCGATTACTGTGATGTCGCAGCAATATATTTAGTGGCGAACAAATGATTGCATACTATATATAGATTACCTTGTGGATATGTGTATAACTTCTGTGGATAACGTGTTTGTAAATAAAGTGTAAAGGTGGATAACCTGTGAATATCTCAATAATTTCCGTAGGGAAGTTAAAAGAAAAATATTTAAAAATGGGAATTGAAGAATACACAAAACGATTGGGAAGTTATGCAAAAATCGATTTAGTAGAAGTAGCTGATGAAAAAGCGCCAGAAAACTTAAGTGATGCAGACATGGAAATCGTTAAGAAAAAAGAAGGCGAACGAATTTTAGCAAAAATTGGAGCGGACACTTATGTCATCGCCCTGGCAATTGAAGGGAAAATGAAATCGTCCGAACAGTTAGCGGAAGATTTGCAATCACTGATGACCTATGGCCGCAGCAAAGTGGCGTTTGTTATCGGAGGATCACTCGGATTACACGAAGACGTGATGAAACGTTCAGATGAAAAGTTATCATTTTCAAAAATGACACTGCCACACCAATTGATGAAGTTGGTGCTGATCGAACAAGTGTATCGGGCATTTAGAATTATGAAAAATGAACCGTACCATAAGTAACTGAGGTTTTTTTTAATATAGTAATAGTAGAGGGACTTCAAAAAGGATACAGAAGTGACTAGTGAGTTGTCGGCGATTGCAAAGTGGAAAAAGAAATAAATCGCGTTTACATATAGTATGGAGATATAATCCAATCTCTTTCCCGTGTATTGTGAGAATCCCTCGAAAGACGATATAACCTTTCTGAAAAATGGTTATATCGTCTTTTAATCATTGTCTCAAATAAGTTAGTTGCCCAATATTCACTGCTTTAGTTAAAGACAAGACCGGATTGGATTAACTTTCATTACTTTTCCGACATAAATGCAGGTTTGAAATAAAGTGGTACCGTTTAAAAAAGATGTACCCTTTGCAACAAAATTAAACTGTTTATAATAAAGTTGCACCGTTCCCCCCCCTAAAGTCACATGAATTTTCATTTACAAAATCCCTAATAAATTTAGCACCATAGAAATAGTACTTGTCACGAAACTGTCCCCTGTCTCGAATAAATCAGTTTGTCCGAACCTTCTAAGTAATTGTATTTCTAGTCAAAAGTCTTTTTAGTTCAGCAATACTTAAATAGTTGCCATCCTTTTTTTTATGTAGCATGGCATGACAATTTGGGCAAACAGGGGTTAAATCTTGCTCATAATTAACTTTATATTCACGTCCAATCAGTTGTAAGGGAACGATATGATGCACATGTATGAAATTTTTCCCTAAATCTCCGTAAACGTCTTTAAAATTCATCTCACAAACTGTACAGTTATATCCGTATTTTTCAACACATTTTTTCCTTGCGATAGAACTCCTTTCATATTTGTTCACGGTTATTGTTCTTATATGTCCTTCGTAAATATCATTTTCTTCAATATCATTGAAAACCCCTTCAGAGTAGTAGTCATTGAAGTTATCAGCTATGTATTGAGAAAGTTGCGCTTCACGAATTTTTATAGGTCCCTGTGGTGCCCCTTTTAATCCGTGTTCTTTCAAACGTTCTAAAGTTAAAGCTTCAGAATCAACACGATCTAATAGTTTTAAACGGACGTACTTACCCTCTAGGGATTTTTCATATTCATCAATATTTATCCAATATTTTTTATCATCTATTATCTCATTAGAACCAATGTTTACTTTTTCTACTTCAGTTTTAAACATTACACGTTGAGACGGTTTTGTTGCGTAGATATATACAATGTCACCGACTTGATAGTTAGCCTTTTGTCGCCAATCAATGCAACTAAATTCATCAAAAGCACTAATATGATCGTACATCTTATTATTAGCTGAAATCATCCATTCCATTTTTTTTCTCCTCTCTAGTTTACAACGCGTGATATTCCGTATTACTAGTTAGATTAATTACGTTAGCGTTGTAAAATATGGTAATAAAATAGTTTATTACCAATTATATAAGTAATCTATTAATAATTGCAAAGTGAATATTCAAGTTATTGTTCAAGCTGTTGATCTTTTGATAATTATAGATTATAATACTAATGTAAGAGAAAGGATGTTCGCTTTATGAGTAATCAATTAAATGTAGTTGAGTTGTTTGCTGGTGTAGGTGGATTCCGTTTAGGATTAGAAAAAGCAGATGCTAGCTTCTTTAAAACAGTCTGGGCTAATCAGTGGGAACCAGGAAAAAAAGTACAGCATGCATATGATTGCTACGCTAGTCATTTTAAAACAGATGATAACAATCTAGATGATATAAATAATGAAGATATCAGTACAATTGAAAATTCAGTTTTTGAACGGTTAAATATAGATTTATTAGTTGGTGGATTCCCTTGCCAAGACTATTCGGTTGCTCGAACTTTATCTGGGGAACAAGGTATTAAAGGTAAAAAAGGGGTTTTATTTTGGGAGATAAAACGGATTATTGAAAATAGTCATCCTCAATATGTATTGCTTGAAAATGTTGACCGTTTAATCAAGTCACCTGCAAAGCAACGAGGCCGCGATTTTGCTGTTATGCTTGCAGTGTTCCGCGATTTAGACTATATCGTTGAATGGCGTGTAATTAACGCAAGTGAATACGGAAATGCCCAGCGTAGAAGACGTGTTTTCATCTTTGCTTACAAGAAGAATCTTGACTACGCGGAACAACAAATGAGCCTTCCGACAGATGATTTATTATTTAAAGATGGATTCTTTGCACGTACATTTCCGGTAAAAGAGACAGCATTCAAAGGACGTAATGAAAAAGATCAGAAGTTGCCAGAGGATGTAGTTGAAATCTCTGACCACTACTCTTTTCAATTTCATACGGCGGGCATTATGATTGATGGAGTTTTTCATACCGTACAACCTGAAGCAAAAGAACCCGCGCCAATTGCATTAAAAAACAAATTATTACCAGAAGAAAAAGTAGAAGAAGAATATTATTTAAAAGAAGCAGAAATAGAGAAATTTGATTATTTACGCGGTTCAAAGAAAATAGAAAGAATTTCTAAAGATGGCCATAAATATATCTATGCAGAAGGAGGCATGTCTCCAGTAGATGATGTAGATTTACCAGGGAGAACGATGTTAACTAGCGAAGGGTCTATTAATAGAAGCACGCACGTAGTAGAAGTAGACGGGCGTAAACGTTATTTAACACCAATTGAATGTGAGCGTTTAAATGGATTTAGTGACAACTGGACATTTGGCATGCCGAAACGTATGCGATACTTCTGTATGGGAAATGCTCTTGTTGTAGATTTAATAAAGGATATGGGAGAGAGAATAAAAGAAATTGCATTAGTTGAAAAAAAAAAACCATGCAATTAAAATTCCCTATTTAAAAAGGAGTATCTTAATAAATGAAAATGAATGTTTATGTTCTGAACTTTAATACAGATACTTTTAAAGTAGAGGCAGATGTAGTGGAACTTACTTACGCTTCTTTAGACGAGCAGTACAATCAATTAATCAATTTACTAGATGCAACTGGACTTGATGTTATAGATTATAACGATGATATTGCTATACTAGTTGACGATGTAGGTTTTGAGAAGACAGATAACCCTATTTATAATTTGGTGGCAGAAGACGGTCTTACGTATAAATTGACAGGTAAGTTATTGTTTGTTCGTAATGATTATAATGAAGAGAGTACAGATTTTGGAGGTATAACCTATGAAGATATTTTTCATTTAAGAAGGTTATTAGATATTCAAATAATTGGTGCGGTCAAATAAAAGAGAAGGTTTATACCATATGCAACATAGTGATAAGGAAAAAGATAAAAAAGTGTCAGAATATAAGAGGGCACTGCAAAAGGTGCCTAGATATAGATTTCTTCTTGAAAATAATCATCTATTTTTCAAAAAAGAAGATTATTTTCAAAACATCAAAAAAATACAGCCTTTCCTTCACTTAGGAGAGGCTGTATTTTTTATGAAATAGGTTTTTGTGTTACTACCTTATTTATAACATCCATCTTTCATTGGACAAGTTTTACAAATTGAGGTATCAAAATATAAGCTGTTAAATTGATTACGTCCAATATCCTTTTCGCCTTGTCTAGCTTTACGTATACTCCAGTGTACTACTGTAAGGGAGTTTGTCGTAAAGTTTTTGATGTTCCTTTCTAACGGTTCTTCTAAGTCTAGAGACTGCTTTACTAAGAACCACCATTGGCTTTTTTCTTTCTAGGATTTTCAAGTATAGAGTAAATTACACTGTATAGTATAATTTATGTATAATATTTGATAATAAAGAAGGAATCAAGGGGGTGTTTGTTTTGGCAGGACATATTTTTTCCAAAAAACAACTAGAAAATATTTTTAATAATGTTATTGGTAAAACACTAGGGGAAGTAGATCGAAATAATGTTTTTGATAGAGCAAAAACAAACCCAAAAATTACAGGTATCGCAGGAGATGTTATTGAACAGTCTGTACTGGGGTATCGACCGGATTCTATTCAAAGTCCGGATCTATTTGTTGATGGTAAGGATATAGAGTTAAAAACTACAGGTATTAGAAAACCCAAAAAGAAAAGTAACCATCAATTTGAAGCGAAAGAGCCTATGTCTATTACTGCAGTTTCTACCAAAAAAATTGCAAAGGAAAATTTCGAGACATCTAAGTTTTGGCATAAATTAGAAAGGTCGTTGCTGGTTTATTATCACTATGATTCTAATGTAACTGTAAAAGCTATAGATTATGCTAATTTTGTTATTAAGGCTTATCAATTTCATGAGTTTTCCGAGGAAGATAAAGAAATCTTGAAGAATGACTGGACTATCGTTAGGGATTTTATTAAAAATTTACAAAAGGAATATGACATTCCAGAAAATGAGTATCATAGAATTTCTTCTGAATTAAGAAAAGACTTAATGTTCATTGATATTGCTCCTAAATGGCCTAATAGACCGAGATTTCGTTTAAAAAGAACAACTGTTTCAAATATTGTCCAAAAACACTTCGGTGAAAAGTTTGAAGAATTAAGTACTAATTATTCTACATTTAGAGAATTAGATGAAAAATTGCATCTTTTAACAGAATTGCATCATGGAAAAACTATTAAACAACTAATGTTAGAGTTTAGTATCCCGATATTGACAGATAATACAAGGGATTTACATAAGTCTATTTCTGAGCAAATAGTTGTTAGAATGTTTGGCGCTAAAGCAAAAAAAATAAGTAAGATTGAATTATTTAATAAAATTGGAATTATCCCGAAAACTGTAACTCAAACAAAAAGTGGAACTAAAACGGAGGATACGAAATTATGTCCAATAGATTTTACTGAATGGACAAATGATAGTATTGATTTTGAAGAATCTTCGGTTTTTAATTATTTTAACAATCAACAATTTTTGTGCATTCTATTTGAAGAACCATCTTTTTCTTCAAAATTGCAAGAAAATAAATTTTTAGGATTTAAAAGATTAATTTTTCAAGATAGTTTAATAAAAAACGATGTAAGAAATGTCTGGAACGACGTTAGAGAGTTAATTAATAAAAATCAATTAAAAGAATCCATAGTATACAAAAAAGATGGTGAACCAACCATAAATAAAACAGGAGAATTGAAGACTTCTATTAATTTTCCAAAATCAAGAAATAATACTTTTTTCATTAGAGGTTCAGGTATAGATTCTGCTAAAAAAACATTAATTATTAATGGTATAAGTATGTATCAACAAAATATATGGGTTAAAGGGAAAACATTAGTAGCAATGCTAAAAGAAATAGATTTTATTTGATAATTTGAAATTGTTGGAGACGATAATCCGGTATCTGCTTAACGTAGATATTTATTTAATGTACTTCATACTGACATAATATATATAAAAGGACCTTTAAAAAAACGAGGTGAAT
The DNA here is from genome assembly GCF_042658845.1 of Paenisporosarcina macmurdoensis. Taxonomy (NCBI): domain Bacteria; kingdom Bacillati; phylum Bacillota; class Bacilli; order Caryophanales; family Caryophanaceae; genus Paenisporosarcina; species Paenisporosarcina macmurdoensis. The sequence continues at coordinate 52,669 of NZ_JBHSRI010000025.1, forward strand.
TTAATGATAAAATTCAAAGACTTACGAAATTCAGATTTGATACCAGGGGAAATATATGAAGCAGGTCATACAGGGGGCTTTTTTGCTGGTGAAGTAATAAGTAATATATTTAAATTTGATAACTTGAGAGGTATTGGTAATCAAGGAGGAATCCGTAGATCAATGATTGAAAACAATCCCTCTCTCAGTAATGAAGAAGCTTTTGTCATTCTATTAGACACAAAAGGAGATCCTGACTGGCCAAATAAATATAATAATTCAACCAAAATTTTAAAATACTATGGTGATAACAAAGATCCGAAGAAACAATATTTAGATACAAAACAAAGAGGAAATGAAGCATTTGAAAAATATTATCGCCGAGCATATAGTAAAACGAATGAAAATATTGCTCCCTTCTTTTACTTTGAACGTATAAATGGAAAGGATGTACGATTTATTGGAATTGCAGTGCCCTTTGTTGAAGGAACAACGATAGGTGAGGCTTTAAATTTAGATAAGTTTACAAAAAAAGGCGAAGGTGATTACGAAAATTATGTAGCTCGTTTTACGATTCTAGAAACTCCTGTACCTCGCCAGTGGCTATACGATTTGAAAATCGCACAAAATAAAAGTGAATATTTTCCTACCGTTTGGTACAACTTTTTGCAATCAAGAGAATTACCATCCAAAAATAAAAATTATGTGTTAATTCCAGATACAACTAATCATCCTGAAAATACCGGTTATCGTATGACTGCATATCGTAAAACACAATCAAAATTTCGCAGTCGACTCTTAGATCGTGAATCTGGATGCCAATTATGCAATCTATCCATCCCTTCATTATTGGTAGCTAGCCATATCGTACCTTGGGCTATTGCAGATGAATCTCAGAAAGTGAATCTTAATAACGGTCTACTTTTGTGTATCTCACATGATGCTTTATTTGATAAATGTTTTATAAGCTTTAATGAAGATGGTCAAATTCTCATATCAGATGAATTACCATCGTCAGAGTTTGAGCGACTTCATATTAATGAACAAATGATTATCGATTTACTACCTGAACAAGAACAATTTATGCGGATTCATCGAGCTGCAATCCGAACTTAATAACTTAAATAGTACTGTCCCTATGTGTTAAGCTCTTAATAATTTAACTCTTAGAGTCAATTGATTTCACTTGTAGAGCTGCATAAAAGAATGGGTCGGATTAATTAGTTTTAAATCAAATAATTCTGAGAGAGAGCTGATGAACATGAAAAGAGATTTATTACTAGCTACTTTGAATTATGGAATTGAACAAGTAGAAATGAGTGATATTTCTATTATGGACTTTGGTGAAGAGCAGCCAGCAGCAAATTTGCTGAGTCTGGACGAACAGTTACAAAGTCTAAAAGAAATGCGCGATACATTTGTATCCAGTACCACTGCTAAGTTGCTATTGCTGATTACTGATTGTACGTTGAATAAAGAAGCGATGCAGAATGCTGCGCCCAATTTAATACAAGAACTAGCTTACGAGTTATTGTTAAAAGAAAATATTGATGAGAAGAGTGCCGATAGTATATCAGATGCGGTTTTTGTACTGACATCGAGACTAGTTGCAGAAGCTGGTTTTTATAAATAACGAAGAAACTTAAATGCATGCCCTTCCTAAACGTTTATTTGAGGAGGAATTAGAGAGAACTATTACAAATCATTAGATACAAAGCAATTAGAGCTATTAGAAGGAGGATTAAAAATCCTTAAAGACGGCGGACCATATACATTAAGAAATATAGAGAAAGAATGGATCGAGAGGGCATTGAAAATTTCTTGAAGATTCAAGATGAGACCGTCCCGTGTGTATGTTCATTCTCATAACTTGAAGCCGCATTTAAACAAAGTGGAGAGTAGAAAGAAGCCTTTAGGTGAAAATTCAGGTTAATAAATTTAAGGTAATATTTGTATTAAATGTAAATATAAACTAATATTATAAACATGATACGATTAATATAAGCCGTAATTCCATTCGTGGAATTACGGCTTTTTCTATTTGAGGAGGAGTAATTTATGAAATGTTACAAAGTGCAACTAGCTAATCAATTGGAGCTACTAGAAGGAGGAATTGAAATGAAGCAACAACCCCGAAAAAGAATTAATATTGTCAGCGTTAAATTAGTAAAGGAATCGAGCCTACTCTACAAAGAAAGAAACATCCGATCACCACAAGATGCTTACAAGTTGATGAAACACTTTTTAGGGGACCTAGATCGTGAAGCTTTCATTGTTATTAATTTGGACGTGAAGAACTCTCCTGTCTCCATTAATATTTGCCACATAGGTAGTCTTAATGCAAGCATCGTTCATCCGAGGGAGGTAATGAAGACTGCTATTCTCTCAAATGCTGCTTCAATCATGGTAGGGCATAACCATCGTGTGACATGTTCGTAACTGAAAAGGTTACGCACGCTGTCTGAAAGTCAAAAGACTGGAAGAGAGTCGTGAACTCTTCACTCGATAGGTAGAATGATAGGGTAACGCCTTGAAATGCCTACTCTGATACTCCGACATGCGATATCCGAATGTGTATAAAAAATATCGTGTGAAGCTCGGTAAAGTCGGCTGAAGGTTGCCGTAATGCCATTATTTTGGTAATCGAAATCCAACCAGAGATGGCTGGTGCAACTGATAGGTCGGGAGTCGTAAAAAGCTTAATATGGTGAGAATGTGGTAACACACTGACGAACTAGCGAATGAAATGTCTGTGATTGGCGAGCACTTAGAAATGAGTGAGCTTGATGAAAGAGTCAAGCACGTTCCGTGGGCGAGTACCTATGGTGGTTTCGAAAGCTCCATGCACCGTTAAAGGCGGTGGAGAGGACGTCAGGCAAGAGCTAGCACCTACGTTAAGATATAAAGATAGAGTGAAGGGAACGTGGAAAGCTATCGACATGGAGAGTACACACTCGACGAAATGGTAGGAAGGAAAGGATCAATCTATAACTTCCTTTAACGATAGTGAGAGTAGAGGCATGAGCGTTGAAGTTTCTGTAATGGAAATGGAGCAACAGCCTCAAGTCGAATGTCTATTATTATTTCAACTCAATCAACTCAAGGATTCTCGTAGGATTAAAAAGGTCACGACCCATGATTGGAGCGTGATAGACCTTGAAAGAAAATTATAAGAAAATCCCAAGAATGAAAAACACAATATATCTTGATTTCTGAATTTAAATGAAGAACAGTTGAAAAAGCTGAATAATCTCCGTCTATTAGTTGGAAATGAAGTAATCATGCAAGGGGATAAAAATAATTGGACAGATTGAGGAAAATGAAATAAATAGACAATCGATGGAACGCCGTGTGCGATGAAAGTTGCACGCACGGTGTGGAGCAGGGGAAAAGGTGGAGATACCTTCAAAGCCTTACCTATTGCTATCGAGCGGCAACAGTTCTCCGTCATCCGAAGATATTGAGGTAACGAAGCGACTGGTTGAAGCAGGAAAGATCATTGGTATCGAGTTACTCGACCATATTATTGTTGGAGATGACAACTTTGTTTCGCTTAAAGAGAAGGGATACATCTGAAAGGGGGAAGTAAGAATGGAAGAATTGAATTGGTTTGTTGATACGTTAGAGAATGAGTTTCAAGTAAAAATGGATAGAAGACAAATAAGTTATGAAGGTAATGAACTTTATCTTGATGAGATCGATGAATCACTCATACCGTCAGAAATGTTTGATAGCCTACCTGAGTCTCTCCTATTTGAAACGATGCTTTATGAAGATGATATAAAAACGGAGTGGCTTGGAGTCATTGCATTACATCCGAAAACAAACGAATGGTGCTTACAAGTTATCTTAAAAGACGGAGTAGTCGTACTCAGGAAAAAAGCAGATTAGGAATGTTTCTATGTTCCGATTGCAACTCATCGTATTTAAAATCTCAAATGAAATAATCAAATGGTCTTAGTTATTAAAAGATAGTGCAATTGAAAAATAGAAGGGAAAGGGATATGCATGCTACTAACGAATTTAGCAGTAAAAACATTTGGAGGGAATATTTTTTGGAAAACAATTGATTCAAAGAGTGGATGGAAGCTACAACAAAACGTTTTTACAGAACATTTTAGGATTCTTGATACAGAAAATGTGCGGCAAGCGTGGAGTTGGGATTGGATAGTGATAAATACTGCTTTTAGAAAGTTTACCCGTCTCACTTTAATAGAAGGATAAATGCCATTCATGTAATTTATCATGAATGGCTATTTTTCTATTTAAAGTTATAGAGTTAACATCTTTAAAAATTTCATTAAGAAAGAATTGGAGGCAGTTCCATGTTTGAAGATCAAGTAAGGCGTTTTGTTACAGATAGAATATATAAAGAGATCCCGCCAAGAATCATCGATCATTTGTGGTGGGTAATAGATGGATTAGTACAGGCAAATGAGGAACTAAGCTGTATTCAAATATTTAAATTAAAGGGTGAAGAGGATAGACAAAATATTATTCATCAACAGCTAAACGTTCCGTTCTTTAAAGAATCGACTATCCATATAGTTGATGGTGAACCCCTTCCAGAAAGCGTTATCTGGGCAGTTGATACAGGCGAATTTCAGACCCTACTCTTTCCAGAAGAAATGTATTAAATCCTTACCAGTAAATACGGAATTCATAGCAAAAAACTCATATGAATAACTTAATGAGTGAGTTAATAACACATATAAAAACTAAGAATAGTCTCTTTAAAAAGCGGGAATTGTTATCGTACTAAGGGTTTTAGCCAGTTTTCAATGTATATAGTTCATGATTTTATTTAAAGAATGTCGAGAGTAGAAATTAAGACTACTTGTATGGTGGTGAAAAAGAATGTGGGTAAAAATTGTTGTTCCAATACTAGTTGCAGTGGCAGTCGAAGTTGTTCGGGAAATCACGAAAGAAAAATAGGAGTCATGAATGCTAAGAAAAGCGTTCATGGCTCTTTTTTATTTGGAGGCATGCAGGAATGAGTGTACTAAGAGATTTTCAACAAAGGCTCATTGAAGATGGTAAAAGCCCAAAAACGATTGAATCGTAATGACGTAAAGCAATTCCAGTTGTATCTTACAGAGAAGGCAGCTGATGACAAACAGCCGCTTTCCGGAAGCCATTGCCTTCGGATTCAAAAGAAATTCTCAAACTGAGGTGAAAGTTAAACTCGATCAGGATGTAAATCTATACCTCTTTCTTGAAGATACTTTAGACCCCTGGACAGAACAGAGGTTAAGTAATTAATTGTAAAAAGAATGGGAAGGAGTGTTTCATATGTTTGCCCATAAAACAAAACGCTACATGACAAGAGCAATCGCAGAAGAACTGCACAGTGAAATCTTAATCCTCCTGTGGCAATTGATTGATAGACAGAAAGAGCAGGAACTCACATTAGATTACCTTCAGGTGTTCGAGCTTTCTGTTAGTGAAGGTCAACAAGCCATTACTCATAGACAAGAAATACCTGAAAGAAGGGAAACCTGGATTATTCCTCTAGAAGAAGCGGAACCAATAGCTAGGACGGTCTGGTGTATTGACAATGACGATGGACAAATGATGTTATTCCCACAAGACTACTAGTGAACAAAAACTGCCCGTTTCCATAAAACTTTGGAACGAGGCAGTGATTGTTCGATAGTATCCCCAAACTTATCCCTATTTTTTTCACAACCATACATATATAAACATTCATATAAATTCATCTACGTAGAGGTAGTTTCTACTTTTACGTAGATGTAAAAACGATGTAGGGGGTCGCACACATGTATGGTGAGAGAAGAAAGAGAAACATTGATATGTCGAGGTTTGAAAGAAGCGATCAGACATTAAGTATCTTTAAGGACAAAAATGAAGAGGTAAATGATGAATTCCAAGTAGAGGACGACGAGTACGAATATGAAGAGATTACAGTAGACTTAGAAGAGGAACTAGAAGAAGAGCTGGAAGAGAAAATAAATGAAGAGCAGTTAGCAAAAGATCCTCAGCAATTATACATTGATGGTAAGCCATTCGTACCTAAACAAAAGAAGAGAAAGCTATCATTCGAAGAATCTCATATTCGGATAACGACATACTTAAGTGTAGATAATCATTTGATTGTCAGAATGCTGTTGAAACAAAATCAAATAACATCAATAACCGCTTTAATAAATGATAGTGTGAAAGCATACTTGCTGAGTGAGTTTTCCGATGATACCAATCAATAATAAATGATATTTACTAATATTAAAAATAAAACTTGCTATTAGATAATATTAATTGGACTATCCCTATTTAAAGGGATAGTCCAAAAGATTCATTTTTTAGATTAGCAATTAACCTCAGATATTAACCCTACAAAGCTTTACGTAAGTACCTCCTCCCGGATAGCTCCAATGGTGACAAAAAAGTGGATTAATTAAGTCTGCTCATTGCTCAATTATCGAATTGAATTAGTTGAAGTAAATAAACAATCTTTGTAAACTAGCATTATAACTTCATCATATTCATAGTACGGCATGGAACTTCAATCGTTATCTTTATTAGCATGGTTGGAGTGTTAACGTCCGCTACCCATTGGGAATAAGCGATTACGTTAAAGTCATGAAGACTGAGAACCTACTAGGTAATCGGACCCTCGACACCATTTTCCACAAAATATTTTCTAATACACAGGGGACAACTTGTGATATTTAGTCAATCATTTTGTGGGAAATGGTGTTTTTTGCTTCTATTGGATAATTGATGAGTTGTTGGAGATAAGAATGAAAGGAGAGTTGGGCAGTCAGATAAAAAGAATCAAATAATTTAATGAGACGAGGGGTTAATGGAAATGAATACACAAAAAAATGCATTATACACTGCAATGGATTTCTGGAGTAATGGTTCTTTTAGAGATGATCACTTTGATGGTGAAAATGGATTATATCGTTTATCAGCAAGAATTCCTTTGGATCCTAAATCAACTGTACCGAGGGTGTTAGAGTATAGCCACTATTTGATTGGAAAGTTATATGAGCTATCAGTAAAGCCTACACGTATGTTCATTCATGACAATATGTTTGAAGTTGAATGGAGAGCAATTGGTTACCAAGTAGTTAGTAGTAAAGCACAGTATATGGAGCTAATTCTTCATTTTGCTCATTTTCTTGAAAGAAATCAATTCGATAACATCGATTTACAACTTGGTTTTCTTTCTGATTGTCCGGTTGGAAGTATTCATGAAATCCCAATGAATGATATTAACTTTTCACCTCAATTTAACATAGAATGTTTTGGCTCGAAGGGAACGATCGAAGTGATATGTATAAAAAAGGATTTTAAATAAAAGGAATTTGATTGCACGAATTCCATATGAATTAAGTACTAAAGCTAGATAAATTATTCATGCAAAGGTCTTTAGTTGACCTTTGCATCCAAATATTACTTCAAAGGAGGATGAACATGGCAGCTATGACTTATAGAAAAACGCATGATACCAAATATCCTGTTTCATCATTACAGGCAAATAATGCGGAGATTCGGATTCACTCAGATTTAATTGATTCTAACATCATGAACCTTCATCAAACTTGTATACAATTTGGTGAACTTGCAGAACTCACTTTGATGAATGTCTCTTTTGAAGTAAATGAACTTGTTATCAAATGCGACTTGCATTCTAGTAAAGTGAAACTACCTACGGTGAATAACATAGACCTGTTATGGAAGCAGTTAAATCAAGCGATTGTTCAGGCATTTGATGCTCAGGTTATCGGATTTGCTGAGATAACGATCCATTTCAACGAAACACCAATTGAAGAGGAATACTATTTGAGTTAAATGAGTGTGAAAAAGTTGACGAGGTCCGTAAAAGAATATAAAGAATCGATTTTTAACTCATCGGAAAAAGCGTTGTTTGCAGTCCAGTAATAGCACGATGAAGAGCTCATAAAAACTTTAGACAATGATATTCCTTTTATTATAAGATCTCTTAAGAATTTATGGACCCAGGATACTCCTAAGTTTAGATGGTTACTGAGAAAAGACCGGTTGACCCTGCTAACCCATTAGTTCGGATATAAGTTAGAATAAGTTCCATTTCCGTACGTTCAGTTAAAAAAATCATTGAAGCGGGTTAGCTATATATTCAATCATTACAAGTATTAAGTTTGGATGGATAAGCACATTATCCATCCAACACATGGGAGGTTTATTAATGAATGATGATGATGAACAACAAGCCACAATTCCGTTGAGCTCATTTCCACCTAATCGGCGTAAACGCAAAATAGACATGAAACCAGATGTTGAGAATTCGCAGATAGATGATGCCTCTTTAGAGGGAAATGTTACCCGAATTCCAAAAGTAAGAAAAAAGACTTCAGTACCCAAAGGTGAAGTTGAAGAGTATTTCCCAAAAGAAAAACATGGACATTTCCGTGTGAAGGGAACCAGTCTCTATACTGCTGAAACCAAAGGTAATGATGGTTCTGAATCCCAAAAACTTCTCGGAAGAATCGTCTATATAAAGGAAATATTGCACCGAATTGATGTGGACCCCATCGAAATATATTTAAAGCTTCGCTATTGGTATCACTCCCAGTGGGAAGAAATCATGATTCGCCGGGATCAGTTGCAGGTGTATGAATTGTCAAAGTTGATGATATCTGGAGTAGATGTTGCTTCGTATAAGGTGAAACAAGTTGCTATGTTTCTTGATTATCAAGAATCAGATGCACCGAAACGCTACGAACATACAACGCTTGGATGGACAGTGGAAGGAAAAAAGAATATTTACAAGCATAATCAAATGGTAGGTGATTCGGTGTACAATTCAAGATTTGAAGGCGATTTTATTCTATCAAATGGTACATTTCAAGGATGGCAAGACGTAGTTAAGCAAGAGGTGATGGGGCATGTTCCTTTAGAGTTTGCGTTAGTTGCAGGTTTTTCAGCTCCAATTGTTTCTTGGATTGCGAGGGATTTCGACATGGAGGTGCTCGTTCTCCATGCTTACGGGGATTCCTCCAAAGGGAAAACAACTGCAGCTCGATTATTCGTTTCCCCTTTTGGTCGTCCTGCTAGAAAAGATGGTGGATTGATTCTAAACTGGAAAGCTACCCAAAATAATATGATTGGAAGAATTGCAAACACTCATGGTATTCCACTTGCTCTTGATGAAGCTTCCATGAACAAGATGAGTGATTTTACAGAGATTATCTATTTACTAGCGGAAGGTAAGGAAAAGGGGCGTATGACGAAGGAGATACGCTTACGTAAAGAGAGAACTTGGTCAGGAACCTTTTTCTCAACAGCTGAACATTCGCTTCTAATGAAATCTAATCAAAACACAGGGCTTTTTGTTCGATTACAAGAGTTTGACAATGCCGATTGGACAATTGATGGACCACATGCTAGTCGGTTGAAAGAAGGTCTACTTGAACATTACGGACATGCCGGACCCTTGTTTGTAGAGTATTTAATCAAATTAGGAAAACCAAAAGTATTCGAATTAGCTACAGAGTGGTCAAAAAGGGTGCATGACAAAATGCCTTCTCAAGATGGGAAGTCGCAAAGGATGTCCGAGAAGTACGGGATGTTGATGGCAACCGCTGAACTGATGAATAAATGCTTCGTGTTTCAAGTCGACCTTGATAAATTACTTGAGTTTCTTCTTGCACAGTATCAAACCGTCGCTACATTAGGGGAGTATGATGAACGTGCCTATGAAGTACTGAAACAACTAATCATGCAACATCACACCAAATTTGCACGTGACAATGATTTACCCGTCGCAAATGAAACTTGGGGGAAGATTTTCAAAAAAGTAAATGGCATTGAAGTGGCATTTATCAAGCAGGTATTTAGAGATCAGCTAATAGCAAGAGGCTTTGAGAATCCCGATCAAATCCTTTCTAAATGGAAAGCCAAAAATTTGCTACTTACAGAAGAAGGCAAGAAGACAAAGAAACGAACTATTGCAGGGATTTCTTCCCGTGATATGTATGTAGTAAAGTTCAAAGAAAATATGTTAGAACCAATTGAAATGGAAACAATTAAGTACCGTGAGAAACAAAAGAAGATACTCGACAAAAATACAGGTATTCAATTAGTTACTGAAATAAGTTATATGCCTATTAATGAGGACCTTGAATCAATCGACGACATGTAAAAAATTGTTGGAAAATTTCCCGAATTGAGTTCAGACTCATTGACTTCTCTTGTGTTCCTTTAAGAAGACCCAATCGACCCCTCTTTAAGTGAAAGTGTTAGAAAAAAATCTACCAGCTTTACCTATTTACTATATTTAGAAGTGGGTCTGATGGGTCGATAGGGGATCATCTCTTTGGAGTCAAAGAATACGGAAGTTTCTGGAGCATGGTCTCGTATGGGTCTATAGGGTAAGTTTATAAAAATAAAAAAGAGGTGCAATCAAATAAGAAAATATATTACTTGTTCATGAAGTTCTTAGAAACACATCTATATATCCTTCTACTTCACCAAACAACTAAAATTTGCCCGCTCGCTCTCATTTCCATACACAATCTTATAATGTAGGAACAGAAATGCTCTAACGAGAAAGAAGAGCCTGACGTTCGACACCGGTATACGCACTAATTTGTTCTGTTATTGCCAATGAAAAGTATCTATAGGGGGAATGATTAAATTATGGGATATCAACAATCTTACAGTATCAGCGATTTGGCCAAAATAATGGATATGAATTGGCTTATTGAATACATGCCAGATGATTTAGAGGAACGATTTGATGTTTCTATTGAAGTCATACAAGAAGTAATCACGGGAAAAATTTCTGATCCAACGACTCATTTATCGAAAAAATGGGACCAGGATATACCATTCAAATTTATGAAGTAACACGAGTTTTATGATTTTAGGCATATGATCGGGCATCTCGTTATAAAAAAGGTAGCTACTTACTTTTGAAGAAAATAATATTTATTTGAGGAGGGTGGAAATGCTAATGAAAAACGAATCGAAAACTACACAATACGATTATTTCATTGATGCAGTCGCAGACCTGATTTTAGCGTACCATGTGGAATCTAGTGAGCCGGACCAGGAAACTGATGTTAAAAACATACCAGTTTCAAATGATGATTCATAAAACGAGAAGGTGAAGAAACTGATGCAAAATGTGTCACTCTATCTAAGAGTTAGTGGACCTGAGCAATCAGAAAAAGGCTACAGCCTAGAAGCTCAGGAGTATCAATTACGAGAACACTGTAAACAACGAGGACATACAATTTATCGCGTATATATAGATGCTGGCATCAGTGGAAAAGGAGTTTTGGAGCGTAAAGGTCTCCAGTCCCTTTTACATGATGCTAAGGAACTCAAATTTGATGGTGTAATCGTTTGGAAGATTAGTCGCCTTGCCCGTAATTTAAAAGATTTGCTTGAAATTGAGCAGCTATTTGTCGAACACAATATTTCCTTGAAAAGTATGAGTGAATCCATTGATACCAGTACCGCACATGGCAGATTAGGGCTGCAAATGTTAGGAGCTATGAGTGAGATGGAGCGATCAATTATTATGGAAAACACGAAAATGGGTCGCCAAAAAAGAAGTCAGCTCGGAAACTACTGTGGTGCGCATATATTTGGTTATGATGTGATTTCAAAAGCGGTTTGTATCGAAAAGGAATTTTCTTCGAATTTAGTAATCAACGAAGTCGAATCTGAGATTGTTCAAAATGTTTTCCAGTGGTATACACAGGGCGGTTTAGGGTTAAAAGCAATTGTTAATCAATTAAACAAGGCTGGAATGAAGTCTAAAAAGGGTGGATTATTTAGCCTTACAACCGTAAGACAATTGTTATTAAATTCAACATATGTTGGAAAAATTAGCTACACCTCAGATGAAGGGAAACAGATTGTTGAAGGTCACCATCCGCCAATTATTAGCTTAGATGTGTGGGAGAGAGCTCAATTTAGATTAAATAAAAAGAAAAACAGATCTACATTTGCTACTGGTTCGTTTCCATTCTCATCATTCATGAAGTGTCCTTTTTGTGGGAGTGGTATGTCTGGTCATAACGTGAAAAATACGTTGAAAACAGGGAATGTTGCAGCCTATCGATATTATATGTGTAATCGATACATCAATAAAGGCATCATTGCTTGTCGTCCAAATTCTATACCAGCAGACAAGATAGAACAAACTATATTTAATCGTATTCAATCATTCGTTCAACAACCTAGTATTGCTCACCAATTGTATGAACGCATTAATGGTGTATCAAGTAATGATGGTAAAGCAAATGCCTCTAAACACGATTTAAAGAAACGTGAAGGCATACTAAACTTTAAAAAGGAATTACTCATGTTGGATTTCGAGAAAGATCGTATCGACGAACAGGAATTTATTACGAATATCTCGAAATTGAATCAAGAAAACTTGGATTTAGTGCAACCGAAAGAAGAAAGCATTCCTATAAAACCAACCATTTCGATGAATAAAGTCAAGAATATGCTTGATCAATTCGCAATAGTAATACAAAATGCTGATACCGTACGACAGCAAGCCTTATTTAAAACAATGCTTTCTCGTATAGAAGTAAATAAGCAAAAAGAGCTTGTAAATATTGAATTTCGTTTTATGAATACACTTATTGAAGTGGCTGCGGAATAATCAGGGGGAAAAGATATGGTCACAACTAAGTATTGGAAATCTAATTTCAATAAAGACATTACAGAAGATATTAAAACCATCAGAGCTGTTGCTTATGTGAGGGTGTCTACAGAGGAACAAGCCGAACTCGGTTATTCGATTGATGCACAAATCGATAATGTTCAGAAGTTTTGTCATCAAAAAGGGCACATCATGGTTGAAGAATATGTTGATCGAGGGGTAAGTGGTAAATCAATCGAAGGTCGCTTTGCTTTGCAACAATTAATCGCAGATGCTAAACAAAACAAATTTGACATCGTGTACATTTGGAAAATTTCCCGGTTAGCACGAAAAAATGTGGATCTGCTAACAATTGTAGAAGAGCTTAATAAACACAATGTGAAATTGTACTCGATTAGCGAAAACTTCGATACAGAAACAACTATGGGTAAATTTAGTTTGCAGATGATGGGTGCGGTGGCTGAATTTGAGCGCAATACGATTGTCGAAAATGTGAGATTGGGTATGCGGCAACGTGCTAGAAAAGGACAATGGAATGGGGGTATTGTAATTGGTTATAAAAGCACCAAAGGAGAACGACTGGGCTCTGACCAAGATATTTCCACATTAGTGATTGTTCCAGAAGAAGCAATTGTTGTTCGTAAAATATTTAACCTTTATGCAACTGGAAAAGGTTTGAAAGCGATTGCTAATCAACTGAATCACGAGGGTTATCGAACAAAACGTAAAAATATGTTTAGTACATCGTCTATAAAAGAAATCATCCTTAATCCCGTTTATGTAGGTAAAATTCGTTTTAATCGTTATGAAAACTGGAATGAAAAACGTAGAAAAGGTAAAAGTGAAGACGTAATTATTGTTAAAGGGCATCATGAAGCCATTATTGACGAAAATCTGTGGAATAAAGTGCAGTTCATTCAACAGAAAAAATCTAAAACAAATATCAAAAATTACGATGGCAAGTATTTATTGGTTGGACTAATGAAATGTCCTAAGTGTGGTGCAGCAATGGTCTCTAGTCGAACTACAAATAAAATGAAAGATGGCACCAAAAAAGTACTTCGTTATTACTCGTGCGGTGCTTTTCGTAGCAAAGGAAGTGCCATCTGCCAATCAAATAGCGTACGATCTGATTATGCGGAGCAATACGTGATGAAGCGACTACAGTATGTGGTGAATCATCCAAGTGTTCTAGAAAAAATTATCCAACGCACTAATAAGAAGAAGCGGGACAATGTTAAACCGTTACAGGAAGAGCTTCAATCCATTAAGCCTTTAATTGAAGAGGTTGAGAGGACTCGTGATAAATATTTAAAGTTGTATGAAAATAATATGATTGATCAAGAAATGATTATTGAGAGGATGAATAACCTTCGGGAAGAGAGAGACAACTTGTTAAAACGTAAAGCTACAATTGAAATTGAATTATCAAGTGGTACCTCGCAAACATTAAACGCTGATTATATTCGGAAGCTGTTTAAAGAATGGCATCGGTTACTCGAAATGGCTTCATTTGAACAGAAAAAGATGTTGTTGCAGTTGATCATCAAGGAAATTAAAATCAATGAAGAGAAGAAAATCGAAAGCATTTCCCTGCTTTTAAATGAGGAACTTCAAACTGAGATACTACAAGAAGCCCTATCCGAGCAAGAAGCGGATAGGGTTTTTTCTATTTATTTGGTCATTTAAATTTATTGAAATTAGATGTGAGTAACCCAAAGCATTTTGAATGGATTGATAGGTCTTCTTTGTCGGTTAGTAAGGTTTTTTACGAGTATGTCTTGTCTTAAGTAAATAGTTGGATCTCAAAACCTTATGTAACTCATCTTGCGGTTTACTTTTAATCAATAACGTAACATAATCTTGATCAATCAAGGGTTCACCGATATTCTCTAGATCTTTATTAATTGTCTCAACTACTTTTTGTAGGCTATTAGTATAAGCGTATGACTTGAAGATTGATTGTTCTAAAGTATTCGTTTCGTAATTTTCTACTAAATTAACATATGTTTGCAACTCATGTATCTCTTTTTTAGCTATCGCAATTGTCCTTAATCTTTTCAAGTTTACCCTCCTTTTTAAATTATTAGAATATATAAATAATATATTCTAATAATTGGCTTTAAGTAAAGTAGGGAAATGTGAATTTTCATGCGGGGAAATTATAGAATCATAAAGGAATGCTTATTATAAATACTCTGAGCTAAAGTGAATTTTGAAACTGGTTTACACAAAAGGTGTAAATAAGGGGGGAGACTAATCAACGATCAACGATGATTTGTCTCCTCTTTTTACTATTATTATCGAATTATAAAGAAATGATGAAAAATATGTACTATAAATTTGGTAAGTAATGGTACTATTAGATTATTGTATTTATTATAACGATAGTAAAGGTTTTAAAAATTTGGTGTAAATGAGGGTGTCATATATGGCGATTTTTATCGGTAGGGATATGTTGCTCGATCAATTAAATCAAACTTCCAACAGAAATACTAACGAGCTAAAAGGGCTTAGAGGAGAGTTTGAAGTTGGGGATTTGTTGGCAAAACATCTACCAGAAGATACTTTTGTAATTTCACAACCAATGATAGGGAAATATGAGCCTGACATTTTAGTAATATCACCTCGTTATGGATTTCGTATAATAGAAGTGAAAAACTGGTCATTTAATTCTATAAAGAATGTTCATTCTAATGGTGTCTTTACCATATTAAACAAAACAGATAACCCACTTCAGCAAGTTAGAAAACATGTGGATGACTTAAGAGGATATTTAGTTTCAAATCATCCTCACTTAATCGATCCATATAAGTTAATTGGCTACAGTGTAATTCACTATGGTTTTAACAGGGAAGACATGGAAAAGTTCGTGAAAACCTGGGATGAAAGGAATGCTAAGGATTTTTTAAAGTTCCATTTATTTAAGGACGATTTAAATTCCCAACTAGATACGAGACTGGCACTGGCTGCTAAATTTCGGAATGATGGAATGCAGGTACGGTGGATTGAAGATATTGTTACAAATATTCGAAATTCACAAAGCAAACTAACTGAATCAGATATTACTCATTTAATTCGTTCGGATGAAATGGATAGGACCGCAAAAGAAATAAGAGAATTAGCTAATCAAACGAAGCAAATGGTTATAGAGCAAAAGCAGCAGAATAACAATGCAAACGTTGTTAAACCCACTAGACAGAAGGTAAATAATAAACCTAATCCGAACGCGAAAAGAGCGTTATTTGAACTGTTATTTATTGTAGTAAGTATAGCTGCTGTCGCGATATTTTTTGTATCTTACTCAGGTTCAGATGATGATGCTCCCATGTTAAGTAACAAGTATGAGGAAACAGAGATGGAATACTATGCTGAAGTAGTAGAACCAGGAGCCTATACAAACTCTGATATTCAAGAAGCTTTTCTTAGCAAAGATAATTATGTGAGAGTAGATGCAAACGTTTTAAGTTTTCGCTTCGATAATACAAGTGGCACAAAGTTCCTGGAATTAGAAGTTGGGGATTATATTTTCGATGCGGTTGTATCTAGTGATATAGAAATACCATATTTAAATGTGGATGAAGAATATAGATTCTACGGTATTACTAATGACTATAACGGATCATTGGAATTGGATATAACAAGTATTAAGGAACAAAAATAATCACCAATAAAATACAACGTAGCTATGTCATGCTGTTATTGGTAATAAGTTTTTTGTTAAAAAGTTAGATAGAAATTTTTAGGAGCTGTTGGTGTCATGGTAGTTGTTGTAGCTGTTTTGTTGTTTGTTTTTTTTACTTGGTTGTTATTTACTGACTCTGGAGTAGCCGTAATTATGGCTTTTCTCCTTATTAGTTTTGGGCTTTTTGCTTTTGGTATTTTTGTACTTGTAATTACTGCTCTTGCTAAGACGATTGTTAATCAATTCTAAAATAAAAGGAGGTTTTGTATATGACTTCACTACTAATCATTGTAATGTTTCCGGAGGGTCGTACATACAATCCAAATTGCCAATAAAATTAATATGCTCGGTTGGTTAATTATATATGAAGAGAGGAAATACAATTTAAAAGTAATAATTTTAGCCCTAATAAAACCGCAGGTTAACTCGATACTGTGACCTTCTACCATAGAAGAGGAAGAGAGTTTACATATATAAAATGGCGAAGTTGGTCGGTAGGGACATGTTGATTACTTAGTTGTTAATCGGTAATCAGGTAAAGAAAAATAACAAGGGAGTGAAATTATGAACAGTAACGATTCGAAAGTAATGATTCGTCTTGCAAAAGAAGGTAAAAAAATATCAAAAATATGGGCTGAGGACTTTAATGAATATGATTATTGGGAAGTTTATACGGAAGTTTACGGTGCGGGAGAAAGAAGTTCTGTAGGTGTTAAAAGAATGATTACATCTCGCTTAAACAAGTTGGGTGCAGCTGATATACAAGAAGATCGCGAAGAGTTAATTGACGAGATAAATGAACTTATCTTGCACCTTTACAGCAGGTATAAGAATAGCCAGCAAAAATTAGATGAAATAAGAGCTATTATTAATCAATAGAGATTAAAAAACACACGAAAAATATATTTGAATTTGGTTAAATAAAAAAGGAACTTATAAATGGGGGATATATATGCAAAGACCAACTCTAGATGAATTTAAAAATGAATGGTTACAAGATATCATTACCGGTTCGCCCACAACAACTGAATTAGGAAACAGATTTGCTCAAAAAATAATTAGCCAATGGCTTGAACTGGACGAGTATTCAAATGAAATGATTTACTGTGACGGATGTGGAGATGGTGGAATAGATTTGGCTTACTTGCAGAAAGGTCAAGAGAATGACGGTGATGAGCCTGAGGGCGATACATGGTACATCGTCCAAAGTAAATACGGTGCTGCCTTTCAAGGCGCAAATACTTTGTTCAATGAAGCAAAGAAGTTCTTTGATACTATGGAAGGGTATAGAACAAACCTATCCTCACTTTCAGCAGATGTGACAGAGAGATTAAGAACCTTTATATCAAGTTCATCTGAGAAAGATAAATTAATATTTGTATTTGCTACCACAGATGCAATTACACTTGAAGATAAAAGAGCATTAGAAGATATTAAAGTTTTAGGGAAAAATAAAATTGGTCCCATATTTGATATTGAGACAGTGTGTATAGAAACTATATTTAATCGTTTAACAGAAAAAGAAGAGCAATCCCCAAATAAAATTACAGTAAAACTAGCTGGGAAATTAGTTCCTTCTGGAGATGAATTATTAGTTGGATCTGTAAAGCTAATTGACTTATTCATTTTCTTGAAAGAGTTCAAAAATGTATCCGGGGATTTAGATTTAATATATGAAAAAAATGTTAGAAAATTTCTAGGAAATAAGAGGAAAGTTAATAAAGGTATTGAGAAAACGTTATTAGAAAAGCCCGAACGATTTGGTTTATATAACAATGGTATAACCATAGTTGTAAATGATTTTGAGCATAATGAAAACGTGTTTAATCTGACTGAACCATTTATTGTTAATGGATGTCAAACTACAAAGTCAATATGGGGAGTACTTGTAAAAAAGCTTGAGAGTGGAGGGACGGGATATAGCCCTGAGTTAGAGGAATATAAACAAAAACTTGAGAAAGGTATTGTCGTTGTGAAAGTTGTAAAAGTTGGTTCACATGGAGAAGACTTATTGCTTGAAACTACCAGATATACAAATAGTCAAAATGCTGTAACTGAAAAAGATTTCTTAGCATTAGAAAGAGATTTTAGAAACTGGGCAGATCAAATGGCTAACAAATACAATGTTTATTTAGAAATTCAAAGAGGTGGTTGGGAATCAAGAAAAGCTTTTCAAAAACAAAATCCAACAGTAATACCTTACTTTAAAGAAAATGTGAATGCCTTTGATTTAATTAAAGTTTATTCTGCCGGATGGTTAGGTGAAGCAGGATTGGCTTTTGGTAAAAATCCTCCGTTCTCTCCTGGAGGAGCTATATTTAATCAAATTGTAAATGACGATTTGTTTAATCTTAATGATTTGTATGCTGCGTATGTTTTAAGCAAGCAAGCTGAAGGATTTAAATTTGGTAAAGGTGCCGAAAAGCAATCAAGAGGTCAAACAAGATACTTATATTTCATGGTATTTATTGAATTACTAAAAGATGTAATTTTAAAAGCAGAACTAAGTGAATACTATACAGATAGACACTATTATACAAAATGTATTATTAGTCTAAATAAGCCTGAGAATATTAATGCATTTAAAGAGTTACAAGAAAATGCAATTCAAGTTGTAGATGAATACATGATTTCGGGGGGAGACAACTCATATACAAAGGAACCGAAGTTCATTAGTAGTGGGGATATTAACTCTTTCTTAAAATGGGAGCAGTTAGGTAAGGCTGATTCTACACCTATCTTAAAAAATCTAATTGGGGACTATAAGAGATTATTGTTAAGGACACCAAGTTACAAAGAAATAGTAAAATGTGTTAAGGAAGCAAAGAATATAGATTAATTCTAAAAGCGGGTCTAAATAAAATTAGACTCGCTTTTTCTTGAAATTTAATTAACCCTTAATATTTATTGTGTTACATTTTGTGCTAATGAATTAAAATAAATGTATCAATTGATACATTTGGGTAGTATTTATTGAACATTTTTTGTATAATATATGTATTAAGGGGTGTAAAGGGGCGAAATAATTTGAGTAGTACTGACCGAGCTACAAAGAAATACACCAATTTTACAGAAAAAGAAATTGAAGAATACCTTATTGCTTTTAAACAATTGGTTGAGGATGGAGATTTTTCAATTGAATTAAATGAAAAAAGAACAGAAAATGTAGATTTTATGGAAGATTATGATTTAAACACTGAAAGCGCAATAAAAATTCTTTTAAGTCTTGAAGTTTTAGATTTTTGCTATGCAGTGGATAATGTTAAACCAAAATTTTCACATGAAAAACTTTATATTTTTTGCAGGGAATTTGAGCTAGATAATCGAAACGATATGGATAAAATTGACATATATATTAAATCAAACATTACAACTACAAGGAAAGGGAAGAGTAGATTATTTGTGGTTTCCTTTCATAAGAGAAATAAACCAATTTCTTATTGCTTTAAAACTAAACAAAACTAAATTTAAGGAGGAACATGAATTATGTTACCTTTCTGTGAACACTGTGAAGATGTCGTCGTTTATGATATAACGCCAAAAACTAAACAAAAGACTATTAAAGGAAAAGAAATTAGCTACTTAGCTAAAGAAGCACATTGTCATGAGTGCGGTTCTCTTATGTTTATCCCTGAGGTTCATGACCATAATCTAAACCAAATTAATGAAGCCTACAGAGCAGTAGAAAAATTGATTACTGTTCCAGAAATAGAAAAAGCTGTTGAAATGTTTGGTATTGGAAAAAGACCGCTATCTTTAGCGTTGGGGTGGGGTGAAGGTACTCTAACTAGATATTTAGATGGGCAAATGCCTACAAAACAATATTCTTTAACTTTAAAAAAAGTTATTGCTGACCCAGAGTATATGGTTGAGCTCTTAGAATTAAATAAAGATAAAATCAATGAGAGTACTTACACGAATTGTAAGCAGACTATTTTGGAACTAAAAAAAAGAAATCTTGAGTGTAACTCGGGTAATCAAAAAAAAATAGATAGTGTTGTTCAATATCTTTTATATAAGTGTGTTGAAATCACCCCATTGGCTTTGCAGAAGCTACTATATTATTCTCAGGCATTTAATTACACAATTAATAAAGAATTTTTATTTGAAGATGATTGTGAAGCATGGGTTCATGGACCAGTTTATAAAACTATATATGAAAAGTATAAGGGTTACGGGTACAACCCAATAGAAGAAGAATTGAACGTTTATAATTTTAGATTATTAACTAATGATGAGAAGAATCTTCTAGATAGTATAGTAAACAATTTTGGTTGCTATAGCGGAAAAGTCTTGGAAGATATGACACATATTGAGTCTCCTTGGAAAGATATGAGAAAAGGATTAAGAGCTGATGAACCTTCAAATCGAATTATATCTAAAACCAGTATTGAGAATTACTTTAAAGAAATAAAAAATAAACATAGTTTGGTTAATGTATCTGATATAAGAGACTATAGTACAGATATATTTCAGAAAATACATTAATAACTTATTTATACTGGACTTAACCCTTGTGGTTAGGTCCATTTCCCTTTAAAGGAAACCCACACAGATAAGATTCATCTTCACTAAAAGATAAATCTTTATAATATAGATAAGATTACTTCCACATTAGTCCACTAAGTAAAGAGGATTAATAAAATAACCTCACTTAGATACAGTACGGTGAACCTTATCATAAGTAAAAAACATCATTTAATTCTACCAGAAGTCGTTTGTTCTATCGTTCTTGCCACATCAAAAGGAGCTCATTGTCACCGTCTTCTCAGTACCTGATGATACTGATATTCAATCAATTGATTAAAACCTATAACATGCAGGCAATTACTAATGAAATCGTTTTAGAGGATATTCAAAATGTATTTCGTAATTTCATATGTAGTTATAGTTGAAAGCACATCACTCAATAAAATGGATGTGTTTTTTTGAATTAATTAGGTGGTATGCAAGAAGAATGTAATTTACAGATTAAGTTTTTGTTCTCAAATTTGAGGAAGTATAAAACATGTCAAACAGAGCTTTAAGGGTCAAATAGTTGAAGGAAGTAAAGTAACTTGAGTAAAGGACTTATAAATTTAGCACTGATATTTCTTATTTCCTTGAAGGTTGTGGTAGGGAAGAAGAGGTAGCAGAAAAGATTCGGTAAATACTGAAAAAGTAGATAATACAGCATCTTCAGATGTGGTTATCGATAATAAATATAAGATTAAGGACGATAAAAAGATAAAAATAGAATTGAATAAGTATAAAAGGGTTGAAACGTAGTTATCGATATTTAATATCATGCATTAATATCATTATCGATAATAATAAAAGAAGTACATTGACAAGTTCTAAGTAACAATGCTTTGTTATGCACTTGAAAAGCCTAAGTAGTAAATAACTGGATCTTTTCTAATTCAACAAAAGCACTCCATTACGTCATTTTGTGATTCGCACCTTTAAAAAAAGATTCTCCGTGATGTAATAACTTTGGGTAATTCAACGATCTATTTGGAGGGAGATTAAACTTTCCATTTACAACATTAACTAATGTTCTTTCATGTTCCGCTGTGGGAGTAAAAGGCTAAATTCCTCTAGACGACGGTTCATTTATTACATCATGTAGAGTTTCTAAAATGATGTGAATATAGAGAGAGTTTAATTACGTGTAGCCATCCATAAATACGATTTGAATGCTATCTCTTGTAGGTTACTCAGCTGGTAAATCTTCCATTAAAGATGGCTTTCACTTAGCATGCGCCAAAATATTACAAATCTAAACGCTATAATAGCTATTAACTCCCGTCATTGTGATAACACTAATATCAATAATTTTGACAATTAATCGGGTTTTTTAACTATAAAAACAGCAATAATGAATAAGTTTTCAAAAAGTGTACATGTATACAATTTGAAAACAATATGTATACAAAAGAGTATACGTGTAAACAAACTCGTACACATACTGCTATAAAGGGATGTGTACAATATTGAAACTTTGTATACGGAGATAGGACATATGTTTACTTTTAGAATACAACTTTAGATGGATTGACGTGTCTATCGATTTTATATATCCTTTTAATGGAATAGAAACATATAAATGAGAGGAATGATTTTATGAACACTTCTAGAATTTGTGCAATTGATGTAGGAAACGACTCGGTTAAGGCTTTATTTGGAAAGTCGGATTTTGAATTATACATTCCTAATGTTATTGCGATGGCAACAGAAGATAGACCTGTTATAGGAATAGAGGACTTAAATGAGAAGGATCCGATTGAAGGAATTCATATTAAAGTCCACTCCCCTGCATTAAAAGAGAACAATTTAATTTATCGTGTTGGTAGTTTAGCTACAAAAAGCGACAATGCAAGTGAACTAGATCCAGGTAGCAGCAAATCTGAAGAAGATCAAACATTAGTTATGCTTTTTGCTACGTTGGCATTAGACGCAGTGAGAGAAGAAAACTCTGAAATTTTCAAAAAGAATAACAAAGTAATTGATGCTAACTATACCCTAGGTACGGGATTACCCCTTCGTGAAGTAAAAGAAGGAAAAGATGTTGGCTACCGTTCTCAGCTATTGGGATCAGTTCATCAAGTTGAATTTTTAGTAACTCCTAAATATCAGGGATTAAAGGTAAATATTAAATTTGATGAAGTAAAGATTTATCCTGAGGGGTTTGCAGCCTACATTAACTTGGTAATGGACAATGATTTAAACATTATTAATAGAGATTTAATTGACAAAAGTATCTTGATTCAAGATATTGGGGGACTATCAACTGATATCGCAGTCATTAAAAATCGTAATGTAGACGATGATAAGGCACAAGGATTTAACCTAGGCGTATCTGAAGCCTTAGAGTCGATAAGAGAAGAAATTAGACTCAAACATGGTGTGGAATTAGATAGTCGTAGAGATGTTGTCGATATTATCACTAGAAAAAATGATCGAAATCATATTATGGTAAAAGGAAGCCGAACAAGCGTCCATGATATAACTGATAGAATTCTTTTAGACTTAGCTAAGAAAGAATATCGCCATTTACGTAATGTATGGCAAAAAAATTCCCAAACAGAAATTTGTTATTTTGTGGGCGGCGGAGCAATCGTTTTAAAAGAATATATCAAAACTTTAAATAACAGCTTAAATGGCTACAATATTGAATTCTTTGAAGACGAAAAAGAAAGTATTTGGATGATGGCAAATGCTTATCATAAATTAATTTCTGATTTTGTTAGAAAGAACACGAAAGAAACAAAAAATAAAGAGGCAACGAAACAAAAAGTAGAAAAATAGGGTGATCTCATGACTGGTATTCAAAGGGGGCAGGCGATTACATTTCGTCTTCCTGCTAACACTCCAGAACACATCATTAAGCAGATGCAAAAGTTAAAAGAAACTGAGAGAAGAAACTTTTCAAGCAAAATGGCTGAGTTTATTTTGGAAGGTGTCAGTAACTCTTTATCCAAGGACAGAGAGTTAGTTACGATTCCTCTGCCCAAACAATTAAGTAAGGAACAACGAAATTGGCTCAAACACTCACATTCAGAAGCTTTGTTGGGGAATATTGTCTACCAACTGTTAACTGATCCTGTTCGAGCGATGTCTGTTCTTGCATCTCTTAATAGCAATGCGTTAGATATTGACCAAGCCCTTTATTTACAAGACAAACAGACTGAAAAGATCGAAGAAGACATAAGTTTTGATCACAATAGTTCACCTGATTTAGAAGTGAATCATGAGGAAATTGTTGCTGATGAACTGGAAGATGATTTGATGAATTTTGATTGGGATAAAGCTAGACTAGAGCATGCCGCTTCTGAGGATGATTCCGAGGAGCATGTTGAGCAAGATGACATAGAGGATTTACTTGGAAGCTTCCTTTCAAAGATGAATAAGTAAGTAGGCGCAAAGTAGGCGCAAAGTATGTACAAATGAATATTTCTACATACCGAGCCCTGAACGATTCATTATTTCTTAAACCATGTAGTAAAACAAGAAAGCACATCAATGTTTAAAATTGATGTGCTTTTTTGTGTATATTGCTGGAAAATTCGATTGGTGCTTGGTCATTCTCCTTTTTTCATAATAAAACTAAGGTGTCTACCGCTTTGTTTGTCTTGACGGTAAGAGAAACCATCCGGATTTACATACGTGCAAGACTGATCAATCATAATTTGCTCTGTCGGGATGCCAGCCAACTCACATTGTTTTTTCACGGTTTGTTGATTGTCAATGTGATACTTGTGCGTTTGGTCATTAAAATACATATAATCATCCGCATAACCAAGGTCTTTGAATTTTACATAAACATCTTCATTGACTTCAAATTTTTCTTGGCTCAAGGCTGCACCAATTTGGATATGGAAATCACTCGGATTACACTGTTCAACTTGTATTAAGTGCTCAAAAAGTTTCAAGGAGATTTCTTTGACTGTACCTTGCCATCCAGAATGAATCACACCAATTAGGCCATTCACGTTATTATAAAAAATCACAGGGACACAATCTGCAACAAAACTGCATAATAACAGATTTGGCTCATAGGTATACAAAGCATCTGTATCTACAATTGCGGTATCCATCCGGTCAGCGCCGCGTCCTTTGTCGTCAAGCGTTACCCGATGGAAATTAGAGCTATGTGTTTGATTGGCACAAACGAAATCATCCAACCCGCAATTCAAGGAGGCAGCTAACTTCATGCGATTATCCAATACATGTTCAGGGGAAACACAAGCATGAAGGGCCATATTGTTGCTTTCATGTTCCGCTTTATCTTTCATGGTAATCCCTGCTAAGAATTTCTCGTTATTTACATACATATTCGTTTTCATATCATCACCTGATTTTAATATATAGGAGTAAATTAGCGCTGTATAGGGTGACGAGAATCAGTCAAAGAAAAAGATAAGTCCCATCAAAAAAAACAGACTTCGTTTGCAAGAGTCTGTCTTTCTACTTTTCAAAATAAGTCAGGAGTATATTTTATTAGATAATAAAGGACATAAAACCAACTAAAAAAACCATGTAAAATGGCCCAACCAATTGACTGATAAGCTGTGTACGAGATAACCATGGAAAGGCAAGTTCCAAAACCTATTCCATTCTTTATGACATCAGCAGTTTTATGTTCCTTTGTACGTCCTATTTCTACTCCCCCCATACATTTACTAAATACCACCATGTTATGACAAAATACTCGATATTATGCCAAATGGATGGGGAATGAAGTCCCGATACATAATGAAAACTGTGTTCTATCTTACATAAATAAGGGGAATGTATTTTCATCTTGCAAGGTATCAATGCAGTGTCATTAATGATCTTTTACAATATACATTGCTTGACACTGTTACAATGAGGAAGTTGTAGCAATAATTTTAACAAAAGGTGTGTATTCGTGAAGCAAAAACAATATTATTTTTTAACATTGATTTCTACGGTCCTGATGACAACGGGATTGTTTGTCGCCATTCCGCGTTATGAAGGTCTAGAGGTAGGATTACTAATACATTTACTATTAATCATGTTACTGTCATCAAGTTTGGTAATATATCCGAAGTATGAAAGATATCTATTTAGAATCATCATTATTATTATAGGTGCAGCCTATTTTTATATGCTCTTCTTTTTATATCCTGAAACATGGTCGACATTTATCTTTCTCTGCTTTATCCCTGGGTTTTCTATTTTGTTTTTCGATTCAAAGCTGTTTTATTTCTCGTTAGTGTTTAATGGCTTTTTAATTACTTTAACGTTTAGTTATGTTGTGTTAATTCATCAAGGCAGTGATTATTCACATATCAAACTGGATGTAATCGGAAATATTATTAACTTTATTGGCAGCCAAGTTATTTTGTATTTAATCTTTCATCAATCTGCGAATCGAATCAAAAAACAACAATTGTATTATGAGGAACTGCAGAAATCAGAGAGATTAAAAACAACGGGTCAATTGGCAGCCGCTGTCGCTCATGAAATCAGAAATCCACTGACAGTGGTAAAAGGATTTTTACAGTTCTATGAAAATGGAAATTCATTTAGCAAAGAAGAAAAAAGTAATTTTACTTTAATGATTGATGAGTTAAATACTGCGGAACATGTCATTTCACAACTTTTAAATACATCAAAACCAGATGTAGATCAAAAAAAGGAAACGTTAGATGTTCGAAAAGGTCTTCAAAGTGTAACGGACTTACTAATGTCTTACGGTGTTGTTAATCAAAATAAAATAGACTTAAGTGTTCAAGAGAACTTATATATATCTATAAATATCATCGAATTTAAGCAATTATTTATCAACTTAGTGAAGAATGCAATTGAAGTTTCCAATAAAGGTGATTCTGTCGTTATCAGCGCCGAGCAAAAAAAGAAAGAAGTAGAATTTAAAGTGGTCGATACAGCTATTGGCATGTCAGAAGAAGAAATGAATTCCTTAGGAACACCATTTTACTCGTTGAAAAGTAAAGGGACTGGATTAGGACTCATGATTTGCTTTAACATTGTTGAAAAATATAATGGAACGATCCAATTCCAAAGTGTAGTGAATCAAGGAACGACTGTGATTGTCCGTTTTCCAATTGCTGAACATCCACTGACAGATAATAAGGAGTAATTAGCGAACGCAGGAAAAATTCTTATTCTCCAAAACAAAAACACACAAATTTATTATAAATTTGTGTGTTTTTTCATGGAATCGTTTAAAATATATCGTCTATTTTTTTGACTTACAATATGACTGGTGTGCATTTCTACTAGGTTATGCACTTAACTTCTAACACCAAACGATAATTTTATAGGGTGTGGTTTGGGCTGGAATACTTCTTGTGGTTGGGCCATAGATCACAATTAGATTTCGATTTGCCGGATTTTTTGTGAAAACTTGCCCGTTTGTCAATAGTAATGGAGTATATGGTGAAATATTTAATCTTAGTTGACCATCACTGCTCACCAACTGACTATTAAAGTGGTCTACTTTTACATTTTGATAAGGACTATCTTTTACCATAATAAGCGCACGGTATTGAGGGGGGTAAATAAGAGGGACAGGGGCATTTCCATCATAATATCCAGAAACCCGGTCTCCTACAGAGACCATTTCATGGTCTACAAAGTAAGTGGTTGGTGACACGACGAAATTTACTGAAGTCCCAAAGCCGTCATCTACAGATAGTAATGTATAACAACCTTCCCCTTCCCCATTTATCCCGATTGGAAAATCATTAATCATGGTAACGGTACCATGAAAGGCTTGAAAATTTATCATACTCATACCTCCATTGCTAGTTAAAACACATTCCTACATATACTATGCATTACTTGAAATTTGTGTTATCTGAGCTAAATGAAAAGATCTCATATGTTTATACTAGAAATGCACTAGCCTATCACATTTTGTCTACGTTTCACCTATTCCATCGTAGGGACTGGGCTAGCAATATTTCTTGTTACTTGGTAAGATAACTTAATTGTTTAATTTAGGAAGATGGTGAATAAATGGCTTTAAACAAAGCGAAAAAAGGACAGGGTGAGAAGCTTAATTTATTTACCTTAACATGGCCTATTTTTCTAGAAGTGTTCCTTTTCATGTTAATGGGAATTGTAGATACGTTCATGCTCAGTGCATTATCTGATAATGCAGTATCGGGTGTTGGTGCAGCGAATCAGTATATACATATCGCTATTTTAGTCCTTGAAGTTGTAGGAACTGGAGCTGCTATTGTAGTTTCTCAGTATTTGGGCTCTAAGCGGTATATCGAAGCGTCCAAGATCTCGGCGACTGCGGTGACGTTAAATTTAGCAGTTGGCTTACTGATGAGTGCCGGCTATTTCATTTTCGCCCGCAGCATGATGTCGTCAATGAATTTGCAAGGAGAAGTGCTCGCGTACGCTGAACAATATTTATCAATTGTAGGAGGGGCGATATTCCTTCAAGCCCTTATTAACTCGTTAGCGGCGATTATTCGTGTGCATGGCTGGACGAAGCAAACCATGTACGTTTCGTTAGGGATGAATATCATTCATGTTATCGGTAACTATGTGCTGATTTTTGGGAAATTTGGATTCCCTGAATTGGGCGTGCAAGGTGCCGCAATATCCTCTATCGTCAGCCGATTCATAGCGTTACTGGTTTTCTTCTGGCTATTTTATCAAGTAGTAGAATATCGTATTAAGTTTAATTATTACATTAAGCTATCTAAAGAATATATCGGAAAAATTCTACACATTGGTATTCCAGCTGCTTTTGAGCAAGTGATGTATCAGGCGTGTCAGATTGTTTTCTTATATTATGCAACATATTTGGGAGCGGAAGCTTTGGCCGCAAGACAGTATGCAACAAATATTTCCATGTTCACATTTTTATTTGCGATTGCAATTGGTATGGGGACGGCGATAATTGTCGGTCGATTAGTTGGTGCGAATGAACAAGATGAGGCTTATACCAGATTATGGAAAAGTCTAAAATTTGCACTAATTTTCACATTAAGCGCCGTGTTTCTGGTGATGGTTTTCCGTAATCAGCTCATCGGCTTGTTTACTGATAATCCAGAGGTCATTAAGATAGCGTCATCAGTACTCTTGCTTAGTATATTTTTAGAAACCGGGCGCACGATGAATATCGTCATTATTAATTCCTTACGTGCAGCAGGAGATGCAAAGTTCCCTGTCATGATTGGGGTATTTTCAATGGTTTTAATGAGCTTGCCTTTAGGATATTTTTTAGTGTTTTATTTAAATATGGGTCTCCCAGGAATATGGATAGCCATTGCCGTAGATGAATGGACTCGAGCTACCATTATGTATTTTCGTTGGAAGAGTAGAGCTTGGGAAAAATATGCCCTCGTACATCCAAAAGCTTCAGAAGATAAAGTTACGTCCTAAGTTTAATTAATCTTAAGTAGATTAGAGTTTTCTTACTTCCTATTATCCGAGCAATGAGGGGTCCCTCATTGCTCTTTTTAAACAAGAATCGTCAAGTGTATATGCAATCTCTATGGTATGTTATTGAATGTGAGAATTAGTTGATTTCCTTTGATTGAAATTAATCGGACTTCACAAATTAATCCTGAATATGAGTTAAATCAAACGAATATCTATATGCCAATTCAGATTGAAGAAAAAGGAGAGAGAATATAATGGCTTTTATTAAAGAAGTTTATATCGAAGCATCTGTTGAAACAGTATTTAACGTTGCATCTGATTTCGACAATTCTGTATTCATCATGGATAACGTAGTAGGAATTGAACTGTTAACGGAAGGTCCGGTTCAAAAGGGAACAAAGATAAAAGAATTAAGAGATGTTAGAGGAAGAACGATCGAATCAATATTAGTTTTTACAGAATACGTGGCGAACCAAAAATATTCAGTGACAAGTGAGAATAATGGTGTTTTTATTGAATATCACTATTCCTTCCATCCACAGGAAAGTGGAACAGTAGTTAATTTTGAAGGGTTCATTCGCACAAAAGGTTTCAAGAATGCCTTGTTGAAACCGATTGTTACAGCAATCATCAAAAAGGAAGATGGAGATCATCTTGACAGACTAAAAGAGTTTATTGAGCAAAAGTAAGAAGGTGTTTTCATGGAATTATTCATATTTATTTTTATTATATTAGTTGCTTCAATCCTTCAAACGAGTACAGGGTTTGGTTTTTCGATTTTAGCCACACCATTCCTTCTTCTCTTATTCAAACCGATGGAAGCGATTCAAATCAATTTAATTTTATCTTTATTTATATCTGTAGCCTTGCTAACCAAAATTAAAGAAGATATAGACTATGGGATTTTAAAACGATTTATTATAGGTAGTACTGTTGGATTACCAATAGGGATTATGGTTTTTTTATTTTTGGATGTAAAGAATTTGATATTGGGAATTGGCCTTATCATTCTAGGTTTAACTCTCTTGTTACTACTAAAGTTCCGTATCACTCAAACAAAAGGAAAAGACATAACAATTGGTGGACTCTCAGGTATGTTGACAAGTAGTATCGGCATGCCTGGACCGCCTTTACTGCTTTATTTTTCAGGAACCGATACTGAAAAAGCAAAGTTGCGAGGTACTACTCTAGCCTTTTATTTATTCATCTATTTCATGAGTTTACTCATTCAAGTTATTTTTACTGGAACGAATAAAACCATTTGGCTTTCCAGTTTATTTGCAATACCTGTGGTATTTATTGGTTTGTTTTTAGGCCAACTTTTATTCAAAGTAATCAACCAGAATTTCTTTCGGATATTCACAAATATCATCTTGTTATTTACAGGCATATATATGTTAATCGAGGGTTGGAAGTGATTAAATCAATAATAGAGAATCGGAATAACCCCTTGTATTTTTCAGAGCCACGTGTATTTATTTGAGCGGCAACGAATGAATTTTGAAGGATATTTCCAGACTTTCCAGACTTTCTTATAGGAGATGGAATCGTGATACAACCCCAAATTGGTATAAAGGAAAATTTTTTTCCATTCCTTTTGCTCGTTCTTACCAACTTCTTTGTTGGTTCAATGGTCGGAATTGAACGAACTGTATTGCCTATATTAGGCGAAAAACAGTTTGGATTAGCCTCAACAAGCGCTGCACTTTCCTTTATTATTAGCTTTGGTTTCTCTAAGGCAATTGTCAATTATTTTGCAGGACAAATTTCAGATCGATATGGACGAAAAAGAGTTCTCATCATTGGTTGGATAGTCGGCTTATTTGTACCTATCCTTATTATTTTTGCACATGCGTGGTGGGTAATTGTTTTTGCGAATATTTTATTAGGGATTAACCAAGGATTGACTTGGTCAATGACGGTTAATATGAAGATTGATATTTCCAAAGCAAACCAAAGAGGAACAGCAATCGGTTTAAATGAATTCGCGGGATATTCTGGTGTGGCCGTAATGGCTATCGTTTCAGGTTATATCGCTACTTCCCATACACTGAGACCTGAACCTTTCTATTTAGGAATTGGAATCGTCATTATCGGAATTTTATTATCATTAATCGTTAAAGATACTGGTGAGCATTTAAAGGTTCAAATTCAAAACAATGCCAGCAATACACAGAACATAAATAAACTTTCCTCTAAAGAAATATTTGCCTTAACAACTTGGAAAGATAAAAACCTATCTAGCATTAGCTTTTCAGGTTTATCGACGAACTTAAAAGATGGCATGGCCTGGGGACTCTTTCCCTTATATTTTACAACGGTTGGCTTAAGCATGAGTCAAATTGGTACAGTTGTAGCCTTATATCCTGCTGCATGGGGATTCTTTCAATTGTTCACGGGCGTATTAAGTGATAAAATCGGCAGGAAAAAATTAATTACCTATGGAATGTGGACTCAAGCATTTGCTCTTTGGTTTATTTTATTTGTCAATAGTTTTTCATTATGGATGGTAGGTGCTATTGTGCTCGGTTTGGGTACGGCAATGGTTTATCCGACCTTGCAAGCAGCTATTAGTGATGTGGCAGCACCTCACTGGCGTGCTTCTTCCATGGGAGTATACCGTTTTTGGAGAGACAGTGGTTATGCATTTGGCGCTTTACTTGCGGGTATCATTGCAGATTTGCTAGGTGTTAGGTGGGCAATCGGATTAGTAGCCTTATTACCCTTTATTGCAGGAATCGTTTCAAGTCTTCGAATGACCGAAACATTAAAAACCAAATAACGATATAGACAGCCCCAAAGCCTTGTGATATTTTCCAAGTAAGAAGATTAAAGGAAATGTAACGATTGGGTTCAACCTCGCAAATTATGTGGTTGGGCCCTTTTTGCATGTTACAGAAGGCGAAGTGAATCTTTGTCAGCAGGATATTCTGCGAATGTGTTGAACCTTTAACTAAGGAAGAGAAATAGTGAGTACCTATAATAAGAACTGGTTGAGACAGAAAGGTGACGATTACATGAAGATAGTTATAGAAGGTTATATTCCGGTTACAGGAGGAAATGTTTATTATCGAAAGACGGGGGAAGGAACTGGTATTCCTTTGTTAGTGTTGCATGGCGGACCTGGTGGGATGAGCAGAGAATCAGATCCACTAAGAACGTTAGGAGACGACCGACCGGTAATTCACTATGACCAACTCGGATGTGGGAATTCTGATCGTCCTGAAGATTTATCGTTGTGGACCGTAGAACGGTATGTTGAGGAATTGGCGCAAGTAAGAGAGGCCCTTGGTTTGGAGGAAGTTCATATTCTCGGACATTCATGGGGGACAATGCTTGCAGCGGCATACCTTCTTGAACAACCAACAGGTGTCAAAAGTGTAATGTTTTCTAGTCCATGCTTGAACTCACGTATGTGGGAGCGGGATCAAAAAGAGTATTTAAAGGATTTACCACAAGAGTCGCAAGATATTATTGAACGTAGTGAACGAGATAAAACGACTGACTCGGACGAGTACCATCAAGCCATGATTCAATTTTATGAACGACATGTGTGCCGCTTACTTCCTTGGCCACAAGAACTTCTGGACAATATGAAAAAATCTAACAAAGCCATTTATGGGTTTATGTGGGGAGCTTCCGAGTTTACCGTCACTGGTACTTTACAAGATTTTGATGTGACCGAGCGATTAAACGAAATCACTATTCCGAGTCTCTTTACATGCGGATATTTTGATGAAGCAACCCCTAGAACGACCGAATACTATGCGAGCCTTGTTCCAGGATCTGAGTTTCATGTATTCGAGAACAGTTCACATATGCCTGGAGTTGAGGAACCTCAAGCATATGCAGATAGGGTTCGGGAGTTTTTAAACAGCCAGGAGCTTTGAGAACGTTGGAAAAATCGAACGGTTTATAACGTTCGTTAGCATGTGATAGCCAATGACCATTAGACGTCTTCAAGGATATGGTATGCTATCTATTTTTTTGATGAAGTTTAAATACTTTAGTTAACATAAGTAAGAGATTGGACGATAAATAATGAAAGAGAGTGAAACGAGGTCGAGATTTGACACTATATAGCGTGATTAAAAAAGACCATGAATACTGGTTGGTCGATCAAATTAAACACAGTGAAGTTCCAAACGAGCGATATATGCAGGAATTGGCAGTGCTGTTATCCGAATGGCACGAAAATCAATGCAAATATTTGTCTCTTTTGATGGATCAGGAAAATGAAACTTGGTTACTCGGCCAAGGCTTTCATAAAGTATCCTCCATTGTAGAATATGCTTGTTCGTTAGATGGCGATTTTGAAGCGGAAGCTGACATAGATATTGAATCACTTGCAGAAAGCGATGTGGATGATGAGGATTTTGCCAAGCTGTACGAAAGATGTAAAAGCGGTTCTGCGAATAAAAATAATTTATTTACGATGAAACAAGTTATGGAATCACTCGAAAATGAGCTCGGGTACAATTGGCGTTCTAACTGTCACATTTTTAACAAAGATGGACAACCAATTGGAATGAGTATTCCCGTGATTGAAAATGGTACCGAAGACGAAGGACGTTTATTTTACTTTGGTGTCATACCAGAAATGCGTCAAAAAGGCTTTGGCACCATCTTTCATCGATTATCGCTTGGTCTATTAAAAAACATGCATGCGGCTTCTTACGTTGGAAGTACAGATGAAAATAATGTGCATATGATCCACATCTTTGAACGAAATGGTTGTAATTTACGTGATGAAAAAGGGATTTACCGTATCAATCAAGAATGAGTTTGTATAGTTGAAAGTAGTGAGTGTTATGCCCACACAATTCAAACGTGCTACATTCGATAGGTGGATTTTGCATGAATTCAGCCGCACTTGGATTTATTCCAAAACATCAACTACAAGCCTCTTTGTTTCAGTAGTTAACTAGTGCTCGAGACGTGTTTGAGCGATAAATCTCCAGATTGAGCGATAAATTTTTTACAAAGAAAAGTACAGGCATAAGCTGTCTCATTAGCCAAATAAACGTGCTATTGAAATACACTAACAGGAGCACAGCAAAAACAACAATTAAGGGATGAAATTATAGTGAATGAAATAATCGAAAAGAAATTAAAAGAGATTGAGGAACGATTTCAAGTTAAGGTCCTATATGCAGTTGAGTCAGGAAGTAGGGCATGGGGTTTTCCTTCAAAAGACAGTGATTATGATGTGCGATTTATTTATATACATCAACCAGATTGGTATTTGTCTATCGATCCACAAGGCGTTGGGAAGAAAAGAGATGTCATCGAAGTCCCGATAAATGATTTATTGGATATCAGCGGGTGGGAAATCACGAAGGCATTGCGACTTTTTCGAAAAAGTAACCCACCACTTTTGGAATGGTTGAAAAGTGAAATTGTCTATTACCAAGCATACTCATTTATGGATCTAATGCGGGCATTGGAGCCACAAGTATTCTATTCCAATGCGACACTCTATCATTACTTAAATATGGCGAAAAAAAATCACAAGGAATTTCTACAGGGAGCAGAAGTGAAGATTAAAAAATATTTTTATGTACTTCGCCCCATTTTGGCTTGTAAGTGGATAGAAGAGAATCAAACAGTGCCACCCATCAGTTTTCACGAATTAGTGGATGCAATGGTAACTAACAGTGATTTGAAACATGAAATTGAGCTTCTTTTACGACGCAAAATCGCTGGGGATGAAATGGATTTGGAGCCAAGAATTCAACCAATCAATGATTTCTTAGAAAGTGAAATGATTCGTCTGGAAGCTTACGTCAAAACTATCTCCGTCGAAATGGCCGATCCTACGGAAAAACTGAATGTGTTATTCAGAAGTACATTGAAGGAAGTTTGGGGATAAGTGTGTAGTGGTTTGCGAAAACAAGATCTAACAAACCAGATTAACTTGTGAAACATAACTTGTGAAACATAAAGGGGGGAAACATCATGGAACGATGGGTTGAGAAACTATTTACGGAGGATGTGCTGAAAGAAGCATCCTCTCGCTACGGAGCGAATGCATCTGATGCTAAAAAGCTAGGAGATTTCGAGAATTATGTCTATGAAGTGGAGCGAGATGGTAGACCTTTTATTTTGAGATTGACGCACTCCTCGCATCGCTCGAAGAAAGAACTAGAAGGTGAACTGAAGTGGATTAACTACCTTCATGGGCACGACATTCAGGTGTCACTTGTGCATCCTTCTAAAAATGGAGAGCTTGTGGAGGTGTTGCCGGTAGATGATTCATTCTTTTATGTCTGCTTGTTCGACAAGGCGCCGGGGACCTCAATTAAAATGAATAGTCCTGAATTCGGACCTGAGCTGTTTAGGAAATGGGGAGCCATTACAGCGAATATGCACGTAGTAACGGAGAATTATCATAGTGCTGAAACGGAACGACTGCGATGGGATGAAGATGATTTAATTGAGCTTGAAAAATTTATCGATCCTATTAAAGACGAAATGATTATTGAAGGTAACCGACAACTTGTCGCTACTATCCAACAGTTACCGCAAACAAAGGAAACATTCGGGTTAATTCATTCAGACATACATATGGGCAATTTCTTTTATGAAGATGGGAATATACATGTGTTTGACTTCGATGACTCGATGTATTTTTATTTCGTCAGTGATATCGCGATTCCGCTATATTACTCAACTTGGTGGAAATATCGGGAAGAAACACTCGAAAAGCGTTCAGCATTCGGGGCAGAATTCCTTACACATTTCTTGAAAGGTTATGTCAGTGTTCGACCCATGAATCTAGAATGGCTAGAACGCTTGCCACTATTCTTGAAGTTGCGTGATTACACCCTTTACGGTGTGTTCCATAAGAAAATGGACCTTTCAATTGGGCATGAGCAGGAAAACAAGCTGGTAGCGGGTATCCGGGAACGTCTTATAAGCAATGAACCAATGGTCGACTTGAATTACGGAGAGATTTTGGGAAAATTGACTGTCTAAAGACGACATTTTTTAACAGCAAATAAAATTAGACAGAATAATACAAAAAAATGTGTATTTAGGACTTAACTTCTTATATAATTGAAATAATGATTAAAAGTGTCAAATGTAAATTATTTGAAAGGATGTGGATACTTAGCTAGAGGGCTGCAGTAGATCTGAAGTGCGCCACTTAGTTAAAAAATAACCCTAATACCTAATAGATTGACGTTAACAATATGCACTTGTATTTATAAAATTTATCATTGGGGGTTATTGTATGAAGAAAATTTTTACAATTCTATTAACAGTATCATTATTTTTGGGGTTAAGCACGAGTGTATTTGCCTCAAGTAATGAAGATTATACTAAAGGAATTCAATTAATTGAACTGGCTAATCTATCTATTGATGAGATGATTGCGCAAGGTGTAGCAGAAGCAGATGAATTACAGGGAAATTTTCTGATCGAACTTGGTAAAGTAGAAGCTATGCTAGAGAGTGCTACCGATGATAAACAAGTAGCGAAGTTAAATGAAGAAAAAGGCAAATTAAATACAAAATATAATGAAAAACTTGATGAAATCATCGAGCGTGTTTATGAAGAGACACTACAACTATCAAATGAAACATTAGCGAAAGCTGCGGAATATGGCGTTATGGCTGAATGTAGCTGGGTGTTAGTAGAATTTGCTGATAGATCCGTATTGATTGATCCTCTTAGAATTGTGGGAGAGTACTAGTAAATACTAATAATTAGCATTAGAATAAAAAAGAGTTCTACCTAGAACTCTTTTTTATATACGTATTTGGGGTGAAAAGGTGAGAGGATTTAAGATTGGGAAAAAGGGTTCGTCTCTGGAAAGAGTTAAATTTAATAATAATGATATTAGCTTATTAACTCGTGGAGACGGGACAGAAGTATTGTTACAATCAATTGAAAAAGATAAATTGTTTTATATTTATCCTTCTGATAACCCGGAGGTTATGGAATTTTATCTTATCCTATCCGGAGAAGTCGTTTGCGAAGTTGATAACCAAAAGGTATTTTTAGGTCCCCAAGATTATTTCTCAGCTAAAGGTCTACTTGGTCCTATTCACTTTACTACATTGTCAAATGTTACTTTGCTTTGGGTTACTACGGAACCTATATTTGATTCGGTGAGAAATCAAATATCTTCTCTTATGGACATAGTAAAGAAAGTGGAATTAAAAGATAACTATACATATAGGCACAGTGATCGCGTAGCTAATAACGCAGTGAAAATTGCCAAAAAATTGAATTTGAATACTGACCAAGTCCATAATATTAATACCGCATCATTTTTACATGATATTGGGAAAATAAATATTCCTGAAGATATTTTAAATAAACCATCTTTTCTTACGGAGGAAGAATTTTCTATTGTGAAAAAGCATCCCGTTGATGGAGTTGAAATCGTTAAAGGAAGTAATTATGAAGGCATCACGCCTATCATTGAACAACACCATGAACGTTTAAACGGGAGTGGCTATCCATACGGGTTAATAGGTGATCAAATCCTTTTGGAATCCCGCATTATCGCAGTTAGTGATTCGTTTGACGCGATGACAGAAGATCGTCCTTACCGGAAAGCATTTGAACCCCAGTTTGCACTAAATGAAATTAAAAAGCTCGTGGGTACTCATTATGACAAGCAAGTCGTAGAGGCATTTGAAGAGGTATTAAAAGATGATGGGAAAATCCCTCACATAAGTTAACAGAGCATATTATTTAGAAGCATTTAAAGAGTCAAAATCCCTTTAATGCTTCTTTTATTTGTGAAAAATAATGGGGTGAAGGTGAGTTTGGATGAGCAACGTAATTAATTACTACAGTAATTTCGACGAATGGGGAAGACTTGATCGAGAACCTATCGAATTTCAAGTGAACTCACACTTTATCAAAAAATATTTGCCCACAAAAGGTCATGTGTTGGATAACGGCGCTGGTCCAGGGAAATATGCTATGGGATTAGCAAAAGAGGGCTATACAGTAACTGTGACAGATTTAACGCCAAAATTAGTCGGAATTGCTGAAAGAAAAGCACAGGAACTCGATTTAACTGAACAATTTAATGGATTCTATGTTGCTGATGCTAGAGATCTAAGTGACATTAAAGATGATCAGTTTGATGCGTCTTTAATGCTTGGTCCTATGTATCATTTACAGGAAGAGAACGATCAGATTAAAGCAGTAAAAGAATTAAATCGCGTAACAAAAAAAAACGGAATTGTTTTTGTGGCCTTTATGTCGAGAACCAAACACATTTTTTCATCTCTCATGTCTCCAGAAAACTGGAAACCTCATAATAATATGGACTCGATCACTCAATTTTCTAAGACAGGGTGTTTTAACCACGCAGATGAAAATCGTTTTACAGGTGCTTATTATTTTAATATTGATGACATTCAACCGTTTATGGAAAGGCAAGGCTTTGAAACCTTGGAATTGATCGGTTCAAATGTAGGTGCAATTTTAAATAATGACCATTGGAATTACTGGAGAGACAAGGGAGAACAAGAGGTAGAAAAAATAATACAGCTACTTATTGAAAAAGCAGGAGATCCTTATATTCTTGGACAATCTTCTCACCTACTTTACATAGGTAGGAAAAAAGAAAAGTAAATTTCTACATATACAAAAACCCTTCACTACAAAGTGAGGGTTTTTTGTTTTGCATAAATGATGATTTTTTATAATATATTTAATGTTAAGATATTTTGTTTGAATTAGATAGGAAAGCTTGTTCTTGCTAGGGATTAACCGAGTAATTAGAGGATAACTCAATAAAATTGGTAGCGTTTTCATTCACTAATACCTATAAAAATACAAATTATTTTTTATCAGAATTTTATGTTAAAGACGTTTTTATGATATACTAATTCAAAATTGATAGTGAACTGTGAAGAATCCCTTCATGAAAAATGAACAACTTTCAGCAGATTACTAGAGAGGGGACGTTGTCATGTCAAAGAATGGATACCCTGTTTCGCAAGGTTTATACGATCCTGAGCAAGAGCACGAAGCTTGTGGGATTGGAATGATTGCAAATATTAATGGTAAGCAGACACATAGTATCGTTCAACACGCGGTTACCATCTTATGTAATATGGAGCATCGAGGAGGTCAATCTTCTGATACAAGCACAGGGGATGGGGCCGGTATTTTAACGCAAATTCCACATCGTTTCTTCCAAAAACAATGTGAGAAAGAAAACATCTATTTGCCGAGTGCTGGCGATTATGGTGTTGGAATGGTGTTTTTACCAAAAGATCACGACACTCGAATGAAAAGCAAAGAAGTTTTTGAACGAATTATAGCTGAAGAAGGCCAAATATTTCTAGGCTGGCGTCCTGTTCCAATTAATGATTCATTTGTTGGGAAAGTGGCATCGAAAACAAAGCCAACGATTAGACAAGTTTTTATAAAAGTAAGCGAAGATATTAAAAACCAATTAGATTTTGAGCGCAAACTTTACATTATTCGAAAACGTATTGAGAAAGAGATTGCAAGTATGGAAGGGTATGAAGATGTTTACATCAGTAGTTTATCTACGCGTACCATTGTCTACAAAGGCATGTTGATTCCCGAACAACTCGATTCGTTTTACATCGATCTAAACCATCCTGACTATAAATCCGCACTAGCACTCGTGCATTCCCGTTTTAGTACCAATACCTTCCCGAGCTGGAAGCGAGCACACCCTAATCGTTATACCATCCACAATGGAGAATTTAATACGTTACGAGGCAACGTTAACTGGATGCGCGCACGTGAGCAAATGTGTGAATCTGAATTTTTTAATTCTGAAGATTTACAAAAAGTGTTACCTGTCATCGATTCGGACGGCAGTGACTCATCTATGTTTGATAACTGCTTCGAGTTTTTACACCTATCTGGACGTTCCCTGGCACATACAGCCATGATGATGGTACCTGAGCCTTGGGCAAATGATAAAAACATCAAAGAAGAAAAACGCGATTTTTATGAATATCATAGTACGTTAATGGAGCCATGGGATGGCCCTGCTGCCCTCGTATTCACTGACGGAAATCAAATTGCAGCGTGTCTGGATCGCAATGGATTAAGACCGGCTCGTTATTATGTAACGAAAAGCGGCATGATTGTTCTAGGTTCTGAAGTAGGAGCCTTGGATATTTTCGCAGATGATATTGAATATAAAGAAAGACTAGCACCAGGCAAAATTCTTCTAGTCGATTTGGAAAAAGGAACGATTATTCCAGATGATGAAGTTAAACTTCAAATTGCGTCAGAACAACCATATAAAGAATGGCTTACTAATATGACGGATTTAGAAGATATTCCAGAGGCGCTTGAGCAACCCCCAGTCCATGTCGGGGAACAGCTATTAAAGCAACAATTAGCGTTTGGTTATACTCGAGAAGAACTAAATAAAATCATTAAACCTCTTGTGACTGAAGGGAAAGATCCGGTCGGCTCAATGGGTTATGATTCACCACTGGCTGTGTTATCTAAAAAACCTCAATTGCTGTACAACTACTTTAAACAGTTATTTGCACAAGTAACGAATCCACCAATCGATGCGATTCGTGAGAAAATCATTACGATGACTGATACAACTATAGGTGCTGAAGGAAACTTGGTTAATCCAACTCAAGTTAGCTGTAGGCATATTCGACTTAAAACGCCTGTACTAACAAACAGTCAATTAGAAAAAATTCGCATACAAAAATTAGATGGATTTAAAACGATGACGTTCTCTACCCTTTTTGAAGCAAAAGAGGGCGAAAATAACATGGAAAAAGCTCTCGATAGTTTGTTTGAGAAAGCTGATAAGGCAGTAGAAGACGGCACGACTCTGTTGATTTTATCTGATCGTAGTGTGACTGAACATCAAGCGGCAATTCCAGCGCTTCTAGCTGTTTCTGGGTTACATCACCATTTGATTCGTCAAGGAACTCGAACGAAAGTCAGCATATTGCTTGAATCGGGTGAAGTGAGAGAAGTGCATCACTTTGCGACGCTTCTGGGTTATGGAGCTGAAGGAATTAATCCTTATTTAGCGTTTGATTCTATTCGCGACTTGATAGATAAAGGCGAAATTAACATCGAATCATTCGATAAAGCGGTTGGAAAGTATATGTATTCAGTAACAGACGGTGTCATTAAAATTCTCTCTAAAATAGGGATTTCAACGATTCAAAGTTATCGAGGAGCTCAGATTTTTGAAGCGGTAGGGATTCATATGGATGTGATTGATAAATATTTCACACGAACATCATCACGTTTAGGTGGAATTGGCATCAATATGATTGAAAAAGAAGTGCTCATGCGTCATGAAATGGCATTTGGTGAAAATCGAGGAAGCAATCAAACGTTAGACTCGGGAGATGAATTCCAATACCGTGCAAACGGTGAAGATCATCAATACAACCCAAGTACGATTCACACCCTCCAAAATGCTTGTCGAACAAATAACTATGACGTCTTTAAGAAATATACGAAAATGTTGACGGATGAAACAACAAACTTACAATCGCTCCGTGGACTCTTGAAATTTAAAAAGCTAGCATCAGTGCCAATTGAAGAAGTTGAATCCGTTGAGGCTATTTGTCGACGTTTCAAAACCGGTGCTATGTCATATGGTTCTATTTCTAAAGAAGCACATGAAGCTTTAGCAGTTGCTATGAATCGTGTCGGAGGAAGAAGTAACACAGGTGAAGGTGGAGAAGATATCGATCGTTTTACACCAGACCCAAATGGCGATTCAAGACGTAGTTCAATCAAGCAAGTGGCATCTGGTCGCTTTGGTGTAACAAGTCATTACCTTGTCAATGCAGATGAGATTCAAATTAAGGTGGCACAAGGGGCAAAACCTGGTGAAGGTGGACATCTTCCTGGGAAAAAAGTGTATCCATGGATTGCAGAAGTGCGTGGTTCAACCCCTGGTGTGGAACTAATTTCACCACCACCACATCACGATATTTATTCAATCGAAGATCTTGCTGAACTGATTTATAATTTGAAAAATGCTAATCCAAGAGCACGTGTTAGCGTTAAATTAGTATCTGCTGTAGGTGTCGGAACGATTGCAGCCGGTGTTGCAAAAGGGCGAGCAGACCTAGTACTAATCAGTGGCTATGACGGAGGAACAGGTGCAGCGCCTCGAACGAGTTTGAAGCATACGGGTTTACCATGGGAGATTGGTTTAGCAGAAACTCATCAGACACTTCTGTTAAATGGCCTTCGTGACCGTATAGTCATCGAAACAGATGGCAAAATGATGACAGGAAGAGATGTGGTATTAGCCACATTGCTAGGAGCTGAAGAGTATGGATTCT
The DNA here is from genome assembly GCF_042658845.1 of Paenisporosarcina macmurdoensis. Classification (NCBI taxonomy): domain Bacteria; kingdom Bacillati; phylum Bacillota; class Bacilli; order Caryophanales; family Caryophanaceae; genus Paenisporosarcina; species Paenisporosarcina macmurdoensis. The sequence goes on from NZ_JBHSRI010000025.1 coordinate 95,144, forward strand.
CAACAGCACCGCTTGTTGTACTTGGCTGTGTGATGATGCGAGTTTGCCATTTAGATACTTGTCCAGTTGGTATTGCGACTCAGAACCCTGAGTTACGTAAGAAGTTTACAGGGGATGCGGAACATGTTGCTAACTTCATGCGTTTTATTGCAACTGAAACGAGAGAGCTTATGGCTGAACTTGGTTTTAGAACGATAAACGAAATGGTTGGACGTACAGATGCTCTTGAAGTAAACGAAGCGATAGATCATTGGAAAGCGAAAGACATCGACCTATCAGCCCTACTTTATTCACCGGATCTGCCAGCTAAAGTAGGACGTTATCATTCTCGCGATCAAGATCATGAATTAGAGAAAACGCTCGATTTCCAAGAACTGATTCCAATTTGTAAAAACGCAATCGAAAAACAGGAACCTGTCGAGTTTACAACGGCTATTCGTAATATTAACCGTGTAACAGGAACGATGCTCGGTAGTGAAATAACGAGACGCTACGGCGAAAAAGGGTTGCCTGAAGATACGATTCGTTTAACGCTTAAAGGGTCTGCTGGTCAAAGTTTTGGTGCATTTATTCCCCGGGGAATAACGCTCAGATTAGTCGGAGATTCAAATGACTTTGTTGGAAAAGGGTTGTCTGGAGGGAAAATAATTGTCCATCCAGATCCAGTTGTTACTTTCCAACCTGAGAAAAACATCATTATTGGGAACGTTGCTTTCTACGGAGCATCCGCTGGAGAAGCTTACATCCAAGGAATCGCAGGAGAGCGTTTCTGCGTCCGTAACAGCGGGGCAAACGTGGTAGTTGAAGGTGTAGGTGACCATGGCTGTGAATATATGACGGGCGGGAAAGTCGTCGTTCTAGGTTCAACTGGAAGAAACTTTGCTGCAGGAATGTCGGGTGGGGTCGCGTATGTCTTTGATGAAGACGGATCATTTAACTCAAAATGTAATGCAGAACTTGTTCATATCCAACCTATAGAAAATAAAGAAGAATTAAAGGACGTATACAATATGATCGAAAAGCATGTGGCCTATACGAATAGTGGGCACGGCAAACGTATTTTGACTTACTGGGAAAAGTATTCTTCCCAATTCGTGCGTGTAATACCGAAATCTTACTTGAAAATTAATGATCGAATTAAAGCGCTTCAAGATAGCGGATTAACCAAATTTGATGCACAAATGACTGCGTTTGATGAGAGCAACAAAGAATTTGAAGCAGCAAAATAATGACGACTAAAGGAGGGGTGTAATGGGAAAGCCGACGGGATTTATGGAGTATGAACGTCAATCGCAACGTGAACGCGATCCACTTGAGCGATCAAAGGATTGGAATGACTACACGTCGCCAATGTCGGAAGCAGAAATTAAACAACAAGGTGCACGTTGTATGGATTGTGGCGTGCCTACTTGCCATACAGGTACTGAAATTAATGGTGTGACAACAGGTTGTCCCGTCTATCACTTAATACCTGAGTGGAATGACCTCGTCTATCAAGGACAATGGAAAGAAGCATTGAAGCGTGAGCATGAGATGAATAACTTCCCAGAATTCACAGGTGCAGCTTGTCCAGCACCGTGTGAAGGGGCTTGTGTGCTTGGTATTAACGAGCCTCCTGTTGCCATCCGTACAGTTGAACGTGCCATTATTGAAAAAGGCTTTGAAGAAGGTTGGGTCATTCCTGAGCCACCAGAAAAACGAACTAGCAAAAAAGTCGCGGTCATTGGGTCAGGACCCGCTGGACTTGCAGCAGCAGCACAACTCAATAAAGCGGGCCACTGGGTCACGGTTTTTGAACGTAATGACCGTGTTGGAGGCTTATTGACTTACGGAATCCCTGAAATGAAGTTACCTTATGAAATGGTTCAGCGTCGTGTTCAATTGCTTGAGCAAGAAGGAATCACGTTTGTTACAAATACAGAAGTAGGGAAGAACTACCCTATTGAAAAGCTCAATCAAGAATTTGATTCAACCATTTTATGTGGGGGCGCAACGATACATCGTGATGTTCAAGTCGAGGGTCGCGATTTAAAAGGTATTCATTATGCAATGGATTTCCTGCATGCCAACACGAAAAGCTTGCTCGACTCAAATCTTAAAGATGGTATGTATTTGTCAGCTAAAGGAAAAAACGTCATTGTCATTGGTGGCGGGGACACGGGAACTGATTGTCTAGCAACTGCAGTCAGACATAATTGCCAGAGCTTAACGCAGTTCGATATTTACGATCAAAAAGGATCAATCCGTGATGAACTTGGCAACCCATGGCCTCAATACCCGGTGATTCACCGTATTGAGTATGGCCAAAAAGAAGCGGCTAGTAAATTTGGTGAAGATCCACGTGCCTATGCTGTACAAACTACCAAATTTGTTGGAGATGACAATGGTCATGTAAAAGAAGTGCATACGATTAATGTAAAACTTCGCATCGACCAAGAAGGCAATCGTATCCGTGAAGAAATACCGGGTACAGAAAAAATATGGCCAGCAGAAATGGTCTTGCTTGCAATTGGATTTAGTGGTCCAGAACAAGGACTTCTACAACAGTTAAACATTGAAACAAACACAAACTCTACGGTTAAAGCAGAGTATGGAAAGTATGTAACCAATGTTGAAGGGGTCTTTTCAGCCGGTGACATGCGTCGTGGGCAAAGTCTGATTGTATGGGCAATCAACGAAGGACGTGAAGTAGCGAGAGAATGCGATCGTTACTTGATGGGTGCAACTGTACTGCCTTAAGAAGAATAAGTGTGGATTTTGTTCGAAAAAAAGTAGTGCCCTTCTTAATTAGAAGGACACTACTTTTTTATTGTTAAGAATAGACGTATGGAGCTGTGTAGTCCCATCTAGAACTAGTGCTTGGTCTGCGCCTTGCCTTCATCGATTGGAAGGAATACAGCATAATCGGCAATTTCCTTCAACTGCTAACAAACGCTTTTGAGGAACAAGTGAATAACTTATTTCTTCCAACATTATCTCAAGTTCTACAGAGTTATTGCTACGTCGAGTGCACACAAGGCTGCCAAGCTTATTCGGAATTGGGATGAGAGTGTAGGAGGGTCTACTTGGAATCGTTGTCCTATAGTTTTTTATGGGTGAACTTGCTTCCAACGTTCAGGATTAAATCTTATGGATAAGAAAGCGTAAAAGAGGCAAGAATAGTTCTGTAGTGTTTACTGATTTGATAAATGTAAGGTATTCATACGAAAGATGTGAATGAGGAGGAATATAAATGAAAGAACTATTTACAGCGACAGTAACGGCAATTGGGGGACGTGAAGGACGCATTCGTTCCGAGGATGGCGTACTTGATATTGCCCTAGCGATGCCTGGTGTAAAAAAAGAGACAACAAACCCCGAACAACTATTTGCGGCGGGTTATGCTGCTTGTTTCGATTCTGCTTTAAATTTAGTGGCACAACAAGAAAAAATAAAACACGGTGGATCAGAAGTCACTGCACATGTTACATTGCACCAAGGAGCTGAAGGTTATTCACTTTCCGTCAAACTGGATGTTCTTGTCCGTGATGTAGAAATGGAAGTCGCTCAAAAGCTTGTAGAAGCTGCACACAAAGTATGCCCATATTCACGCGCTATAAAAGATAACATTACGGTAGATGTTGAAAGCAGAATCGCGTAGAACTTTTTTTGCTAACTTGCATACGATAATCCCACTCCTATTATATCGTTAAACGTAAATTGACCCTACTTCGAATACAGAAGTAGGGTCGATTTTTCTTTTGCCGTGTTCCAAATAAGACAGTTACCCTTAAAAAATGAAGGTGTATCATTTTGAAATTTGCGGGAGATTTAAAAGTAGCGTAATGACCAAATTCAACTATGTCATCATGATGCAACTAAATTAGCAGGGGCATTTCTGGCATTTGTTCACCGGTTTTCCAATACTAGAGCCAATTATTTTAGATAATAATCATTTTTTTAGCATAGCAATAGCTATTCCAAGCTTTTCTTCAAAGAAATCTACCAAATCGACGCTATTATCAGAAACCGTCACATAACGATAGCCTACAATTTCAATCTGCTCGTGCGATTTTGCGCAATTGATTTTTAATAAATCCTAATTTGAAAAAGATGTTATTATACTGTATTATACACAGTATAATGATAGTGTATATCATACAGTAAAAAGAGGTGGATAAATGAGTGCATTATTAAACTCTTTAACAACGGAATTGCGCAGAGGTACATTGACTCTGGCTGTATTAAGTCAATTGCGGACGCCCCAATATGGTTATTCGCTAGTGCAACGTTTAGAAAGGTGCGGCATTACAATCGATCAAAGTACGCTTTATCCATTGCTCCGTAGATTGGAAAAGCAGGAGCTTGTAACAAGTACGTGGGATACCTCTGAAAGCAGACCCCGTCGCTACTATGTCTTAAGTGAATTCGGAATTGAAATTTACCATCAATTGAAAAGTGAATGGGAAAAAACTTCGCATGAACTGTATTTACTACTGAAAGGAGAGGATTAAAATGAAGTTAATCGACTTGTATATTTATGAAGTGACGCGCAGATTGCCTGTGAAGAATCGCGAAGACATTGCTCTTGAGCTGCAGTCGACGATTGAAGATATGCTACCGGCTGAGCCCACTGAAGCTGAAGTCAAACAAGTGTTGGTGCAACTTGGTAATCCTTCTGTAATGGCAAGTGGTTATTTAGATCGACCGATGCATTTGATTGGGCCTAAATATTTTGACGTATATGTGAGTGTACTGAAAATCGTATTACCAATTGCTATGATCATTGCGTTCATTAGCTTGGTTGGTGAAACCATTGCAACTATGTCTAATGAAAAGGCACTATCGACAATTATTCTAACCATCCTCGGACAGGGAATCTGGCAACTATTGAGCACCGCCATGCAAGCAACATTTTGGATTACGTTGGTCTTTGCTGTCATTGAGAGAACAGAAAAGGTGTCAGATCAAATACCTGTGACGATGAATTTCAAAAAGTGGACACCGGAAGATTTGAAAAACGTTTCTACCATTCCGCAAAACGTACGCATTAAAAAATGGCATGTCTTTGCAAGTCTTTTATGGACGGCAATTTGGGCAACAGTTTACTTCAATGCTTCAAAATTAGTAGGCATTTATGAAAATCATCCAGATGGCAAGATATTAGTAACACCTACGTTTAATCAAGAAGTATTATTGTCATTTTGGCTATTAATTGTCCTTGTAATTACTTTGGAAGTGGCATTGGCTATTTTCAAAGGAATGGAAAGGCGGTGGACCCATAAAGTTGCGATAGCAAATACGGTCGTGCAAGTCGTATCCCTAGTTGTTTTTATCATTATTTTCAGCAACCAACAGGTATGGAATGACAGCTTCTCTAACTACGTGAACAACCTATTGAACATAACTAATCAAATGAAAAATTGGGCTTACCAATCTATCATTTTGACAGTTGTTATCATTATTAGTATCGATATATTTGAAGGGTTCCGTAAAGCTCATAAATCCAGGGAAACGTTATTAACCCGCGTGATTTCTAAGTGAAAATATGGAATTTTCACTAGTCTAAGATAGTTTTTGGAACAGTAGAAAGGAACGACCACGAAGAAAATAATTTCTTTGTGGTCGTTTATTTATATTCAATAAGTTACTGAAGTTATTTATAAGTAATCATTGCGTATGGCTTCTTCTTGTTCGGCGAGAGAAATTTCTTTGTTGTCACCTCCAATTGAGGTGATATGCAATGAATCCACTTCTTCATCCACGCCTTCTTCGTTTTCATCGTCATATAACTCGTTGTAGTCACTATGATCACCTTCAAAATCGGATGGTGTTTCAGATGTGCCGTACTGTGCAACTTCTTGAAAACTGTCCTCATAATCTCTGACACCGTCTCTAGTATGACGTTCTGCAAAAGAGTTGTCGTTTGCTGGAAGCAGGATTTGTTCTTCGACAGGTCGATCTTGAGCAATCGTATTATCTGCATGTTCGATACAGTGGGTAGTATACGGCACAGCTTCTAAGCGTTCGTAAGGAATGTCTTCGCCACACTCATCACAAACTCCATACGTGCTATTTTTCATAGCAACTAAGGCATTATTCACTTTTTCTAATTCAGAGTGTTCATGAACGTGAATCGCCATATCTTTCTCACGTTCATATAGCTCTGTTCCTAAATCAGCAGGGTGGTTATCGACTGTTGATAGTTCGGCAGTCGTATCACGGAGACTGCCTTTCTCTAAGAATGCATTGTCCTCATGTCTCTCCAATTGAACTTTTTGTTCCAAAAGTAATTTCTTTAACGTGGAGTTTTGTTTTTCCGTAAGCATAGAAGATCACGTCCTTCAATTTAGTCAATCCTGTTTTGTGTTAAACAAGAGTTATTATAGCTTTGACCAAATGAACGAATCTTAAAGGGAAAATGATAAAAAAGATATGATTGCGTCTATTAGATGAGCAAATCAACAAAAAAGGCTTACTCTATTAAACTTGGCAAAGTGAATTTAGCTGATGAAATAATCTTTATATGTGAAAAATGTTGTAAGAAGAGAAAGAGAAAAATAAACAATAGATCCTATAAAAACAAAAGAGTGGCTAGCAACACGATTGGCAAATGCCATTCGTATACCCGTTTCGCCTTGAATTTGCATATCCATTTGTCGACTAATGGCATTACCTTTATTAGTAAATATATACGTAATAAATATGGCTACGATTCCAAAAGGGATGGAAACGTCAACGAAATTTAAATTGAACATGTATGCAGTAAGCAAATTGACTATGCCTAAAATCACTACCGTTACAAGTAATGTGAAGAATTTATTCATAAAATCCTCCTTCTCCTTTCAGTAAATACTTACTATTCAGAATTATTCGCTCCTTACAATATTAACATTATTTACCTTAGAGAACAATTAAACTTCTATAAGTAAATGGTAGTTATTACAGTTTTTTATCATGCCAAAAATTTTGAGTGACATGAAGACTTGGGTTGTATGGTTGGATAGAATATCCTTGTTTTTGGAGCCAAGTAATAATTCCTGGCAAAGCTTTTGTTGTTTGTACACGGTCATGGAGCAAAACGACAATATGTTGATCCTTTGCAAGTCGGGCTTTTTCCACACCCGCCTTCACATTGGCAAGGATTTGTTGGAAATTCGCTTCTTGTATCTGCCAGTCCTGGGTATCCACATCCCAGTCCCATAACTTGTATCCCTGGTCCTTTAGCAATTTACGCATAGATGGTGTCACGTATGGTTTACTGCCATAAGGAGCACGCACGAGGGCAGATGTATGTCCAGTCAAGTTCTTAATCAAGCCGTTTACCTGGTTCATTTCTTCAAGAAAAGCTTGCGGAGTTTCGTAAACTTTTTTCCGTTCGTGCGACATACTATGAAGTCCAAGGTAGTGTCCTTCTGAAAAGGCTTGCTTGGTCACAGATTTATAACTCGAAATTTGATTTCCTACAAAAAAGAACGTCCCTTTTACTTTATATTCTTTTAAAATCCGTAAATGCTCAGTAGTATACCGATTTGGACCATCATCAAACGTTAAGTAGACGATGGGTTTCCTTGTAGGTGCAGTTGATATAGGTTTTGGAGCAGGAATAGCTGGTTTTGAAGCCTTCACTTTAAGAATAAATTCAGAATTGCTTAGGTGGGGGTGTTTATCTGAATACAGTCTTGCGGTAAGAAAAGTAGATAAATAATCTACTTTGAATCCTGTTGATTCGCCTAGAAATCGTATAGAGATGTAGGGGACATTGTCAATCATTTGCACGGCATTATTCATAATAACGGTTTGGTTGACCGTCGTTTCATTCGTCAGGAGATTATAGGTAATGGACGTATTATTTTTTGTGATGGTAATCAAATCCTTAGTTTTAACAATGTCAGCATACAAGTAACGCGCCATTTTTTCGAATGGTACGACCATCTGCGCGTTTACAAGACGAACTTCATTCTTTTCGAACGTCAATACTCGATCGTGTAAAGCAATATAGCGGTGGGAATCTGCTTCACTGTGAGTTGGAAAAGCAAAAATTGAGATGGAAATGATTAGAAAGAACAACACTTGGAATTTTAATTTCATCATAAGTAGCCCCTTTAACTATCAGTCTTCTTCACCTAATGTATGAAAGAAGGTCTTAAGATAGTTTCGGTTTTATCAAAAAAATATTGCTCAAATTTTTGCAGGGATACAATGAAGGAAATTGGATTTTTTGAAGATAGAATAAGTTTTTTCAAGTAACACCTTGGAACTTGGACTAGCTATGTCCCAAGCGCCAGCTCGCGGGCCCCTTTATGGGGTCAGAAAGGCGATTAGCCTTTCATCCTTCCAGCGCCGGTGTCGAGCTAGAAGGCGCTTTTCTTATTATAAATTTACCCACGCCCGATAGTGAAAATGACTTTCTCCCCAAGATGAATGCCCTCTTGAAAGTGAGTTGCATAAGATAAAACAAAGTATGCAAGAAGGGGGGGCTAAATAACGATGGGTTTATTTATTAATAACGATAAGCATCCAGATGTTTTTAAGAATAATGGACAAATTATTGATTCTAACCAAGGGTTTTTCAGAAAAAATCACACGGCTGATTTGATAGAAGAACAACAAATAGCTAATGAAACATTACAAAAATCATTAAGTGAACTGAAAGACTTGTATCATAAGCAAGCAAATAGACAAACTAGGCAGTTCAAGTTTCTTCACAACGGAATTAGTGAACAAAAGAAATTAAATTTCCAACATGAAAAAGTTGATAATCAAGTGCTGTCTTGGTTAGAAAAATTAGATGAAAAAAATTCGACAATTCAAATGACGATAAAAGATGAAGTGGTTTTTAAAGAAGAAATGAAGCAATACATGGATACCTTGAACCATTCAAATGCAGAGGTTGTCAGTAAGTTAGATAAATACGGATTGGCAAACGAGCAACTTGATATAAAAGTGGATGAGCAACTAGATATGCAAAATCAGCTATCCCAACAAATTTCTGAGCAAGCAGATAATCAACTAGTAGTTTTAAATCGACTAGAAAACCAAGAGGCGTTGACAGAGAAGATTTTAAGACAAATCGATTATTTTCGAGCTACTCTTTTCGAAAGAACCAATTATCTGGCAGAGAAAATAGATACTGGCTACAACTACGCAACTTCTTATTTCACCAAATTAATGCCTGGGACTGATCAATCACTTACACATTTATTGATTAAACAAAAAGAAGCTAAAGAAAAAGACAATGAGAAAAATCTGCAATGAGTGTGAAGGAAGAAGACGTTACTAAGAAAAAGTAACGTCTTTTTTACATAATGTGAGAAACTATCAATAGAATTTCGCCTTAATAAAACGACTCAATATTTCCAGATAACCAACCTAAAGGATTGACAGCTCACCTAATAATGATTAAAATCCTTTATGGCTCACCTGTTTATCAGGAAGAGCGGGTTGGGTGAGGGCTAATTTTATAGAAGGTTGAAGAAATGTTGAATTTGATTGACCGTATTTTCGGTCTTAAAGCGAACGGAACGACAGTAAAGCGAGAACTTTTGGCGGGGCTCATTGGGTTTTTTACGGTGGTTTATATTATCGCTGTGAATGGACTTATCCTTTCTGAAGCGGGTATGCCGATTGAAGCGGCAATTGTCGCAACGATTGCTGCATCCGTATTTGGATGTCTCATCATGGGGTTTTGGGGTAACGTACCCATTCTGCTAGTACCCGGCATGGGAATCAATGCACTGTTTTCTTATACGATGGTCCAATCGATGGGCTTGTCCTGGCAGGAAGCATTAGCAGTCGTTTTCGTATCAGGCGTTATTTTTGTGTTTATAGCGTTTACGCCTTTTTCGGAAATGCTGAACGCAGCTGTACCGCAATCTTTGAAAGAGGCGATTACGGTAGGTCTTGGCTTGTTTTTGATGCTTATCGGTCTCGAAAAAGGCGGTATCGTTGAAAAAGGCACAAGTTCCATTTTGGCTCTTGGTTCTTTTGGGGAACCCCAAGTACTTGCAACGATTTTAACTTTCCTCGTCGCAATTGTGCTTTTTATTCGCAATGTTCCAGGAAACTTCCTCATTACAATTGTGGTTGGAACTGTCATTGCATCATTTTTTGGATTGATTGATTTCAATCAGTCAGAAAGTGGATCTTTTGGAGTAACTGAAGCATTTCAATCATTCGGCGCACTATCGTTCGACAATTTCTGGTCCATGACGTTTTGGATAGCAGTGTTCTCACTTACTATGGTGATCGTGTTTGAAAACATAGGTATTGTGCATGGCCAAGTTTCGTTTATTAATCGGACAGATCGATTTAGTCGTGCGTTTCAAGCGAACTCGGTTTCGGCCATGACATCTGGAATTTTCGGCACAAGTCCAACTGTAGCAGCTGTCGAAAGTGGTGCAGGTATGGCTGCGGGAGGGCGTACTGGACTTACAACGGTAATTGCAGGTCTACTATTTTTGGTAGCTGCATTTTTTATTCCAGTGATTAAGCTAATTCCTGACAGTGCCATTGCTCCGATTCTCATCATCATTGGTAGCTTGATGCTGCAGAACATTCGAAACTTAGAGTTAAAAGACTTAAGTGAAAGTTTTCCTGCACTCTTTATCGTTGCCATGATTCCATTTACGTACAGCATTGCTGATGGTATTGCTATCGGATTTATCTTGTACCCAATCTTGAAGATTGCGATTGGAAAATGGCGAGAGGTTTCACCGACACTCTACGTAATCGCAGGGTTATTCCTGATGAATTTCGTATTTCACGTCGTAGCCTAAATACAAAAACGCACCTGCGAAAGCGGGTGCGTTTTGTATTGATATAAGAAAGTATAAGTTCTCCAAGCTACACCCTTGAACTTAGTGTAGCTATGCTATGTCTAGCTTAGCGCCAGCTCGCGGGAACGCTTTAAGGGGTCAGAAAGGCGATTTGCCTTTCATCCTTCCAGCGCCTGTGTCGAGCTAGAAGGCGATTTTCTTATGTGTAACTATTTATCAAGTAAGAACCTTGTAATCGTGCACTGCTTCTTGTTCCACTCTGTCTAAAAAATCATAAATCACTTGATTTCCATTGACTTTACTGCCGAGCTTTAACATCGCTCGACCGACAAAATTGATGCCAAGATTAGATCCAGAGTAAGTGAATTTCGTTTGTTGTTCACTAACTTTTTCCATTGTGAAAGCAAGGTTCATTTCAAATGCACGCGCAAGTTGAAACTGAATGTGCTTGTGTTTACGATGATCGGTATTTTCATATTCCATGATTTCCACTACATATGTTTCATTTCGTTTGCCTTCTTGATAGGTTTGTTGATAGGTTGAACCCGTCACTTCTGGCTTTTTCTCGAGCCAACGGTTCTCCACTACTTTGGGCATGATTCGCTTAGCATGTTCTTCTTCAAATAAATTCCACACCAAGTCAATAGGTGCATCAATAAGACGTTCTTCTGTCCACTTCATGTTTCATTCCTCCTGCCCAGTTCTAATAAATTCGTCAATCTCATGAATCGTTTATTGTTTTTGAGTGATCTCCATGGATAGACGGTCTTTCTTTTGATGGAGCAGTACTTCCAAATTGGTGAATGACTCATCTCGCATGACATCTTTCATTTCCTGAATGGTACAGCCAAAACTTCGAAGTTTTTGTAAAAGAATGGCCAAGAAATAAGACCCATCATCATAGTAGCGATAATTGTTTAAAGGGTCTACAGATGCAGGTTCCAGTAATTGTTGTTGTTCATAGTATCGAAGAGTTTCTTTACTGAGTCCAGTTAATTCACTAAACTCCCTGATTTTATACATACGAGTTCCTCCTCTTCCTTCATCATAAAGGATGGGGTGCACCACAGAGTCAAACGGTTATGAATTCTAGAGCATCGTTCACACTTCGTTATCGACTATATAAATTCCTTTAAATAGTTAAGTTATGTTAAAGAATACTATAGATAAATAAATGAAAAGTGCATTTGCGACTAGATGTATTATTAACGTAAAATTGTAAATAAGGGGGCAAATCACTTGGAGAAACATATTGAAGCTTTGTTAAATTTCATTTCATCTAATGACATTAATGACTGGTTTATATTAGGACTGGATGGTTTAAGCCGTTCTGGCAAAACAACGCTATCCCAAAAGCTTTGTAAAATTTTAAAAGAAAAAAATATTCCATATCAAATAATTCATATAGATGACCATATTGTGGAGCGTGAAAAACGATACCATACAGGTCATGAAGAGTGGGTTGAATATTATTATTTGCAATGGGATGTTGAATGGTTAACCAACAATTTATTTGGAAACCTAAAAATATCAGGTGAACTAAATTTACCTTTCTATGATGTAGAATCAGACACAGCTATGTTGAAAACTATTCAACTTCCCGTGCATGGTGTGATTGTAATTGAAGGAGTTTTTCTTCAGCGAAAAGAATGGAGACGTTTCTTTGATAGAGTCGTGTACTTGGATTGCCCTAGAAGTAAAAGATTTGTTCGTGAAAGTGAAGAGGCCCAAGAAAATCTCTCGAAGTTTACAAACCGCTACTGGAAAGCAGAAGACTTTTATTTAAGCACTGTGAGTCCAAAAGAACAGGCTGATTTGGTCATAAAAAAAGGGAAGTAGGAATGGAAAGAAAAATCCCAGTAGCGATTATGCTACTGGGATTCATGCTTATTTGTAAATGACGATTGATCCTACAGACTTATCTGCAGCTTGACCATTTACAGTTGTTTTCAGACCATATGATTGCAAATTACGACCTGCATCCGGCATGAATGTATTACTGTACGAGTTCGAGTCATCGAACAAACGAACACCTTGTTGGCTTGCATAGTTCAACGTTTGTGTTGGATAAATCAAATTTAATCCAGAAGTTTTGTCCAAACCGAACGCTGCATCTGCTAAATGGTAGCGAGTACTTGCTTGTACTGGTTTGCCGTTTAAGATATTCCATTGCAAATCAGAATTTGCGTGTGCATCAACAACTCCTAAGAAACCATCACCTGGGTGATTACCAGTCCAGTTATCGGTATAGCTATCATCCGCATACCACACAACTAAACCACCGTCATAGCTCATCAACGATTCCCCACGAGCGATATGACCTAAACCTGCATCTACACCTTCATGATTTCTCCATTCTAGCAAATAGTAATGGTTCATCAATTTGTACCCATTAAAACGCTCAAAACCATTCAAAGTAAAAGAAGTAGGTTCTGTTTCAGCACCATCTTCTACGATTGTTTGTCCATCAGCTACTACTTTCACATTATCAGCAAAGAATCCTAGTTCAGAAGTACCCCAATCCGTTGCATAACGTAAACGAAGTTTAATGTTTTGTCCTGCATACTCACTCAAATCGAATGATTGTTCAGTCCAACCATTAGAATCACCTGTTAGACCAGGCATTGAATTTAAGATACTTGGATAGGCTTCAGGCACTGCGTCACTTGTTGTGTTTTCATTGCCAAGTGAAGTCCAAGATGAACCATCATCTGTGGAAACTTGCACGAACGCATAATCCCATTGATGTTCAATTTGATACCATGAATCGAAAGTTAATTCAGCAGAAGATTTTCCAGTCAAATCAACATTTGTTACCATGTTTGTATCAATTTCATCTTGTTGACCACCCCAAAATTCGTAGCTTCCTGTTTTAGGTGTATTCACAAATGTTTCTTTTCCCGGTAAGTTAATTCGCACAGCTTGATTATTTTTACCAAGTGGAGAATTCGCTTGATCTAATAATAAATGTGTACCTTTCTTAGAAACATCTTCCCAGTTTACAACGGCTGGCTCAAACCATTCACCACCTAAAGTTGCTTGGAAGTATTGTTTAGCCCAAGGAGAGAATCCAGTCGGTTCTGTACCTGGAACTTTACCAGCCCAAGAACCACTCGCCATAACTGACCAGTATGCAACTGCTTCACCCGTTCCAGAATATACTGTGTCGTATTCATCAGGTAATCCTAAATCATGACCATACTCGTGCGCGAATACACCAGTTGCTCCATCTTCTGGCATAACTGTGTAATCGTAGAATCCAGTTTTACCTACAAAATATCCATCTTCGTCAACTGGTGCTGCAGAACGATGTGACCATACTGAGTCATCACCTAATGAACCACCACCAGCTTCTTGCCCCATTCCTGAATGGATGATTTGAAGATGGTCTACGAAGCCATCAGGTTCCCAATAGTTTCCGTCTCCGTCAAAATCATGTGAATCTTCTAAATCATATTCTTCTAATGGAATTCCTGCAGCACGTGCAGCATAATATGCATCTTTTACTAATATTTTAGATCCACCGGGTGCAACATTATCGTGACCTCCAGATGCTCGGTCAGCTCCATAAAATGCAGCAGTGCCGGGAAGTTTTAACCACCCATAAGCTTGTCCTTCAATCGTATAAGTACCACCAGATTGTTCTTCGTAGAATTGTTTCTGAGAAACAAAGTTTTCCCCATTGGGACCTTCTACTCCATCATCACCGAAAATCATATCTTCGAAATGCTTCGTGTTGTAATCTTCGTAGTAGTTATCTGTTTCATCAGGTTGGATATTGTTATGTTCGTAGTCCGAGTATTCTACCATCAAAGTTAATAGTTTTCCTTGTTTGACGACACCTGGTGAAGCTCCTTCTTCAACAGGATCCGGTTGTGTTTTTAGGTGCCCACTTTTCTTGCCATCACCTTTCAAAAGACCATCATTATATTCTTTCGCTTGTTTTTGTTTGTTCGCATCCGCTTGTTTCACTTGCTTGGCTAAGGGATCATTACTTGCTTTTAATTTGGAATCGTCTTTCCCTTTAAGAGCTAAATAGTTTTGTAAGCCTTTTTGTTTTTGCGCTTCCGATGCATTTGCTGGAATGACACCACGCTTAATTAATGCTTCAATTAATTTTTCATCGTTCACAATAGAAAGGTCAATCGTTCCTGCAAAATGTGAACTATGAGAGACTTTTTGGTGAAGAGGAACTTCAGAAATCGGATTTGCAAGGCCACCGGACATACCAGTAATTAAAGTTCCTACAAATAAAGCAGATGTAATACTAGATTTCCAAAACTTGTTCAACTCGTAACCTCCTAAAGTTTTTAATATTAATAGAATATTCTAAAAACTAAGACGATACAATGTGCTTGAACACCTAATTTAAGGAAAATATACTAGTCTATTTGAACAAGTGTATTTTTTTATTTTTCCTACTTTTTACATGTATTAGATTTTATTAACATTTTTATAAAACCTTTAAAGTCTTCTCTATACAATAGAAAAGCCAGTTTCGATGTATGTGCTTTTTGAATTAAAAGTGCCGAAGAATTTCCAGTATGAAGAGTTTTACGAAAAGAGGAAGGAAGGAATTGCATCCAATAGTTGATTAACATCGTCTTGTTAAGTACAACGCACAAGAAACGGGTGAAAGATATGAAAAAGAAAATCGTCATTGCTGGCGGAACGGGTTTTATTGGACAATACTTAGAGAGAAAATTTGTGGATTTAGGATATAAAGTGAAAATCATTTCAAGGCAACCACAACATATCTCGTGGTCAAATCAGGCTATGATCATAGCTGCTTTGGATCAAGCGGAGATGGTCATTAATCTAGCCGGAAAATCAGTAAACTGTCGCTATACCGACAAAAATAAGGAAGAGATTTTTCAGTCCAGAACAGAGACAACTAAAATCCTAGGAATTGCACTATTAGCATGTAAAAATCCTCCGCCATTATGGATCAATTCAAGTACAGCCACGATTTATAGGCATGCGGAAGACCGACCGATGACCGAAGCGAGTGGAGAAATTGGCTCAGGTTTCTCTGTAGATGTAGCGAAAGTCTGGGAGCAGTCCCTCTTTGATTTTAAATTGCCTCAAACAAGGCAGGTTGCTTTGCGAATTGCCATCGTGCTCGGTGCAGATGGTGGTGCGATGGAGCCTTACATCAACTTAGTACGCTTTGGACTCGGAGGTTTTCAAGGTTCAGGTAAACAAATGTTTAGCTGGATTCATATTGAAGATCTGTACCAAATTATTTTGTTCCTTCAAGACAACAAAAATTTAAGTGGGGTATTCAATTGTTCAGCTCCTCAACCAATCACGAATCGTGAGTTTATGGAAACACTGAGAAACACCATGAATCGAAAGTTTGGTCTGCCTTCACCTAAATGGATACTAGAATTTGGTGCTGTATTTATGCGAACTGAAACAGAATTGATATTGAAAAGCCGCTGGGTTCTTCCTGAGCGCTTAGAAAAAGAAGGGTTCCACTTTACGTTTGATTCGATTGGGAAAGCTCTACAACAATTAGTGGGAAATCCAAATAGAATTTGATGAATGACAAAAACACCTCCAGGAAGATAAATTTTCCTGGAGGTGTTCTTTTTAGATTTACATTTTCTTAACTATCTCGAGAGACTTTTCACTCTCTTCAACTGGGCAACGATAATAATGCTAATAATGACGAGTAGAAACCAGGAACTAATTTTCCCTAAATGAACGAGAGACCATGTAGTTTCTTGATCTGGGTATTGCCATGCACCGAAGAACGTCGTAATATTTTCGGCAATCCAAATAAAGAATCCAATCAACAGGAATGAAAGAATTATCGGCATTTTATAACGTGTTCCATTCAATTGATAAGTGACAATTGTTTTGAAAAAAATGAAAAACAACAAACCTTTTAACACCCACCGTGCATCGAATAGATAGTGGTGAGTAAAGAAATTTAAATAGATTAGAATGCTGATACTGATGGCGAAGAATGGCTTAGGCCAATCATAGATTTGTAAATCTAAACGGCGCCAACTTTGGCAAATATAGCTCGCCACACTTGCATACATAAAGCCACTATAAAGGGGAACGCCAATAAATTTACTAAACGCTTCCTCTGGATAAGACCAAGACCCCATATAAACTTTAAAAAGTTCAAGAGCTAGACCAATGACGTGAAACAGACAGATAACTTTGAACTCATCAATCGTTTCTAATTTGGAAGCGAGCATGAAAATTTGAGCACCGATGCAAATGAGTAAAATAAAGTCATAACGCGGTAGAAACGGAAGATCGACAAATTTAGTTAAAGCAAGAGCAGCAAAAATAATGAGTGGAAAAAAACAGGAGAGCGCTTGTAAATAGGCAAATTGAAGAAGATTTTTCATGTCAGTATGACCCCGTATTTCTTGGTTTTGTAATAAAATTTAAAAAAATGTGTTGAATTTTAGACGAAATGTACCACCATAAGTTGCGTCTATAGGGTTACAAAAAGAAGGTTACGGCGTCATAGATGTTTCAACAAGTCGTTCCCCAACTGCATAGAATATTCTTAATACCAACTTTGTAAAGGGGAATACTCAGACATGATACATCCGCATACGGAACTGCGTTATATAAATGAGCAAATGGGTTTTGGTGTATTTGCGACTCAATTCATCCCCAAAGGAACCATTACATGGGCTTTAGATGAACTTGATCAAATTCTAGAACCAAATTATCTGGATACCGTTGATAAATATAAAGGCGAGATCATAAAAAAATATGCTTATCGTAACCAAGATGGTAAATTTGTTTTATGTTGGGATCTAGGTAGATATGTGAACCACAGTTTTCATGCGAATTGCATGGGAACAGCTTATGAATTCGAGATTGCAATTCGAGACATTTACCCAGGAGAACAGTTAACAGATGACTATGGCACGTTAAATATTGATGAACCTTTTGAGTGTATTACAGAAGAAGGAACGGAGAGAAGGATAGTTTACCCTGACGATCTTCTTACCTACTATGAAGAATGGGATCAACAAGTGTTGAGTGCAATAAAGCACTTCTTTGAAGTTGAACAACAGCTATTTCATCTCGTGCGACCGGAATTCGTCGGAAAAGTTAAAGGAGCAGCAAGGGACAAATTTCTGCGGGATTCAATCCAAACGATTTATTATCATCGTGATGTTTAATGAAGGTGTCGAGGTTTTATCGTGACTAAAATGACGTATATCGTGACTAAACATCAAGATATCGTGACTAGTAAGTGTTATATCATGACTTGCTAGCAGTATATCGTGACTAAACATCAATATATCGAGACTTGACTAAATCAGCACAATATAACGTGCTTGAACTTGATACATTTGACGAGCAAAATGTGAGGTACTTTCGAGGGGTTTTATAGTGATCGTGACTTTAATTAGGCTTCACCCTAACTTTGGTCGGTTTTTTTCAATCCACTCGGACCAAATATTTACCAAAACTAAAACCCATCACGATATCATATCGTGGTGGGTTTTAGTTGTTAAACTTCAATAATAATGGGCAAAATCATCGGTCTTTTTTTCGTTTTAGTGTATAAAAATTTGCCAAGAGTTGCTTTTACACTTTGTTTTAACACACTGCGTTGATTACCACTTGAAGATCTTGTTGTGTTAACGGTGGTAATAACTAACTGATTGATTTCATTCATTAATTCTTCAGAATCACGGGCATAAACGAATCCTCGAGAGATGGTGTCTGGTCCAGTGATAATTTCACCATCCGATTTACTAAGGGTAATAACGATAACAATCATCCCATCTTCAGAGAGCAACTTACGATCTCGTAATACCATGTTTCCGACGTCACCAATCCCTAAACCATCTACGAATATGTTTCCAGAAGGAATTTTCCTTGTTTGACGAGCAAGCGAGTTGTTCACATCTACAACATCTCCGTTGTTAATAATAAAGATGTTTTCTCTCTCTATTCCAACGGATTCTGCTAATTGACGATGTTGATGAAGCATTCTGTATTCCCCGTGAATGGGGATAAAGTATTTGGGTTTCATTAAAGTCAGCATGAGTTTCAATTCTTCCTGTTGAGCATGTCCAGAAACATGCATTCCGGTCGCACTACCCGAACCGTAAATCACTTTAGCACCTAGTAGATATAAATTATCGATAACTTTAGATACATTGCGTTCATTTCCAGGTATCGGAGAAGAAGCAAATATGACAGTATCTTCAGGGAGAATGCTTGCATGACGATAGTTGGAGCTTGATAAACGAGATAAAGCGGCCATTGGTTCACCTTGGCTTCCTGTGCAAAGTATAGCCACTCGTTCTGGATCCATTCCGCCTATCTCGTGTGCCTCGATTAGCATGCCTTCAGGAACATTCAAATAACCTTGTTCCATAGCAACCGATACGACATTGACCATACTTCTGCCGAGTAAAGCAAGCTTACGATTGGTCTTTTGCGCAGCGTCTACAACTTGTTGGACGCGATGTACATTCGAAGCGAAGGTTGAGATAAATACTTTACGATTTGCTTTGCGGAATGCATCTTCGATATGTCCGCCCACAAGACTTTCGGATGGTGTAGAACCTGGACGTTCCGCATTGGTACTTTCTGATAATAAAACGAGAACTCCATTTTTGCCGATTTCCGCCATCTGATGAATATCTGCGTATTCATCATTTACTGGAGTTAAATCAAACTTGAAGTCACCCGTATGTACGATAATTCCTTCAGGTGTTTCGAAGGCAATACCTAGGCAATCCGGAATACTATGATTGGTTTTGAAAAACGTACACTTCATTGAGTTAAAGGTAAGGACTGATTTGGAGTCAATTAAATGTATTTCGGTCTCTCTGAGGATTCGATGTTCTTTTAACTTAATTTCAATTAGTCCCATCGTTAATCTTGTTGCATAAACAGGCATATTCAATTGTTTAAGTAGGTAAGGGATGCCTCCAATATGATCTTCATGTCCATGTGTAACAACTAAGCCCCGAATCTTCTCTTGGTTTTCCTTTAAGTATGAAATATCTTGGATTATCAAATCAATTCCGAGTAAACTCTCATCTGGAAATTTCGAGCCACAGTCAATCACCACGATATCGTTTTCAACTTCTAACACATACATGTTTTTGCCAATTTCATTTACGCCTCCTAAGGCGAAAATAGACAATGAATTTTCTATAGTAGTCATATTTAGAATCCTCCCATTTCGAATAACTAGATAAAGTATTCCCACGACAGTTTCTTTTTATGAATATAAAAAAAGATTCCTCTATTAAATTGTTGTATTAAAAATAATTTTAGAATCATCCTACCCCAACTGTGAGAACGGTCTTTGATGTTTTGAAATTCTTCACATTTACATAATTGGAGCTGGATTTGAAACAATATCCATCTACTTATTTGATTGGATTTGATACGATTCCGATAGTTGTCTGTCGTCAGACAACTCGCAACGAATATAAACATTAAGTAAGCGTTTTCTTTACAAATCTTATCAAAAACTATATATGAGGTGACATAGGTGAATATAATTTGGGGAATCGGCGGTATTCTGGTCGTATTAGCGATCGCTTTCTTATTATCAAGCGCAAAGAAATCGATAAATTATCGAACAATATTAGGTGGTCTAACGATTCAAATCATTTTTGCATTTATTGTGTTGAAATGGGAATTTGGTAAAAATATATTAGTTAAATTTTCTGAAGCTGTACAAAATGTAATTGGTTATGCAAGCGAGGGAGTGACCTTCCTTTTTGGACCAGCTGCAGATGTTAAGAATTTTGGCTTTGTCTTTGCTTTCCAAGTTTTGACCGTCATCATTTTCTTCTCATCTTTAATTTCAGTTTTATATTACTTAGGAATTATGCAAGTATTAATTAAGTTTATTGGTGGCGGCTTATCGAAGTTGCTAGGAACGAGTAAAGCTGAATCAATTTCAGCAGCAGCGAATATCTTTGTCGGTCAAACCGAAGCGCCTCTTATTATTCGCCCGTTCGTTGCGAAAATGACGAAGTCGGAGCTATTCGCAGTCATGACAGGTGGACTAGCATCTGTCGCAGGGTCCGTTCTAGTTGGATATGCACTTCTTGGTGTCCCACTTGAATATTTGCTTGCAGCAAGCTTTATGGCTGCTCCTGCTGGTTTAGTATTAGCGAAATTAATGATTCCAGAAACGGAAGTACCAGATAATGAAGATTTCGAGATGGAAAAAGATCAAGATTCAGTAAATGTGATTGACGCAGCTGCCCGTGGTGCTAGCGATGGATTAAAATTAGCATTAAATGTTGGTGCTATGTTATTGGCGTTCATAGCATTAATTGCGATGGTTAACGGGATTTTAGGTGGGATCGGTGGATGGTTTGGATTTGAATCTCTATCGCTCGAACAAATTCTTGGTTACGTGTTCGCACCTCTTGCTTTTGCTATTGGAGTACCTTGGTCTGAGGCAGTAACAGCAGGTAGTTTCATCGGTCAAAAACTAGTTTTAAATGAATTCGTTGCGTATTCTGCATTTGCTCCAGAAATTGCAAACTTGTCTCCTAAAACTGTTATTGTAGTAAGTTTTGCATTATGTGGTTTCGCCAACTTAAGCTCGATGGCCATTCTTCTTGGCGGATTAGGTGCACTTGCGCCAAGTCGCCGTGGGGATATTGCGAAATTAGGCTTACGCGCAGTAGCTGCAGGGATGTTAGCATCTTTATTAAGTGCCGCTATTGCAGGAATGTTTATATAATCGAAAAATTGTTATAAATGGAGTGCTTGGGTGTAAATTCACCGCACTCCATTTTTTGTATAGTAGCGATAAAACCTATCAAGGGGTTTTATCGCTTTTTATCGTTTATTTTCGTGAGCATCACGTTCCGCATAGTCAACAACAATAATGGGGAGTTTCTGTATATAGAGATCATGTGACAAAACCGCTGATAGACGACAAAAAACCGCTCATAGTATCCAATCGTCACTCTAAGGATACCCAAAACCAAAAGCTGATTTGTTAAGGACCTCCATCTTGATGGAGGTCCCTATTTTTGTGGAATCGCTGATAGACGACAGAGATGCGCCGATAGACAACAAAAAAGCGCTGATAGTCGACAAAAAACCGCTCATAGCATCCATTCGTCACTCTAAAGATACCCAAAACCAAAAGCTGATTTGTTAAGGACCTCCATCAAGCTGGATGTCCCTTTTTTTGTGAAACCGCTGATAGACGACAAAGATTCGCCGATAGCCACGTCATTTGCGCCGATAGACGACAGGAAACCGCTGATAGACAACAAAAAACCGCTCATAGCATCCAATCGTCACTCTAAAGATACCCAAAACCAAAAGCTGATTTGTTAAGGACATCCATCTTGATGGATATCCATTTTTTTCTCTATTTAAAAATGTGAGAGGTTAGTTTGTTGATTAAAGGTCAATAATAAGAAAATCATAGTTCCTTTTAAGGGGATTTTTAACATGCTACAGAAGGAAAAAATAACAAGAAATCAATTTGCCATTTTAGTAATGATGTTTACTGTGGGGAGCTCTATCTTAATATTGCCATCCGGATTAGCTGCGGAAGCTAAACAAGATGCGTGGATTGCTGCTTTACTAGCAATTGCAGTAGGAGTAGCACTAGTATTTTTGTACATGGTTTTAGGTAACCGCTACTCTACGATGACGTTGCCAGAATATAGCGAAATCATTCTAGGGAAATGGCTAGGAAAGATTGTTTCTATCCTATATTTCGCTTTCTTTTTCCTTCTTTCTGCACTGGTCTTACGAAATATTGGAGACTTTTTGAATACGTATCAATTACCACATACACCAATTGCAGTAACCCATTTTGTTTTTTTACTGGTGGTTATAATGTCAATCCGGTTGGGATTAGAAACGTTCTCTCGTAGTGCGGAATTTTTCTTTCCATGGGTGATAGCACTAATATTAGTTCTCTTGTTTGCTATTGTTCCACAAATTGAATTTAAAAATATACAACCAATAATGGGGGAAGGCATAAAACCCATAATAAGAGCTTCCATACCCTTTGTCGGCTCTCCGATATTAGAACTGGTCGTATTTTTAATGATAATTCCTGCAATCAATCGAAAACAAGGAGGAAAAATGGGCTTTTTAACGGGCTATTTAATTGGTGGAACTGTATTATTCCTTATTTCCATCATTACAATTCTCGTTCTTGGTACGGAATTAACATCTCGAGAAACCTATCCGTCTTATACGTTAGCTAAACAAATAAATATAGGGAATTTTATTCAACGTGTTGAAGCAATTGCATCGTTTATATGGTTCATCACCATTTTTATAAAGATGTCACTGAGCTTTTATGCATCCGCTTTTTGTCTTGCTCACATATTAAAGCTAAAAGATTATCGTGTTGTCATTTTCCCGTTAGCTATTATTATGCTTGTCCTATCCCTTGTGGCCTATCCAAATACAGCTTATTTTTTAACATTTATTAGTGCTACTTGGCCATTTCTTGCTTTGGTATATGGACTCATTATTCCTTTACTATTGTTTCTTATTAGTTCGTTTACTAAAAAACGTGTGCCTAAAGCATAGTCATTAAAAATTAAAAATCTAATGTAAATGAAGGTGTATCATGGGATTTTTTAATAAGAAAAATAAAAAGACGGAGTCTGCTTATTCTGCCTCAATTACACCACCATCCTTGTTGCAACCGGAAAATGCATTAAAAATAAGCCTTAAAGAAAATTTGCAAAAAATTAAAGAAGATTTAGGAAATAGCACGGATATCGTGTTCCGGGAGTTTCGAATAGGGAAATATAAATCCATCCAAGCAGGTGCCATTTACACAGATGGTCTAACGGACACGGAATCCTTGGAAAGGGTTATAAAGCAATTGCTAGAGCTCGATATTCAAGTGAACAGCGTCAATCAAAAAAAAGAAACTGAACAAAATATCATGGATGAATTAAATTTTTCCATATTTGTAGGAGACGTTCGGAATCTTACAGATTTCAACATGTTATATGCTTCTCTTTTATCAGGAGAAACCATTCTTTTGGTTGAAGGATATACCCAGGGTATTATCATTAGTAATAAGCATTGGGAGGAGAGAGGCGTTACTGAGCCTAGTTCCCAAACGGTTGTTAGAGGACCTCGTGAAGGGTTCTCTGAGAACGTACGGATCAATACAGCCTTAGTTCGAAGAAAAATTAAAGACCCTAATCTTTGGGTGGAAACAAAAATAATTGGTAAACACACGAATACGAACGTGGCAGTCATGTATATAAATGGCATTGTAAATGAAAAATTAGTGAAAGAAGTTCACGAACGTTTAGATCGCATTAATATCGATGGAATATTTGAGAGTGGCAATATTGAGGAATTAATTGAGGATTCTGTCTATTCACCATTTCCGACTATTATTAATACAGAACGTCCAGATGCTGTAGCAGCGGCACTTTTAGATGGGCGCATAGCCATCTTGGTAGATGGAACTCCCTTTGTTCTAATTGTTCCTTCATTATTTATTCAATTCTTTCAATCGCCAGAAGATTATTATCAACGTGCATATATCGCAAGTTTAGTTAGATTTTTACGTTTTGTAGCCTACGGAATTGCTTTACTCGCGCCAGCCATTTTTATTGCGCTGACTACCTATCACCAAGAAATGATTCCGACTGCACTTTTGATGAATTTAGCACATCAGCGGGAAGGTGTACCATTTCCAGCATTTGTTGAAACAATACTTGTGGAGATTACCTTTGAAATTCTGCGAGAAGCGGGTCTAAGAATGCCAAGATCTATTGGTCCCACGATGTCAATCGTCGGTGCTTTCGTTTTAGGATCGGCATCAGTGGAAGCGGGAATGATTACAGCCGCAACAGTCATTATAGTATCTATAACAGCCATTTGCAGTTATGTATCTCCTTTATACGATATCTCTATTGCAGTTAGGATATTGCGTTTTATTTTTATTGGACTCGCAGCTTCGTTTGGATTATTTGGAATTATTGTGGGGTTAATAGTTATGATCCTTCATTTATGTAGTTTGCGTTCCTTTGGAGTTCCATACATGTCTCCATTAGCTCCTTTTTACCTTGCCGATCAAAAGGATACGTTATTTCGCTTTCCAGCATGGAAAATGTTTACGCGTCCTCGTTTAATAAGTCAACAAAATGTGGTCAAACAGCAAGCTCCTGAGTCTGCGAAGCCAGAGCCAAATAAAAATTAATCGACGGAAGAAGAAGGTGTTTATGAAAAAAAGAATGATGATACTAATAATTTCCAGTTTAGTTCTTACTGGGTGTTGGGATAAAAGGGAATTAGACGAGCTTGCGATTACAATGGCAATAGGGGTAGACGAATCAGATGTTGGATACCTAGTGACAGCACAAGTCGTTGTCCCTTTAGAGGTATCCATTAAAGGGAATACAGGTAATTCACCGATAACTCAATTTCGAGCAGAGGGGGAAACGATCTTTGAGGCCATTCGAAAGTTGGCAAAGATTGTGCCTAGAGAAATTTATCCAGGACATCTTCGTATGTTAGTGATAAGTGATACTGTAGCAGAAAAAGGAATTGGAGAAATAGTAGATTATTTTTCGAGAAATTGGGAAATGAGATCTGATTTCTATGTTGTAGTTGCCAAAGAAATGACGGCTCAGGAAATATTAAATGTATCAACAGCGATTGAAACCATTCCTGCCAACAGCATGTTTAACATGTTAAATGTGGCACAAGAAACATGGTCTTCTACTAGAGGCATCCACATAAATGATTTGATTTCAGATATTGGAAGTGGGGGAAAGGAAGCCGTTGTAACGGGTATCGAAGTAATTGGAGATGAGGAATTAGGCTCAAGCAAAAAAAATGTGGAAACGATTACCCCAGGAGCAAGATTACGCTTGTTGGACTTAGGTGTCTTTAAAGAAGATAAACTTGTGGGATGGTTAACAGAGGAAGAGAGCATTGGCTATAACAAGGTTACAAACCAGGTGAAAAGTTCGGTTACGACTCTATCTTGCCCGGAGGGAGGAACGATAGCAATTGAACTGATTAGAGCACATTCAAAGATAAAAGCCAAGATTATTAACGGAACTCCCGAAGTTGAGGTGAAAATTAAAACAGAAGGAAATATTGCAGAAGTAGATTGTCAGTTAGATTTAATGAAAGTTGAAAACATCACTATGTTAGAAAAGCTCTATTCAGAAAAAGTGAAAGAGAAAATGCAGAAGTCTATCACCACTTTACAAAAAGATTTTAATGCAGATATTTTTGGGTTTGGGGAAGCTGTTCATCGAGCTGACGCTAAAGTCTGGAAAAAACTTGAACCAAATTGGGACCAAGAATTTTCCGAATTACAAGTGAATATTAAAGTAGATGCGAAAATTACTCAGTTTGGTGTAATTGTTAATCCGGTTAAAATAAAAGAAAAGGAATAATGGATCATGATAAAAAGTCTAGGGATTCTTCTCGTTGCAGGTGCAATTTGCCTTTTTGAAGTTCCGCCCCTTTTGAAAAAACAACAAAAAAAAGAACTTCTTGTTTTTAGTATACTTCTCCTTTTCGGAGTAGCATTAAGTATATTTTTTACCGTAAGAAACTCTATTGCCAATCCATTAGACTACATTACGTTTATATTTAAACCGTTAAGCGAAGTGATTTCAGGTTTTTTGAAATAAAGGAGTCATACCCGTAAATTGATTTTTTGTTAAACTGGTGTAAAAGGATGAAAATAGTTGTTCCAATACAAAGAATTATCAATAGGAGAACTACAAGATGATTTTCTTTCTTCTTTCAATCGCCATCAAGAAACACACCAAGTTTTAGTGAAAACTCAAGACCAATTGATGATGAAATTAGATTCATTTATCGACGACTGGGATCACGAAGAGAAATTGTCAGTTGTGCATGCTTTGCGTACCGGTAAGCAGGCTGGAGGTATCGTTATAGGGGTTTATCAACAGATGGAGCTTATAGCTTTCGCAAACGTGGAAAGTAACAGATTTGGCACGCGCAAAGAATATGTCGAGCTTCCCTATATTCACGTTTCCAAAGAATTACGAGGAAGCGGGATTGGAAAAAGGTTATTTGAAATTTGTTGTGAAAAAGCCAAACAGTTGGGTGCTGAAAAATTGTACATAGCGGCCCATCCTGCTGTTGAAACGCAACACTTCTATAAGCAGATGGGTTGTACGTTAGCGCTCGAAATAAACCCGCAAATTTTGAATAAAGAACCGTTGGATTTGCAGCTTGAGTACCCATTGTAAAAAAACAGCCACCTACGAAAAAGGTGGCTGTTTTCTATTGCAAATCTTTTCCTTGTTTTTTTGAAGTCGGTTTTAGTACTTCTTCAAATGATTGATGAGGTCGTTGTTCATTTAAAGTTTCATCTTCAAATTTGTTATCAAGCCATACTTGAACTCCGTTTACACTGACAATAATGTTGCTAGGGTCGGAAAAGAGTTCTTTTTCACGATTTAGGCTCAAAGTTTTCACTCCAATGGGTAACTACTTGTTATTTTTGTTTTTGTTTCGTTCGTTTGTATTTTTCCCATTTACATTTTTATTGATTAAGTCTGTGAATTCACGAGAAAACTCTTCTCTTGCTTTTCCAGGAGTTGTTTTCATCGCTTTTGATGTTTGTGGTGATGAATTTTTGTTTTTGCTTGATGAATTATTGTTGTTACTTGATGAATTGTGATTGTTTCCCATATGTTCGCCTTCTCTCCAAAGTATTTGTTCTTAAAAAGTATGGCTTTAAAAAGGTACTTTCATGTAACGAATACTGAGGAATATATTTCATTTTATTTTCTTAATAATGCAACTCGATAAGGGAATATTGTTGCTGTCAAAATGCTTTCTTTAACTACTGGATTGTTTTCCAATTACGCAACCGTTTTTCTTCTGAATGGACTTCCAAAATAATAATGCCAAATCCAAATGAATCCATATGTAATGTTCTTCCTGCAAGATCCTGTTCCATCCCTTGTAACACATCAAAATGTTGTTGTACGACGTTATTTTCTTTATCTGTCATCTAATAGCACAGGTATTAATTTAAGTTGGTATAAAAACTGTAGTTTCTCCACTTTAACCTACCATGTATCGTTATCAGTAATAATTTGGATTTCCTCCATTGCCAATATTAATTACCTTGATAAGGACAAATTCATATTAATAAAATTGATTTATTACCTATGCATTTATCATTTGAGAGACATATAGATAACCATACTGAACAAAATAATTTTCCTTGTTCAAAATAAGCTGGCATTCTAATCGATTGAGAAATAATGATATAAGAAGAAAGGTGAAAACAGTATGAAAGATGAGTATTTGTCTTCTTTAATTGGAAGGGCTGTTCAAGTTTACAAGGGTGGACCTGATTCAAATATAGGGGTTTTATTGAATGTCAATTCAGATTATTTAACGTTACAAAAAGAAGACGGTGAGATTATTTATTACAAAACAGAGCATATTAAAAGTATTCGTGAAAATTCTCAAATACGATTTAATTCTGTTTTAAAAGTATATGACGCTAACAATTTATTTAAAGCAAATACGTTTAATGAACTAGCAGTCAACTTTAAGGATCAAACAGTCCGAATTAATGGCAAAGGTCCAGAATCTAAACATGGCATCCTGTTAGATGTAAGAGCGGACTTCTTAGTGCTTTCAACAGAAGCCGATGGACTAATATTCTACAAAGAGCATTACGTTACTAGCTTAAGCCATGCACTTCCGGTAGCTACTATTGAAGCTGAGGAAGTGGTAAATGTAAAAGATGGAAGTTCTGCAATTTCAGAAGAAGAAACTGTAGAAGAGTTGAATGATTTTACTGAAATGTATAGTCAGATTGCTGCAAATACAACGAATGACATACTTTCAAACCTTAAATATTCTTTGGTGAAAATCAACAGAAAAGGTCCGGAAAGTATCGAAGGTATGTTGGTAGAGGCAAATGAAGACCACTTAGTATTAGTAGTTAATAATGAGGTTTTTAGAATATCGGCATTCCACGTAGAAAATTTCAGCGTAAATCCAACTAAAACAGAAGATCAAGAAAGTGAACAAACAACTGAACAAAGTACAACTGAAGAAACCACAAATGAACCTACTGCAGAAGAACAAACTACATCTGTCGTTGAAAGACTAAGTGCTGGTCAATTAGCAACGTCAAATCGCACGAATGTGAACAGAAGAAGAAGGAATAAATCAAAGAAACAAGCAAAAGAACAAGCAACTACAATACAATCTGAACCTGCCAATACAATTAAAGAGGAAATACAAATAATTGAACAAGCAACACCTTCCCTCACAGAAGAAGAAAAGGTGCGAAAGCAAAAACCTAAGAGAAGAATTTTACAAGAAAAGAACGTAAGGGTACGAGGAAGCGAGAAACCACCCATTAGGTTTACTAACAAACGTGGAAAATAATTTGTGGAATTGATAACAGGAAATGAGCGAAGACTACATTTGAATATTGTACATCTCAAATCTCTGCATGGGTGAATACTGTAAATATAGAAAAAGAAGAAGAAGGAACCGTTGAGGGTACCCTTCTTCTTCTTTTTGCAGATAAATGTGAAGCGCTTTTATTTATAACGTCGGTAATTTGGCTTGTTTTTGTTTTCTTCTGGTTGAATATTACTATTAATTATTTCCGTTAATTCACGAGAAAATTCATCTCGTCCATTGCCAGTGCTGGGCTTTTCAGTTTTAGACGTTTGTGTATTAGACTTTTTGTTGTTATTTGAAGACTTTTGATTGTCTTTTTCCATGATTAGATCCCCTTTCAAGATGTCCTACTTTCTTCAGTATGGATTTGAATGGCGATCTTCAAACATGTTTTAGTTAAATTTATAGTCTCGAAAATTAATTTATTTATTTTGAAATGATTTATCGATAAAGTCTTACTGAAATAGTATTATGTTATCGATAGATGAAGTGAGGGGAGATATTTGAGTATTTGTGCTACATGACTTCCATCAGAAGAAATTAATCACAGCTTTTACGTTATGAGTACTCGCCAATTGATATACTAATAAGTAGCAGCTCAATTATTAAATGAAGAGCGTGAAAAAGGATGGGAATGACTTGAATCAATTAGCTCCTACAGGTGAATTTATATATACATACGCTTATACCCCGGACGAAGAATCTTTATGTCATCTAGAAATGCGTTCATTTTTTGGAGTGTATACCCCTACAAAAATACTCAAAAGCTCAATAAATATCAATCCAAGCAGGAGTCCGTTTATGAAAGAGCGAATTGAAGTTTTATTTGACGGCGATGAGCTATCAGATATTTTAAAACAAGTGGAAGTAGTTAAAATGAATAACACAACTTTCAAAGTGATTTTTGTCAAAATTAATGATTTGGCATCCGCGGAAAAAGTGGACTACCAACAAAAACGTACGATTGAACGAGATATTGGCCTGATTATTGAAGGGGAGGCCGATGTTCATCAACCGGACGTCACGTTTGGCTTAGTGCCGTTTGATGGGCGTTGGTATTTCGGGAAATATGTGAAAAGTGAAGCAGTATGGTTACGTCATTTGAAAAAACCTCGTGAATATTCAACTGCTCTTAGTACACGTGTCGCTCGAGCAGTAGCAAATATTGCAGTCCCAAATCCTGAAGGAGTCAAAGCAATTGACCCTTGTTGTGGGATTGGTACGGTATTAGTTGAAGCACTTTCAATGGGAATTGACATAGTAGGCCGTGATATCAATCCATTAGTCGTGTTGGGTTCTCGTGAAAATATTGCGCATTTTGGATTAATTGGAGATGTAGACCTTGGACCAATCGCTGAAGTGACTGAGAACTATGATGCGACAATTATTGATATGCCATACAATCTCTACACGCATGCCACCCCAGACGATCAACTTTCAATTCTAAAGAGCGCAAGACCTTTTTCAATGAAGTTAGTTGTGGTCACGATTGATAATATCGATCACATGATTAAAGAAGCTGGATTTACCATAATAGACAGATGTGTAGCAAAAAAAGGGATATTCTCAAGAGAAATCCTGGTATGTAAGTAATAATAGAAGGATGGGATTTTAGCGCTGATCCAGTATGTTAAATGAGAAAAAGGTGATGACAGTGGGGAATAATGGGATTAAAATGACATGTAAACTTGAAAAACAATTCATTTCAACTACCTATCAATTTAATGCCATTACACAAAAAGACATCACTAAAATAGCCGCAGCTATGTTTGAAGCTTATGAAGGCACAGTCGATCAACAAGAAGAAACTGTAGAAGAAGCCATTCTTGAGGTAGAAAAAATAATAAATGATGGTTATGGCCCGTTTATTGCAGAAGCTTCTTACTGGATTGAAATGAACGACGAAGCAGCTGCGGTAATTTGCATCAATCTATGGGACGAAAAACCATTAATAACGGAAATTTATACAAGGAAAAAGTTTCTGCATCAAGGAATGGCGAGTGCGTTAATTAGAAAGTGCATGGATACTCTATATCTCATGGGGTATGATGAAATTATTCTCAATGTAACTGCAGAAAATTCGAATGCCTTACATTTATATGAAAAATTAGGTTTTAAACAGGTGTAATGTTAGCGCCAATCGAACTAACAGGAAATGGGAGATTCATATGTTTAATTGGAATGAATTGAATATCATCGCCATTATCGTTGGTGGCTTGTTGTATATGGTGTATGGGGGCATTTACTACTCGATAAGACTTGGGGGAGATAAACATCCTGAGAAGAAGCACAATGAAGTGGAAGGACCAATAAAGTATGTTTTTTCTGTGATCGTGGCATTTATTAGTTCATTTATTATAGCGGTATTTGTACAAGGTACAGGGTCAGAAGGAATTGGAGCAGGTATGCTCGTAGGCTTTATGGTAGGTCTTGTTATTACTCTTGTGTACTTAAAGAATAGATTGTTTGGCTTGATGACGAATCAATCATTCATGATTGCAGTCGGTGATCATCTAGTTATCTTTACGTTACTTGGTGCCTTGCACGGATTGATGTTGTAAGTAAGGACCTGAGCATCTTCTCGCTAGTGAGAGGATGCTTTTTCCGATGATTTGTATGTGGGCAGTCGTCTATTTGAGTTTTTCGACCAATTGAATGTGGTTTCTGACCATTTGTACTTGATTTCAGCCCATTTGACGGGTGTTTCCGCTCAACTATGCTTGGTATTCGCCCATTCAAATGTACTTTCCGCCCATCCGCGTATTTTTTAGCTATTTTTTAAATTCTACTATCTGAAATTGTTCTGTTAAGAAAGAAGGAATCTCTTTGATATTTATGTATATTTTACTGGTAGTGGCATTTATCGATATGTTTTCACAGCTACCCGTAATTGCGCCTTTTGCTACTAGTTTGGGTGCTACTCCGATAATAGTTGGCTCTGTCATCGCTGTCTATTCATTTTCCAATATGTTAGGAAATGTGTTGTCAGGAATTTGGGTAGATAAGTTTGGATCAAAGCGTATATTGGCTAGTAGTTTGATTCTAGCTGGTGTTCTTGTTTTCTTATATACATATGTTAGTAGTCCAGCTCAACTTTTAACTGTACGGTTTTTCCATGGATTTGCTGCTGGGTTTATCGTACCTGCCGCTTTTGCTGCGATAGGACGAAACGATGATTCAGAATCTAATGGTAAAAAGATGTCTCATTCTGGAGCCGCCATCGGAATAGCTGCGATTATTGGTCCTGCCATGGGAGCCATCATTAGCAGTAGATTTGGTATTGAATGGCTATTCTATATCATTTCTGTTGCCTTGATAGGAATTGGATTTATTTCTCTCGTTTTGATTAAATCCAAGCCACGGGTAATGAAGAAATCAAACACACAAGAAGAGGCGGGATTTACATTTATCAAAAATCCTGATATTCAATTCGCTTATGTGGCTATATTTCTATTGCTTCTTATGCAAGGGCTACTTACTTATGCTATGCCTTTGAAAGTGGAAGAACTAAATTTAGCGCAAGAAATGACAGGTATATTCTTAAGTGTTTTTGGTGTTGTGGCTATTCTCTTCTTCATCCTGCCATCTAATCGGATTTTTGATCGGGTCAATAATCGGAAGTTGATGTTTAGTGGATTATTCACCATTGCTTTATCTGTTTTGGGCTTGGGCCTTGCAACTTCTTCAAGTGCTTTATTTATAGCTATGGCTTTTTATGGGATTGGCTTTGCATTATTGTTTCCTTCTACGAGCGCAACCATAATGAAAGTTACAAACGCTCAAAATCGAGGGAAAGCTTTTGGGATTTATTACGCATGTTTTTCATTAGGTGTAATTTCGGGGTCGTTTATAGCGGGACTCCTTGGTACTTCCGCGATGTTAATTTTCACAGTAGGGGCAACCATCGTGTTTATTAGTAGCATCCTGTTGATATTGAATTGGAAACACATACTAAGAAATATCTGAGAAGCTTTTCACGATGGTTGAGTCAGGCCAACTCTTTAAACATCATGTTATGATGAAAGAAGAAACTAAGTACATTGAAACAGAAGGAGTGATTTAGTTGAATTGTCCAGTATGTGATAATGTTCGAATGAGAGAAGTCGAAAAAGAAAATGTGATGATTGATGTTTGTCCAGATTGTAAAGGTGTTTGGCTTGATCGTGGAGAGCTGGAAAAGATTACACAAGGTTTAAAAGAAGATCAAAAATCATATAGCCAGTCATACGGAAATGAAAATCGCCAATATAGCGATGATCGTGACAAAAGAAATGATTATGATAAAGGATACGATTCTAAGTATTCAAAAGACGGATATCCTCCAAAACACAAACGCAAAAAATCGATGACGGATATACTCGGTGATTTATTAGGATAAAACGAAAAAGACTTGTCTCGTGACAAGTCTTTTTCTTATGTCGATAACATAGATTTTTAAGTGGAATTCCAAAGGTTTTAGTTATTAAAATTCATAATAACTACGCAGTAAATAAGAAATCCATTTGCAATGAGGATGATTTCGAATGTTTTCTACTAATCCTTTCACAATAGCTAGACTTAAAGTGGGTTCAAGTAGGTGTTGTTGTAACAGAACTAAAGATTCTTTTTCGATAGACTCTTCGATTTCCTCAATCTTCAGCTCCATGATGTCGAGAATTTGTTCTTTCGTCACGGCTTCATCCATTGGTTGCGTGCCCAAATGAATCAGATCCTGAGAAATGAATGGGATAGTTGTATGTTTTGCAAGTAAGTTTGTTTTTTCCACTAGCGATCTGGATAGCAAATTTAAATCCACCGGTAACTTCTGAAATAAAAATAACTGTGAATAGATACTGATAAAGCCTTTAATGCAATAGACAAGATCATATTTTATCAATTTGACATCCTCGCCATATACGCGTTCAATCATCGACAAAATCGACTTCTCGAACAACTTGTCATAGGTTTGCATCTTAACGATGAGCTCCTTATTCAATGAATGGCTTTGCTCTTTCATCAACACTTTGGTGAAATTAGAGTGTTTTTGGAAGGAATTGAACGTTGAGAAATAAAATTCATAGAACAGTTTTTCGTCAACTTTTGTGTTTTTGACTATGTAGTCAGCATCGGCGGTAAATTGCATCATGAAGTGGTCGATCAACGCTATTATCAATTCATCCTTAGACTTAAAAGATAAGTAAAAAGCCCCTTTTGAAATGCCGCAATATTCTGTTATCTGTTGAATGGAAGTCGCTTCAAAACCTTGTTTTGCAAATAGTTCCAATGATTTCTCCATAATTAGTTGTTTTTTATTCATTTTATTTTTATCGCTCCTAGTTCCTATTGTTGACAATTGACCAGTTGGTCATTATTATAAATAAAGTAGATAGAAAAGTCAATTAGGGGTAGGTGTAAGCGTGAAAGGTTTAGTTAATTTTGTACTTCAAAATAAACTGGCAGTATGGTTACTGACCATTATCATCACCGTAACAGGTATTTATTCGGGTACACGAATGAACATGGAAACAATACCAGATATTTCGATTCCTTACTTAATGGTAATGGACGTATATCCTGGCGCAACTCCAGAGAAGGTAATGGAAGAAGTTTCTATGCCTTTGGAAAAAGTCGTGGAAAATCTTGAAGGCGTGAAATCCGTCTTTTCAAATTCGTATTCAAATATGGCAAATCTTCAAGTGGAATATGAGTATGGTGTAGATATGGACGAAGCGAATCGTGCTTTGAAATCTGCACTAGAAGCAGTAACTTTACCTGAAGGGGCACAAGAGCCGACAGTTACGGCAATCAGCATGAACATGATGCCAGTTGCTGCGTTGAGTATTGCCAGTACGAATGAAGATATTGTTGAATTAACGTCAACAGTAGAAGAAATTATACTTCCAAAAATCGAAAAGATTGACGGAGTAGCTTCTGCAACAATTACGGGTCAGCATATTAATGAAGTACAACTTTCTTACGATGAAGCTAAAATGAATGAACTTGGCTTAACGGAAGACTCTGTTAAACAAGTGATTCAGGCTAGTAACCTTGCAGTTTCTTTGGGTCTTTATGAGTTTGAAGCAGGTGAAGAAGCCGTAGCGGTAGACGGCAAGTTCATGACAGCCGATGAATTGAAGGAAATGCTAATTCCATTGACTCCTTCGGAAAAAAATACCTCACCATTTGTGAAACTGAGCGAGATCGCTAAGATTGAAGAAGTTGGGAAAGTTCAATCGATTTCACGTACAAATGGTAAAGAAGCCATTGCAATTCAAATTGTTAAAGGGCAACAAGCTAATACAGTTGATGTCGTGAACGCTGTGAAAGAGTTAATTGAAGAAGAAGAGGCAAGTATCGATGGTCTCGTTATTGATGTATCACTTGACCAAGGTGCGCCGATTGAAAAATCGGTTACAACAATGATTGAAAAGGCGTTGTTCGGTGGATTGATAGCTGTATTGATCATCCTTTTATTCTTGCGTGATTTTAAATCAACCATCATTTCGATCGTCTCAATTCCAGTTTCGATCTTCATGGCATTAATGGTGTTGAACTGGATGGATATTACGCTCAATATCATGACGCTTGGAGCAATAACGGTCGCCATAGGTCGTGTTATTGATGACTCGATTGTCGTCGTTGAAAATATATATCGTCGATTACATCTAAAAGATGAGAAATTGACAGGTCGTGCACTTGTTCGTGAAGCGACAATTGAAATGTTCAAACCAATCCTTTCTTCAACATTGGTAACGGTGGCGGTTTTCGCACCACTTATCTTCGTAGGCGGAATGGTCGGCGAGCTGTTCTTGCCATTCGCATTAACCATGACGTTTGCGCTTGTCGCTTCATTGATTGTAGCGATTACGATCGTTCCCGCATTATCCCACTTCTTGTTCAAGAAGAAGTTATATAGTGAAAAGACTGCTAGTAGTCATAAAGAGACTGGGAAATTATCAAACTGGTATAAAGGAATCCTTGGATGGACGCTTAACCACAAAATTATTACATCAATCATTTCTATTGCTCTATTAGCAGGAAGCTTAGCGTTGACGCCGTTGATTGGTTTTAGTTTCCTGGGCAGTGAAGAAGAAAAAGTGATGTACTTGACTTACACTCCTGAAGCCGGCGAGCTAATGGATGATACTTTAGAAAACATTACAGCTATTGAAGAAAAAATGCTGAATCGTGAAGATATTGATATCGTTCAATTATCCCTAAGCGAAGGCGGCGATCAAATGTCCGCGATGATGGGTGGCGGTGGAGGAGGTGCATTAATGTACCTGATCTTCGATCCTGAAATGGATGACTTCCCTAAAGCTCGCGAAGAAATTGAAGAATATGTCTTCAACATAGGACAAACGGGCGAATGGAAGAGCCAGAACTTTACGTCTATGTCGATGGCAACAAATGAAGTTAGCTACACATTTAACAGTGCAGATTTAGATAAACTGAATGAAGCTGTTGTTATGGTAGAAGATGTCCTGAAAGAAAATGATGGATTGGAAGAAGTTTCTTCTAGTGCAGAGGATGCATATGTTGAACATACGTTCAAAGTAGAACAAGATGAATTATTGCAGTATGGATTAACGACGGGTCAGATCGTCATGATGTTAAGCCCAACAAACACACAGGAAGTATTGACAACTGTTGAAAAAGACGGGAGTTCATTAGATGTCATCGTTAAGCAGGAAAAAGCTGCTCAACCTAAATCAATTGATGAAATCCTGGCAACTGAAGTACCGACAGCACTTGGTACAACAGTGCCACTTTCAGAAATTGTAACAGTTGAAACAGGCACAACGATGAACACCCTTGCACGGAGTAAAGGTGAATACTATGCAACCGTTTCAGGAACAATCCTTGGCGATGATATTACAAAAGCGACATCTGAAGTGGATGAAGCAATTGATAAATTAGATTTACCTAAAGGAGTTACAGTCGCTGTTGCAGGTGCTGCAGCTGATATGACTGAAACATTCACACAACTTGGTTTAGCCATGCTGGCGGCAATTGCTATCGTGTACATCATCCTTGTTGTAACATTCCGTGAAGGTGTTGCACCATTCGCGATTCTGTTCTCATTACCGTTTGCGGTAATCGGTTCATTTGTCGGTCTGTGGATTGCTGGTGAAACCATTTCTGTATCTGTCATGATGGGGCTACTGATGTTAATTGGTATCGTTGTGACGAACGCCATTGTACTTGTTGACCGTATTATTCATATGGAACGAGCAGGTATGACGATGCGTGAAGCGATTTTAGAAGCAGGAGCTACACGCCTACGTCCAATACTAATGACTGCATTAGCAACAATCGGTGCATTAATTCCATTAGCAGTTGGTTCAGGTGGTGGTGGTTTAATATCGAAAGGTCTTGGTATTACAGTAATAGGCGGTTTAGCAAGTTCAACATTATTAACGTTAATTGCTGTGCCAATCGTTTATGAAGTACTATCGAAGATATTCAAGAAAAATCGTAGTGAAGTAGAAGAGAACTAATCTAGTAGCCCTACGAGGTGATACGTCACCTTGTAGGGCTTTTTTGTGTAAGGGTCTGAAAATTTATATGTAACTCGAACGTATCTTTAGAAACAAAAAGTATAGTAAATTAGAATAATTTTCTGAATAGTGTAGTATTAAAAAGGTAGATAATTGCTTGAATTACACAAATACCTTTTGTTTAATACTCGTATATTTGAAGGGTATTCTTTTGAATTTATTTGATTGAAGTGCTATCAATATCTTTCCTTCGGGAAAAGGGTGTTCAGGTGTGGCCCCACAGAAAGCTTCTGCCTGTTTCTGTTTCTGTTTCTGCATCGCTACGCTAGCTTCGAAACATGGTGCGCTGTAACGGAAATCGACAGAATCTTTGTTTTTAGAATGTTCGTGTTTTTATCTGGTTTGATGAACTATGAAATTAACTCAATTAGTTAGGTATACAGTACGAAAAAAGAGAAGAGGCTAAATCTATGAAAATATTAGTGGTAGGTGCCGGTGCAATCGGTGGTTATTTCGGAGGAAGACTAGCAGAAAAAGGAGAAGACGTGACATTCCTTGTTAGAGAGAATAGAAAAAAACAATTAGAAAAAACGGGATTGAAGATCAACAGTGCAAATGGAGACTTTGAAATATCTCCACGATTACTCATAGCGGGTGAATCAGAGGAGAAGTTCGATGTGGTAATGGTTTCAACGAAATCATATCAATTAACTGCCGCAATAGATGATATTCGTCTTCATTTAAAAGAAGAAGGAATCATTTTACCTCTATTAAATGGGATTTCACATATGGATTTGCTGATTGAGGCTTTCGGTGAAGATCGGGTTATTGGCGGTCTCTGCTTTATAGAGTCAACACTGAACGAAAATGGGGTAATTGTGCAAACAAGCCCTATTCATCAGCTGGTTTACGGTGAAAGAACAGGGAAAAGAACACCTCGCATAGAAGTTTTGAAAGCTATTTTTGAAGATACAAAAGCTGATTTTGTTTTAAGTAATGACATTAATCAAGATATGTGGCACAAGTATTTATTCATTACAGCAATGTCAGGGCTTACTTCATTGATGGGGTCACCGATCGGTCCTATTCGAAATTTGGAATCAGGACAACGAGTGATTTTAGATTTTTTAAACGAAATAACAGACATAATGAAGAAAATGAATGCACCAATAAAGGACGATATTGCAACTATCCAATATAAACGAATAAATGAAATGAATGAAAGTATGAAATCTTCCATGCAACGAGATATGGAGAAATCAATGCCTATTGAAGCTGAACATTTACAAGGGTATTTGCTTGAAAAAGCGAAAGAAAATAACCTTTCAGTACCAATATTAGATACCATCTATACTAAATTAGTTCTTTACGAAAAGCTTCGTCAATAAAGTTGGAGTAGTAATATTTTTAATTAAATGCTCTGTTTAATAATACGTATGAATAATTTTCCCTTTTCGAAGCACACTAATTCAGATGCACAATTCTGAAGAGGAGGAAAAATTAAATATGACTCAAAATCCACAAGGTCAAATGCACGAAAATATGCATACAGGTCCCGTACCACCACAATTGAACCATGGAGGTCATGAATTATTTGACGTTCATGAAGTATTATCTGCATCTGTAGCTGGATTAAACCAGTACATTTTATTGCGACCACATGTTAAAGACCAAGAATTACTAACAATGATGGATCGCCAGTTTCACTTCATGCAGGAAGAATATAACATTACGGTAGAATGTTTTAGTACAGGTCTAGATCCTTCAAAATCAACACAAAAATATATGATGAAACAAGATAATGATTTTGTTTTTGGACTAAAACCTTCACAGCCGAAAAAACCCATCCAGTCAGCTGCTGAATTAACAGATGAAATCATTTCAGGCTATATGCTTGGTGTTCACAAGTCAGGGGCATCTCTAAAAGCTATGTCTGCACTCGAAACGACTAATCCAGTTGTGCGACGTGTGCTTGCGGATTCAGTTCCAAACTGTATTGAAATGGCGTATGAAGTTTCTATTTATCAAAACAAACATCATTATTATCAAGTGCCACAGCTTGCACAACAAGATACAATGGCAATTGTGAATTCTTATGCACCTTCTAACATCCAACCAAATACGATGAAAAATTAACAGTAAGCAAATAAAATAACCCACTTAACACATCTATGTGTTAAGTGGGTTATTTGCTAATTACATCTAAGCCATCGCTCTACTACTTGACCACGATTTCCATATACCGGATCCGTCGATGGTGTTTCTACCTGTTGAATGTCTAGTAAGACTTGAGGCCGTTCATTCGGTTTCCCTGTGTTTACATTGTAGTCTTTGCCATCAGGATAAGCTCCTATAATTTCAAAATCCGCACTACTTGTTAATTTTTTATGACCAGTACCAGCCGGTAAAATGACAACATCGCCAGTCTTCATTTCAATCGTTTGTCCTGTCTCGCCACCAAGTAGTAATTTTGCAGAGCCTGCACGAACTCCTAGTACTTCATGCGTGTTGCTATGGTAATGATGATAATCTAATACACCATTCACCCAACTATTGCGCCAATTATTCAATTTGAAAGTAGTTTCAATTTCTTGAGGATGTTTTTTGAAGACACCAGGATACAGAATAACCGGTAAATCTGGATTATTTGGAATGGTGCCATTGTCTTCGAATATAAATAGTTTGTAAATACTCATAACACTTTTCCTCCTCTAAGGGGTTACCTGTAAAACTACCCGTTCTAGCAAAAAAGTAATCTCGTTGTTTGAATGAGTCTAAAGAAGGAAAGAGTATTTATATTGAAAATAGCATACATAACCAAGTAACTAGCTAGTTAGGAAATAGGAGGGATTTTGAAATGAAAGATTGTACGATTATAGGAGGAGGACCTGCTGGGTTGAATGCAACCTTGGTATTAGGAAGGGCCAGAAGAGATGTTGTTTTGGTTGATAACAATGACCCACGGAATAAAGTGACCTTTGCATCGCACGGATTCGTGACGCGAGATGGTGTAAGTCCATCAGAATTTCGACAGTTGGCCAACCAAGAATTCAACCGCTACCCATCGATTACCACTCTACAAGACAAAGTCGTTGAAATAATAAGAAAAGCAGAAGGATTCACTATCAAAACAGAACTGGGTCAAGAATGGGCGACACGAAAAATCATTCTTGCTACGGGAGTAAAAGAGAGATTCCCGAATATCCCGAACTTACGCAACTTTTATGGCAGAAGTATCTTTAACTGTCCTTATTGCGATGGATGGGAACTTCGAGATCAACCACTAGCCTTATTCGGTGTGGTTGATTATACGTTTCATACAGCAGAAATACTGCGTAATTGGTCTCAGGATTTAGTGATTTTTACAAACGGAGAAGAACTAACAAAGAACCAAGAGGAACAAATAAAAAAATCGAATTTAAGAGTCGAGACGAGTCCGATACGTCTGCTTACTGGGCAGGATGGAATTCTACAAAAAGTTGAGCTAGAAAATGGTCTGGTGATTGAGAGGGTAGGAGGATTCATCACACCTGAACTTGAACAAGCGACTGATCTCGGAACTTTGCTCGGGGTTAAATTAAATGAAACGGGAGGCCATCACTCGGATGAAGTAGGAAATACTAAAATAACTGGACTTTTTGTTGCGGGAGAAGCATCCAACGTCTATCCTTCTCAATTGATTATTGCAGCCGCAAGTGGAGTAGAAACTGCAATGGCAGTTAATGTAGAACTAACACATGAAGGTGTCTTGGGTAGTGAAAAATAATATTCTTAGTGGTCTTTTCTTAATGTAAATGGAATTTATTTCTAGCGTGTAATACAAAAAACCTTAAACTGTAAAGAAAAACCTTATGTTTTGTCACGGAACTGTAATGTTTAAATGTTATTTTTATTTCTACAAACGAGAAATAAAGGAGATCTAACTTGAAAAAATTCAGTTTCGTATTAAGTTTTTTACTAATGTTCCTCGTCGCATTTGCCAATGATTCGGAAGCAGCCTCTTCTTCTGTCTACACAGTTAAAAAAGGTGACTCTCTATATAAAATTTCTAGACAATACAATGTGTCTGTCTCTACTATCAAATCATTAAATAATTTAAAATCAGACTTAATTAAACCAAATCAAAAACTAAAAGTAAAAGGTGTTAAATCATCTGCTAAAAAATCAACAAAAAAAGTATCCCGATCTAATGGCAACGTAGTCAAAGAATTTATGGTATCTACCACAGCGTACACTGCTTATTGCCGTGGTTGTTCAGGAATTACGAAGACAGGAATCAATTTAAGAAAAAATCCAAGCTTAAAAGTAATTGCTGTTGATCCACGCGTAATTAAACTTGGCACAAAAGTGTATGTAGAAGGTTACGGATATGCTATCGCTGGTGATACGGGTAGTGCAATAAAAGGAAATAAAATTGATGTCTTTATGCCAAACCAATCTAGTGCTTTAAGATGGGGACGCAAAACAGTGAAAATTAAAATCTTACGATAACTAATAACGAAAGCCCGCTTGCCAAACATGGTAAGTGGGCTTTTTTTGTTGAGTCAGACTCAGGGGTTGCTCAGTCTGACTTTTTGGGGTTGACGTCTGAAAAAAAGAAGATGACGTCTGAAAAACCAGACTTCACGTCTGAAAAATCGCCATCGACGTCTGAAAACGTCATTTCTTCCATCCAAAGTGCCCCCTCACAACCACAGAAAAGGCTGTGGAGCAAAGCGAGCAGCCCCATTTGGCATTTATTTCTACATATATTAGCTGAGCGATGGCTCAGTTGTAAAAATCGAGGTTCACGTAGGAAAAAAGTGTGATGACGTAGGAAAAAACGTCCGTCACGTAGGAAAAAACGCCATCGACGTAGGAATCCCTCCATATTTGTGCGTGTTGATGAAATCCTCAATTTGAGAGGCTTCGCTATAGGAGAAGTCCCTTTTTACGAGGATAACTTTAGTAATAGGGAATATGAAGTGTAATATATGTCTTTTGCAACGAGACGAATGGATTAGTTAAAGCTCGTCCTGAAACAATTCTATCAATTATTACAATATTATTACGAAGTTTGCAGGAAAACCTGCAAAATGTTATAATGATAGAGTCAAAAAGTTCAATTATTCGTTTCGGAGGGAATTTTATGAAGGATTTACTGCATAAAATTGAAAATTCCTATAAGGATTTTTCAGCAGGGCAAAAGAGAATTGCCGATTTATTTAAAGAAAATCAAATCGTGCTCGCTTTTTCTTCAGCTTTAGAGGTCGGTAAAAAAGTAAATGTAAGTGAATCAACTGTTATCCGATGGGCGCAGAAACTGGGCTTTAAAGGGTACGCAGATTTTCAACATGTGATGCAAAAAACACTTGCAGAACAACGGATTGAACAAGTGCAAGATGAAGACACAACTGTTTATACGTCACAATCCATCGTGAAAAATTTGCTTGATGCAGATATTAAGAGCATTTCACAACTAAAGGAAACGTTGCAAGAAGAGCAGCTACTTCAAGTTGTAGATATGATTGGTACAGCTAAGAAAATATATGTGACCAGCAACTTTTTCGATTTCGGCTTGGCCCATTCATTCACACATTGGATGAACCGTGTACTAGATAAAACAGAATTATTGATGCAGGGTGACATGCAATACTATCATCAATTATCCAAACTTACGGAGGATGATGTCATCATTGCATTCGCTTTTCCGCGGTACACGAAGAATGTAATGGAAACCTTGCAAACGGCGAAAGAACAAGGTACGACCATCATT
Source organism: Paenisporosarcina macmurdoensis (assembly GCF_042658845.1). NCBI lineage: Bacteria > Bacillati > Bacillota > Bacilli > Caryophanales > Caryophanaceae > Paenisporosarcina > Paenisporosarcina macmurdoensis. Next base: position 138,547 of record NZ_JBHSRI010000025.1, read on the forward strand.
GTAATTACAGATAAAATAGAATCCCCAGTAACACCTTTTGGAGATGAAGTTTTAATCGTTCCTGTTTCTACAAACTTAAGTATTGATTCTTACACTGCTGTTCATGCATTACTTACATCGATCATGCGTTTTATTTATGTAAAAGAACATGAGTTGGTCAAAGAGAATTTAACACGCATTGAAACCATGTACGAACGGAAGAGTGTTTTTATCCGAAATGATACAACCGGACCATTAGACAACTAAAAACGTATAAGGGGAGATTTATTTATGAAAAAGAAGTTCTCATTTTTAACAGCAATTGCGGCAACGGCTATGTTAATTACAGGTTGCGGAAGTGAAGAAAAAGAGAAAACTAGTTCAGGTGCTGGTTCTGAATATAACTTATTGGAAGATGGGAAGTTAACATACGCATCAAGTGGGTTATACAAACCATTTAACTACGAAGAAGGTGGCGAACTTACTGGTTTTGACGTTGAAATCGGCGCTGCTATCGCAGAAAAAATGGGCTTAGAACCAAACCCAGTTACAACACCATGGGAAACGATTACTCAATCTTTGCTTGGTAATAAGTTTGATGCGATTATCGGATCAATGGCTATTACGGAAGAACGTGCTGAACGTGTAAACTTCTCAGACCCTTACTATTACTCTGGTGGGATGATTTTCGTTCCAAAAGGTAGTGATAAAATTACTTCTGCAGAAGATTTAGAAGGTAAGCGAATTGGCGTAGTCGCGCAAAGTACGTATGAAACGGCAGCAAAAAAATATACAGATGACATCAAGTATTATAATAGTGATGTTATCGCATTAAATGATTTAACTGTAAAAGGGCGTTTAGACGCTGTAATCACAGCGGATGTAGTTGGTTTCGAAGCAATCAAAGCCGGTTTAGAAATTAAAGAGGTAGGCGAACCGTTGTGGGTTGAACAAGCAGCAGTTGCTGTACGTAAAGAAGATGAGAAAATGTTAGAAGGAATTAATAAAGCCATTCAAGAATTGGTTGAGGATGGAACATATGAAGAGATTTCAAACAAATGGTTCGAACGCAATCTTCTTGATGTGGACTTAGAAGGAATCGAAATTCTAAAATAATCACATCGTTGGAAGGAGAAAACTATGGAACTATTACAAACTGTATTTGAAGTCTTTATGAGAACGTATCCAGGCTTCCTTGAAGCAACACTGATTACCTTGAAAATTACGGCTGTTGCTCTCGTTTTAGGAACGGTACTGGGGTTAATCTTTGCATTAATGAAAATTTCACGCTCAAAAATATTACAAACAATTGCAAACTTTTATATCACCATTATTCGAGGGACCCCTCTAATTGTACAAATCATGTTTTTGTATTTTGGGATTACCTCTCTTATTGTATTGTCTGGCTTCTGGGCTGGGGCAATTGCACTAGGTATTCATAACGGGGCATACATCGCAGAGATTTTCCGTGGAGCAATTCAAGGAATTGATAAAGGGCAACGTGAAGCAAGTAGTTCACTAGGAATGACAAGAGCGCAAAGTATGCGTCGTATTGTTTTCCCACAAGCTCTAAAACGCTCTATTCCACCTTTAGGAAATCAATTTATTATTACACTGAAAGATTCTTCACTGGTCTATATTATTAGTGTGCCAGAGTTGTTCGCAATGGCTAACCGTGAAGCCGCACAATCTTTCCAATCATTAGAAACGTATTTAGTGGTAGGGGTTTATTATTTAGTGCTCGTAATGATTTTCACGTATTTATTAAAACTGTATGAAAACAAACTGGATGTCGACAAATAAGAAGGAGGGACTTACATGTTAAAAGGAAAAAATATTCATAAGTCGTTTGGCGATTTAGAAGTGTTAAAAGGCATTGATTTAGAAGTCGCTCCTTCTGAAGTAGTCGTTCTGGTTGGTGTCAGTGGTTCTGGTAAAAGTACATTGCTCAGATGTTTTAACTTTTTAGAACATATTAATCAAGGCTCAATCGAGATTGATGGTCATGTAGTTAATCCGAAAAAAGATAAGCTTTCAAAAATTCGTGCTGAAGTAGGAATGGTGTTTCAACACTTTAACTTATTCCCTCATAAGACCGTAATTGAAAATGTCATAGAAGCACCGATGATTGTGAAGAATATGAAAAAGGCAGATGCTATTGTCTTGGCAAAACAACTTCTTGAAAAAGTAGGTTTGTCGGACAAAGCGGATGTCTATCCAAGCAAATTGTCTGGTGGACAAAAACAACGTGTCGCCATTGCACGTTCACTAGCGATGGAACCAAAAGTGTTATTGTTTGATGAACCAACATCTGCACTTGATCCAGAACTTGTTGGAGAAGTGCTAAGCGTCATGCAACAACTCGCTCAAGAAGGCATGACAATGGTTGTAGTGACACATGAAATGAAATTTGCACGTGAAGTAGCGGATCGAGTCATTATGCTGGATGAAGGACGTATCATTGAGTCAGCAGATCCAGCGATGTTCTTTGGTAATCCAAGTCACGAACGAACGAAGCAATTCATTCAGTTAGTCGACTAAATTTGAAAACCCCGATTGTCAGTAAATACTGGCATCGGGGTTTTTTGTGGCCATTTGAGAGAAGACTCATTTTTGGATGGGGCAAAAAAATGGGGAAGTCTCATAATCAAGTGAATGGAGGCGTTACTAAGTTATTCAACTAGCCACAGTTTATCTGCGTCCATAAGGCATGCGGTTCGGCGGAACAATAACATTGTGAGTGATTTCTTTATAATAAGTTTTAGGTACGTCGACAATGTGTTGTCTGTTACAAGTGATTAAAGGTTGAATATAAGGAACTTCCCGTTTGACGTAAGAGTCGGTATAACGGCACAAAGGCGGGCATACAATTGGTGCAACACCAGGCTGTGCTATAGGTTGATTAGCTTGACGTGCGATAGGCAGGACAGCAGGTTGTGCTATTGGTTGAACAGCATGCCGTCCGCAATAAGGTCGATGATGACGATACATAATTTATTCACCTCCGTTCTATATCTATTAATAAATGCAGATTAAGAGGTTTTTGAAACGGCTTTCCAATCATTTATTGCAGATGGATTTTTATTACAGTACAATTAACTGTAATAAAACGTGACCGGAGAAAGGACGAAACGAGTGTAATCATTCCTGTTTCTATCATATCTAACTGAATAGAGTGGAGGAGTGGTATCACATGAACGATCGTCGTTCTTTTTATTTTCTCTGGGTCAGCCAAATGATGGCAAATGCGGGAGATGTCCTGTACATTGTAGGGCTTATTCAACTTGTTTATTTATCCAGTGGGTCTGTATTGACACTAACGCTTATTCCGTTAACGATTACGTTTTCACGGTTAATTGGGAGTTTTTTAACACCGCTTCTGTTGCACCGTTTTCCATTGCGTCGAATTTTATTGTTTTCGATGTTCGGTAAAATCGTTGTCTTAAGTGCGGTCTTTTTGCTTAAAGATGAAGCCATCTTGTGGATTCTATTGTTAGTCAGTATCATCGCCTTTTTAGATGGTTGGGCAGCACCCATCCGACAAGCTATGCTTCCTGAATTTGTCGGTAAAGCTGCATTGCCAAAAGCCAATAGTTTAGTCGCCATGTCTGATAATACGGTGAACCTGGCTAGCTGGCCAATAGGAGCTTTTTTTGTGACTCAGTTTAATGGAGGGTTACTCCTTCTAGTAACAATAGCTTTGTATATAATAGGATGGTTGCTGACATATGGAATCAACTCCATCGTATATGTACGAAAAGAAATACCCTCTCTGAAGGAACAACTCACAGGAGGATGGAGGTATAGCTTTTCAGAAAAATCCATTCGCAACGTACTCATTTTAGATATGCTGACAGCATTTGCAGGGGCGGTATGGATCTCAGCTATTTTATACGTGTATGTCGATGAAGTACTCGGTAAAAACGAAGCTTGGTGGGGATACATTAACGCCTTTTATTCAGGAGGATTCATTATAGGTGGTTACTTGTTCACAAAACTATTAAAGGTTTCTGGACAACAAATGATAGTAGTTGGGTGTTTTGTCACGAGCTTTTTAACGGTGTGGTTTATTTACCCTCAAGTTGCAGCTATTGCCCTGGTAATCTCACTTTTCCTTGGGATAGTTGGTCAATTACAATTGATTGCTCAACTGACTATTTTGCAAACCCATACGGAAACCGAACAACTAGGTCATGTATTTTCCGTTCAATCTGTATTGGTAATGGGAGCCTTTGGCATAGCAACATTTCTTTTTGGATGGGTAGCCGAAACGTATGGTATTACGATCGCATTTTATGTGTCAGCATTTATAACGTTAGGAACTGGATTTTTTTCAATAATGCAGAAAAAAACATTAGATTATGCATAATAATTAGCAGGCAAAAGCACTTGAGGAGTTTCTACTCAAGTGCTTTTTTTGAATTAAACTTTTGAACATGGAGGTAGAGTTACCGAACATTAGGATCATTCTTCAGAAAGACGCCAATTCCTAGGGGAAATTTCTTCATCGTTCCAGCTTTAGGTGTCTTCACTAAAGTGCTTTTTTATTATCTTTAGAATAATAACTAAAATTAGCACATTCAAATGTTTCAATAAATAGAGTTCGGGTATTTTGAAAAAAAGGAGTGTGACAAGATGACTACAGATGAGCGTTTACTTATCAGACTTTCTAACCAGGAACAACAGTCTTTGGTGGATTTATATGATCGTTATTGCATGCTTTTGTGGAAAATATCTTACCGAACTGTTGCTGATAATGCTATCTGTGAGGAAATCTTACGACAAGTCTTCCAAGATGTGTGGGCAAAACCGAGTGATTTTAATAATGGAAAAAAATTATCGACTCTTTTAATTGAATGCTGTCAATCAAAACTCAACTTACTTACGTTGCAAAAGTCTTCTTAATGAGTAAACAACTTATATAGAAGACTATTTTACAATTTCGTCCCCGTAGTATCTCTAGGTTCTTCATGAAAATTTCTCCACTATCTCTCGTCAAACACCTCTTGTAGTGTCGGTTAATACGGTCAAAGATATGCATAACTTTTCACTAACAATGTTTCACGTGGCACAATTTGTCGAAAAGCATTGAATCCTACTCATCAATAGCGGAAGATAAGTTTAGATGGAAAGGGGTTTTTAATATGCGAAATTGTAATGCCACTTACTACATAGACCATTTAAACATGGAACCACATCCAGAAGGCGGGCACTATACACGCAGTTTCTACTCTGATGAAAAAATGAATACTTCGGGAAATACAATTAGAAACCTCTATACAACAATATTCTTTTGTTTAAAGAGTGAAGAAATTTCCCATTTACACCGACTACAATCAGATGAATTGTGGTTTTTTCATGATGGGAGTTCACTTACGGTTCATGTGATCCATCCTGATGGGGAGTATAAAGCACATCGATTAGGATTGAATTTCGAAAAGGGGGAAACACCTCAAGTATTAGTTCCCAAGGGGGCTATTTTCGGGTCGTCAGTTGATCATGAAGAGTCTTTTTCTCTTGTGGGATGTATGGTTTCGCCAGGATTTGATTTCGAAGACTTCGAGTTGTTTAATCAAGAGGAGCTACTGAAATTATATCCTCAGTATAAAGAAATGATTAGAAAAATGGCTTATCAAAAAATAGAGAGAGAAACTCACTTATGACAATTACTTATCGTTTTTATAAAAGCCCAAAAGACTTACAACGTCAAATTGACTTCTGGATTGCAGCCACTAATCAGATCCATTGATGAGACTTGGTTTTACCCAACTAACAGGGATATCATGATGAAGAAAAAAAAGCGATCCTACTGAATAGGTTCGCTTTTTAGGTTGTTATAGGCAAGGTTAAACAGAAAGTAGTGCCTTCTTTCGAGCTTTCAACTAATAGTAAATCGCCACCGTGTGCTCGAGCAATCATGCGAGAGTAGGAGAGACCTAATCCGAGTCCACGAATTCTTAATTTTTTATCGTTTCCACGATAAAAGCGTTCAAAAATGAAAGGTTGCTCTTCTTTAGGAATACCCGATCCATTATCTTTCATATGAATCTCGATATTTTGACAGTTTTCCTTTAGAGTGATCCTAATTTGGCCGTCAGATTGTACGGAATGAAGGGCGTTTTGTGCCAAGTTAATGAGAATTTGTTCAACTTTTAATGGATCAATTTTCACTTCTAGTTCGCTGGATAGGTTCTCAACATTCAGTATCAATTTACTGTCTGGTAATGTCGCATGCCATTGGTTGAGTACTCGCAAAACAAAAGGATGCATGTTTGTTTTGGTCGGATAAATCGGAATACCACCAGCAGCGAACGAGTTGAATCTAAGCAGAGATTCAATCATTTGCTGGAGTCGTTCTGTTTCTTTCAAAGAAATCTCGATAAATTCTTTAGCCTCAGCCCCTGTGACAACTTCTTCATTTACAGCTTGTAGCAAACCACTAATAGAAGTGACAGGTGTTTTCAAGTCATGCGATACACCTGCTAACAACTCGGACCGCATTTCTTCTAAATGTTCGAGACGGGAGGACATGGTTTTGAACGCGTCGACTAAATCGCTAATTTCCTCTTCTTTAATCTCCTTTTCTGTAGGTAACGAAATCGCATATGACCCTTGTTCAATTTGTTGCGCAGCAAATGCTACTCTTCGAATTGGTTTTGCTAATTGCTTTGCCAAATAAAAAATCACGCCATAGCCTAGTAATCCAATAGCAGAAAGCATAATAAAGAGCAATTGGTACTCCTGATTTGTATTTAGTAAATCTTGTTCTCTTTGTATCATCACGATATGTCCAATCTTTTCAGAATTAACTTCAATCGGAGCACTAACGGCGTATGCGGCTTCTCCGTTATTTAATTCGAATTTCACTTCCTCCGTTTTGAAAAGGGAAGTAGGTATGGATTCAGTACCAGGTTCGTTGCGTCTACCAGGACCTTGTTGTTGGAAAAGAACTACGCCTTGTGAATTCACTACATAAGTTAAAGGTCGTGTTTCAATTGGAAACTCCTCACCGCGTCGTTCTAAAATGGATGAAAAACGTGGACCATCATTAAAGTCCCCGGTGTCTGAAACCGCTCGATCTGCCATTTCATTGACTACAATTCGTGTTAAATCTAAGTTGTGAGAAAGAGTTGTTTGTCTAATCCATAAAACAGCCAGAAACCCAATAATAAAAAGGCCGATAATTAACGTAACTAGATAGCGAGAGGTCCAATACATTTGTATTGAAGGGCGTTTAATTGGTTTCAACATGAAATTCATACCCCATCCCTCGAATTGTTCGAATCTCGCCTTCAGATTTTGGCCACTTTTTTATGACGTGGCGAATACGTTTAATGGCTAAATCGACCGCACGATCACTACCGAAGTAATCCATTCCCCAGACATGTTCAAGTAACTGTTCGCGACTAAAAATTTGATTTGGGTGTTTGGCTAAAAACAACAATAACGCACGGTCTTTAGGTGTTAACGGAACTTCTTCATTATGTAAAAAGATTTGACGTTCTTGTTGGTGAATGCGTAATTTGCCAAAGTGGCGAGCATCAATTTCATTTAGTAAACGTGTCGGTCTTCGAAGCACAGCATGAATTCGAGCAACCACTTCTTCCGCAACAAAGGGTTTTGACATATAGTCATCCGCACCGTTTTGAAGACCTCGAAGGCGATCTGGAACTTCTCCTAGAGCAGTCAACATGATAATGGGGCAAGGGGAATGTGCTCGAACCTTTTGTAGAAAATCCCAACCCGTTCCATCAGGGAGAAGTACATCTAACAAAACTAAATCGATTAACTCGCTATCAAAAAGCAATGAGGCTTGTTGAATTGTATATGCTTGATAAGCTACAAATCCATGCTTCTCTAAATATGCACGCAGAACCCGTGAAATGGGGACTTCATCTTCTACTATTAAAATTCTCTTCATATCGTTCACCTCATTTTCCACCATCGACGTTTATCTAGAGTAGGATTTACAGCTTTTCTTACAAGTATAAAAGAAGGGACTCGAAATGGATACATTCGAGTCCCTTCACATTAAGCTTCAGACGAAGTGTTAGTAGTTGTTTCTGCTTCGTCATTAGTAGGTGCATCTTTAGATTGAAAGTCACCACGCGGTCCGCGATGGCCATGTCGACCAGGTCCTCCGTGTGGTTTGAAACCAAGCTCTTCCATTTGGTTGCGTGCTTCTTCTTCAGTCAATGTGCCAGCTTCAACTTGATCACGAATGGAGTCAAGTTGTGCTCTTTGCTCATCTGTTAATTCTTCATGTGGTCCACGAGTTAAGAATTTAGCGTTGAACTCTAAGCCAAGTGCTTCTACTTTTGCTTGAGCTTCTTCTTCTGTTAAGTCGCCTGCCACGAATTGATCACGAATTTCGGTTAACGCCAATTTTGTTTCTTCATCTAACTCATCAAAATTCACGTGAGTTAAAAAATCTTCTGGTAGGTCAACGTCTAAGTCATCAAGTTTTGCTTGAGCTTCTTCTTCTGTTAAATAACCAGCTTTAAATTGATCACGAATTTCTTCAATAGCAGTTCGTATTTCTTCATCAACGTTGCCAAATGGACCTTTTTCGTGATGCCCACCTCGACCAAATGAACGATCAATTCCTAACTCTTCCATTTTTGCGTGTGCTTCTTCATGCGTAATTTCACCAGCTTCTTCTTCCGCACGAATTTCATCTAATGTAGTTTTGGTTTCTTCTGAAATCTCTTCACTTGTACTTGCGGCATTAGTTGCGGCTAGAATGGACGGTACAGCAATCGTTCCAAGAGTTAATGCACTTGCTAACAGCATACTACTTGTCATTTTCTTCATGTTCTTCATCCTCCTTAAATGGACTGTGGAAATCCTCCACACACTTACAATAAAGCGTCAATGTGTCAGGAGAATGTCAAAGAAAAAAAGAGTGCGAATGCCACACTCTTTTTAATCACGTCACCATTCAATTTTTTCAGGATAATCCTTCATAATCGATAAATCATGTATGTCACTTTTCGTTTCATTAGCAGATTTCAGGACTTGATTTCGAAATACATGGTAGTCGTTGTCTTGAACAGCCAGTTTTAAAGCAATCATCCCTAAATTTTTTTCTCGTTGTTCCTTTGTTGAGTTAATATAACTTAAATTTAGTACATCTATAAACTGAATGGCGTACTCTTGAACGTTCGTTTGGTTTTCACTCAATAAGTTCATAAATCGATCATGTTGTTCTTTTGACATGACGGATTGCAAAACTTCACCTACAATTGATTGAAACTTACGTATTGCCGTTACATGGACATCAAGAGCAGAATAAGTATGTTTTTTACTATACAAGCGAATAAAATCATTTAAGGCAACCACCGCAAAAATAAGCTCTGGCCAAAGTACTTCTACTGAATAATAGATATTTTTCTCGGATCCTACAATCTCATTGTGTTTCATCGTTTCTTTGTTTAAACCATTTCCTACAAACTTCACATGACGGTTTGCTTTTGAGGCATTCTTGATTTCAAATAGGACGCCTAGTAACCTTTTACGAGAGCCTTCCCAATCATAATACTTATTTTCATCGCCAATCACCGTATAAATGGCCTGGTTGATTTCATCTAAATCCCAATAGTCTCCACTAATTAGTGCACCAGTAAAATTTTCAGTATGAGTAATCGATAACATATAAATCGCCTCCTGATACTCTATTACCTTTTTGGGGTATAGTTAAGCTTTTTAAATAGTACGTCTAACTCAGTCTTAGATAAATCGCGCCATTCCCCAACAGGTAAACCATCGACGTGAATATTCATAATGCGAACACGCTGCAAGTTTTTAATTTCATAACCAAGTTCCGAACACATACGACGAATTTGACGATTCAATCCTTGAGTTAAGGTTATTCTAAACATATGAGTAGACAGCTGTTCTACTTTACAAGGTAAAGTCTTCGTATCCAAAATTTCTACGCCTTCTGACATTTCTTTAATAAAATCTTCTGTAATTGGTTGATTTACTTTGACGATATATTCTTTTTCGTGATCATGTTCAGCACGCAAAATTTCATTTACGATATCCCCATCATTAGTCAATAAGATAAGGCCATGAGAGTCTTTATCTAAACGACCAATATGGAAAATACGGAGAGGGTGGTTGATGTAATCCACAATGTTTCCTTTAATATGACGTTCCGTTGTACTCGTTATTCCAACTGGTTTATTGAGAGCGATGTAAACATATGGATCTTCATGTTTTACCAGGTTTCCATCTGCACGTACCTCGTCACCGGGTTCTACTTTACTACCTAGTTCAGCTTTTATGCCGTTAATCGTAATACGTCCTTCTTCAATCCATTTATCTGCACCGCGTCTTGAAACGATACCAGCTTCACCTAAAAATTTATTTATACGCATATCATCACCTGCTTTATTTAATAACTATAGTATAACGCAAAATGATTGGCGATAAGTATATGAAGGAAGTTCAAAACTTCTAAGATGTTTGAGGTCAGATTGTGATACCCTTACTATAATAATGATTCAGAGATCCGTTAAGAAAAGGAGGGGTCAAAATGAACAATGTAAATGAATTGTCACCTGAATTGAAGGAACTTCTCACCATTCAACATACAATAAAGGAATATGAAAAAGATGCTTACTTGTTTCAAGAAGGAGATACGATCAACGGTATTTATCTTGTGCAGTCTGGCAAGGTTCAAATTGGCAAAGTGACACCAGATGGCCGGGAGCTCACGCTACGGATTTGTGGTCCTAATCAACTCGTTGGAGAAATCACGCTATTTTCACCGTTATCCAAATACATGTTGGATGCCAAGGCACTAGAAACGGTAATCTGTATCAGAATAACCGTTGAAGCAATAGAAGAGGCACTGCTTACCAAACCGCAGATAGCGATTACGTTGCTGAAATGGATGGGGCTTAATCATCAAAAAACACAGACTCGATTCCGTGATCTGCTTTTGCATGGCAAAAGAGGCGCGCTGTATTCCACGCTAATTCGTATGTCTAATAGCTATGGTGTTAAGAAGCCAGAAGGTATTCTTATAGATCATTTATTTACGAATCAAGAACTCGCAAACTTTTGCGGCATGGCGAGGGAAGTAGTCAACCGTTTACTTGGTGAAATGAAAAAAGATGGACACATTTCAATGGTAGAAGGCAAAATCTTGATTCATAATTTAGCACATTTGAAAAGTGAAATAAAATGCGAAGATTGCCCCATAGCTTTCTGCCGAATTGACTGACTTAAAGGTTACCCATAAAGACAGGGTAGCTTTTTTTGTGGAATAAATTGGGTTAAACCGAATAAACACAAGTTGAAGGGGAATAAACGGGTGGCGAAGCGGAATAGACTAATTGCTAAGACGATAAAAGTAGTCGCAAAGAATAAATCACTAACGAAGCGGAATAACCAATCCACAACCTATAAGAACCTATCTTTCCTCCTCAATTTCGACAAATAGTTGACAACACTTGTCAAATAAACCGCAAGTGTGATAAAAGTCACAGTGTTTAAAAGGAGAATGCATTACGCTAAACGTAACCTAATTACATTTAAGGAGTGAGAATAAGTGAGCAAACCGAAACACAATCCAGAAATAAATTTAAAAGGAACATTGGTTAGTGTTTTTATCGTTGGAATTCTTATCATCGTCATGTGGTTAGCTGTTTATTTAATGTACGTAGCTAGATAAAAGGGGAGGATTACAATGCATTTACATAAATACGAAAAAATTTGGCTCGTATTTGGACTCGTTTCACTAATTGTATTTTTAAGTATCGTAGGAGTTAGTGCATTTTCTCATGGTCACACACCGGCCGGGGGAATGACAACAATTGATCCGAAGAAGGTAAATGAAACTGCGCCGTTTGACAAGCCAGGTGTTACCCAAATAGATGATGACACTTACCAAGTCGCAATTGTAGCGATGGCGTTTGGTTACACTGCACCAGATTTAAAAGTTCCGGTTGGAAAAGAAATCATTTTTAAAGTAACAAGTACAGATGTCGTTCATAGTTTTACAATTGATAACACAAAAGTCAACATGATGGTCGTCCCTGGTCAGATTACAACCAAGTCATACACATTTGACAAACCCGGGAAGTATTTAATTCTTTGTAATGAATATTGCGGATCTGGCCACCACTATATGTTTACAGAAATTGAGGTGTACTAATCATGATTGCTGTAAGAGATCGTAAGTTAGCTTTATGGAATATTGGTGTAGCATACATCGCATTTTTGATTGGAACTTTATGTGGATTACTGCAAGTATTTATTCGAAATGATGCACTCGAATTACCAAGCTGGTTGGATTATTATCAAATATTAACGGCACATGGTGTGCTACTTGCCCTCATTTTTACCACATTCTTTATTTTTAGTTTCTTTATTACTGGTATGAGTAAAAGTCTTGGAAGTTTTGGACCAAAAGTCTATCTCTTCTCATGGATTGGCTTTGCTGTAACAACACTAGGAACCGTTTTAGCTACAATCATGATTATTTCAGGAGAAGCTTCGGTGTTATATACGTTCTATGCTCCGTTGAAAGCAAGTGGTTGGTACTACGTAGGCCTAGCTTTATTCGTAGTAGGTACATGGATTAGTAGTTTTGCATTAGTCGGTCACTATATGGTTTGGCGTAAAAAACATAAAGGTCAATTAAGTCCATTATTTGCCTTTATGGCGATCGCTACTATTGTCATGTGGATTATTGCATGTTTAGGTGTTGTGGCAACCGTGTTATTCCAATTCATTCCATGGGCTTTTGGATGGGTCGATACGATTAATGTTGAATTAAGCCGCTCATTGTTTTGGTTTTTCGGGCATCCTTTAGTATATTTTTGGTTGCTGCCGGCCTACATGGCATGGTATGTCATTGTGCCGAAGTTAATCGGAACAAAAGTATTTAGTGATTCACTTGCACGTTTATCATTTGTATTATTTATTCTCTTTTCAATCCCAGTTGGTTTTCATCATCAGTTAACAGAACCAGGGATCTCTAACTTTTGGAAATTCCTTCAAGTTGTCTTAACGTTTATGGTTATCATTCCTTCTTTGATGACGGCGTTCTCGATGTTTGCTACATTTGAAACCGCAGGTCGTAAAAAGGGTGGTAAAGGCCTTTTTGGATGGTTTACAAAACTTCCTTGGAAAGATGTTCGTTTTACATCTATATTTGTAGCAATGGCCTTCTTCATCCCTGGTGGGGCTGGCGGGATTATCAATGCTAGTTTCCAATTAAATGAGATTGTTCATAATACATTATGGATTGTTGGACATTTCCACATTACTGTCGGGACACCTGTAGCTATGACATTTATGGGGCTGACATTCTGGATGATTCCATATTTAACGGGTCGTAAATTTTCAAAATCTATGCAAAAACTAGGATTTGTTCAAATTATTACATGGGCTATCGGGATGTTGTTAATGTCGACATCACAGCACATTTTAGGTCTCCTTGGAGCACCAAGACGTACAGCATATTCTGGCTATAATAATCACCCATCTGCTATGGAGTGGTTTGACGGAATTTTGACCAACCATGTAACTATGGCAATCGGAGGAAGTATATTATTTTTATCAGCAATGATACTGATCTATATCGTCGTTATGTCTATGTTCATATCTCCTAAAGCTGTTAATGAAGAAGATTTTGTCGACTTCCCAATGGCTGAAAGTGATGTTGAAAACACACCAAAATTCTTGGAAAACTGGTGGATTTGGATTGGCATAGCTTTCGTCCTTATCATTATTGCCTACGCCATTCCGATAACTGATATGATTCAACATGCACCTCCAGGTTCAGAAGGATTTAAAACATGGTAGGAGTTGAGTGAAATGGTAGTCATGATGTTAATTACTTTATTTGTTGTCATTACTTTGGTGACCGGAATGATAATTGATTTAAATAGTTTAGATGATTAATTGAAACACGAAAGGTTTGTAGCGAGAGTTTTCGCTACAAACCTTTTTTAATGTTTATTTTACCGAGTTCATCCTGGAAAGCCGTACGATACGATATGTTTTTAGTTAAGTCTCCACCAGAACTGCTGTGGCCACATCGCAGAACAGTTTCTTGAAGCATTGGAATTCCCGACATATATTACGATAACAGGCGTTAGAATGGTAAGATTCAACAATCATTACCTCCCTCTATAATTACCATTAGCAATTATCTCTTTTCTGCCAACAAACCTATTAACATATTATAACATCGAATTAGTTGTAATTTTCTTTGTTATCTGACAATATTAAAGTAGACGAATTCCCTAAGTTTAGGAGTCTTTCATGTTTTGATATGAAAGCGCATACAATGGGAATTACTCGTACAAATAGGAGGAACTTGAGAATGGTATATGCATTTCCAAACACAAAAGGTTCTATCGTAACTTTTAAAGAAAAATATGATAATTATATTAACGGTGAGTGGACTGCTCCAGTAAAAGGTCAATATTTTGATAATGTAACACCTGTAACAGGTCAAAACTTCACTCAAATTGCTCGCTCAACTTCAGAAGATATTGAACTAGCTCTTGATGCAGCGCATGCAGCAAAAGATGCTTGGGGCAAGACGTCACCAGCAACACGTGCGAATATTTTAAATAAAATTGCTGACCGCATGGAAGAAAACTTAGAAATGTTAGCTGTTGCAGAGACATGGGACAACGGGAAAGCAGTCCGTGAAACATTAAATGCTGACTTACCACTTGGTATCGATCACTTCCGCTACTTTGCAGGAGCAATTCGTGCGCAAGAAGGGTCACTAAGTCAAATTGATGATGATACAGTTGCTTACCACTTCCATGAACCGATTGGCGTAGTGGGACAAATCATTCCTTGGAACTTCCCTCTATTAATGGCAATTTGGAAGCTTGCTCCAGCATTAGCTGCAGGAAACTGTGTAGTGTTAAAACCTGCTGAGCAAACACCTGCTAGTATTCTAGTATTTGCTGAGCTAGTTGGCGATTTATTACCACCAGGTGTGTTGAACATAGTGAATGGGTTTGGATTAGAAGCAGGAAAACCACTTGCATCGAACCCACGTATTGGCAAAATTGCCTTCACGGGTGAAACAACAACAGGTCGTATGATCATGCAATATGCTTCTCAAAACTTAATTCCAGTTACATTAGAATTAGGCGGCAAGTCACCAAACATTTTCTTCGAAGATGTAATGGATCATGACGATGCATTCTTGGATAAAGCAGTAGAAGGATTTGTATTATTTGCATTGAACCAAGGAGAAGTATGTACATGCCCTTCTCGTGCATTAATTCAAGAATCCATTTACGATAAATTTATGGAAAAAGTATTAGCACGTGTTGAAGCGATTAAAATTGGGAATCCACTAGATCCTAATACCATGATGGGCGCTCAAGCTTCTAACGAACAATTAGAAAAAATCTTGTCTTACCTGGATATCGGGAAGCAAGAAGGAGCAGAATGTTTAATCGGTGGAGAACGTAATAATTTAGATGGCGATTTTGCTGGCGGATACTATGTGAAACCAACTGTCTTCAAAGGAAATAACAAAATGCGTATTTTCCAAGAAGAAATTTTTGGTCCAGTTGTCTCAGTGACAACATTCAAAACGCAAGAAGAAGCTTTAGAAATTGCAAACGACACGTTATACGGACTTGGTGCAGGTGTTTGGTCACGTAACATGAACACTGCTTACCGTTTCGGCCGTGCGATTCAAGCGGGTCGCGTTTGGACAAACTGTTACCACGCTTACCCAGCACACGCTGCGTTCGGTGGATACAAAATGTCAGGTATCGGTCGCGAAAACCACTTAATGATGTTGAATCACTACCAACAAACGAAAAACCTACTTGTTAGTTACAACGAAAACAAATTAGGATTCTTTTGATCGAAAGGGGAATGACAAATGATTGAACGTGTTACGGCAACGGATGCCACGCTTGAACTGATCGAGTTATTGAAAAGCAAGCACGGTCCAGTCATGTTCCACCAATCAGGCGGTTGTTGCGATGGGTCTGCACCAATGTGCTACCCAGATGGCGATTTGATGGTTGGTGATCAAGATGTGCTGCTCGGTTCAATCGGCGACAGTCCTTTCTATATGCACAAAAGCCAGTATGACTACTGGAAACATACACAACTTATTATTGATGTTGTCGATGGACGAGGCGGTATGTTTTCATTAGAGGGTGTAGAAGGCAAACGATTCTTAACCAGATCACGTGCTTTCACGGCTGAAGAGAATAAAGAAATTCAAGCTCAGTTAAATTAATAGATATGAAAAGCCGTCATTTTTGCGAGTGAAAACTTGTAGGGTGGCGGCTTTTTTATGGAATAAAATGGGTTGAAGGGAATAAACATCTTCTGAAAGGGAATAAATCGAATTGAAGGGGAATAAAACACCTTCGAAAGGGAATAAACACCTCCTGAAAGGGAATAAATCAAATTGAACGGGAATAAAGACTAAAACGTAATGCAACAAAGGAAATAAAGGGTTATGAATAAGAGGTAGAGAAAGGTAAAGGATAGCAAAAAGAAGTGCCAACTACTTTCTAACCCGGCGTAAGATACAATTAAAGAAAAGGAGTGAATATGATATGGGTACCATTATTCTTATATTATTAGTGGGTGTCATCATTTGGTCCCTGTGGCGAATGGCTACTATTCGTCGTCGAAGACTGCCTTTAGACTATTTCTCACAATTGGATGAGGACTTTAAAGTGGAAAACGAGGACAGCCAAGTTACAAAAATCCATGATACGGAACATGAAACAGAAGATGAAAAAACCACATCTAAAAAAGAATAACCCTACATAAACGAAAACCTACTAATAAAAAAGGTGGAGATTCAATGCTGTTTCGAAGAAAAACCTACACGATAAAGCCGGAAATGCATGAAACGTTTACCCACTTTTTTCACACCTATTTATTACCTAATCAACTGACTCATGGTGCAAGCCTTGTCGGGCGGTGGGTAAATGAAAGCAAAACGGAAATTATGGCGATGTGGGCGTACCAAGACCTAGCGGATTATGCCCGTGTGGATGCAGCTATTCGTGACTCTGAACTTCATCAAACTGCACAAAATTTCAGGAAAACTTTACCCACCTTATTTGAGACAAGTTCTGAAGACTTTATGAAGTCGACAGGCAATTATTCAACGGCCCCTTATATTGTGGCTGTATCTGGTTATATTCAAAACGAAGCGGGACAAGTACTGCTTGTTCGGAATGAACATCGTTCCAACACATATGAAATGCCAGGTGGTCGAGTAGAGCCAGGTGAAAGTATGACGGCTGCATTAGCTCGAGAAGTATTTGAAGAAACAGGAACTCATGCGGAGATTACTGATTTGGTGGGGGTGTATCAAAATGTCACGACTGGCGTACTTTGTCTCGTATACAGGGGGAAATGGATGTCAGGAAGCCCTACACCTAATCCAGGGGAAACTCTGGATGCACAGTTTGTTGAACTAAATGAAACGAATGTGATGGATTGGATTACACGAGAGCACTTTGCAACGCGAGTCTATGATGCCATGAAACAAGGAAATGTAGCTTATGAATCGTATGAAGTAAGACCATACCGATTACTTGAACGCGTGCAGGGATAATAGCGATGAAGATGAACCATTTGTTATTTTCTGTATCCAATCTAGAGAACTCGATTGAATTCTACTCGAAAGTCCTCGGCGCGAAGTTAGTAGCTAAAGGCACAAAGACCGCCTACTTTGACTTAGATGGTTTATGGCTTGCATTGAATGAAGAAAAAGACATTACTAGAAATGAAATTCACGAATCTTACACACATTTGGCTTTCACAATCCCTCAAAGTGAATTTGATGAAACACTTGAGAAATTGAAGAAATTAAACGTTTCGATATTGCCTGGTAGAGCGAGAGATGCTCGGGATAAAAAGTCCATTTACTTTGAAGATCCAGATGGGCATAAATTTGAATTTCATACCGGTACCTTAAAAAACCGACTTGATTATTACAAGGAAAATAAGGGGCATATGGAGTTTTACGACTTTTAATAGAGCCGCGAAGGGATGGAATAAATGAAAGCATATATTATCACAGGTGTATCAAAAGGAATTGGCCTTGAACTTGCGAAGCAGGTAAGTAAAGCGGGGCATTTTGTGGTTGGAATCGCTCGTACCGAGTGCGAATTGGACGAGATGAAATTCATTCAGGCAGACCTTTCTATAACGGAGAATCTTGAATCGATGATGAACGAAATAATCGACTCTGTACCCCAAAATATTGGTTCATTCACACTCATTAATAACGCTGGGATGGTTGATCCAATAGGTTTAATTGGGACTGTAAGTGCTGAAGAAATGACGAAGGCGATCGCAGTTAATTTGACTGCACCCATGATTATTTCTAATACATTTATCTCTAAGTTGAAGGGTTTTGAAGGGTCAAAGCGTATTGTCAATATTTCGTCTGGAGCAGGTCGAAATGCATATGAAGGCTGGGGAACATACTGTGCGACAAAAGCGGGACTTGATCACTTTTCACGGGTCGTTGCACTTGAGCAATTGAACGCTAAGCATCCGGTCGAAATTGTTTCAATCGCTCCTGGTATTATCGACACTGGCATGCAAGAGGCGATTCGAGCTAGCAACAAAGAGGCGTTTCCACTTCTTGAACGATTCATTGATTATAAAGAACAAGGTGTACTCAGCAGTCCTGAGCAAACTGCACAAAAACTAATTTCCTTCATAGAAAACAAAGACTTTAAAGAAGTAGGTCCAATAGTTGATATACGAAAATTTTAGTTTGTTTTCCCTTTAATTACGTTAGTTACAACGTAAAAACCATAAAGCATAGGTGTTGAAATCGATGCTTTATGGTTATAAGAATAAGTAAGTGATCATTCCAGGCACTCTTTTTCGGAAAGACGAATAATTATGTTCAGCATCTTCCACTATTTCAAATTTAGTATTCTCTATTTTTTTAACTAGGATATCATATATCGCATGGTTTGATTCCAGGAATCCTTTGCTTATTCGCTCGTCTTCGTTTTCTTTTGTTCCACCGTCCATGTAAAATTTCTCTAGTAACGACAAATCGGTATGGTTCAGCAACTTTTCTATCTCTTCTTGATTACGCCAAAAAGCAGAAGAGAGGGTTGCCACTTTGGTGAATATGTGAGGGTATCGACATGCAGCGTACGTGGAAATCAGACCTCCAAGTGAAACACCCGCAATACTCGTAGAGTCCTCCAAAGTCCGATATTTACTATCAATATAAGGCTTAAGTTCATGAACAATAAATTCAACGTAAGCTGCACCTTTGCCACCGGTAGTACTTGCCGACTCGATTAAGTTTTTGCTATATTCACCATCAACCCAGGGACAGTACTCATTTTTACGTTCATCACCTAGCATATTTGTATCAATTCCTACTACAATTAGCTCTAATCCACTTGTATTTAAGTAATCTTTCAAGTCTAAGGAAACCCCTTGAATGGCATCGTGGTCTTCAAAGACATTTTGTCCATCATGCATATAGAGGACAGGATACCGTTTGGTTTGTTCTGATCCGTAATTGGTTGGTGTATAAACACGAATCGTTCTTTCATGATTGAAAGCCGAGATAGGAATGGTGAATTTTTCAAGCATGTTGAATCTCAACCTCAATTTCTTTTATTATTTTGTGGAAGTCCAAGTTAGTTTTACACGACACTGTCCCAAGCTTACATAGGTTGTTGTCATGAGAAAATCCTCCATTTATAAATGCATTTTTGGCGTTCTCCTTCTAAGTACATATCGCTATAAATAGGTAAATCTACTATTTCAATGAGTTCTGCCCCAAGTCTAGTGCACGTTTTTCGAGATGCAATATTTTCAGGATTACACGTAATAATTAATTCAGTCATACCATGAGCAAGCGCAACTTTTTCGAGCAATTTACAAGCCTTCGCTGCATACTGATTGCCTCTATATTTCTTATCTATACCGTATCCAATATGTCCCCCATAATAAGTAAGAGTATTGCTTCCTACACGAAGATCGATGGTCCCGATGGTTAAATTAGTTCCTGAAAGATTGATTGCATAACAGTAGGCAGGGACAAAACCTTTTACTTTATTTCCAGGAATTTTTTGTTCAATTATTAAATCGATTTCTTTCCCTTTAATAAAATCGAAAGGAAGAAATTTGAACCTTGCCTTCTTCAATTGGATAACACCGCCATTCTATTTATCTACATTCCAATTTAGTTTATTCAATGAAATTGAAAGAATGGTAGGCACGTTTGCACAAGATTTGTTTTTAACAATCGTCGTGATTATTGCAATTTCTTCTTGAGATGCATGAAGGGTGTTCATTGACTGCGAACAAAAAGTAAAAGCACCTTTTATTTAGTGACACCATGCCTGAACTCTTTTCCCTAATATTGGTTTAGAACAGGCTCAAAATGACTTGCCAATTTATCTTTACTTAAATAATAAGCGCTAACGGTAAATAATTGATTGATTTCACCGGACTTTATCATGTTATTCATTGTTTTTAAATTAATCAAGTGGACATCAATCGCTTCAGTATCATCCAAGTCTTGTTTCGTTAATAACTCGGCTTCAGTTATAAGATAGCTAATGACTTTATTCGTTTGGGTAGCCGGATTAACAAAAAATTCTCCTAATAAAATAGGGAGAGTTTTAGAAATAAATCCGGTTTCTTCTTTTACTTCACGTACAATGGCTTCTTCAAAGGTTGTTAAAGACTCAGGTATGTAAATTGAATTGAGGTAAAGCATGTTTTACCGCCATCCAAATTTGTAAATCCACTTGATCGACAGGTCCTATAGCACTGGATGTATCCCATAAAGTGATACTCTCCATTTCGTCATTCGGGATAAAAGGAGTTAAGTAATCGACCTTGCAAAAGTAAATGGGGTTATATTTTACAAGATGTGTGTCTAGGTTTCGGATTTTTGCCACGCCTTTACATACTAAGTTTTCAACTTTTTGTCCCGTTTCCTCATATAGCTCACGCATTGCACATTCTTTAGGGGACTCATTAAGTTCTCTTCTTCCAGAAGGTAATTCCCATCTTTTGCGAAAACAGTTAAATCCAAAAAGAACTTCATTTTTAACTTGAACGATTGCATAGGAGCCTGCTAACGATTCATATTTATATAGTTCATCTTCTGTTAGAATAATAAATTCGATAAATTCTAATGGAGGATCTACAATATTCATTCCACATTCTCCTTTAAGAATAAGTAAAAGGTTTTCTTTGTATAATATTCGATATTTAAAAAACTAATTCCTGCTTATTCCATATAATTACACGAAAAACCCCACGCATCCTGGTCATTAATCACCAGATACGTGGGGTTTTTCATGTGTGAATTACTTTGCATAGTGTTCAATTCGGGTTTGATTCATAACGGCAAGAGTGACGATTTCTGCAACATCTTGGAGCTTCACTTTGCTGATTTTATCAATTTTATCTTCGGGCTTGTGATACCAGGGCTCTGCTGGATTATGGATGAATAATGCAGCGGGAATGCCGACTTTTGCAAAAGGAACATGGTCACTACTGTCACCTTGGTTAACGGGTGTTGGTTTTCCGTTTAATTGTGTACTCGCCGCTTGTGTGAGTTCTGTGACCAGATTTGGCTTATCATCAACCGTTTGCAAGATCAGTTTCCCAGCATCTTTACTTCCAACCATATCTAAATTGAAATTCGCAACGATACGACTAATTTCCTTGTCTGTTAAATGATCAACATAGTAGTTTGAACCAAGTAATCCCAGTTCTTCAGCGCCAAATGTTATAAAACGGATTTCTGTATCACTAGGAATGGTTTGGAATATGCGTGCGAGTTCAAGTGTCATAGCTGTACCCGAGGCATTGTCATTGGCTCCAGGTGCTCCTGCTACCGAATCGTGATGTGCACCAATTACGATAATGTCATGGGTAGCATGGGTTTTAGAGTTTTGGTTTGATGGTTTGATTGTAGCTATGACGTTGTGTGAAGTATTTTTATTAGATTTTGCTCCTTCAATAGTAAGTGAAGCGTGGGTTTCTGGGTTTTGGTTAATGTGCTTCAGCAAATTATCTCCTACAGTTTGTGTCAATAATACAGCTGGTATAAAGGAGTCGTGTGCTTCGCCAAGACTGGCCAATATGTCTCCAGGTGCATTGTTGTAAAAAATCACGCCGGCCGCACCTTTCGCAGCCACATTTAACATTTTCTCCTTGAAACTAATTTCGCCACGTTTCATAAGAACAATCTTTCCGGTTAAATCAAGATGTTGAAGCTCGTCAACTTTACCAAGTCCAGCTGAGATAACTTTACCGGTAACATGTCCACTAACCGAATACTCTAAAGCACGCGGATCACCTATTTGTATAAATCCATCTAGCGTTAATTCAATGGTATGAGGCGCTGTGTAATCATTGAAAGTAAACGTTTGAACCTCGGTTTTATAGCCATATGAATTGAATTGTTTTTTAATATAGTCAACCGCTTCATCTTCTTGCTTAGTTCCAGCAACACGAGGCACTTTGGATAGAGATTTAATATGCTTATACATGAGGTCGTCATCAATGGTCTGTAGAATTTTGGTTTCAAAATTAGTTGATTTTTCATCTTGAGAATTTGTGTAAAAAGTTGCGAATGTAGCAATAGGAGCAATGACACAAAGTCCAATAATGGCTGTGATAACAATTTTATATATAGTATTTTTCATTTTATGCCTCCAAAGTATTGAATACATTAGGATGAACAAAAATGAGATTTTTACAAGTCAAAATCAATATTATTAAACAAAGTTAAAAAGGAATTGGGAAATTACTGTCAACAATCAAAGTAAGCGTAATTTTGCCAATAAATTGGATAATAAATCAAAAAAAGAACATTTTAGTAACACAAGACGACAAAAGATTCAGAATATTTTAGTTATACTAATGTAATAAATTATTACTTATAAAAGGGAACTGTGAAGTTCATCCTAAATTTGGGCACCTTGGATGAATGGAGTTATTGGTGCAACCGACCTAACGAGAGTGGACTATTTGTCTTCTCTTGTTAGTTTTTTTTTTGGCTGTAAGAAGGGAGGTAGCGAAATAAGTAGAGTACTAATCTAATTTATTGTATGAATCTCGTTTTATATTCTCATACTATGAAATAAATAACCAAAATACGGAAAAATTATGGAGTCATTATATACAACCGTAATCAGAAAGAAGGAATTCAAGTGAAACAGCTGAACCATATATTTATTGCAATTCCGTTCATCCTTTTTGTATATGCTCAAGTGTTTGGGCTATTCTTTTTACCTCAATCACTTGTGTTGGTACATATTTTGGTTTTAACGGCTATGACTCTATTGCTAGTTTTATTTAAATGGAATTGGTCATTCGCCTTTATTGCCAGTACCACGATTATGTATGGATTCATATTAACTTGGAGGGCATTTACAGAACAACTGCTTCAAGAACAGCAAATAGAATTCATCGTAATGAATAGTGTCTATTTTGTTTCACTTTTTTCGGTTTGGTATTCAGTTCATCATCTCCAAAAGTTAAAAATGACATTGGAAAATGAAAAACTGAAAAATGTTGAATTACAGAAGTTTGTTAATAAACACTCCAGCCTATTAACAAATAGAGAATTTACAGAGCGAGTGTCACTTAGCTTGGTAGGTTTAAAGCGCAGAAATGAAATGGGATATTTAATGAAAATAAGTGCAAACATGTTAAAAAACAAGGAGAAGATTTACAATAAAATATTGGCGGAAGTTATTGAGGATTGTACCAGAGATCAGTTTGATTTTTTTACTAATACGGACTCTTCAACCTTCCTCATCTATTTAGAAAATACAACTGAAGAGGGATCTCGGGTTGTTCAATCACGACTATTAACAAAACTAAGTAGGCAGATTAATATAAATGAACTCCCTTTAATATTTACCACGAAGCGTGTCGAAGACCTTAAAGACACAATTGCGTATTTTAAAGTTGGGAGTTTCTCATGAAAATAATACTACTTTGTGTCATGATTTTTTTTGGATTGCTCCTTATTTATTATTCGATATTAACAGTATCTGGAATTTATTTTCGCCAGAAAAAGCAGATAAGAAAGCCATTAAATGAATATCCTTCTGTGGCCATCCTCATTCCAGCACATAATGAGGGAATTGTGATTCGTGACACATTGGAAGCCATGTTAAAACTAACTTATCCCGGTCAAATGGATGTTTATTTGCTTGATGATCAATCCACTGATGATACAGCTGATATTGGTCGTGTATTTTCGTCGTTCTTTAAAAATTGTCATTATGTTCAAGTACCAGATGGAAATCCAAAAGGAAAGTCTAGAGTATTAAATTATGGTCTTTCAATTACTAAATCTGATTACTTCATAGTCTATGATGCTGATAATCAACCAAACGCCGATGCGTTGAAACTTTTGGTTGAAGTGGCTGAGCAAACTCCAAATGCAGCAGGTGCGATTGGTTATGTACGTACAATCAATCAAGAAAAGAATCTATTAACGCGAATGATTTCAATTGAGTTTCAAGTCTTCCAATTACTTATGCAGTGTGGGCGTTGGGCTCTTTTTAAAACGGGTTCGCTTCCGGGAACAAATATGTTATTAAAACGATCTGTAATTGAAGAAGTGGGGGGGTATGATCCGTATGCATTGGCAGAAGATGCGGAACTGACCATTCGAATTACTGCACGAGACTACCTATTGCCAATTG
Organism: Paenisporosarcina macmurdoensis; assembly: GCF_042658845.1. Classification (NCBI taxonomy): domain Bacteria; kingdom Bacillati; phylum Bacillota; class Bacilli; order Caryophanales; family Caryophanaceae; genus Paenisporosarcina; species Paenisporosarcina macmurdoensis. The sequence goes on from NZ_JBHSRI010000025.1 coordinate 163,230, forward strand.
TTCCTGAAGCTGAAACATGGGAACAAGAGCCAGAAAATCTCAAGGTCTTTATTAAACAAAGAACGAGATGGTTAATTGGAAACTTGTATTTACTCGAAAAACTATTTTATGATCCTACGTATTGGCGTGGCAAGGTGTTATATCATACCGGACAACATCTTTTAACGTATTTCTTTTTCGTTATTATGTTACTTTTTTCTAACGTATGGTTTGTCTTAAGTTTAGTAGGTGTGGACTTACCTGTTTTGACACAACCACTCATCATGATTTGGTTTTTAAGTTATATGGTCTTTTCGTTCCAAGTGATCGGTAGTATGATTTTCAATCAAAATACATCAGCCATAAATTTAATTGTGGGAATGATTATGTACTTCACTTATTCGCAAATATTCTTAATCCTTTTAGTTCGTGCTATTTATTTTTATTCAATCAGTCGTTTACGCGGTAAAACAATTGCTTGGGATAAAACGAAGCGTTACAAAGAAGAACCAGTTCAATGAAGAAGATGTTTTCTATCTTTATTATCCTGATTTTCAGTATAGGAGGGGTTATGATTTATCTGAATATAAAAGAAGGAAATCATTTAGAGGTTACCTATTTTACGACACACAATTTAAATGCAATCGAAATAATTGAGAAGTACTATATGACAGATGATGGATTGATTAAAAACTATTCAGTAACGGACAAACCAGAGTACCTTGCGGAGAGTACGGGTTTGTATATGGAACTCCTTTTACAACAAAAAAATGAAGCTCTTTTTGGAGAGCAAGTAGCAGTTTTAAAAAAATATTTTATTGTTCAAGTTGAAGACGATCTCTTTATAAAGTGGAAAGCAGGAATAGATATTTCTGTAAATGCATTTATAGATGATATTCGAATTATTCATATCCTGAAGCAAGCCGCAGCTATATTTCATAACGAAGATTATGGCACACTAGCCAATGGTCTATTGGCTTCAATTAAAAAACATCAACAAGTCAACGGTAAAATACCGCACTATTACGACTGGGAATCAAAGGATCAGGCACCAACTATGGTAAATAGTTATTTACATAACGACTATTTAAACATTCTTGATATTGATAAATATCCCATACCATCCACGGATGGTATGTTTTACGCAGAAGAACAAATGATTAAAAATGACAAGCCTATTTCTCAAGAAAAAGCGCATATGGTGGATCAACTTCTTATTGCCACATATTGTATAGGCAAAACATGTGAAAATCAGAAGTTTGATAAATGGCTAAAGAACCAATGGGAAGAAGAGAAGACTATTTATGGTCGCTATAATAAAAAAAATGGGAAAGCGACTGTGAAGTATGAATCTAGGGCTGTTTATTCGCTAGCTGTTCTTTACTTCAAAAAAATACATTCACCTATCGCAAATGAAATACTCATGGAGAAATCGTCTTTTTTTCGTAATAAAATAGATTCTACTACACATTTCTTTGACTATATTTATGGAGTGATTGTAAGTAATGAAGAATAAAATAATCTTACTATTTACTATATGTATGATTGGTATACTTTTTTCTTATACTCCTGTATCTGCAGAAGGAGAGAGTAAAGTGGTGATTATCTATTCATCAAACCAATCAAATGATTTAACACAAGTTCGGATACTAGATACGATTGTTAGCCATTTTACTAGCGATATCACAATTACATCAGATGAAGAATCCATTAATTTGGATGATTACTCTCACGTTTTTTACTTAGGTCTCATTAATAAGAAACTGTCCTCTGGCCTCATTCAACAGATGGAACGATTCCAAGGGGAAATGGTCTTCTTTGGAGATAATGTAGAGCAATTAACGAAGAGATATGGATTTGTAAGTACAGGTGAGTCTGAAACAATTCGTTCAGTCTCGATTCCTCAATCTGGTATTAAAACGGAGGTAGAAGAATCAAGGAGCATATTAAAAATTAACGCTTCAACTAATCAAGAAATAGTAAGTGTTGGCGATGAGTCAAAACCACTAATTATTAAAGATAAAGATTCCTATTATGTTGGAACAACTAACCTTTATAACCCCGTAGGGATGGTTATAGGAGAGACGCTATATGAAGTTTTTGGAAAACAGAAGAATGAGAAGAAAGTGAAATATTTACGGTTGGAAGATATTCACCCAAAAACAGATGCAAAAAACCTTGAAACTATAGCCAAGTACTTAAAAAATCACAAGATACCTTATTTAGTTACAATTATTCCGGTCTATACCTCAACAAAGATAAAAGAAGACATTCACTTTTCGGATGTACCGGAGTTGGTTAAGGTTCTGCAGTATATGCAAAAAAATGGTGCAAGTTTTATTCTACATGGATACAAGCATCAATATAGAGAAACTGAAACAGGTGAAGGTTTCGAATTTTGGGATGTACAAAATAATCGCCCAATTTACCAATCAAAAGATGATAAAGTCCTGGTTCCTACTAATGTAGAAGAACAATTAATGCTTGAAGATTATGAAAGGCAATATATTAAAGAAGCGATTGAAAATGGAGTAACAGAGATGATTGCTCATAATCTCTATCCACTTGCCTTTGAAGCACCACATTATGCGATGTCGCAGTCTGGTTATGAAATACTATCAGGGTATTTTTCAACATATGTTGGGCAATTACAAATTACCGATCAATCAAGGAAAAGTACGTATGGTCCTATTACAAGTGGAAAACCCAGTTTTTTACATGGAATGACGTCCATCCCTGAAACTATGGGATATATTGAAAAAGACATTCACAACCCTGAAAAACCTTTTGCGGTTAGTCTGAAAAACATGAAATCTTTAGGTGACGACGTCTCTCAATATTCCGATGGGTATCTTGGGGCTTTTTATCATCCATATTTAGGACTTGATACATTAAAAGAAGTTGTACAGATATTAAATTCTTATCCCAACACAACATGGCTTGATCTAAAACAATTGCCAAATAAAGTTGAAGTTGAGAATGTTCTTATTCAATCAAAAAACGGAGAAGTTACGATTGAAAAAGATATCGTATCGAGTGATTATGAAATGAATATTTTTGTTAAAAATTCGTTCATGTATGTGCTATTAATTGGCGGTTTATTATTTGGTCTGGCTATCTATTTTATATCAATCCGCCAGAAAAATATTCCGAGCAATGAAACTAGAAATGGCTCTATATAAAATATGGAAATAACAAAAAATCTTGATTTGTCTGTAACTTTATTGTTCGTCGTCAACAACAGGATGCTCTTTTAGCCACTCAGTCCCAAATTCCACAAGTGGTTTCATTTGAATAACACGACAATCAGCTTGACCTAACTTGGCAACAAAAAATGAGTCTGCATGTGTTTTTTCAAAAGCTTCGCCAAGTTCTGGAAAACGATCCGAGTCTCCATCTACAGATTGATACTCAATCCATAGTCGTTCACCGTCTACTAACATCGCAGCACCTTGATTCATATACGTTTTCGTATCAAGCAAATGTTCAGATAGATGTAGAGCGGTACAGGAATCATAACCGACGCCAATCAACAGAATTTTGACGTTTTTATTTAAAAATGTACCGAGTGGTGATCCCATGCCAAAAGAATCTTCTAAGGGATGTTCCATCATCCATTTTTCAGCATGTTTGCCCCATGCCATAAAGCTATGTACGGGATGGTAACTACGAATCGTTTTCGGATGACGATGAAAACATTCCGCGATTTTCCCCATTCCACGTAATGGTGTTAAATGTGGATCGTATGCAGGCATATGTTGACGAATGGGTTCATGCCATTCTTTTGGAACAGGTGGCAACATCCAATAAGAAGGCTCAGAGTTTTCAGCAGATTGTGCAGCCATAACGATTGTACCTTCGGGTGTAATAGTTTCTATCAATGCATCAATAACAGCTTTCGCTCCACCTGCAATCCATCCCATGGACTTTATTGAAGAATGAACCATAATAGCATCGCCCGCTTGAATACCAAGTGTCTGTAGTTGTTGTTTTAACGTTTCCACCGATTGAAAAGAAGTTGTTTCTTGTACGCGATCAAATTCACTCATGTTGTGTGCCTCCGAATCATTAATAGGTTAATTGTATAGGAGATAGCCATCTTTGGAAATTCCGAGATTGTAAGTTATGGAGGGTGTATGGAATTTTTAATGTATTTTTAACAGTTCACATTGTAGATTTAATCACAGATATATTGCAGGTCTATCGAAGAAAAGAAAAGGAAAACATATGGTACTGAGATATATATTCTTTTAAATTAATTCATAGAAAAAGCCGTTCTGGATTTAATCCAAAACGGCATGTTCGCATTTAGTATTTTTCGATTTCGGCTACTTTCACAATAGCTTTGCCAAGATTTGAACCCTTGAAAAGATCTAAGAATGCGTCGATTGTATGGTCAAAACCTTCTGTAATCGTTTCCTCATATTTGAGTTTGCCTTCAGTTAACCAAGTTGCTAAATCTTTTGCACCTTCGCCAAAACGAGATGCATAATTACCAATTGTGAACCCTTGCATTAACGAGCTAGTCTTAATTAAATAGCCTTGCACACGCGGTCCAACATCTACTTGTTCATTATTGTAAGAAGAAATAGCACCACAAACAGGAATTCGTGCAAAGTTATTTAATAGAGGGAAGACAGCGTCAGCAATTTCTCCGCCGACGTTTTCAAAGTAAACATCAATCCCATTAGGGCAGGCTTCACGTAAAGCTTCTGCAACGTCTTGCGTTTTATAATTGATGGCTGCATCAAACCCTAACTCATCTATAAGGAACTTCACTTTTTCGTCAGAACCCGCAATTCCGACAACATGAGCACCTTTAATTTTTGCGATTTGCCCAACGATTGAACCAACAGCTCCAGCTGCTCCGGAAACGACAACGGTTTCGCCTTCTTTTGGCTTGCCGATATCTAGTAAACCGAAGTAAGCTGTTAATCCTGTCATCCCAAGTACGCTCAAATAAGCAGAGGCAGGGGCAAGTGTATGGTCAATTTTACGAACAGTATTATCTTTTGCTATGGTAAATTCTTGCCAAGGCAGTGATCCTAATACCATATCGCCTTTTTCAAAAAGGGAGGACTTGGAGTCAACTACTTGTGCAACAACGCCGCTTGAAATCATTTGGTTTAATTCAAATGGAGGAATATAAGATTTTGTATCATTCATACGGCCACGTAAATAGGGATCCACTGAAATATAAACAGTTTTAACAAGCATTTCGCCTTCTGATATGTCACCAATTGGCGCATTCACCATTTCGAAATCTTCTTTAGTTGGTGTACCTGTAGGTCGTTGAATTAGCTTAATTTGTTTTTGCAGAATGAGCATCCTTTCATTCACATAGAGTAACGTGTATGTAGTAATGTAACGTACTTGGCCATTTTTTTCATGAAAAAAGTCCTCAACCAAGGTTAAGGACTCAAATTGATCCTATTTTTTAGCCGTTACTTTTTGTTCTTCACCATTTGCCCATGTAATATCTGCCTCAATTAACGTGTAGTTATCTTCAATATTAAAAGCTTTTACTACGCGGGAAAGTATTTCTTCATCGGTCATGTCTTCTTTTAATTGTAAAGTTTCCAAGGGGGCACGAAGATTTTCAAATGCAGTTTCTCCCGTTTCATCCAAATTCTCAGTTACATTTCTATATTCAGCATCTGTGGCGTCTTGCTTTTCTTCATAATTCACATCTATTGCTTCTTCTTGGTCTGGGTAATTGACTTCCAGTTCAAACTTAGAGAATTCAAACTTAGACACGTCATCTGGATTTTCACCTGGTGCTGAGTCTTCAATGTCATTGCTCGTATCATTTTTTGTTACATCTTTTGTTATTTCGTCCTTATCTCCACAAGCACCTACTAGTAAAGCGGTGGAAAGCATTAAACTAGCGACAACCGATGTCTTTTTAAATGTCATATTCGTCATCCTTTCAATTTGATTTGTATTGGTATGCCCAAAAATGGACCAATTAACGGTTTTATTATTTAATCTGTTTGAAAAATTGTGAAAAGTAAGCAAAAACGAATCTTTTCATATGTGTTTTTCGTAAATAAAATTAATAGGGAGTGAATGATATGACGATGGAACAAGTGAAACAAGACTTACAAACAACATTTGAACAAGTGAAAAACGCAGCTGGATGGACTGTCGATAAAAGAATTATGTTATCGATAGCTAGTTATTATGTAACAACAGGTAAAACGTTTAATGGTAAAGAGTTTTTGGCTACTTCAGATGCGATTAAGCAAAAATCAGGTTGGTTTTCACCACTTCGTTCTCATATTCATTACATGATGGCTGCCTTTTTACAAAATGATCATGAAGATCCATCCATAGCTGTGGAAAACCTTTTAGCGAAACAAGACATTTTAAAGGCGGCAGGCTTCAAATCGAATGTTTACAGTTATTTGGCCGCCATATTGATGACTGACGACTCCAATCAACAATCAATTGAAGCAACTCAAGCTAAACATTTATATGATGAGATGAAATCTCATCATCCATTCCTGACTCAACCCGATGATGTTCCTTATGCAGTCATGCTAGGAAAATTGCCTGGTGAACCAAAAGAAAGAGCGGCAACAATGAATCGATACTACACAGAATTACGGTCTCAAGGTTTTTATATGGGCAATGAACTACAATGGATGTCTCAAATTCTCACATTCAAGAGTTCAATTTATAATGCCAATATGGTTGCACAAGCTGTACAAGTAAGAGACCAATTAAAAAGTGCAGGGGTTAAAATAAAATCGATGCATTATGTCATGGTGGGATTTTTAGCAGTTTTGGAAATAAACAAAGAGACACTAGAGCATGTAATTGAAACATATCGTGACCTTGCAAGCATGAAGTTATTCTCTTGGTATAAAGAAATGATTCTATCAATAGCTGTTCAACTTGAAACAAAACATATAATCGACAATAAAAGTATCACATCGGTTAGTTTTACCACTACGATTGAGATGTTGATGCAAGCTCAACAAGCAGCGATGGTTGCTTCGATGGCCGCAACGAGTGCGGCAGTCGCGTCAAGTAGTGGGGGAGAATGATAAACTAAGATAAAGCGGATATATGCCGACTATCAGGAGGTGTTTCTTTTGAAAGAAACCGGACTTTGGATTAACGGAAATTGGCGAGTAGCAAATGAAACGTACGATTTGAAAGCCCCATATGATGGGAAGCTAATTGCAAAAGTAGCAAAAGGGACAGCAGATGATGTGAAAGTAGCGATTGCTGGAGCGGAAGAAGCTTTTCATTCCTTCAAAAAATCGACAGCTTATGATCGAGCAGAAATTTTATATAAAGTTGTAAATATTATGCGTGAACGCAAAGAAGAACTATCGAAAATGCTTGCGCAAGAAGCAGGAAAACCACTGAAAACCGCACGTGCTGAAGTAGATCGCACGATTGCTACCTATCAGTTTTCTGCTGAAGAAGCGAAGCAATACCGCGGGGAAACGATTCCAATGGACGCAGCACCTGGTGGAGCCAATCGAATTGGTTGGACTAAAAAAGAAGCGATTGGCGTTGTTTCTGCTATTACACCTTTCAACTTTCCCTTTAATTTGGTTGCACATAAGCTTGGACCTGCGTTTGCAGTAGGAAATACGGTGGTTTTAAAACCTGCTACGCAAACGCCATTAAGCGCACTAGTTATGGCGGAAATTTTTAAAGAAGCAGGCTTGCCTGATGGCGTACTTCAAATTGTCACGGGAAGTGGGAGTGAATTAAGTGATTCGCTTATTACTCATCCAAACGTGAAAAAAGTGACGTTTACCGGTAGTGTACCTGTTGGATTATCCATTAAAGAAAAAGTCGGATTGCGTAAAATCACACTTGAGTTAGGTTCCAACTCTGCATTAATTGTAGAGCCAAGTGTTCCGATTGAGAAAATCGTTAAACGTTGCGTCGAAGGGGCGTTTGGTTTTGCTGGTCAAGTGTGTATTTCTTTGCAACGTATTTACGTAAATCGTCAAGTGCATGATGAATTTGTACAAGCATTTGTAGAAGAAACGAAAAAATTAATAGTCGGCGATCCGCTTGATGAAAAAACGGATGTTGGCTCCATGATTCACCCAGACGAAGTAGAACGCATCGTTAGTTGGATTGAAGAAGCCAAGTCACATGGTGCGATGGTCGCAACAGGTGGAGAGTTTACAGAACGTCAATTGCAACCAACAGTCATGATTAACGTAAAAGAGGACATGCAAGTCGTATGCGAAGAAGTGTTTGCACCAATTGTTTCAATCATTCCTTACGATACATTAGATGAAGCAATTGGCTATGTAAATGACTCGAAATTTGGCCTAAATGCAGCGATTTACACGAATATCTTAACGGATGCGATGAGAGCTGCAGATGAAATCGAAGCGGGAGCCGTTATTATTAATGACATTCCCACTTTCCGTACAGATCATATGCCGTACGGTGGAGTAAAAATGAGCGGCTACGGACGAGAAGGCGTGAAGTTTGCCGTCGATGAAATGACCGAAATTAAATTTATTACGATGAAAACCGTGTTTTAATATAGGGCGAAAAAGGCAATCTACTTCTTATGAGTGGGTTGCTTTTTGTTGTTGGTGTATTCTTGAAAATGGGACAGGTTAGTAGAGGGTTTATCAACCGTATGTCAAGCGACCAATTAAATAATAGAAAGCATCGACTCTTTTAGAAAGTCGATGCTTTTTTGAAGTGTTTTTATCTACTTTCTTGACTCATTTTTTGCATTTTATGAACCGAATGTGCAGTTCCCCATTCATGCATGGCTACAAGAATGGGTTCTAAGGTTTTTCCGTATTCTGTCATGGAATACTCTACCTTGGGAGGTACCTGAAGATACACTTTACGTGTGATAATGTCCTCTTGCTCTAAATCTCGCAATTGATTTGTTAACATTTTTTGAGTGATCCCTGGAACGCTCCGTTTTAAGTCGCTGAATCTTTTCGTCCCTTCCTTCAAAAGGGTTAATAATATAATCGGTTTCCACTTTCCTACTAATATATTAAGAGCGTCATCTACATTGCACAATTCAGGCTTCATTTCCATCGTGTCATCCCTTCCTTAGTATCCTTTTGTATACTATACCACTTGAAAGTGCGTACTTATAATAAACATTCTTACGGCTTATACTAGTATTATAAGTAATTAATTGAAGGGGAAGGACCCTGTGACAAGTTATAAAAATGATTTGTTGTGAATGAAAGAAATGGTGTATTTGAGATGTTTGCTACATAGTCGCTCTACCAGTATGTAATTCAATAATAAAATAGTTGATAGAAGGGTTGATAATAATGGAAAAATATCGTATCGATCAAAGTAAAGGCTTAGAATTTGGACTTTATACACTTGGGGATCATATCCCAAATCCATATACAGGAGAACGCATTTCTGCACAGCAGCGTATTCATGAAATCATTGATTTGGCGAAACTAGCAGAGCAAGCAGGCTTGGATTTTTTTAGTGTAGGTGAAAGCCATCAGGAGTATTTTACAACGCAAGCGCATTCTGTTGTGTTGGCAGCCATTGCCCAGGCAACTAGTACAATTAAAATCGCGAGCTCTTCGACGATTATTAGCACATCGGATCCAGTGCGTGTGTTTGAGGATTTTGCAACGATTGATTTGATTTCCAATGGGCGTGCTGAGATAATTGCTGGCCGTGCTTCAAGAATTGGCCTTTTTGATTTATTAGGCTATAACGTCCGTGATTATGAAGAATTGTTTGAAGAGAAATTTGAGTTGTTATTGAAGATTAGTCAAGAGGAAGTGGTCAATTGGAGTGGGGAATTCCGGGCTCCATTAAACAATGCGAGGGTTATTCCACGTCCACAAAATGGCTCGATGCCGATATGGCGTGCAGTCGGAGGGCATCCTGCAAGTGCCATTAAAGCTGGTCATGCTGGTGTTCCGATGTTCTTAGCTACTTTAGGCGGACCTGCTTCAAGCTTTAAGGCAACGATTGATGCCTATCGGGAGGCTGCTGACCATAGTGGATTTGATTCAGCGGCGATGCCGATCGCAACTGCAGGCTTTTTCCACGCGGCTGAAACGACCCAGCAGGCACAGAGCGAGGCATATCCTCACGTTAATCAAGGAATGCAGCTAATTAACGGAAGGGGCTATCCGAAGCAGCATTTTGCACAAGGAGCAGATACGCGTGATGTCATGAATATAGGTAGCCCACAGCAAATTATTGAAAAAATTCTCTATCAGCATGAGCTATTTGGTCATCAGCGATACATCGCACAAATGGACTTTGGCGGTGTACCGTATGAAAAACTACTAAAAAACATTGAGCTTATTGGTACTGAAATTTTGCCTGCAATTAAAAAATATACAGCAAAAAAATAGCGGGAGGTGCTTAACATGAAAATTGTTGGTTTATCTGGGTCAATTGTGGGCTCAAAAACGCGTACTGCCATGAACTACATGGTAAAAGAAGTCACTGGGAAATATCCTGACGCAGAAGTGACGTTAATAGACTTAGCTGAATATAACGTTCAATTTAGTGATGGACGCAATTATTTGGAATATCAAGGCGATACGGGGTTTGTGACAAAAACCATTATGGAAGCAGATGCCATTATCATTGGGACACCTATCTTTCAAGCGTCTATTCCCGCGACATTAAAGAACATCTTTGATTTACTACCGGTTAATGCTTTTCGTGACAAAGTAGTGAGTATGCTTGTAACAGCGGGTTCACCAAAGCACTACTTAATAGCGGAACAACAGTTAAAACCGATATTAGCTTATATGAAAGCACAGATTGTTCAAACGTATGTATTTATAGAGGAAAAGGACTTCAATCGTAAAGAAATTGTGAATGATGACGTGCTATTTCGAATTGACCGTTTAGTTGAGGATACCGTTATGTTAACCGAAACGTATACAAAAATCCGACAAGAAAAAGAAGCGAAATATGATTTTTAGAAGACACTGGCTAAGATCAAACGATTAATAGGGAACTGTTCAATAGTAAGATCAAAAAGAGTTGTCTCTGGGTCGGTTTATTACGACCTTGTAGACAATTCTTTTTAACTTATAAGCGTTGTCGCTTCCCGGCTTAACGAGAACATACACTTTCTTTGGATTATTAAAGATGAAGGAACATCATTTAATTTTTTAATCGGCTTCGCATATGATTTAATCCGTTTCGCACGTGTTTTATTCGGCTTCAACCAGTATTTATTCCGTTTCACCCAATTTTCTCTTAAAAAAACCACTTGCGAAAGCGCAAGTGGTTGCAATACTTCATTTAAAACTACGATCAAATAATTTCCACTGCTTTCGACGCAGCAATCAACTCACGGATGCTTTCTAAATCACCAGCATGTAGGGCGTCGACAATTCGACTGCCGACAATGACGCCGTCTGCTAGTTTACCCATTTCTCGAACTTGCTCAGGCGTTGAAATCCCGAAGCCTGCCATGACTGGAACAGAACTCACTTTTTTCAGCTTCGCTAAATGTTCCCCAACGTTCGCTGAAAATTCTGCTCGAGCTCCTGTGATTCCAGTTACTGTTACGGCATATAGGAATCCTTCAGAAGCTTTTGCAATGCGTTCAATTCGCTCGACAGGACTTGTTAAACTCACTAATTGAACTAGAGCTAAATCGTGTTTAATAAATTCATCATGCACCATGGCACTTTCTTCAAGTGGCAGATCCGGAACGATCAATCCACTCACGCCGAAGTCTGCACAATCCTTTGCAAATGCCTCAATGCCATAGCGGAACACCGGATTTAAATAAGTCATTAAGACAATAGGAATGGTTACTTCAACGCGTATGCGACCGATTTCTTCTAATACACCCCGCAATGTCACACCTGCAGCCAACGCACGTTTACCAGCTTCTTGAATAGTCGGTCCATCTGCAACAGGGTCTGAAAATGGAATGCCTAGTTCAACCGCAGTGGCACCAGCGTCTTGTAGAAACAGTAATTGTTCCCGAAGTTTTGATAACCCACCGTCACCGGCCATGATATAAGGAATAAATGCTTTTCCGCCTGTTGCGACTTGCTGTTCAATGGCAGATTGTAATTTCATTTTAGTCATTCGTTCCACCTCCAAGAGCATCACGTACAGTAACAACATCTTTGTCCCCACGCCCTGATAAACAAATGACAACAATGTCATCTTTGCTCATCGTAGCCGCTAGTTCACCTGCAAAATGAATCGCATGTGCAGATTCAAGAGCAGGGAGGATACCTTCCGTGCGAGCCAGCATTTGAACAGCTGCTAACGCTTGGTCATCCGTTACGGATGTATATTTAACACGGCCATTTTCGTGGAGATAACTATGCTCAGGCCCAATTCCAGGATAATCAAGTCCTGCAGAAATCGAATGAGCTTCTTGAATTTGACCAGCATCATCTTGCAGCAAATACATAAGTGCTCCGTGCAATACGCCAACTGAACCTTTTGTTAAAGTGGCTGCGTGTTTTTCAGTTTCTAGTCCAGCACCAGCTGCTTCAACGCCGAATAATTTTACCTCAGTGTCTTCAATGAAAGGATAGAACATGCCCATTGCGTTACTGCCGCCGCCAATACAAGCAACAATCGCATCAGGCAGGCGACCTTCTTTTTCAACGATTTGTTTACGCGTTTCATCACCAATCACACGCTGGAAATCACGAACAATTTTAGGGAAGGGGTGGGGGCCTAAAACGGATCCCATAATGTAGTGAGTATCGCCAACATTCGTTACCCAGTAACGAAGTGCTTCATTCACGGCATCCTTCAACGTTCTACTTCCTTGCGTCACAGTTACAACTTTTGCGCCTAATAATTCCATACGGAAGACGTTCAACTGTTGACGGCGAACATCTTCTTCGCCCATAAAGATGACACATTCCAAATCAAACAATGCACAGACGGTAGCGGTTGCGACCCCGTGTTGACCAGCGCCTGTTTCAGCAACGATTTTACGTTTGCCCATACGGACGGCAAGTAATGCTTGGCCGATGGTGTTGTTGATTTTGTGAGCACCTGTGTGATTAAGATCTTCACGTTTTAAATAAATCTTAGCGCCGCCCATTTTTTTCGTTAAGCGTTCTGCGAAGTAAAGGGGGTTTTCACGTCCCACATAATCTTTTAAATAATAGCGAAAATCTTTAATAAATTCTTCGTCCTTAATAGCTAGATCGTAAGCTTCCTCTAATTCAATCACGGCTTGCATTAATGTCTCAGGAACAAATCGCCCTCCGAATCTGCCGTAATGACCTGTTGCATTGGGTTGGTTATAAGTTGTTGCCATGCTCATCTCTCCTCATCTCGGACTGCACGGATAAACGTGCGGATTTTTTCTGTATCTTTCCGTTGCGCTGTCTCTACTCCACTTGATACATCTACCATAAAGGGTTGAACGATATGAATGGCTTCATTTATATTATGTTCAGTCAGTCCACCAGCCAAAATCACTTTGTCAGGTGAGATGTTCGCCTTTGCGAGCATCGACCAATCAAATGAATGGCCTGATCCTCCACGAAACTCAACGCCAGGTGCATCAAATAAAAAATAACCCACTTCATATTGTAAAGCCTGTTGCACATCTTCTTTCGTTTTTATCGACAATGCTTTTATAGTAGGGATGGACAGACGGCGAACATAATCAGGATCTTCATCACCATGCAGTTGAACCACATCAAGAGGCACTTCTCTTGCGATTCGTTCCACTTCTTCCAACGCCTCATTTACGAACACACCAATCTTCAACACATCACTCGGAACTGCTGTTGCAAGTTCTCTAGCTTGATCAACGGTGACTTGTCGACGACTTTTGGCGAATACAAATCCGATTGCGTCAGCACCTGATTCCACTGCTGTTTTTACATGTTCCAGTTCCATCAATCCGCAAATTTTTACTTTTGTCATCATCGTTCCCTACGTTTCACGTGAAACGAACGCAACGTTTCGTCAATATGTGCACTGCGCATTAATGTTTCTCCAACCAACACGGCATGGGCACCAACTTGAGCGATCGTAGAAGCATCTGTGGCATGTCGAATTCCACTTTCACTTATCAACACCCGTTGTTCATTGAAAGGGAAGCGTGCAGCAATTTCTGCCGTGTTTCCTAAATCGACTTCGAAGGTTTTTAAATTACGATTATTGACGCCGATGAGTTTTGCATCTATTAATAAAGCTCTTTGCAATTCTTCAACGTCGTGAACTTCGACCAAAATTTCTAAATCTAAGGTAGTGGCATAATCAAATAAGTCCTGAAGAATATCTTGTTCAAGTGCTGCCACAATTAACAAAATAATAGAAGCGCCTGCACGTTTTGCCTGTTCAATTTGCAAACGATGTATGATGAAATCTTTGCACAACACAGGGAGACCAACTGCGGATGAAACTGCTTGTAAATCATCCATCGAGCCTTTGAAAAATTGTTGATCAGTCAACACGGAAATTGCCGCAGCTCCCGCATGTTCATAAGCAAGTGCCTGTTGCACGGGATCCACATTGCCTTCAATTAATCCTTTAGAAGGGGATGCACGTTTAATTTCAGAAATCACCTGTAAATGTTGTGTGTTATATAAAGTCTCAAATAAAGAAGGCTTGGCAGTAGGTGTTTTAGGTAAGGTAAAAGGAACTTGTTGTTCCAGTAATTCTGCCACTTCTAGTTGCTTCACTTTTAATATCTTCTCTAAAATGGTCATGCGTTCACCTCCAAGTGATTTCGATTTTGGCTATATACGACAACTGATTTCATAATACTCAGTGCTCGTCCGGTTTGAATGCTTTTGCGAGCTTGGTGAACGCCATCTTGAATGGTCGACGAGACGCCTGCTGCAAATAAACCGATTCCCGCATTGAGCAACACTGTATCTAAATAGGGCGAAGATTCTCCGCGTAATACGCTTTTTAAAATGGCTGCATTTTCTTTTGCGTCTCCACCGCGAATGGCTTCTAATGGCGCATATGACAAGCCAACTTCTTGAGCATTTAACGTAAATGGAATAGTTTTACCTTCGTTCATCAATACAAGGTGGTTATCCCCTGCTAGAGATGCTTCATCCATGCCACCTGCGCCGGTTAGTACAATGGCGCGTTTTCGACCTATACGATGAAGTACATCCGCTAAATCCATTAGTTTATCTTGGCGATACACACCAACTAACTGAGACGATAAAGAAACAGGATTGGTTAATGGTCCAATCATATTGAAAATGGTTGGTGTGCCTAAAGATTTCCGGATGACTTGAATGCGTTTCATTTTTGGGTGAACATGTGGTGCGAATAAAAAGGCGATATTCGTTAACTCTAGTAGCTCATCTACTTCATGAGGTTGGAAATCCAAAGCGATGCCGAGTTCTTCTAATACATCAGCACTCCCTGTGCGGCTCGAGATACTGCGGTTTCCGTGTTTAGCTATTTTTAATCCGGCTCCTGCCAATACAAAAGAACACGTCGTGCTAATATTAAAACTTTGCGAACCATCGCCTCCAGTACCACAATTATCAAAGACGACTGAGGAGGAAACAGGAATTTGGGTAGCATTTTCTCTTAATACTTCTACTAGTGCAGCGATTTCTTCTGTTGTTTCACCTTTTATCGATAATGCCGTTAAAAAATTAGCGATGTCTACGCCGGCAATTTGTTCTGAAAACATGGCATTCGTTGCTTCTCTCATCTCATGGTACGTCAGTGAATGACCTGCACGTACACTCTCAGTAAATCTTCTCATCTTAATCTCTCCTCATTGGAAATCTTCTCAGCTAAGCTATATCTGTTAAAAACGCTTGTAGTATTTTTTCACCATCACGAGTCCCTATGGATTCTGGATGGAACTGTAATCCGTAAAGCGGAAATTCCACATGTTGGATCGCCATGATGCTTTGGTCATCCATGGCAACAGCGGTCGTCTTAAAACAAGTGGGTAAATCTTCTAACACGAGCGAATGGTAACGCATGACGGGTAAAGGTTGTGGTAAATATGCGAACATGCCTGCATGCGAATGTCGAACTGCGGATACTTTTCCGTGCATGACGTGTGTGGCTCGTTTTATTTTTCCGCCAAATGCTACACCGAGCAGTTGATGTCCTAAACAAACACCCAGCATCGGAATCGTTTGATAAAATTCTTGGATAATCGATAAAGAATGTAATTTATCATTTGGCGATCCAGGTCCAGGGGATAGGACGATAGCTTTTGGCTTCATTTGATGGATTTCTTCTATAGATATCTCATCATAACGAACCACGTGTACTTCTTCTCCTAGCATCGATAGGCTTTGAAACAAGTTATACGTAAACGAGTCATAGTGATCAAGTAGTAAAATCATGACAACACCTCAAGTAATGATTTCGCTTTGTGAAGTGTTTCTTCAAATTCAGCTTGTGGATTAGAGTCGTAGACAATTCCGGCACCTGCTTGGACGTATGCGGTATTGTTTTTCACGACTAATGTTCGAATCGCTAATGCAATATCGATATTGCCATTAAATCCGATATAGCCGACAGCGCCTGCATAAACCCCGCGCTTCACATTCTCCATATCTTGAATGACTTGCATCGCGCGAATTTTAGGAGCACCTGATACCGTGCCAGCTGGTAAGCAAGCAACGAGGGCATCAAGGGGGTGTTGGTCATCCCTTAAAGTACCGGCCACTTCAGAAACGATGTGCATGACATGTTGGTATTTTTCAATGTCCATGTATTTGGTTAAATGGATGCTGCCAACTTCACTGATTCGCCCTAAATCATTTCGACCTAAATCGACTAACATGCGGTGTTCAGCGAGTTCTTTCGGATCCGCGAGAAGTTCTTTTTCAAGCAACGCATCTTCTTCTGTTGTCTTGCCTCGACGTCTAGTACCTGCAATTGGATTCGTCGTCACATGTTTTCCTTGTATGCTCATCAAACTTTCTGGAGAGGCACCAAGTACCACGTGTTCGTCAAAATCGACATAAAACATATAAGGAGAAGGATTTTCTTTTCTCAGTTTTCGATATAACGAGAAGGAGTCTCCTGTAAAAGGTGCTTGTAACCGTTGAGATAATACAACTTGAAAAATCTCTCCTGCGCTTATCAGTTCTTTCGCTCGCAAAACGTTATCTATAAACGTTTGCTTGGTCACATTGGATGAGAAGGGAAGTGCGGAATGGGTAGTAATTTCCTCACTTTCTTTCACTGCTAATTGGCACTTTACTTCTTCAATCTCGCTTGGATTAAATCCCGTATGCAAAATCGTTACGTCCTGTTTTAAATGATCATAGACAATGACGGTTTCATAAACGAGTAAGTGAATGTCTGGCATATCTCGATCATCAGGGAGGGCGGGACCAATGTCTTCATATTGCGAAATAACGTCATAGCCGATATAGCCAACTGCACCCCCGTTGAAAGGAAATTCACTGTGCTCCTCTATTACGGGTAGTAACGTTTTTAACAATTCAAGTGGTTTCCCACTATGGGTTATCACTTCACCAGTCAATAAGAACGTTTCAATTAACTCATGAGCGGAACCTTTAAATTCTTTAATGGGGTCTGCCCCGATAAAAGAATACCGACCAGAAGCTTCATGTTTTAAAGAACTTTCAAGCAAAAACTTGCGCTTTCCTTGCAAGCGTTTGTAAATCGCTATGGGTGATAGCGTGTCACCATTTATCGTCATTCGTGCTGTTTGTATAGGTTGGGTATTCATATTATTCTCTCCTCTGCTCGGCTCGTGTACATCCGGGAAAACAAAAAAGTCCCCTGCACATGAACAGAAAAGTTCATGTGCAGAGGACGGAAGGACCGCGGTGCCACCTCAAATTAAAAACCAAAATTGGCTTTCACTTTAGGACCTGTAACGTAGATCACACGTCTTCCCATACTGACATTCTGGGAAACTCTCCAAAGACCATTCACAACAAGTTGTCTATCAGCTTCCACCAACCGCTGACTCTCTATTAAGACCTACTCGTGCTACTATTCTTTGTCATCGATTTGTCTCAGCTAAACTAACTCTCAGCTATGTTCTAAATTGTACTGGCGATGTCGCTCCCGACACCTTCTGCCAAAATTCCGAATCAAAAAGTTGTTCCTATCGTAGTATGCATAGAAACATATGTCAACAGATAAGATGTTGGATTTGAAAAATAATCAGAAAAATGAGCGAATGAACTTAAACTACAGTTGAATGGTCTGAAAACAAGCATGACTGGCCGAAAACACCATTTGAATGGTCGAAAACGAGGCGCGAGGGGTCGAAAACAAAACATAAGTGAATATAAAACCCGATGTAGTGATGCAAAAGCGTTTCACCATATTTCGGTAAATAAAGTATAAGAGAAAATAAATTTGAAATATTCAATAAATATTGGTACTTTAATAATAACAATCAGCTATACGGCATATTAATTAAGTGATATATCAAGGTATGAGGAGGTCAGCAAGAATATGAAATTTTTTATCTCGGTCGACATGGAAGGGATCACAGGTTTACCGGATCACACTTTCGTAGATTCACAGAAACACAACTATGAACGTGCCCGTCGTATCATGACCAATGAAGCAAATGCGATTATAGAAGGCTTACTGAATAAAGGGTCTACCGAGATAGTGGTGAACGATAGCCATTCAAAAATGAATAACTTGCTAATAGAAGATTTAAATCCAGAAGCTTTATTGATTACAGGTGGGGTGAAACCATATTCGATGGTACAGTCACTGGATGAAACATATGCTGGAGCGATTTTTGTAGGTTATCATTCGCGTGCTGGACAACCTGGAGTCATGAGTCACAGTATGATTTTTGGCGTGCGCAATATGTACATTAATGAAGTTGAAATTGGGGAACTTGGGTTTAACGCATATGTCGCGGGCCATTATGGTGTTCCTGTATTACTAGTTGCGGGTGACGACGGTGCGTGTCGTGAAGCAGAAGCTCTTATCCCAAATGTCACGACAGTCGCGGTCAAACAATCGATTACACGGCAAGCTGTAAAAACGATGCATCCTAAAAAATCACATGCACTTTTAACCGAACAAATTGAAAAAGCCGTCGACAATCGACATTTGGTAAAACCATTTGTGCCACCAAAAAACCCAACATTACGAATTGAATTTGTAAACTACGGACAAGCAGAGTGGGCAGCCCTTATGCCTGGCTGTGAAATTGAACCGGGCTCAACAATCGTAAAATTTGAAGCCAAAGATATTTTGGAAGCGTACCGTGCGATGTTAGTGCAAGTGGAATTAGCGAGCCAAACAACGTTTTGCTAATGTGGAAATTTAACACAGCACACTTCTATCCTTAATAAAGTTATACTTATAGATATATAACTTGTATGTATGACAGAAGAGAGGAGCAACACCCATGCGCACTAGACCATTACGATTACAAAAAGGGGATACGATTGGGATTATTGCCCCATCAAGCCCACCTAACATAGAGAACTTAAACCGCTCACTCGCATTTTTAGAACAATTAGGATTGAACGTTAAAATGGGGCAACATGTAGAAAAAATTAATGGCTATTTAGCAGGTACAGATGATGAACGCTTAGAGGATCTACACGATATGCTGTCAGATCCAAACGTCAAAGGTATTATTTGTGCAGGAGGAGGATTCGGAGCAGCCCGCTATGCGGACCGCATCGATTTTCAGTTAATGACCGAGCAACCTAAAATTCTGTGGGGCTACAGTGATATTACCTATTTACACACAACAATTGGCCAATTCGCGAATGTTGTCACATTCCACGGACCCATGCTTGCATCGGATGTCGGAAAAGATACATTCCAGGATTTATCGGCACGCATGTTTGGACAATTATTCGAACCAATTGAACTCCATTATACAGAAGATATTTCACCATTAACGACCATATGTGGTGGCGTTGCACAAGGGGAATTGGTTGGAGGAAATTTGTCGTTGCTTGTCAGTGCGCTTGGCTCTAAATATGAAATTGATACACGTGGACAGCTGCTTTTAATAGAAGATGTAAATGAAGAACCATATAAGGTAGACAGCATGTTAAACCAATTACGATTAGCAGGAAAACTACAGGATGCGGTAGGATTCGTAGTTGGTGATTTTTCACGTGCAGAGCCTAAACAACGAAAAACGACATTAACACTTGAAGAAGTGTTGAACCACTATCTAGGGGATTTAGGAAAGCCAGTAGTATCAGGATTTAAAATTGGTCACTGTGAACCACATTTTGCAGTGCCACTAGGTGTGGAAGCACGATTAGATGGCGATGCAAAAACATTGACCATTTTACCAGGCGTTAAATAAACGGGAGGTAATCCATCATGATCATACATTCAATCGAAACCTTTTCGGTTGCGGTACCGCTCACAAAACCGTTTAAAACTGCGCTTCGTACCGTCACGATTGCCGAATCTATTTTTGTGAAAATCACCACGGAAGATGGCTTTGATGGGTGGGGAGAAGCTCCGCCCACTCATGTCATTACAGGTGATTCGCTTGGGAGTATTCAATTTGCAATTGATCAAGTGATAGGGCCTCACTTATTAGGTCTTGATTTACACCATTCGGAGCGGGTATTCCAAAAGTTGCATCGTTCCATGGTCGGAAATTCAAGTGCAAAAGCGGCACTTGATATGGCCATTCATGATCTACTCGGCCAACTTGCAGGACTTCCTCTTGTGACACTTCTTGGAGGTTATCGTGATACACTAGAGACCGATTTTACGGTCAGTGTTAATGATGCAGAAGAAATGGCTGAAGACGCAGCACGTTATGTAGGTAAAGGCTTTAACGTCTTGAAAATTAAAGTAGGTATTGATGATATTGAAAAAGACGTTGAACGAATTCGTGCAATCCGACAAAAAATTGGCAACGAACCAAAACTTCGACTCGATGCGAACCAAGGTTGGGAAGCAAAAGAAGCGGTTCGAGCGATTGGTCAGATGGAAGACGCAGGTCTTGACATAGAACTTATCGAACAGCCAGTAAAAGCGTATGATATTGAAGGATTACAATATGTAACGATGCATACACATACGCCAATCATGGCGGATGAAAGTATTTTCACACCAAAAGATGCAGTACGTGTCTTGCAATTGCGAGCAGCTGATTTAATCAATATTAAACTCATGAAAGCTGGAGGCATTTATCAAGCGTTGAAAATTAATGCATTAGCTGAAAGCTATGGTGTTGAATGCATGACAGGTAGCATGATTGAAACAAAACTCGGCATTTCAGCAGCTGCTCATTTCGCAGCAAGCCAACCGAATGTCACGCGCTTTGATTTTGATGCACCGTTAATGTTGGCTGAAGATATTGTAGAAGGCGGTATTACTTACGAAGGTAGACATATTCGGTTTTCTAAATTACCTGGGCTCGGATTACATAGTGAATTAATGACTAAACGATTCTTTCGAAAAGGATAAGGAGAGGTAACATGTTATTTCAATCAGCAACAAAATGGGTATGTTCAGTTTCCGTAGCAACTGTTTGGACATCTCCTGAATCGGCACGTCAGAAAGATACACCAAGTTTAGAAAATCCAGTCCGCATTCCTAAATGGTTAGAAGAATTAACGTATAAGGATTTGCTGGATCTGTGTGAGGGAAATCGCATTCAAACACAATTGTTATATGGCGAGCCTGTAATAGTCGAAGAAATCGTCGGAGACTGGGCAAGAGTAATTTGTCCGTGGCAACCGTCTAAAAAAGATGAGCGTGGCTATCCAGGATGGGTACCACTCGTTCAATTAAAAGAAATGGAACGTATTTCAGATTTCGGTTTTGCGAAAGTCCGTCTCCCTAAAGCTCAGCTGTGGACGAAGGATAGAAAGCCGTTACTTGTCGTTACATTTAATACGATACTCCCTGTTATCGATAACAACGCTCAGTTTACATTAGTTCATACCCCGCATGGAGAAGCGCTAATTTTAAGTGAAGAGGTTGAACATTCTCCAGGTATTGAATCATTTGTTGAACGTTCAGGAGCTGACATCGTTTCATGTGCTACTAAATTCATTGAGAAACCATACATTTGGGGCGGCATGTCTGCATATGGCTATGATTGTTCGGGTCTTAGCTACAACATGTTTAAAGGGCATGGATATTTCCTTCCAAGGGATGCTGACGATCAAGCAACAAATGGCAAAGAAGTTACGATAGCAGACGTACGTCAGTGGGAAATTGGCGATTTATTATTTTTCGCAAATATAGGATCTACCAAAGTTCGCCACGTCGGTATTTATTACGGCAATGGACAAATGATTCATTCTCCATCGACAGGACATTGTGTAGAAATTATCGAACTAGCTGATACGAAATATGAAAAGGAATTGTGTGGGGTAAGACGCTACGCAGGGTTAGAAGAAGTATCCTGATTAGTGATTTGTAGCTGGTTATAGGAATTTTTATTGCCAAATAAATCATAAATAGTCGGTTGAAAGCCAGTCCTAGCGTATAGGACTGGCTTGTTTATTTCATCTAATACAATTATTAAGTTTATGTATGGAACTTTTCATTGATGGTCAGGTTTTGTATGATGGACCTATGCATCAAAGAAGGAGAGAACATCATGACCCAACTAATTCCAATGAAGCAATCCCGTACGATTCAAACACATTTAGTGTTACCCCCCGACATTAATACGATGGAAACCATTTTCGGAGGGAAAGTGTTATCTTATATTGACGAAATCGCTGCAATTACAGCTATGAAGCATTGCAAAAATACAGTCGTTACCGCATCTATCGATTCCGTCGATTTTTTATCATCCGCTCGTGTAGGTGATTGCCTAGAATTAGAATCAGTCGTCAGTTCGACAGGTCGAACGTCAATGGAAATCTATGTACGCGTGCATTCAACGAACTTATTGACAGGTGAAACGAAGTTAACAACAGAATCCTTCCTAACATTTGTCGCAATTGATGCAGCAGGGAAGCCAACTCCGGTTCCAGGGATTATCGCTGAAACGGAAGAAGAAATTCGACTTTACGAATCAGGGCCAGCACGTCGAGAACATCGTAAACAACGCAATCTAATGAAACATTGATGGGAAGCGGGGTGGTCAATCCACTCGCTTCTTTTTTGTATGATAAGATTTGTAAGAAATACATCTTCGAACTTGGGGATTGGTTTATCGTCCATTCATAGCGGCTTATTGTCCATTCAATTTGGTTTATCGTCCACTCATAACGGTTTATTGTCCATTCAACTTGAGTTTCCGTCCACTCGAGTTATGTTATCGTCCATTCGCTTGGAGATGTACACCATTCTTCCGGAGAAAGACACCAGTTTCTCATTTCTAGAGTCTAGCTGGAATGCGCTTTTCTTTGTAAGAAATGGTATAAGTTATAGTCAAGTAAAGATGTGCTTTAGTATCCTTATTGAACTCGCGCAGTGCCTGTAGCTTCTTCCGTATGCGACATATCTCCAATCATGGTAAGTTCACTTCGATCAGTATCAATTTCTAGCATGGTTAAGCTCGTACCGTGTATGAATGGCGGATCCCATAGCGAATCCAACTGTGCACCACTAAAATGGTTGATTAAACATTTTTTAACGACACCATGCGTGACAATTAGTACATGTCCATTTGGATGTGCAGCGGCGATGTCTTCAACAGCACCTAATATACGCTCTTTCAACATGTGGAAGCTTTCACCAGAAATCGGTTCAAACTGGCTTGGATGTTCGTAGTATGTTTTCAATTGGTCCGCAAAATCTTTCTCTATGTCAGTTGACAGCATACCTTGCCACTCACCGACATTAATTTCACGTAAGTCTTCTTTTTGAATGAGTGGAGTAGTACGTTCACCGATTATAAGTTGCGCAGTATGAATCGTGCGTCCGCTCGTACTACTGTATACAGCGTCTAGTGGAACATCTTGAAGACGTTTGCCTAATTGTTTTGCTGCTTCCGCTCCAGTTACAGTTAAGGGGGAGTCAGCCCAACCCTGCATACGAGATTGTATATTCCATTCAGTTTGACCATGTCGTGTAATATATAAAGTAAGCATCCAATTCCTCATTTCATTTTAGTAGAAGTCTTTTCTCTTATTTTACCAAAACGGAAACTTTTTAATAGCTTTTGCGTACTACATATAAAGGAGCGAAATCAACATGTTAACATTTATAGACAAATACCAAAGCATCATTCTTAGTGTAATCTTAGTTTTCTATATTGGTAATTCAATCTACATAGGTTCTTCCAACTTGTCATTCATCTTGTTCTTATTGGTCATCCTGATGCAAGTCATTCGTTTAAGAAAACATATTAAAAAATTATCATTCCTGCAGTTTGCGGCCATTTTTGCAACGATGGTAGCGTTTTTAGCTGGACTTGTCTCTATTTTTATAGGCTTAAACTACTTGATTAGTAATGGAATCATGTCTTTCCCAGACTGGATGATTATGGTTATTCAAATTGCATTTATCATTGTGTTTATGTTAAGTCTCACAACAATCGTTCGGAGTATGTATGAGCGTTTTACACATTCGAAAGCATAACAAAAGGATGCCTCTTCTATAGACGGCATCCTTTTTCGTATTATTTATTAATTAAGCTCAGTTAAACAATTCTATTAGTACATTTTCGCTAGTTGCACGTTCTTTATGAGCCATCAAGTTTGAAAACCACTTACTTGTTGGTCTCATTTCTTCACGCTCTTTGCGGCTTGCTAGGCGCAACAGTACTGTGTCGAATGTAATTTCATTATCTACTATAGTTTTTTAAAATAGCCGCCTCGTGATAAATAGTGTAAGGGAATCGGCTCAACTCCTGCGGAATAACGGGCTGGCAAGACCCCGCAGCGAGGCACGAGTGAGGAGGCTTGCCTGTTCGTCCGCGGAAAGGGAGCCGATTCCCTCCTTTTTATAAAAAGATAAAAACTGTACTCCCTCGTATGTAATTCAATATCATCAGCATTCTTTAACATAGTCATTAATTAAGTGGCTATTTAACATCGGTGGCTAGCATTCCGTATAAATGCATGTCATGACGTTTGCTATCACGCTGTAAGAATTCACGATATGTACCTTCATGTTTAAATCCAAGAGATTCATAGAGCGTAATAGCGCCTTGGTTATAGCTGAAGACAGTTAGAGACAAGCGATGTAAATTTAGTTCGTTAAAGGCGTAATTCACTAATAATGTCATGGCGTCCTTGCCAAATCCTTTGCCTTGAAATTTTGGACCAAGAGCAATCGAAGTCCAAGCCACACGATGCGGCCATTCAATTTCTTCAATGGCACATACGCCTAAAAAATCTTCGGAATTGAGTGGGCGAATCGCAAACCGGTAACTACGGTCTGAATGATCATCAATTAATTGGGTCGCATTTTTCTCGGATTCTTCGCGAATAGGAGATGAACTATAAAAACGGCCAAATGATTCGACACTTGTCCACTGACGATATGTTGGAAGGTCTTCTTTTCTGATAGCTGTTAAACGAATTTTTGACCCTTTAAACATAATCAATCCCCTTGTCATAAGTTTTTCTTATCGTAACTCATTATATCATCGTCATGTTCTTATTTCGAGACGCGAAGTATAATAACAACAACAAGAAAGACAGGTGACGACAATGGATTATTTACTACTGTATCTAATTGGTGTAACGGCAACGACAATCGGTACGTTGGCAGGAGGAGGAGGCCTCATTAGTTTGCCAACGATGTTGCTTCTAGGCATGCCTATTCATTCGGCCATTGGCGCAAATAAAGTATCCAACACAGTAAGTTCTTTCTCCAGTTTCTTTACGTTGTATAAGCGTAAACAAATTACATTGAAGGATTCTCTTTGGTTAATCCCAATCAGTCTAGGTGGAGGACTCATGGGAGGTTTTATTGCTTCTCAGTTATCGGCAAGTAATCTGTACGTATTGGCAATTTTCCTTCTAGCGTTTGCTTTTCTCACATCTTTTATTGGTAAAGGCAATTTCACAGGCGAAGAACCTTTGAAATTGACGCGTGTTAGCGGGCCAGGTCTTTTTGGAATAGGTATATATGATGGTCTGTTTGGACCTGGCCAAGGAACGTTGATGCTTTATTTGTTTAGTTACTTGAATATTGCCTATGTAAAATCAGTAGGATTAGTAAGGCTAGCCACTTTCTCAAGTTGCTTTGGGGCAGCGATTAGTTATATTTCGTCTGGAGTTATTATATGGCCATTGACGCTGGCCTTAATGGCGGGATCGATTACGGGGGCTCAATTAGGTGTACGTATTGCAGAGAAAATAAAACCACAGTACGTGAAACCAATTTTACGGATAGTCACGGCTTTGCTCATTTTACAATTAGTCATTGAAAACATCCTATAGGTATGTATTGAAAACTCTCGCACAAACCGACATACTAGTGCCAAGGGGGCGTTGATATGAACAAACAACAAGACAAGCAAGAGGATTGGCTAACAAATTTAGATCCACAAAGTGAAATTGAAAGCTCACAAATTCACTATTCAGAAGAAAAGTTTTGGAATAAACTTCTGAAATATAGCAAAAAAGCAGGAGAGACTACAGTCTATACAAGTTTGTTGCTTTATTTCACAGCTAAAAACCCTGCGGTGCCAAAATCGGCAAAACTAACGATTATGGGTGCATTAGGATATTTAATTTTCCCGGCTGACGTCATACCGGATTTCATTCCAGTCATTGGTTTAGCTGATGATGCAAGTGTGATTGCATTTGCTTTGTATCAAGTAATTTCACATATCGATGAGCCAACTAGACAACGCGCACAAGAAAAAATGAAATCATGGTTCGGTGATTCAGGGCAATCAAATAAAATAGATGAACAAATTTTCGACGAAAAATAAAAAGAGCGAGCCGCTAACGGTTCGCTCTTTTATAATTCATCAAACATATGTCCGAATTCATTTAACAAGGCATGGCCAGATGAGTTACTGCCTTCCGTTAAGCCAACGAATAGACCTACTTGTCCTTTATAAACAAAAAATCCAACATCATGTTCAACATTCTCTAACTCACCCGACTTATTGAAAAATACAAAATGCTCATTTTTAACACCAGCAGGAACTTTATTTTGAAATTGTTGTTTTTCCAAGACATGTAGCATGTCACGAAAAACAGGAGAACTAACCATGGCACGTAAGCAAGCAACCACATCACGACCACAGATATAATTATCTCGTCCTTCCAAAATCGCATGATGATCACGCATTTCACGGCCGAGTACAGATTTCGTCATACCTAAATGCTGCAAATAACTGTTTATGCGCTTTAATCCATACCGCTTTATTAAGAGATTAGTCGCGGTATTATCTGAGACTACAATCATTAATGCATGTAAATCACGAACTGAAAACGATCTTGACTGTGTCACAAGGGTTTGCAAAACGCCAGAACCATCAACAATGTCTTCAGGTGAAACCTCTACGAGTTCCTCTAAATCTTTTGCATGATGGAACCCGTAAAGGAAAATAGGTAACTTTATGATGCTTGCGGACCTGAAAACTTCATCAATATTAGTAGAATAACGTACCGCTCCAACTGGATACTCCATATGTAACGCATATTTCCCGGGAAATTTTGTTGTGACCATATATCCACATCCTTTTCCCTATTTTATCCCAAATGTTTTTTCAAATAAATCCTTCCAACGAAATAAATTTGACCATGACACATCTGCAATTCTCTTATTCTTTTTTAATGAGTAAAAGATTTATGGAAATATGAAACTAAGCCACATAACTTTCGTATATAGATAAGGCACTTAAGATTTAGTTTTTGGAAAAAGAACTTTTAAGTAGTATTTTCGTCTAATGTAGTAGAAGAATCATGTCGTTATTTAAGGAAGGTGATAAGAGTGGAACAACAACCAATCGTTGAATTAAAGGGTTTGTCAAAAACCATCGGGAAAAAGAAAATTATTGATAACTTGAATTTGCAATTATACCCTGGTCAAATCACAGGTTTCTTAGGGCCAAATGGAGCGGGTAAAACGACGACCATTCGAATGATGGCAGGATTAATGAAGCCTTCAAGTGGAGAAGTAATTGTTGAAGGTCAGACCGTGACTGATCATTTTGAAGAAACGATGAGTAAAGTAGGCGTAATTGTTGAAAATCCTGAAATGTACAAATACATGTCCGGATGGAAGAATTTATTGCACTTTGCACGAATGAACAAAACGATAACTAAAGAGCGGATTACAGAAGTAGTGGAACAAGTGGGCATGCAAAATCGTATTCATGAAAAAGTGTCTTCTTATTCATTAGGCATGCGCCAGCGTCTTGGTTTGGCACAAGCACTACTACACCGTCCGAAGTTCTTAATTCTAGATGAACCGACAAATGGCTTGGACCCTGCAGGAATTCGTGAATTCCGTACATATTTACGAAAAATCGCAGAAGAGGATGGAGTATCGGTATTTGTATCAAGTCATATGCTCTCTGAAATTGAACTTATGTGTGACCGAATTGCCGTGATTCAAAACGGTCAACTCATCGACATTCGAGAAATGAACCAAAAAGAACAAGCTCATTATTACATTGAAGCTCATCCAGTTGAACAAACACAGGAACTGTTAATAGCTCACAATTTAGAACTTGAAGTTAGCGGTACAGGTTTTATTGCCAAAGTAGAACAAGAACAAATTCCATCAATCGTTAAAGCATTGATAGATGCAAATCTTCAAGTATTCGCAGTGCAACCATTCCGCAAAACACTGGAAGACCAATTCTTAGAAATGACCGGAGGTGGCCAAATTGCTGAATCTCATAAGAAATGAATGGATGAAATTATGGCAAAAGAAAGCCACTTGGATAATAGTAGTAATGCTAGTAGCAATATTAATCGGGGTTGGGGGTATTATGAAGTGGGTTCAATCCACTAACGAACAACCACAGAATCAGCCTTCATGGGAAGAAAGTCAAGCTGAAAATCAAGCGTTTTTAACAGCCCAACTTGCCGATCCAAACATAGATGCTACGTCAAAAAAACAATTTGAAAAAGAACTAGCTATTTCCGAATATCGTTTAGATAAAAACTTGGAACCAATGGATCCTAATGGTCGAGAACAATCTGTGCTCGATTCACATGTCATGTTGTCATTGGTAATCTTGTTTTCTGTAATTGTAGCTGCAAGTATTGTAGCGTCTGAGTTTTCGCAAGGTACCATCAAAATGTTATTAAGTCGACCTGTGAAACGGTGGAAAATCTTAACCTCTAAATACTTAATAACCTTGTTATTTGCGTTTGTGTTAACGGTTATTGCATTTGTTACAACTATGATTGCGAGTTATTTATTCTATGATTCAAGTGGTGGTGCAATTTTAGACTATCGGAACGGATCAGTAGTAGAAGTATCGTATTGGGGACGTGTCCTCGTGCTATATGCTTTACAATTCGTAGGTGTAATTATATATACAACGTTCGCCTTCATGATTGGTAGCGTATTCCGTTCAAGTTCTTTAGCAATCGGATTATCGATATTCCTATTATTCGTGGGACCAAATATCGTATTTTTCCTTAGTAATTATGAAATCGTGAAATATATCATATTTACCCATACTGATTTAACAGGTTATATCACAGGTAATTTATTTGTCCCAGGCATGACTTGGACTTTATCACTTGTGGTCTTAACCGTTTATATGTTGTTATTCTTAGTCATCAGCTTCTGGTCATTTACGAAGCGAGATGTCACAGCCTAATCTCAATTGAGTCGTTCCTTTCACAGGAGCGACTCTTTTATCTATAAAAGAGTATTGAATCATTGAAAGAACTAAAGAAATTTCGTAAGATGGAAAACAGTGTGTAGGGGAGGAGGAGTTCGCTTGAAACGGCTAGGAACATGGTTAAATATTACGTTATGGCTCGTCATCGGCGGACTTTTCTTCGTGTGGGTTCATAATGAACTAGAATTTCGAGAAGAGCTGAAGGAGCGTTCTTTACCAGAAGGGCTTCATCCTATTGTTGGAGAAAAAAGTAAGCAATTACTTGATCAAGCAGAGGAATTAGGTATACCCATTATGATAAGTGACGGATTCCGATCAGTAGAATCTCAAGACGTATTATACGACAAAGGACGCTCTATGGAAGGAAGCATCGTCACGTATGCCCGTGGTGGTGAAAGTTATCATAACTATGGACTTGCCATTGATTTTGCTTTGGAAAACGAGGACGGCTCGATTAGTTACGACATGCAGCGGGACTTAAATAGTAACGGGGAAGCCGACTGGCTCGAAGTTGCTCGACTCGGTAAAGAACTAGGCTTCGGCTGGGGCGGGGATTGGCCTGGTTTTAAAGACTATCCTCATTTAGAATATACTTTCGGCTTATCAATAAGAGAGTTGCAAAATGGATGGCGACCAGAAGATAAAATCAGTGACAAATAGAATAGTGCATAATAAAAAAGGGTGCCTCGGCAACCTTTTTTATTGGAGATTTTTAGAGTGGTGCCAAACACTATTTTTCAAACACACTTAAATCTACTCGCCCATCCTCTAAAAACACGACGTCTTCACTTTTAAGGAGCATGCGTTGTAATTCACGTGATTCATCATCGGGAACTGCGATTTCCCCGCGAACGTTGACTACTCGATGCCAAGGCAAGGCGTGTTTCTCGCTCATTGTATGTAAAATCCGTACTACTTGTCTTGCCGCACGTGGACTGCCTGCCATGCGTGCGACTTGTCCATAAGTGACGACGTAGCCTTCAGGTATTTCTTTTAAGACACGTACCACTTCTGCCGTAAATGGTTGCATATCATTCACTCCCTACTCTCCCCATTGTAATCAAAGCGTGTTCCCCATGTCGACTGTGTATGATATATTACGTGTAACTAAATATTTTGACTAAAGAGGTGAATGGACATGTTTGATTGCCGTGATGAAGTGTGGGCTTTGACGAAGCAGTTAGTAAGAATAGAAAGTATTGTCAATGAGGGCGGAGAAAAGGTGATGTCGCAGTCGCTTCATACGTTGATTTACTCGTATCCATATTTCCAACAACATATTGAACACATAATTTATCAACAGACGGAAAACGATGAGCAAGAGCGTTACAACGTCATTGCGTTTATTAAGGGAACGAAAAATCCTTCCAACAAAACGGTTATATTAATGGGACATATTGATACAGTTGGCATCGACGATTTTAGTTTAAAAGAGCAAGCACTGGATCCAGACGCATTAGCACAAGCTCTACACCAAGAAGAATTGCCTGAAGCAGTGAAAAATCATCTCTTATCAGGTGAGTTTGAGTTTGGGAGAGGTGTGCTTGACATGAAGTCAGGCGTAGCTAGTCATTTATACTTGTTAAAGTATTATTCCGAGCATCCTGAAGAGCTTGAAGGCAATTTAATGATGGTCTTTGAGTGTGATGAAGAAGACGGTTCACACGGAATTATATCAGCACTATCGGAATTAAAACGTCTTCGTGAACTTCATGGATTCGATTATATAGCCGCGATTAATGCGGATTTTGTGTCTCCTCGTTACAATGGAGATCCAAATCGCTATATTTACAAAGGAACAGTTGGGAAGTTGTTGCCATCATTCTTCATTACGGGGTCTGAAACGCACGTAGGATCTTGCTTTGAAGGAATAGACCCTAATTTTATCGCCGCTCATTTAACACGTCAAATCAGTTATAATCCGGCTCTTTGCAATGAAGCATTTGGTGAAACGACCGTGCCGCCTGTGTCATTAAAACAAATGGACTTGAAACCTACATATACCGTGCAGACAGCGCTTTCTGCCTATGTTTATTTCAATTTCTTTATTCATTCATGGTCACCAAAAGAAGTGCTCGAGCTCTTGAAAGTAGAAGCTGAAACGGCATTTGCCACGGCATTATCGGAGTTCAAGCAACATTATGCGACATATAGCAAAGTAAGCGGGGAACCAATGAATGACATTCTGTGGGAGCCTCGTGTCATGACTTACGAGGACATGGATTCTATATTACAAAACGAACATGGTGAAGCCTATACGCTGCATATGGATGCTTTCAAAGAACAATTATTGCAGCAAACGGACCTCGATACACGGATGTTCGCAGCTCGTGTGGTCGAAGAAGCATGGAAATGGATGCCTAATAAAAATCCAGCCATCATTATGTTCTACTCATCACTCTATTCACCACGAATTGAAGTGACTGGTAAAAATGACAAAGAACAGAACTTACTAGAAGCATTAGATAGTGCACTGGAAATCGTTCAACCGACCTACCCGCATCCAATCGTCACAAAAAACTTTTTCCCTTACATCTCGGATATGAGCTTTGTCGCATTAAGTGACGACGAAGCAGGCATTTCTGCCGTTTCAACAAATAACCCAGGTTGGGGAACGAAACATTACGTCGACTATGAAGCCATCCGTGCCATAAATGTTCCGGTCATCAACATCGGACCTTACGGATACGACGCACACAAACAATATGAACGAATGGAACGTAACTTCACGCTCAACATTGTGCCAAACTTAACGAATGAAGTAGTAAAAAATCTAATCGGCTCGAGATAATTTACTTTCTCGACAGGAGGAATAGTAGGATGAATTATCGAATGTCCAAGAATATTGGCTTTCAAGTAGAAAATGTAGAGAAGGCGAAACTCTTTTATGAGAGAGTTATGGGTTTGAAAGAGGCTGCTCAAAGTGATGTAGACGAAATGGAATTTCAAACGAATCACAATGCCATTTTTCTAATTCCAGGCAATAAAAATCTAGGTCTGTCATGGAACTAATCGTCGATAATTTAGATGAGGCAAAGGTACATTTAGTGGATAATGGCTGTGAAATTGTTCGCTAGGAAGGTAAAGGAAAAGATTGTTATGTGCGTGATCCGTTTGGCATGGTTTTTAATGTGTGGCAAGAGAATTAAAAGATTTATTATAGGGGTTGGCATTATGCACTCTCTACAGATACAATTAGACCATAGGAAGATAACATCAAGACTAATATATTGACTAAAAGGAGACTAACTTATATGGAAATCGTAAGTCATTTGGTTCACAAAATAAACGATCCTACTGGTATCATCGTTGGAGATCGTTATGAATTTTTACTAGATATTAAAGTCGAAGAAGACGATGAGCTATATACAGAAGGTGGATTAGAGCTTCGCGTGATTTTTGCTTCCGATGAAAACTCAGAGCGCGTTGTTCAATATCACTTTACTGAAAAAGCATCAAGAGACGCACTTGACTTTGCTCTTGAAGAAGACGAAGAAGCTGAAATTCTAGAGTACTGCAAAAAAAACTTAGCATAATGGAAACTCCTTTTTCAAAGCCATCTTCTTCACAATGAAGAGATGTAACTTTGGGCAAGGAGTTTTTTCTTTGAAATCTAAACAAGCATAAGTTGTTCAAGCTGCATCTTGAACATTGGCGTAACTATGCCTAGCTTCAAGCACCAGGTCTCGGTTCCCATTATGGGCTCAGAAAGGCGATTAGACTTTGTAACGTTTAATTTTATCGATAACATAATAAAGGGGTTGTTGATAAAATTGTGGATAACCCTGCAATGAGCAACTTGGGGCAGGTTATCAACATGTGGATAGATTGATAGTATTCGATAAAGTGGACTTATTCACAATTCCACAGACCTATCAATATCTTTTGGAACAATTAGTGTCCTTCTCTATGTTTATATCATAAAGGAAGAGTTTTTAATTTAAACCGGTACAGTGTTACTAAAATGGTGAAAATCGCAGATGCTAATTTGTTTATAAACAGACATTCAACTTCCTCGCTGGTGTGAGGAAGTTTTTTAATGTCCAGTTTTGTTCTAATTGCCCTATTTCTTCCATAAAATGATAGGTATACAACAAAAATTTAATCCTTCATGTCTTATTTATACTCGGATATGTGCTTTTTCTCTTTTTTAAATCACAAAATTCTTTTAATTCTATTTATTCTATATATTTATCGTGTCGAATCATGTTACTGTTGTACACATTACTTCGACAAACGAAGAGTACGAGACAAGTAGATGGAGAGCGGGGAATTGTAATGTCACAGATGTTAGCGTTGAGTGTTTTGGTATTTTTCCTATTTATTGGAGATGTAATTGCAATTCGCACGAAAGCTTGGGTTCCTTCTATCTTTATTAGTGCCGTCCTTTTCTTAATTGGTTATTGGACATTTTTCCCGGAAAATATTGTGGAACTGGCAGGCATTCCACCAACCGTAGCGGTTATGTTAATTTACTTGTTAATTACTAACATGGGTACGTTGCTATCTGTACAAGAATTAATCAATCAATGGAAAACCATTTTAATCGCATTAGCTGGTATTCTCGGTATCATCACAGTGTTATTTGCAGTCGGGACATTTTTATTTGGGAGTGAAACGATTATCGTTGCCATTCCACCTTTAGTTGGCGGACTTGTTTCAGCACTTATTATGTCTGAAGGCGCTGCGGCGGCAGGACTTCCTAGCTTAGCAGTTTTTGCTATCGTTATTTATGTGATGCAAGGTTTCGCGGGTTATCCATTAACATCAGTTATGTTGAAAAAAGAAGGAAATCGCTTGCTTCAACAATTTCGCAATGGGGAAATTGATGAAAAACAAGTGGAAGGCGGAAATATTGATTCAGATGTAAATGAATTGAAATTGTTTAAATGGATGCCCGAAAAATACAATACCGAATTCTTCAAATTTTTCCGCTTAGCATTTGTTGGTTTCTTAGCGTATCAAGTGTCTGTATGGCTTGCACCAGTTGTGACTATTAGTCCATTCGTATTGTGTTTACTATTTGGAGTAATCGCAACAAGTGTTGGCTTCTTAGAAAAACACCCTCTGAAAAAAGCAAATGGCTTTGGATTTGCCATTTTAGGATTAATGTTGTTCATTCTGGATGGTTTGAAAAAAGCTACACCAGAAATGATGGTGGAACTGATTTGGCCATTAATTGGTTGTATCGTCCTTGGTGTAGCAGGTATGTATGTGTTCTCATTGATCATGGGCAAAGTATTAAAAGTCAGTAAAGAAATGGCTTTTGCGGTTTCATTAACTGCACTATACGGATTCCCAGCTGATTACATTATCACTAACGAAGTAATCAACGCATTAACGACTGATGAAAAAGAGCGCGAAGTGTTAACAAGCCACATGTTGCCACCAATGTTAGTAGCAGGATTCATCACAGTTACGATTGTTTCTGTCGTCCTAGCAGGAGTCTTCGTTGGCTTCTTGTAATCGGAGTAAATTATTGATAGAAAAGACCACCTCGAATTTCTTTACGAGGTGGTCTTTTCATAATTTAATAAGATTTATTCGGTGAAACAGTCGACTTGGTTGAAAAGGTGTCAAAGTTGGTCGGAAAGCTTCAGAAGTTGGTCAAAAAGATGCCAAAGTTGGTCGGAAATGCTTGCTAGTTGGTCGAAAAGCCGACAAAGTTGGTCGAAAAGACATTCTAATTGAATTACCAGCATTCACTGTCAATTTATTATCACTTTTCACATGCAAAGTTGTCTTTGTCTCTATCCATTTTTGACTGGTAGGCAGGGTGGTCACTCGCAACGCCACTTGGATACTTAGTACGCATATGAGTGCAATTATCGAACCATTCTGTCGTTCCTGTCGTTGCAGCGGGAGCACTAGGTGTAGTGGTTGCCGAAGAACTTCCCTCATCAGTAGAGTTGCTTTCTGAAGAAGCGGTGGGCGTACTCGCAAATCCTGAATCTGAAGCATAGTCTTCAACTGCCCAAAAGCCCAATTTCTTCGACTTAGCAACTTTCTGTACTTCTTCGTAAGGTGTTAAATGGCGTGTGTTCGGTGGATATACATAGCCAACTCGTGCTAATCCATCGCGGATCAATGCTTCTTGAACACTTTTTCCATCGACATAGACGTAAGCTAACAAACGTCCGTATTTATCACGCTTTTCACCAACATCAAATTCTAGTGTTAAGTTTCCACTATTGACAAGTGCGCGATTGCGTTCCTTCGCTTCAGTTCCAAACGGTTGTTTTCCAAGACGCGGATGATTTGTTTCAGGTGTATCGATTAATAAATAGCGAACTGGTTCATTGATACCTTTATACATCACACGAATGGTATCGCCGTCGGTGGTTGAAACAAGAGTCACCGGAACTTGATCGGTTGTTCCTTCTTTCGGAACCGCTTTGACGGGGGCTTCTGGTTTGACAACAACAGCTGTTTTTTCTTCCTTCACATCTTCAACCATATCTTCTTTTATTATCTCATTGGAGTTGGTTTCTGAAGCCTGATCTTTTGTAACTGACTCGTACTTTTCGTTTTCACTACTCGTTAAAGTAGTTCCGCAACCTGAAAAGATAAGGGCACTGCCAATCATGAATAAGGCTAACGTTTTACGGAAATTAACATTCACTTACAAAATCCTCCCTGTTACTAACTTTTCTAGTATAACAATGAGGTGAACTACATATACAATAAGTTTCTTGCTTGAAGGAAAAACGCCATAAAAAAACCTCCTCGACTTCTTTCATAGAAGGTATTTGATCTAATAGGCTAGTTTTTCGATGAGACCACCAAAAAACGAACGGCATGTTCCGTATGGTTAAACCAATAATGAGTTTTGCGAGCATTGAATAATATAGATTGTTGTTCAGTTAATTGTAAAGGCTTTCCATCAATTTCAACGGTTAATATACCCTCTACAACAAATAAGAATTCGTGACCTCCATGAGAAAAAGCATTTCCTTCATTTTCACCAGGTTGGAGCGTCACCATAATCGGGGAGAAGCTCGTATCTAGAACCCCGTTGGATAAATCTTTGTAATAAAAACGCTCTCGGGGAAAGTCCAAGTCGTCTTTAAGATCATCATCTTTTGCAAAAAACACACTTGGATTTACACCTAACGCATCTGCTATTTTTTTTAGCGACTCTAATGTGACGCTCGATTTACCTCGTTCAACTTGTGATAAAAAACTGATCGATACCTCAGTTTGAGCTGCTAATTCTTTTAATGTTAATTTCCGCTCTTTGCGAAGACTTTTTAATGTAATACCCACTAACCCTTGCGGCATAAAAATTCCTCGATTCATTGTGATATGTATTGTTTATCATACAACAATCAAAATATGAACAACAATGGAATATATAATTTTTTATTGACAGAAAATTTATAACTGTCTAAAATGAATCCAACAAGGAATTAAAGTGACACTTCAATTATGTGTGTAACCAAGGGGGATTTATAATGGATAAAAAACAAACACGTCGCGTCTTAATTGCGAGTTTAGTGGGAAGCTCGATTGAGTGGTTTGACTATTTCCTATATGGGACAGTTGCTGCGCTAGTATTTAATCAACTATTCTTTGTAACTGAGGATCCAACTGTCGGACTATTATTAGCATATGCATCATTTGCTTTAGCATTTTTCATTCGTCCATTTGGCGGAATTATTTTCAGTCACATCGGTGATCGCATTGGACGCAAAAAAACACTCGTTTTAACATTAAGTTTAATGGGGGTGGCTACTTTTGGAATGGGCTTATTGCCAACATATCAAGCGATTGGGATATGGGCACCGATTCTCCTTATTACACTTCGCTTAGTTCAAGGATTAGGAATTGGAGGCGAATGGGGAGGGGCACTATTACTGGCAGTAGAATATGCACCACCTGAAAAGAAAGGATTGTATGGTAGTATTCCTCAAATGGGCGTCACGATTGGAATGTTCATGGGAACCATCGCTTTATGGTTGATGACCATGCTACCAGAAGAATCATTTATTACGTGGGGATGGCGTGTACCATTCATTTTAAGTGCTCTATTGGTGGTGTTTGGGTTATGGATTCGTAAAGGCATTGACGAAACACCTGAATTCAAAAAAGTGCAAGAATCTGGAGAAATTCCAAAGCTACCAATTGTAGACACACTGAAATACCACTGGCGTGAAGTGTTAATTGCCATTGGGGCAAAAGTGGTTGAAACAGCACCGTTTTATATTTTCAGTACATTCGTTGTATCGTATGCGACAACTAATTTAGACTTTACCAGAACCAATACATTAACTGCAGTTATGATTGCGACAGTTGTGACAACGATTTTGATTCCTGTGATGGGGAACTTATCGGATAAAGTAGGACGTAAAAAATTATATGTTACAGGAACTGTGGCTATGGCACTTTTTGCATTCCCGTACTTCTGGATGTTGCAACAAGGTTCAGTAGCACTGCTCATTATAGCAACAGTTATTGGTTTGGGAATTATTTGGGCGCCAATCACGGCAGTTCTTGGAACCATGTTCTCTGAAATATTTGATGCGAAAATTCGTTATACAGGCATTTCATTAGGATATCAAATCGGGGCGGCACTAGCGGGTGGTACAGCGCCACTTGTGGCAACTGCATTACTGGTGCGTTTTGATAACTCGTATATACCAGTCGCGATATACATTATCTTTACGGCACTCATTTCCCTTGTGGCAATTTGGGCAGTTAAAGATCGTAGTCGTCAACAACTAGACCAAAGCGTAGAAGCAAAAGAGAGTCGAGCATAAGAGGCTTTTTCTAACAAGACACCTAGCTTTAAGCGCTTTTGCGGTGCTTTCCGCTTTTCTATTAGGAGGAATGACCATGCTCGTTGTAAATGAAAAACAGATTCAACAATTATATAAAATGACCGATGCCATTCATGACATCGCCGAGATGTTAAAGGCAAAAGAGGCAGGGAAAATAAATAATCCTCATCGAATTGTTCTCGATTTCCCCAAATATGAAGCTTCAGCTTTATATATGCCGAGTGCCGATTTAGTTTCCGAAGTATCTGCTGTGAAAATAGTAACGATATTCCCTGGCAATCCGGCGAAAGGAAAACCGACCACACAAGGCATATTATTACTGTCTGATGCCACAAATGGGGAACATCTCGCTATGATAAATGCTTCGTATTTAACGAGGCTTCGTACGGGTGCACTTAGCGGGATTGCGACTGATTTATTAGCTAGGAACAATAGTCGTATACTATGTGTAATTGGCACAGGTGCCATGGCATTTGAACAAGTACTCGGCGTACTCGCGGTTCGTAATATTGAGAAAATCATTCTCGTCAACAGAACGCTAGAAAAAGCACAAGCTTTCGGTGAAAAATTACGTGTCCATGGCGTGGAGATACCTTTTATAGTGGAAGCCGATGTAGCAAAAGCTGTGAATCAAGCGGATATTATTTGCTGCGCAACGCGATCAAATGAGCCCGTCTTTAATGGCTCTGACCTACGACCAGGCACCCATATTAATGGGGTAGGTTCTTATTTGCCACATATGAAAGAAGTAGACGAAAACACTGTTCTAATGACAGATAAAATTGTTGTGGATGATTTAGCAGGAGTTAAAGATGAAGCGGGCGAGCTCATGTACGCTGCGAATAGCGGTAAGTGGTCGTTTGAAGATATCCATGGACAACTTGGAGAACTCGTAATTGGGAAGAAAGCCGGACGACAAGATCAGGAAGAAATCACGTTCTTCAAATCTGTAGGCGCCGCCTATTTTGATTTAGCGGTTGCAAAAGGCGTCTACGCGAAAGCGAAAGAAGCGGGTGTAGGGGTAGAAGTAGAAGTTTAAGATAGTATTTATATGGTGACTACTCCTTGCAACTGAGAAGTAGTCACTTTTTTCACATTGAAATTCCGACGACATTTAGAAATTTCCAACAAAAAAACCTTCTCCATGTGTATAGAAAAGGTTTTTTGCTATTAATTACTGCGTATCGTATTCCGCCCATTTCTCTTTGTTTCATATAATGCTTGATCGGCATACTTCATTAAATCATTTACGGACACACCAGAACTAGGATGGAATCGGGCCGTTCCAATACTGATGGTAAGGAAGGGTCCAATTGATGACTGCACGTGTGGGATTTTGAGTGCTTCAATATTCGTCCGAAGTGTTTCTGCTACTTGGAATGTGCACGTTTTATCACAACCACGTAGAATCACTGAAAACTCTTCACCACCGTATCTTGCCACAAAATGACCTGATTCCTCTAAGGTTTGTTGCAGTGATTTCGCAACTAGTTGTAAGCAATAGTCACCTTGTTGATGTCCATAAGCATCGTTGTACATTTTAAAATAATCGATGTCTATCATCAATAATGAAATTGCTTCGTTATTGCTTAGAGCAATTTCCCATTGTTGTCGCAATTTCTCATCATAGGAGCGTCTATTAGGGATTCCAGTCAAACCATCTGAATTAGAGACTTTTTGCAACATGTCATTCGCTTCGAGTAATTGTTTTTCAATCTCTTTTTTCTCTGTAATATCATGAATAACTCCCATAATTGCAGGCTTTCCATTATATTCAATGACGGTAGCCCCCACGTTTGCAATGACCACTTTCCCATCAAACCGAATAAATCGCATCTCACTATTTTGGGGTAATAGACTTGCATCCTTAAAACCTAATGCCATGTTAGAAATAGCCATTCGCCGGTCATCTGGATGTAGGAAATCAAAAACCGTTTTTCCTATTAAATCGTCACTACACCTCGCACCAATGAATTCAACTACTTTATGGTTAATAAATTCAATTTGATTGCGGCTATGAACAAAAATCACTTCTGGTGAAAGGTCAATTAGGCTACGATACCTATTTTCACTCTCAATTAGCTTTCTCTCTGCTACTTTTACTTTTGTAATATCATAGGCCATACCAATTACACCAGTAATCTTGTCATCAATGATAATAGGTGTGATATTGATATTTAATCTGACAATATTGCCATCTCTTTTCTCAATTTCAGTTTCAAATGTCAAAGATTCACCTTTAAGGGTCCTCTTAAAATAAATAATTGTATTCTCTACAAAATTTTTGGTGATTATGGGAGCAAAAGATGTGCCCACGAGTTCTTCCCTTGTATATCCAGTCATCAATTCTGCGGCATCGTTCACTTCAGTGAAAAGCCCTTTTGAATTCAACAAATATGCTGGGCTTTGATTATGTTGAAATAAGGATTTATACAGCTGTTCATTTTCGAGTATTTTAATTTCCATAAGTTTACGATTTGTAATATCAAATAGCGTACCTGAAGTTCCCATAATCTCACCTAGTGGATTAAATGTAAGTTTAGCAAACATCTCAACCCATTTTGTTGACCCACTTTCAGTCACGTAACGGACTTCGCATTTGTAATCATCATTTCGTTCGTGAATGAGACACTCAAACCACAGTTTAATGCGACTATGTTCATCAGCATGGACAAAGTGTGAAAATGAAACACCAATAGATTGTTCTATATCAAACCCAGTGATTTCTGTCCAAGATTTGTTTAAGAAAGTCCAGTTTCCTTCTTTATCTGTTTGGAAAATGACTTCTTGTACATTTTCAATTACAGACTGATACTGTTCAAGCAACCGTTTATAGTTTTCTTGTGAATCGGCAGTTCTTTTTTCATCATTTTTGCGGTTTGTTATATCTCGAAAGTTCCACAAATGGCCTAAACGACGTTGGTCAGATGAAATGATGGGGATAAAATCAAGTTCAATAATTCGACCGTCGCCTAGCAAAACCTCTTCATTTAAAACCGTTTCTTTGGTGTACACAAGCTCATGAAGTCGATTGAGAAACTGTTGTTGATTTACAAATTCAACAGGGGATTTATGTATTAATAGGTTTTCGGCATTCGATCCTACTAGATTTTCTTTTAATGGTATACGGAACAGGTCATGAAATTTTTGATTAACAACTTCTATACGACGATTTGGCGTTTCGACAATTACACCGGAATTCAAGTTTGAAATAAGAGAAGAAAGGCGGAGTTTTGTATTTTCAAGTTCTACAAATAACTCAATGCTCCAAAAAATATACTTCGCGACATAAAAAGCGAAGATACTCCCGAATAAGGCGAACGCCCAATAGATAGAAGCAATTTGAGTGAATTGAGTCATATTATCTGAGAGAATGGTCAGATTAACATAAAAAGTGATGTAACTTAGAAGAGTACTTATTAAAGTGAGAGATAGCATTTTCACTTGTTGTTTAATCGGTAATTTAAAGAGTAAACCCGAAACAACACCGATTAATAAGACAATGAAAGCAGAGAAAAGAGAAAATTCGGTAACTCCATCGATGAATACACGCATTAACGCAATGAGTATGGATGACAAAATAGCTGCAGGGAAGCCAAAAAAAGTAGCAGCAATGATAATCGGAATGTGTTTGAGGTCAATAATGACATGTTCATCAAGGTGTATCCCGAAATAGATAAGAATGATTCCTAAAAAACCAAGTGATAGCCCTGCCATAACTTGTATTTTACTATTTGTGAGATTACTAGCAGCATTCCTTCTTAATAAGAATCTGGACGAATGCCCAATGATAAAGAGATACGAAATAAGTAATGATATATGTAAGGCTAAATCTTTTATCAAGCTAGTTCTTCCTACTTTCTTCTTTGCGAGTCCACGTTTCCCTAAGGAGATCCATACGAAGCTCAACATAGAATAGCTATAAATCTTGGTAAATAATAGAAATAAGCATCTACTTGAACATTCTACATCAAATAGTGTGAATGTTCTAGTACTTATTATAAGGAAGAAAGAGGACTTTTCGAGGTTAGCTACTATTATTCTGAAAAAATAAGAAAAAGCCTTTAATCAATTGATTAAAGGCTCTTTACCGAAAACTTTATTCATCCCACTGGTGGATGAATGGGTACGCTATTCGTTTCTTCGAGGGTAACCACTAATGAATTTGTTTTAGCTGCTTCTGCACTCGTAGCACCTATAGATGAAAAGCTGATAATTAACGCTACAATAATGAATTTCTTCAATTTTAACACTCCTTATAAAATGAATTTAACTGCTTTTTCATATTTTCCTTCAGTTTTGTAATACTCTGCAAGAATATTTGAGAAGTATTGATGGTATTCTGTTTGTTCGTCTGTCTTCATTGTAAATGGGATGACTTTATCTTCTAAAAATTTCATTGCCTGTTGTTTTTTATTGTTTAGAAGTAACAAATAAAATGAAGAGTAAAGATGAT
This sequence comes from Paenisporosarcina macmurdoensis, assembly GCF_042658845.1. Taxonomy (NCBI): domain Bacteria; kingdom Bacillati; phylum Bacillota; class Bacilli; order Caryophanales; family Caryophanaceae; genus Paenisporosarcina; species Paenisporosarcina macmurdoensis. The sequence goes on from NZ_JBHSRI010000025.1 coordinate 206,071, forward strand.
AGTGAGTAACTTTCATTTTCAGAGCTTCCGTATTGATCAAGATGAAACTCTCTCTACTTTCTATCCATTTTTCTAGTCTAAATTCTGACAATGCAATATTGTACAAACATAGCAAGTAGTCTTTAGAATCCTTATTGAAAATGACTGAGCTTTTCTTAAAATAATCAACAGCAATTGAGTAATCGCCCATCTTATGCCTTAAATCTCCGATGTTGTGGTAAATGTGTGGAAGAAGATCATACTCTTGAAGCATTTCAATATTTCGAATGAGATGTTCATAGCACACTAGAGCCTCATCATATATCTTGGTTTGCGTATAATTAATCGCTAATGACATGTGAACATGTAACATTCGTTTGTAATTGAAGTGATCTTTAAACAAGTCCATGGCTTTTTTCCCATAATAAATGGCGTGTCCTGATTCGCCCATATACCCTTTGACAAGGGCCAGGTGGTAATAGATTTCACCTTCGAACGAATTATTACTCGATTTACTTTGGATTAATGTTGAAATCTTTTCATCAGCCTCTCCATACTTCCCCCTCAAAATTAACAATATCGCAGAGAAATAAGAAAGTAAATACTTCTCATATTGGGAAATATTTTGCTTTTGTGAAAGAAGCAAGCGCATTTGATCGTCAGCATTCACAAGGTCTTTAACAAAGAGATAATATCGTAATTTATATAGTTCATATAAGTAGATATGTTGGGTAAAAACGATAATCTCCTTGTATTCATCTAGTTCCTGAAAGGTTTTCTGCGCTTTCTCAACTTCGAAATAGTAAATATGTTGATAGAGTAGATGTAATAATGTGAAAACCTTTTTTTCGCGATCCACTACATCTTCTATATTAATATCAAGCCGTTTTAATAAAAGTCTTATGGTTTCAGCGTTAGCTTCCTTACTATTACTTTCAATTTTACTTAGGTGTGGAACAGAACAGATGCCAGTTGCAAGCTGGCTCTGCGTCATTTTCATTTTAGTACGATGGTACTTGATTAATGAGCCTGCTTTCACATAATCCACCCTCTAACAAGTTTTTTCACTAAAAGTTATTAAAATTAGAATTTTCCCAACTATTAATATAATTAAAGCGGCGGTTTACTAAAAAAGCCTATAAACATACGTTCTAGCGATGAATCAATTACTTTTCATCTTAACTTAATTGTGGGACATGTTTCTTTTCTTTTTTCTAAATTTTCTAAAAACAGTTGAAAAGACTCTAAATGATTCTCTTATAGGGGATATATTGACGCATGTGAAACAGCTAAAATAGGAAAATAGCAGTATTAATTAATTTACAAATAATGTAATTAAATAACTAAAAAACGGTAATTTTCCCAATAACCAAATCTAGCAGGCTGTGATAGATTTGATTCAGAACCAAAAATACATTTGACAAAAAGGAGCAAACAAGATGAAAAGATCGAAGAAAATCTTAATGAGTGTGTTGCTAACTGCTAGTCTAGCCATTCCTGCTGTTGGAGCAAGTGCTGCACCAGAGAACAATAATGGTGTGGAGAAATTCCGTGTATATGTAGAGGCAACGGACCAATCAACGAAAAAGGAACTTAAAGGGCAGTATAAAGCAAGATGGGAACTCACTGAAAATGGTTTCTCAACCGAAATGAGCGAAAAGCAATTTACAGCGCTTCAAAAAAATAAAAACGTAAAAGTAACAAAAGTTCAGGAAGTTACTCTTGATACAGAAGTCCGTGCAACACAAAGCCAGATTCAAGCGGCTGAATATCCAACACATCAAACACCATGGGGCATCAAAGCCATTTATAATAACAGCAGCCAGACAACAACTTCTGGTGGGGCAGGTATCAATATCGCAGTGCTTGATACAGGTGTTTTCACTGGTCACTACGATCTAACAAACACAGTCGAGCAATGTAAAGACTTCACACAAGTAACAGTACCAGTAAATGGCGCATGTAACGATGCACATGGACACGGTACGCACGTAGCAGGATCGGCTCTTGCTGACGGAGGAAGCGACGGCGCTGGAATTTACGGAGTTGCTCCACAAGCTGACCTTTGGGCATACAAAGTTTTAGGCGACAACGGCTCAGGCTACTCTGACGATATCGCTGCAGCAATCCGTCACACAGCGGACCAAGCAACGGCAACTGGCACAAAAACAGTTATCAACATGTCACTTGGCTCTGCAGGAAATGACAGCTTGATTTCAAGCGCAGTCACATATGCATACAACAAAGGCGTTCTAGTTGTAGCAGCAGCAGGAAACGAAGGTCCAAACCAAGGTTCAATTGGCTATCCAGGCGCACTAGTTAACGCAGTAGCAGTTGCTGCATTAGAAAACGTTCAGCAAAACGGTACATACCGCGTTGCAGACTTCTCTTCTCGCGGATACGCTTCTACTGATGGCGACTATATCATCCAACAAGGTGACGTTGAAATCTCAGCACCAGGCGCAGCCATTTACTCTACTTGGAATAACGGTGGCTACAACACAATCAGCGGTACATCGATGGCTTCACCACACGTGGCTGGACTTGCTGCAAAACTGTGGGCATCAAACCCAAGCTGGTCACACACAACATTACGCGCTAACCTTAAAACTAAAGCAAAAGCAGTCGATATTAAAGGCGGCTACGGTGCAACAACTGGTGATGACTATGCATCAGGTTTTGGCTTTGCACGAGTGAAATAATAAATAGAACCAATTTGAAGGAGCCCTCCAGTTAATGGAGGGCTTTTTCTCTGTTTAAAAGGCAAGGCACAAGCACAATGGTTTCTTGTATATATTTTGTTGCGAAAGGCGATTATAAGGATGTAGATTCTATCCATTAATATGGACATTGAAGATTTCGAAATCCGTTCAGAATAAGTTTTCAAAGGAGATTAGTATGACAGCGGAAGCTACTCATTCATCTAGTAATTTAAATGACAACAATCGCCATAAGTATGCGACTCGTAATCTATGGACAGGAATTCTATTTGGACTCGGTTTAGTCGCTTTTATCGATGAGGCTGTATTTCATCAGTTGTTACATTGGCATCATTTTTACGACAAATCTACGTCGGACATTGGACTAGTTTCAGATGGGTTGTTCCATTCATTCAGTTGGTTTGCGACCATAGCTTCTTCGTTTCTATTAGCAGACCTACATCGTAGACATGTTTTTTGGTTCAAAAGGTGGCTAGCAGGTGTATTTCTGGGGGGAGGGGCTTTCCAGTTGTTCGATGGGACCATCCAACATAAGCTTTGGGAATTGCACCAAATACGCTACGGAGTGGATATTCGACCTTACGACATGATATGGAATCTGACAGCCTTGGCTATGATTTTAGCTGGCGTATTGCTGGTCGGTAGAGTAAAACTTCATTCATATCAAACGGAAGATACCAAGTCAAATGGCGAATAGTCATAGTCATGTAGGTGGTAATGAAGTGATTTTTCAATTCTTACTAGTCATGCCTTTTCTAGTAGCTTTGGTTTTATATGGTGTTGCAGTTGTCGTATCAAACCAACGACATAAAAAACAATGGCCACTAATACGAAGCGCATTGTGGATTGTTGGTATTCTCTGTGCGTCACTTGCCGTCATTGGACCGCTAGCGGAACGTGCTCACAGCGATTTTAGAGCGCATATGGTCGGTCATGTGCTTCTTGGCATGTTGGCACCACTTCTTATGGTATTAGCTACACCAATGACACTTATCCTGAGAACACTACCTGTTCGGTTAGCTAGACGTTTAACACATGTATTGAAAAGTTTACCGGTTCTACTCATTACGAATCCACTGTTTGCAGCATGCTTGAACGTGGGAGGACTTTGGCTCTTATATACCACAGAGTTGTACCTCTTGATGCAACAGAACATGATTATTCATATACTAGTTCACATTCATGTGTTCCTAGCGGGATATCTTTTCACCATGTCCATAATCTATATGGAACCAACTTCACACAGATTAAGCTTTACGTACCGATCAATCGTGCTAGTTCTTGCATTTGCTGCCCATGGCGTCTTATCCAAGTATATTTACGCAAATCCGCCTAATGGAATTTCGGCAGCCCAAGCTGAAATGGGCGGACAAATTATGTACTACGGTGGAGATGCGATTGAGCTTGTACTCATCTTTATTTTTTGTTTTCAATGGTACAAAAATACGCGACCGCGTGTGGTCTTAATGCCAAGATATGCTAAATAATACGATTGATATTGAAAAACTAAAGAAACAACTGCGATACTCATTTGGTATTTACATTATTTTACTATTACAACTAAAACCATGTTTTTTACAACTAAATCATCAAAAATTACAACTAAATGTCCCATTTTTACAACTAAACATACGATTATTACAACTAAATTTCAAAAACCACTTCATCTCGTTCGACCGAAGATGCATTTTCGTCTTCTATCCACTTATATTTTGAGTAAAAAACTTCCGCATAGCGAACACGATAAGCACTTATAATCAAAACACCCACTCCTGTTTACGGGAGTGGGTGTTATAGATAAGTTAGTTCGGATGAATCTCTTCATTTGCGGCAGGATCTTTAGTAACTTTTCGAGCAGGATCATTGATTACTTGTTTATTTAACTCATCAACCATCAATATATCCACGGTTTTCATATCCTCGTGCATATCGAATAAGCTTATTTTATCCGTTTTTACTCCGTCTGGATTATCTGAAAAAATCCCAGTTGCAAGTTCACGATCTTCTTCTGTGAAAACCTTTTTCTTCATTAAATTCTCATCCTTTCAAACCAATCTAACCTGATACAAGTCAGGTTTTACTTCTACATATTATGTCCGCATATTTTTTCACTATTCACGTCTCTTCATGTTGGAGTTGATTCAGAACATCACGGAATTTCTGTTCTTCAATACCTAGTCGGAAATTGCGAAATGGATTGCCTTGGCTTTTGATTCGTTGTAAAACGGCTGGAATTGAAAATAAATCAGGCTTTAATGAATCATTTACTTCTTCCCAATTGAGTGGAGTGGCAATAAGGCCCTTTTCATTTCCTCTCGGAGAATATGGAGCGACTATTGTTTTGCCTTCATGATGTTGTACATAGTCCAAATACAATTTACTATGGCGGTTCTTTTTCAATCGCTCAGTAGTAAACCATTGAGGTTCTTGTTCGCATAAAAAGTCACAAACAAACTTAGTAAATACGCGAGTGTCTTCATAAGAAAAGGTGTTCATGGCCAAAGGAATATATACTTGGATGCCTTTGCCACCTGAAGTTTTCACAAAAGACGGAAGTCCAAATTGGTCGAAAATGGCTTTCATTCTCAAAGCAGCTTCAATTGCTAAAGAAAATTCCTGAACTGAAGGAGGATCAAGGTCAAAAACGATTTCAGTGGGCATGGTGGTGTGTATGGTTTGAAAGGGAATATGGAATTCGAGCGCAAGTTGATTCCCAAGCCATAGTAGGGTTTCAACATCATTACACAGTATGTAGCGAATATCATCGTCCTGTTGAGTGGTCACAAAATCAGGAACGTAGTCAGGTGCGTTTTTTTGATAAAAACTTTCGCCGAGCATACCGTGCGGATAACGAATAACCGTCAGGAGACGGTCACGTAAAAAAGGGAGCATAAAAGGAGAGATATGCTGTAAATAAAGTAGATAATCGTCTTTTTCGATAGAACTGGCCGGCCAAATGGGCTTTTCAGGATGTGTAATTTGGATAATTTCTGGGACAGGGAAGAGTTGCCTTTGCATATGTTGCCAGTGACAATCGCTTGGTTCCTTGTCGAAGTTAAATGCATCGAATCGGGGTTCTCTTAAATGTTTTCCATCAAAATCAATACAAGCAATTTCTACACAAATAGAAGGTTCCAGCTCCCAAATATTTTCACTCGTCTTCAAACCATTGGACTGAAACAACAGAACTAAAGTTTGTAACTCATCTTCTTTAAGACCGTGGCGAAAAGTCACCACTTCAATTAGTGCCTCATTTTGATAGATCGCACCATGAAAAAAGCCATTACTTTTATCATATTTCGTAAGGATAACAGTGACATATCGCCAGTTTTTGATTTTTAACCAGTGGAGACTACGTTTATCACTATGCCAGAGGCTTGTTTTTTGTTTGGCGATAATACCTTCTCCATTATTACCGGTAATTTCCTTCCATAAATCGTCGCTTTTCTCGTATACATCAATTGCTTGAATTCTATGGTTGTCTTCATAGTTAATTGATATAGGAAATGCCATTTTTTGAAAGAGCTTTTTTAGTTGTTGCTTACGTTTTGTATATGTAAGGTCGGTGTGACTTTCTCCTTTGCTTGTCAAAAGATCGAAGGCAACAAAATGACAGGGGAATTCTTTGGCATGGTTCAAAATAACGCTTGGCGTTCGCATGCGTCCTCGTAGTTGGACGCTGGAAAAATTACTTTGAACATTATTGATTAAATAAACAAGTTCCCCGTCCAAAGTTAAGGGTAAAAACGGACGAATTTGATTATGAAGGTCCTCACAAAAGCGAATGATTTCTGGGAATTGTTCACTAAGGACTTTTCCGTTCCTGCTCTTCAAGACCGCACCATTTTCTTGCCACTCCAATAGGCAACGAAAACCATCATACTTGGCTTCATACAGCCACTCTTTGCCTTTAGGGATATCTGTTGCAACAGTTAAAAGCATCGGTTTCAATTGTTTACCTACTCTCGCTTTTTGTTGTAGCTTTTGATTATTCCCCATTTCTAATACATGAAAATGGTCAAATCACTGCATAAAATGAAAAAGTAAGTATGATCTTTTATCGAAAAATAAAAAAGGCTATCTATTAGTCGATTGGAGTATCGGCTAACGGATAACCTATAATGAAAAAATAAATGTCAGTTTTACACACTGATGATGTGAGATTGATGATCTGTTTCAAAAGGCTGTCGCTCTAAAAACTCTTGAATTACATCAATGGCATGGAGATTGTGATAATGCTTTTTGGATTCAAGGTTTTTAAATAATTGTTCACCGCCACCAATTACTTTAAATGTGTTTGTTGCACTCACTTCTTTTCCTTTGACGAACAGTTCCTGGATACGTTCACCTTCCGGATTGTAGGGTTTAAAAATCAGGTCGAGCCCAGAAGAACGGAGGATGTAGCCTCCTTTTTGTTCATAAGGGTTAGCTGCGAACACTTGCTGTAGGTTTTTTTCCAAGACCTTTCGCAACATCTGACCAGAGAGTTCGATTTCGAACAGCTTTGGATTTGTTGGAATGATGGTGTGCAAATCATATAGGCTTATGGTTCCTGGTGAAATTGGGGTACCATAGCGCCAGCCGTGTGAGAATGAGAGATCTGCTCCAAAGTGAGTTAGGTAGGCATCAGTAATCAATCGATCCATTGGGGCCTCATGTAAAGTCATGCGATGTAGAAGAGAGTGGCTAACACCCACTTGAGTCCTACGCATTTCTTCAAATGGCAATAGCAGAGCGTTCACTTTTTCTAGAACGATGGGATCTTCTACAAAGGAAGTGTTAAGTGTAATCAGCTTATGAGTATAATCCTTTATTTTTCCTCCTGAAATTTTCAAGTCAATTCGGCCGACAAAAGAACTACTCGACCCAGATTGGAAAATCAGTGTGTCATTCACTTTTAGTGGTTTTCTAACTCGATCATGGGAATGTCCGCTCAAAATTAAATCGATACCTGATACGTCTTTAACCAATTGAATGTCAAGGGGAAGACCCATATGGCTATTGAGCATAATAAGGTCAACAGTTCCTTGCAAATTGGCGACTGCCTGCTTTACTTCTTCAATGCCTAGTGAGAAAGCAAGACCCTCTGAGAAAGAAGCGGGCATCGTCTGGTCGACGTAAGGATAGGTCAAACCTATGACCCCAATTTTTAATCCATTAATTTCTTTTATCATATAAGGCTTAAACAGAGAAGCACCGGTTTCGGTATCGGTTATATTGCAGGCAAGTGTCTCAAAAGAAACAGATGCGGCCAAATGAGTCAATGCACTTTTCCCATAAGCAAAATCCCAATTGCCAGGAACCCAAGCATCTAGTGGCATCTCATTTAATACCTCAAGTAGTGCTGTGCCCTGAGAAGAAACCAATGGGGCAGTCCCATGAAATAGGTCACCTCCATCAAAAAAGAGCACGTGTTTTCCAGATGATTTCAGCTGTTTTACATATTGACTAATACGTGCAAGCCCTCCAACTGTACTCAGAGACGGAGAGTTGCCATTCCAAAAAAACTCTTTATGTGATTCAATGGCACCATGCGTATCATTTTGTTGAATAATAGATATTTCTTTCATGGTTTTCCTCCAATCGATAATGGGCATCCAATAGTCTCTTTTGAGAATGATTAAACAACTATCTTTATTTATTGCATACCCTCACCCCTATATAAAAAACATAATCTTGTCATTTTTGCAAAAAAATCCCGCATATGCTCTCATTTATTGAGAGACTGCAGGATTTTATCAACTAACTCAGGATCAGAGAAACTAAAGTCATCTATCACGACTCCATTTTCATTTATCACATAAAAATTAACACCATGAAGAACTTGGGTACTGTCTTGCGGTTTATTTACTAATGTTTGAAATTCATCCACCGCAAATTGTTCAATTTCTTGTTGGGAGTAGCCGTTAAGTAAATGCCAATTGGAATCATCATCAGTAAATTGAAGCAAATAAGATTTTAGTTTTTCGGGTGTATCAACTTGTGGGTCCACGCTGAACGAAACCAATTCCACATCCAGTTGTTCCTCCTGAATAGCTTCTTGAAGATCAGCCATTTTTGTAGTCATGGGAGGGCATACAGTATCGCATTCCGTGAAAATAAAGTTAGCAACCCACAATCTGCCTTCTAATTCATCAGAGCCAAACGCTTCACCTTGTTGATCGGTAAAAGTAAAAGGGGAAATCGTTGGACTTTCTTTTTGTAATGTAGAGCAAGCGTTGAGGAACCAGACACTTCCAATCAACACAATGACCAGCCATTTAGTCCGTTGCTGCATGAATATGATCCTCCCCTTTGAAAGTACCTTGTTTCAATTCAATGGGCAGATGGATTTTCACACTAATATCACCCATCTGTGAACTGGTCATTAGAAATGTTCCTTTTTGAATCCTAATAATTTCTTTGACAATGGATAGACCTAGTCCTGTCCCACCAGTTTGACGGTTCCGTGCTTGATCCGTACGGAAAAAGCGTTCGCCTATACGATTAATTTCATCTTGGGAAATCGGGTTCCCTTGGTTGTTTACAGTAAACAACAAGTCTTGATGATCTTGAACTAGTTCTATACGAATAATCGAGTTCTCATTCGAGTATTTCACGGCATTATCGATAACGTTGTAAAAAATTTGCTGCAAACGCTTTTCATCGTTAAATACAATCAACTCTTCGTCTACATGTAAGTGGAATTCGATTCTACGATTTTTCCCATGGATTCGAAATAAATCACAAGTATCAAAGATAAGTTGTGCAACGACAATCGGATTTTTTTCAAAGTGAAATAAATCTTCTTGCAAATAGTTCAATTCCACTAAATCTGCAAGCAATTTTTTCATGCGACTGACTTCGTTTTGAATGGTTTGCAAATAATCCTGTGTTTCATCAGGTGTTTTATCGAGTTGTTTTTGCAATACTTCGGTATAGCCATTGATATAAGTCAAAGGCGTACGCATTTCATGGACCATATTGGCAACAAAATCGCGTTTTCTTTCATCCTGGTTCTCTAGTGCTTCACTCATATCATTAAAAGCTTGTGCCATTTGACCAATTTCATCCATTTGCTTAATCGTTAAACGATTGTCATAGTGGCCTTTGGAAACCTCTTTGGAGAAATCCTGTATGGCAAGAAGAGGTTGGAAAAGGGCTTTTCGAATGCGATTCAACAGCCAACTCGCTAATAGAAAGAATAAGGTGCCAATCGTGATCAAAATTGGAATGCTATTGCCAAAAACTTGCGAAAGCCCTGCCAATGGAACGTAAATGAAAATAAACCCAATGGCTTTTTCTCCATCGACAATCGGATAAATCGCACCAATGACTTCCTTTTGAAAATGTTCGACATAGCCTTCTTTCATAAGTGATTGTCCTGAGAGTAATTTATCCATATCTTGTGTGGTAACCAAAGACTCCTTACCGATTGCATAAGGGAAGGATGTATTTAATTCTTCGAGCTCATTGACCACAATGACTTCATATTCAGAAACAATGTTATACCATTGAATTTTTTCAATGATTTCATCTGATAATTCCCCGTAATGATAATGCGCTGCTGTTTGTTCTCCTTGAAATTTTACTGATTCGCGAATCGTATCGAGATACAGATCTTTGTACAAAAAGTGAAGGAACAGGAAGGAAAAAGCAACCGAAAAAGCAATGGTACCGATAAACAGCAAGATGATTTTCTGATTAAAATTCACCTTCGCCTTTTTCATTAAGTCACCTCAAGTTTATAGCCGAGTCCGCGAACCGTTTTAATGAAAGAACCAGCAGTATGCAATTTTAATCTCAGCGTTTTAATATGCGTATCCACAGTGCGTTCTGTACCGCTATATTCCAATCCCCAAACGGTTTCCATCAATAAAGTCCGTGTTAATAATTTGTTCTGATTGGCGACCAATAAAGACAGGAGGCTAAATTCTTTGCGTGTTAACAAAATATTTGTGCCCTCAAGATAGACTTCATGGTTCGTTTCGTCAATGATAATTGGCCCTGCTTTTAACAGGATGTTTTTATGTGCAGATTGAATGCTTCTTCGCAAAACAGTTTCAATCCGTGCAATGAGTTCGCCCGAATGGAATGGTTTAACCAAGTAATCATCTGCACCAAAACGTAGTCCTTTTACCTTATCCCACTCGTCTCCACGTGCCGAAAGGAAAATAATCGGCATGTTTGACGTTTTTCGCACTTCTTGTGTGACAGTATAGCCATTTACGTATGGCATCATCACATCAAGCAGCATAAGATCTATGGCTGTTTTCTTAAAGATATCAAGAGCATCCATGCCGTTTGTTGCTTCAATGACGCTATAGCCCTCAGCAACCAAAAACGATCGAATCAATCGTCTCATTTCTGGTTCATCATCAACAACAAGAATCGTCGCTAAACTCATGTCTGCTCCTCCATTCCGAATCTATACCCCGAGGTGTTATTTTCTCTATCATACGACAAGCATTGGATAAACAAAATGATTTTAGACGGGTTAAAAAATATGTCAAAAGATAGACAAATATAAAAGCTGAAAACTTCACATACATTTCGCAAAGTGGTGATAAAGTTTGTGACGAATGAAAGGAGAGGTTTTAACATGAAAAAAATACAATGGACAAGCTTATTAATAGTAGGAGTCATAACACTTACTGGATGTGGAACGGAAGAAGCAATTGAAAAACAACAGGAAAAAAAGACTGAAACAATAGAAACTTCCACTAGCGCTTCAATAGAGACAGCAACAACAGAAGGTTTGGAAGAACCGACTGAGGAATCAACATGTGCGTATTGCCAAATGAATGTATATGTAAAAGGGGAGGACCTCGGATTATTCTCTGCACAGGGAAGAACGGCAGAAGGCGAAAATCTATTTTTTGATGATGTGGGCTGTATGCTAAATCAAGAACGAATGGATGGCATTGTTCTTGAGAAGTATGTCCGTGATTACAATAGCGAAGAGTGGATTTTGTTAGAAGAAGCAATCGTGGTAAAGGCGGAAATTAAAACACCAATGAATTACGGCTATGCTTTCTTTAAGGACGAAGAATCTGCACAAGCGTTCATTGCAGAAACAGGCAAAGAACATGCGAGTCTCTCCTCACTTGCGGACATTGATGAAGTTTCAGGTCACCGCCACATTAAACGTATGGAAAAAATGCAGAATGGAAGCGGTATGACAGGACATGATGAGCAAGAAAACAATCATACGGATATGAGCGAAGAGATGAATCCAGAAAAAGACAAGAGTGAAGAATAAAAGGCATTTATTCAAGCACTTCCTTTGAATAAAAACTGCAGAGTCTTTTGAAGTAAAGAGGTGAAGAAAATGACTTTTTCCATTCGAATTTTGTTGCTTATTAGCGTCTTGCTTATAAGTTTAGGCGCACCGAGTAAAAGTTATGCGACGACTTCTCTTCAACAACAAATTGATGAAGCAAGTCCGGGCACGACCATTACGATGGATGCAGGGGTCTATTATGAAAATCTAACGATAACGAAACCGCTGAGGGTTGTTGGAAAAGGCAGAGTCGTGCTGATTAGTCCAACCGATGAAGCCGTCATTTCGATTCTAGAAACGAAGGATGTAGAGCTTCAACATCTAACGCTAGAAGCAAAATCATCAAAGAATCAGTCGACAGGTATTGTTGTAAAGAACAGTGAAGATATTAGCATTCAACAAGTGGAATTAACTCAGTTTTTTCAAAGTATAGATTTCTTTCGAGTGAAGGAAAGTTTAATCAACAATGTGGGGATTACAGGACCCAAAGGACATTTCGCCAACAAGTCAAACGGGATCACTCTTACCGATACCGCTGATATTGAGGTCAATCATGTGCGAATTGAACATGTATTAGACGGACTTTATATGAATCGAGACCGTAATAGTGTCATACACGAGACGGATATCTCGCAGTCTCGTTATGCCATCCATTTAATGTATTCGCAAGGCACAGCCATTCTTCAAAACCATCTTTATAAAAACGTCACAGGTATCATGCATATGATGACATCCCATTCGCAGATAAGGGAAAATGTTATTGAAAAACATCATGACTATAACGGATTCGGTATGGTGCTGTTTGCTGGAAACTCGATTGAAGTCGAGAAAAATCAAATACGCTCAAATCAAGGAGGCATCTCTTTTCAGCAAATTGATTCTTCCTCAATTATGGAGAATGTCATTACGAACAATCAGACTGCGTTGCAATTTCAACTATATGGTGAAGCTAATCAATTTGCTGGTAATGACCTATTCGGCAACATTGTAAGTGCGACTTCAGACCAGCAAGGTGCTACTTTGCTCGGTAATTATTGGGATGACTACAACGGCATGGATTTCGATGCCAATGGATATGGCGATACTCTATATCAATCGTCAGATTCCTATGCCAAGTTGATGGTAAAACGAAATGAGTTTCAAGTGTTTTTCGAATCACCAGCAGTAGCAACATTAAATCAAATTGAAAAACAATTAACGCTGAATCCAAAGAATTCCGTATCCGATGCAAAGCCGCTGATGCATCGCTCAAGGTCTCAACAACCGATTCACATTAATTGGATCATGCTGTTAGTTGGAACGATTAGTATCGTTGGGGGTATTGGAATATGGAGAAAAATCGCAAGTTAATGACAGCAAAAAAATTAGTGTATGTACCTATATTATTGATGATTGGCCTATCCGGCTGTGGAGAAAATGATAACTCTCCTCGTGCACTTAATCCCGAAGTGGACACATGCGCTGTCTGCCATATGAGTATTGTGGACGAGGAGTATGCGGCCCAAACCGTATTTGCCAATGGGGATTATGAAGTATTTGATGATCTCGGTTGCATGGTGCAGTATGCGGTGCAACAACAAACCGCTAATGTCGGAGCCAATTATGTAAAGGACGCCGAAACGGATGAGTGGCTCGATGCGAATAATGCCACCTATGTGTATCATCCTGATTTTTGGACGCCAATGTCCTACGGGGTTCTTGCCTTTACGACATCACAACAAGCCGAAGCCTACATAGAAAGTAAAGGCAAAGGGACCATAATGAAGCAAGAGGATTTGCAACAGCACAAATGGGGTGTTCATACCGATGAGTAAAATGCGTGCTTTTCTTCACTTTGAAATGAAAAAGATCATTCGCAGCCGTTCTGTATTCATTTTTGGTGTACTTTTTAGTGTGCTGCTGGCAGCCATTACCGTCGTGCAACTCTATACGTTGCCAAGCACGTCTGGTTTTACGAAGTATTCAGCCTCCTTTTTAAATGTCACCTTATTTTTATTGCCATTATTCACATTATCAATCGGTGCGTTGTCAGTTGCAAGTGATGTAGAATCACGTTGGTATGCCTTGTTAAGCACCTATCCTTTAAGCAGCAAAGTCTATCTATGGGGAAAGTGGCTGTCGCTTGTTTTACCCTTTGCTTTACTAGTAACTGTAGGATACGGCATCGTTCTTATACTCCATGCGTTTTATGCCAATCAAGCATTTGACGTCATCATGATGGTTTTTGCGTTTTTAACTATCGTTATTTTTTCAGCAATTTCGATTTTGATTGGGAGTTTAGCAAACAATCGCATCAAGAGTCTGACCCTCGCACTGGGCGTTTGGTCTTTTTTCTTGTTAATTTCAGATTATCTCGTAATGGCAATCGGAACGTTTGTTGCAGGAGTAGTCTTGCATCAACTCGTACTGATTTTAACGTTCGTCAATCCCGTCCAATGGATACGCATTGGCTATATCATATATAGCGGAAATTCATCAGTACTAGGACCAGCCTATTTTGATTTTACTGAATTCATGAGTTCGCCTTTAGGGATTGGAACCTACATGGTCTGTTCACTATTGTGGGTAATGCTTCCGCTGTGGTTTAGTGGGAAAATGTTAAGTCGAAGTGGGGACAAATAGATGATTCAGATCAACCAAATTTCAAAAACTTATGATACAGGAAAAGTGGGTCTACATTCCTTAGATTTAACGATCACACCGGGGGAAATCGTCGCTTTAACTGGTGGTAACGGAGCCGGAAAAAGTACGATGATTCACCTATTAACGAATATTTTAAAACCCACATCCGGCACAATTGATTGGGGCGAGAAGAAGTACAGCTATATGCCAGATGATTTGGAATTCCCAACGCATGTGACCGCTTGGGAATGGTTGAAGTTATTAGGAGCGTTTAAAGAGGTAGACGATAAAAAAATTCTTCGTGCTGCAACAGATGTAGGGTTAGAAAGTCAGTTGCATCAACGAATTTCGACCTTTTCAAAAGGAATGAAGCAGCGATTAGCATTTGCACAAACACTGTTGGCAAACGAAGACGTCATGATTCTCGATGAGCCAACGAATGGACTCGACCCGTATTGGGTGAAATGGATGAAAACAACACTAGACGCAAAGCGCAAAGAAGGCAAGACCATCATATTTTCAACTCATGATCTATCATTTGTCGAGGAAATCGCGGACGTCATGTTGTTCTTTCATGAAGGGAAAGTACTATTTCAATATAAAGCTCAAGAATGGCGTGCAAAACCGAAATCGTTAGAAAGCATCGTCATCGATCAATTGGTTCAAGTTTATGAAAAAACTCCTAAATAAGTTCGAAGCTCTTTCAGCCTTGTCTAAATTGGTGCAAGTGCAAACATCGCTTAGTATGTACTTTTGATTATTTCCATACATAAAAATGGTCAAAATATTGCATAGTAAGTAAAAGAAAGCGTAGGTGTAAGCAAATGCATACAGTTTGGAAAGGAAGCATTAGCTTTGGACTTGTAAATATTCCGGTGAAACTTCATACAGCGACTGAAAATAAAGATATTAAATTGCGACAACTTCACAAGGAATGCAATACGCCCATTAATTATCAAAAGGTTTGTTCGGGTTGTAAAAAAGAAGTTCAAAGTGAAGATATTGTAAAAGCATACGAGTACTCAAAAAATAAGTATGTGGTGTTGGATGATGAAGAACTGGAAAAGTTGAAAAAAGAAAATGAAGATAAGGCAGTTGAAATCATCGACTTCGTAAAATTGGAAGAGATTGATCCCATCTACTTTGAACGTAGTTATTTCATGGCACCAGACAGTGGTGGAGGAAAAGCGTATTCTCTTTTAAGAAAAGCCTTGATGGAATCTGGAAAAATTGGCGTCGCTAAAATCATGATTCGATCGAAAGAGCAGTTGGCAGTCGTCCGTGTTTTTGAAGAATTACTCGTTATGGAAACGATTCATTTTCCGGATGAGGTTCGCAGTGCTAAAGATGTTCCAAATATACCAAGTGAACCAGTAGTTGTTCAAAAAGAACTGGATACGGCGCTCATGCTTGTTGACCAATTAACGACGACGTTTGAACCTGAAAAATATACCGATGATTATCGCACAGCATTAATGGAATTAATTGAAGAGAAGAAAGCGGGCAAACAGACAGTCACAGTTAGCGATAAACAACCTGCTGCACCTTCAAATGTGACTGATTTAATGTCCGCCCTTCAAGCTTCATTAGATAAAACCAAAAAGAAAAAGCCAGTGCCAAGAAAGCGCGTAACGAAAGCGACTTCCTAAATAGTTTGTGCATATAAGTGATTCTTTTACAGACAACATAAAACCTCCTCCTATTTTTTTGGAGGAGGTTCATTGTATCTTTTGAATCTGCAACAGAACTCCTGTACCATTAAAGGGAAGGGGAGGAATACTTGATGACAAAAGAAACACAACGAGCAACGATCATTTACACGGAAGTCGAGAGAAGCATCGATTTCTATTATAAAATGCAAAAAATCGCTACGCATCACGAACTAACCGTTACACATGAAGTCGTTACAACTGCGCGGGCAGAGTTCACACTCCATCAGGTGATAGATGTTTCTTACAAACCCTTTTCATCAGCAGCTGGAATTCTTTACCTCCATACCAATCAAGGCGTATTTCCGTTTAATATTCATAGTAATCCACAAACCTTCATCGATACGTTTCGTTCATTAAAATAATCACTTTTCATGAAATGTAAGATCTTTTATGAACGTCATCATATGATTTTGCGTGCTTTCATAATAGGTTAAATAATTCGGTAAATGAAAGTCATTTAATTGAACCATCGGAATGATTTCAAAATCGCTCTTGTTTTTATAGTACCCATAAGTAGGAACAAAACTTGGATTACTTAATGAAATCACTGATTTCCCAGGGTAAGCCGTTTTTGTGATTTCAACACCGCCGATACCTCCAGTTAATCTCTCTACCCCTTCTTGAGAAGATAAAAAATTCCCTAAACTATACATAACGAATGTTCGGGAACCATCAGCCCGTTCAATCCAGTCCATCGGTTGTAAAACATGCGGATGGTGCCCAATAATGATATCGACACCCATAGTTGAAAGTTCATTAGCTAAATCAAGTTGCGTTTGATTTGGTACTGATTCATATTCAATTCCCCAGTGCATGGACACCACCACAACATCGGAGAGAGCCTTGGCTGCTTCAACATCTTGTTTGATTAAGGACAAGTCAATCAAGTTGATTAAATAAGGTTTATCCTCAGGTACGGGCAAGCCGTTCGTTCCATAGCTATAAGATAAAAATGAAAAGCTGATTCCATTTTCAATCACCGTACGAATAGTATCTCGATCTTCCTCTGATTTAAAGGCTCCAGTATAAGTCATCCCAATGCTGTCCCAATAGGTAATAGCGTTAACTATCGCTTTTTCACCTTTATCCAAGGTGTGGTTATTGGCAATCGTCACAACATCAATCCCTGTTTCTTTCAATGCATCTCCAATTTCGTAAGGGCTATTAAACAAAGGATAACTAGAGAGACCTAGCTCTGCACCTCCAATCATGGTTTCTTGATTGGCAACCGCAATATCTGCTTCTTCTAAATAAGGCTGTACTTTCGTAAACATAGAAGAGAAATCATATCCGCCTTGAGCAGTCGCTGCGTCATGATAGACGGGTTGATGAAGTAGAATATCGCCTACCGCTACAAGCTTCGCGCTTGTAGCCACTGGTTTTTCAAACGCAATGTCAACGGGGATCGTCTTTTCTTTGGGAACATCCGTCTCCATGGCTTTTACTACTTTTGCCGCTTCAATGGGAATGTCAGCTTCCGGTAATGTAGAACAACTACCAAGTAGTAGGGAAAGTGTTAATAAAATGACTAGTTTTTTCATTTCGTTCCTCCAACAGATTCTTTTGCTACTCGTTGTAGAGGCTATAGCAAGTGTGTACAGTCTTTACAAAAAATTGGTGTCTAAAACGTATGGAGCAAGAAGGGATGATAGTAGGGTAGTTCCATGTTTTAGAAGTCAAATGAGGGGTTGAAAAAATGAAGATATGTAACAGACAATGTAATTAAGTTTATCTAATTACGTTATTAAACAATTATTACATTAAAATCCTAATAAATGTTGAAAATTACAACATATTGTGTCGAAATATTTTATAGGTACTATATATTGATTTATTGAATTGAGCGTTATATAATTAAATTGTGAAATATCAGAAAATTAACACCATAAATTACCTTCTAATTCGTAGGAAAACATCCACATTGATTAGAAAATTGGAATTGGAGTTTTAATCGGCTTGGAACAGGATTTAATCGGCTCCGGAGTTGTTTTATTCGGATTCAATGGAGATTTATTCGGATTCGCGAACCATTTATTCCGCTTCGCAGAGAATTTAATCGGTTTAACCCAAAAATGACCACATATTATTGAATTTTTCTGCTTTAGAATGCGTTTCATATCAAGAGTATTCCACTGGATTGGTAAGATGAGTGGCCCTGATTTAGGTATTTTTTTAGATGGTTTATTAAAATGATGCGCAACTAAAAATAATAAGGGTGTGGGGGAAGTTGAAAATGCAAACATTGGGGAAGAAAAACGTAACTTTAAAACAAATAAATAGCAAAAAGCGAGAAATGTATAAAAAAGCTAAATGTTTGGGCATGGTACATCCTTTGGTGGTTGCCTGCAGTCAAGAGTTAGATGTATTACTTAATCAATATCAAGGAATTCATCAATACGACCATGTTGGATGAATAAATACAAGCAGTCGAATCGATCTCTTAACGGTTCTGCTGCCTTTTTTATGCGAGGAAACTTAAAATTATAGAAAAATGGGAAAATTATCATTTTTTATGACAATGAACCATACGTATCATATATAATGAAAAGTAAATAAAGAGAAAAGTAGGGGTCTATTATGTTTCCAACGAAATACAGAAGACGCAATACGGTAGCATTTACTGTGCTCGCATATTTTACGTTCTTTGCAGGTGTGGCCATGTTCTCAATCGGTCTTTACAATGCAGATAATTTACAACTGAACGAAAAGGGATATTACATTGCAGTAATGATTCTAGTGGCTGTCGGAGCGATCCTCACACAAAAAGTAACACGTGACAATGCTGAAGATGACGATATCCTGGCAGAACAAGAACGTCTTTTGAACAACTCAAGAGGTCCTATTAGTTCGAAGGAATCGTAAAAGTACTCAAGTTAATAAAATAGGAGTTTCATCAAAAAAGACAAGGTGCAGATTCTGCGATCCTGTCTTTTTTTCGTGAATTCGGAAGCTACCCAAAGACTTTTCTGTTGGTGACACCATTCGTTTCGAGTTCCATAATTTTACTATTACAACTAAACTCGTGATTTTTACAACTAAAGTGACGAAAATTACAACTAAATGCCCCATTTTTACAACTAAACAAGGAAATTTTACAACTAAAACGAGTTTGCTGGTTTCCGTAGAGCTTTGAGTTGACATTTTTATCGTAAATAGGTATAAAAATGAGTTTCTATCTACATACTTGAACTATCAATCAAGTTTATGGAGGAGAGATCACATTGAATAAAGTAGAGTTTAAAAAGAATTTTGATCTTGGTTATGAAGAAATTGTGTTTTCGGCAAACCATGATGAAACAACGATTCGCATCAAAAATAATTACTCGGTGCCTTCTTCGATGGTGACCTCCACTATTAAACAAATAGAAGGAACACTATACGAAGAAAAAAAGTGGGGCTTTATCTTTTCTGAACTCGTAGAAATTGAATCTGGTATGAACGAAGAAGTTCATATTGAATTAGGACGATTTGTGGTTGATGAAGAGAATTTTGATGAAGGCGCATTTATTAAACACTTAATCAACCAAGTAACAAATAAAATTCTGTATTCGGATTATTTTACAGTGCTAAAAAAATTAACCGTTAATTGAGCAAGTAGACTTTGTATGTGAGAATAGTGAATGCAAAAAACCGTCTCAGATTGTTTGAGACGGTTTTTCATTTACATTAAAGCTTTAGGAACTCTGCCATAGCGTAAATAGACGGCAAAAAATATAGCTGCACTGAGCAAGCGTAAGCCAGAACTGATATACATGGCCGTTTCAGCACCCCATGAGTTCAACAAGCAAATGCCGACTTGTGGAGCGAGAAATGCCATAAACGCTAGAAGGACATTGTAAGTCGTAATGCAATAAGTTCGAGATGCTTCAGGCGATTGTTCAAGCAATAAATTGAATAACAGCAAGACGACACCTGATAAGAAAAAGCCCGATATGGTTTGGACAACGGTTAAGTAATATAAGTTCGTCGACAATACCGTTAAAAATGGCGTGCTTGCCATACCGATGGCAGCCCATACAAAGACTCTTACATTAGAGCGTTGTTCAGCCCATTTTTTCCATAGTGGGAACGTCAAGATTTGCATTAACATATTTCCGACAGAAAACATGCTAATCCAGAAAACCGTCGCTCCAGCAATTCGAATGTGGTAAATATTAAAAATCCCCCACGCCATTTGCCACGCAAAATTGAAAAATAATGCTGCAATTAAAAACGATACATAGCCAGAGTGTTTGAATATAGACCAGTCCATCAATTTTTTCTTCACAACTGCGCCATCGATATGAGCAGGAGCCTCGTCGTGCTTCATTAATAAGTAAACTTCCAACAGGCCAATGCCAAATGCAATGGTAAATAGAATTTGATACGCGGTTGCATTGTCGGAGGCATCTTTCATCACAATACCGATAATTAATGTGGATACCAATCCGACCATTGTAAGCAAGCGGTTACGGTCACTAAAAAATGCGCCACGCCTGGATTCGCTGATCATGCCACTGATGAGGGTTTGCCAACCAATGTTAGCTAATGTATTAGGTATACTCATTAGCGCGATGATAACCAGGAATGCCCAAGCTTGCATGGATTCCGAAGGCAAATAAATCAGCACGACTATGGGCAGGAACATGACACGAGCCAATAAAATCGACATCGCAACTAACCTTTTGTGAGCTGCTGCTCGATTCAGCATGATGGCAGCTGGAATCGTCATGAGCAACGCCATTAGTGGGGGGAGGGAGCTAATCAATCCCACTTGATAATTACTAGCGCTTAATATGGTAATCGCAAAAATAGGAAAGAAATTATTCGAAAAGTTCATGGCAATGGTCGAAGCCATGCCGTTATAAATACTGATTTTTTCATTATATGGTCGCATATTATTCTCCACGTAAATTCATTATTTGGTACGCTTTGAATTATATACTTGTGGCAAAAGAAAACAAGTCCTTTGTGACACGAAATTTTTTGGGGATTGGAATTATATACATCAGGATAAGAAGAAGTTAGGGGTAATTAATATACAGAATAACTTCACTCATCACCTAAATGGACTTCCGATTATTCTTCCTTAGCGCGCTCTTTTTGAGCTGCTTCATACTTTGCACGCGTTCTCCATTGTTTGAGACGTGGAATTGAGAAGTAGATAGTCGCGTATATAATTACAAACAATAAAATATCCAAAATAAATTTAAAGAGGGAAGTCAGAACAAACTGACCTTCATTAAAGAAGGTATATTGGAAGAAATCCAACTGTAAATAAGTGAGTTCACTAATAATCCAAGCTATGATAACTGCGAAAAAAGCCTGCCAAAAACTCATCAATCTTCACCATCCTTTATAAGAATATATCGTGTTAGTTAAGGTATGAGGTATGTCTTTCATCACGTATTGGGAAAAAGGATCGGTTGAGTCGTTCTCTTTTTCAATGGTATGAATACCAAGTCTCTGACCAATCTGAATTTGATGGTCTAACAAATTTTTGAGAATTGATAGAGCTTCCTCACTAGCAACCCCGTTCCAACCTAATTCCCATGATTCTTGGTTGTCACCTTCATACATGAGTGAAAACGCACGAACTACACCATCAACGACTAATACTGAACTAATTTCATCAAGTACACCGGTCATAATCATGTTTGTCCATACTGTTAATGGGAAGTCAGCTACAGGATTATCGAGATGGGTATTTGTATAAACATCCTTACATAACAAAATAAATTGGTTATTAAGGAAGGGAAGTCTTCTTACCTCTTGTAAAGTTAAAATATTATTTGGTAGTGACATTTCTTTCATATGAATTGTTCTTACATCTATTGAACAAATGTTTGTTTGACGAATCCTGTGGTAATTAGATTCAGTTAATATACTACAAAGTTGTTCAAATCTGTCATCAATTTTGAACATAAGTGGTTGTTCAAATCGTGTTTGTAAATATGTAAGCATTTCATGTAATTCCAATTTGTTTGAACGAGTAAAGTTGTACGCTACCTGCATGTAGATGCACGTTGGATGCCATATAGATTGGAAAGCAGATGCCACTATTCGGAAATCACTATTTTGATGAAGTGAAAAGGTACCTTTGTTCAGATGTGACGTTAACGTACGCTTTATGTCTGATTGCAAATCTATATGGTCAGAAAAAACAGTATCGATAAATTTGATACTGTCTCTGTGAGGAGTTTCATGACGAACTATTTTCATTTCACATGTTTCTCAATCATCTTAAATATGTGAGAATATACACCTTCGACGGTCTCATCATTTTTGATGTCATTATATAGACCAAAATTATATGTAGTGGGTCCTGTTTCTGAATCATTTGAAGGGACATAGCCTGCCGCGAATTTCATTTTCATACCGTCTCCAAATTGTTGGGTATTGTCGTAGGTCTCATCCGCATATATAAATGGATCCGAGCCTTTCGTCGATTCAATAAAGAAGAACGGAATCTTGGAACTGGTGTAAACTTCAGCGTATTCAGCGGCACTCGCTTCTTCAAGATGTTCTTTCATAATAAAAACCGCATCATATTCGCTAAAATCAATAAATAATAAATCAGCCATGTTAAATTCTTCAAACACCACATTCGTTTCACGGACGTCTGGTGCTGCTCCGATTACAGCAATTTCTAAAGGTCGACCTGCGTATTCCTCAAACTCCGGGAGCTTTTCGGTACAGCCAACTAGTACAATTATGAGCAAAAGCAATAACCATTTTTTCATTTGACATAACAACCTTTCAATAAAGAGATAACATGGGTACTATTCATCCCGTGTTATAGGCGTCTCGTTTTCTTTCCTTGGACTATTTCAATGTGTACGTGAGTGGAGCCCCCATCTGAATATGAATTTAATCGAGATATATCTACTTCAGTTTGGATTCGAACCATTTTTGTTTCACGCCCTTGAAGAGAAACCTCGAATGGTACTGATTCATTTATTAAAGGAACCAGTTTCCGTTGATCTCCTAAAAGAGATGCGTTTAAGAAACGAATATCAAATTTCACTTCGTCATTACTTAAATTTTCAAGTGGTAAATTACAAATAACATCCATTCGTTTATCATCCACTTGAATAAATATCATAATCAATCGCATAAACCCCAGAGGCTAACGTATTTTGATAGACATCAACCATATATTGAGGTAATAAACTGAATAGAATTAGTGCGAGAAAAACCAATCGAACACGATACTTTTCTAATGAAGTAGCCAGTAAATAGACACCTACACACAAAGCAACAATTAAAAATAATCCTACAAAATTGAAGCCATTTGAACCATTGATCTGAATGCCCATAATATAAACATTACCTGCAGAAAAAGGAACTGAATGTGGGAAAGGAAGGTTTAAAATCATGCCCAAAATGAAAATACCAATTGCTATATACAGCCTTTTATAATTTTTGACTATCATCTGAATTCCCCTCCATTACACTAATTCACTTATATCCTCTTCGCTTTTAAGTCGGACTCCCTTTGCTAAGCGCACAACTACCCAAATCATTAAAATGGAACTGATGACTAACACAATGGTGTTCGGAAGAATGTACGTGTAAATATCGGATTTTTCAGCAACTGCCCACGTTGGCCACGATGGTGCAACGAAAGACAAGATGACGGCGATGGAATTATTGAATATATGTAACAAAATCGGAATTAATAAATTGCCGGACTTCAAATACAAAAGTGATGTGACAATGCCAAAAATGGTAGCACCAATAATATCTGCGTGCAAAATCCCAAACAAAATACTAGAAATAAGGATACCGCCCCACATCGAAGTCTTCTTCATCATGCGGTGTAGCAACATACCCCGAAAGATAAATTCTTCTGCGATAGGCCCAATAACCGCAATACTAATAATGGTAATAACTAAATAAATCGGACTTTCAGGAAAAGGAATTGGTTCTAAGAAAAAGTCGACTAGACCAGGGAGGATGGGCATCAAGGCGTACAATTGTAGCCAAAAAACACTCAGTGAAAAGGCGATGGAAAGTACCACAAGACCAATTAAAGACGGTAGCCAGCTGCCTGCACCTTGTCTAAAAACAACATCTCGAACAGAATCTCCATGTTTGCGAAAATAATAGGTAAAAAATAGTACAGGAACCGCCACGTACAAAATCATGGTTAATCCTGCTTCTACGAAATCGTCTGTATAAGGAAAAAAGATGGCCACAATTCCAAATGAAACCAACCATAATAGTAATAAACCAATAAAGTACCGAGTCTTCATTTCTTCAAACATGTACTCAACCCCTATCTCTAATTAACTATACGCAATTGGGAGGAATTGGTTTCGCTTCTTTAATGTAATCCTTCGGGCTGGGGCAACATTTCTACTTTCTTTTTATCGCTGCCTAAGTCTTTCACTAGATACACGATAACCATAATCATTAGTAAGAAACTGATTACGAGAAAAGTACTTTTAACAACAACGTTTGTGTGAATATCAGTAGAATAGGTGGAAAAGAAAAGGAAATCTAGCCAAGCAGGAAATACAAGTGTTTGGATGAATGCCAATGAGTTATGAAGAATGTGAATTAAAATCGGCACAAACAAGTTCTTCGTTTTTAAGTATATGAGCGATGCAATGATACCGAACAGGAAAGTGGCGATTAGTTTTTCAGCTTGCAAATGAACAGCAGCAAATAACAAGCTTGAAATCAGGATACCGCCCCATTTATTCGTTTTCTTAATCAGTCGGTTCAGCAAAAGTCCCCGAAAGATGAATTCCTCTGCAATAGGTGAGGTTACCGTAGACGTTATCATCAATATAATTAGAAACACATTGGATTCATTTAATGAATTCACCATAAATGGATCCAACTTAAAGATAGAATCCTGTATAAATAAATAAAACCAATAAGTTGTTATTGAAAACGTATTAAAAATTAAAACAAGACCTATCAAAGATGTAACCCGCCATTTCGGATCTTGATCATGAACTACATAATTAATCGAAGTTTTTTGCTTAAAAAAATAATAGCCAAAAAATACAACAGCCATAACTTCAATTTCTAGGAAGTCTCTTATGATACTTCTTATATTGGTAGGAATATCAAAAACAGGTATTACCCAATTCAATCCAAAAGTGAATATGATAAATAGTCCAACAAAATACCGTATCTTCATCTCTTCAAACATTCAAATCCTCCTCACACGACTTCAAGTAAATGTATTCAGAAGCATTTCTGGTCATTCAATTTGTATTCTTATATATGGTTCAGTGATATTGTTCTAAACATGAAATCACTATTTATTGAAATATCTAAAAATTAATTATGTGGATTATTCTACCATAATTAGGAGGTGGATAATTACGAATATAAAAGTTTATTTCATTTCCGACACATCCGTCAGGCTTAAAAGTTGAAGTTTCAATCATAGATATTCATACTAAATTTAGATGCTTTTACATAAGCTGAAGCTTTCAGCAATTATATTGACAGGGATGTGAAATGATGTTTTTGGCTTGGAATGAAATCAAAAAGAACAAATTACGCTTTACCTTAATTACTGGTGTCCTAATGCTGGTTTCGTATTTAGTTTTCTTCTTATCAGGTCTTGCAAGTGGACTTGAGAACCTGAACAGAGAAGCAGTGGACAAATGGGAAGCCTCAGCAATCGTTGTTACCGAGGAAGCCGATAAGAGTATGCCTCAGTCGTCTATGACACTCGAAGATTTAGACGATATTGAAGCAGATGATATCGCGGTCATTGGGCAACTGAATGCCATTGCCACAAATGGAGACAAGAAAGCGAATGTATCCATTTTCGGTATTGAAAAAGAAGAATTCATTATGCCGGAAGTGTCGGAAGGCGAAGAGTTTGCAGCTGACAATGAAGTCGTTGCAAGTGATGCCTTGAAAGATGACGGCTTTAAACTTGGAGACGAGTTAAAATTGTCTTCAACAGAGGAAACCCTGACAATCGTTGGATTTACGGAAGGCGCACGTTTTAACGCGGCTCCAGTGCTATATGGAGACTTAGCGTCGTTTCAACGAGTGAAGTTTGGTGAAGCGGCAGGAGAGAATGAAGATCAGATTAATGGTGTCGTGTTACGTTCAGATAATCTATCGAATGTAACAGATAATGAATCGCTTGAAGTGGTAGAAATGGAAGAGTTCATTACTAGCTTGCCTGGTTACACGGAGCAAAGTTTAACGTTGTCATTCATGATCTATTTCTTATTTGTTATTTCATCTGTCATCGTAGCTATATTCTTATATGTATTAACCGTACAAAAAATCAGTATGTTTGGTGTCATGAAAGCACAGGGAGTTTCAAACGGTTACTTGTCACGCTCAGTCGTTGCACAAACCTTTATTTTGGCGGTCATTGGTGTCGCGGTTGGTTTTGGCCTCGCTCTTCTGACGGGTGCATTCCTTCCAGCGGCAGTACCGGTATCCTTTGATATTGTCACCATGATGGGTTACGGCCTCGTGTTGATTGCCGTGGCGATTATGGGTGCTGTCTTCTCTGTCTGGACCATAGTGAAAATCGATCCGTTGAAAGCGATTGGGGGATAAATCATGGCTACTTTAGAATTAAATCAAGTCACCAAGTCATTTGGAACTGGCCATAAAAAAGTGGATGCAATGAAAGAAACGCATTTCCAAGCCGAAAAAGGCGAATTAATTGCAGTCATCGGTCCATCTGGTTCAGGAAAAAGTACTTTCCTGACCATTGCTGGAGGCTTACAAACTCCAACTGATGGGGAAGTCATCATCAACAACCAAAACATTACGAAACTTAGCGAGAAAAAACGTTCGAAAATCAGACTGAAAGAAATTGGATTCATTTTACAAGCGTCTAATCTTGTGCCGTTCCTAACGGTAGCGAACCAATTGAAACTGATCGACCAAGTGAAAAAAGACAATATGACCAAAGAAGAACTAGAGCAACTATACGAAAACCTAGGAATCAGCGATCTTCGCAACAAATATCCAGCCGACTTGTCAGGCGGAGAACGTCAACGAGCAGCTATCGCGAAAGCGCTCTACAGCAATCCTTCTATCATACTTGCCGATGAGCCGACTGCGTCACTCGATTCGGACCGTGCGTATGAAGTTATGGAACTGCTACAAAAAGAAACGAAAAGCAAAAAAACGACTACCATTGTCGTCACGCACGACACGCGACTCATCAGTTATTGCGATAAAGTCTACAAAATGACTGACGGGGTATTGGTCTTGCAAGAAAAAGAGGTTACTGAATAAGTAAGTAAAAACCAACCCCCACACAGCGTTGAGGCGTGTGGGGGTTGGTTTGTTAGTTTGTATGGAAAGGGAAGTCCTTTTTGTATCCCACTTTCAAAATTAAAAACCTCTAGAATGAGTTGATACGCTCATTCTAGAGGTTTTCGGTGTCTAGCAAGAACTTAATAAGCTGTCCATCCACCATCAACGCCGACTACTTGACCATTCACAAAGCTTGCTTCGTCTGAGCCTAAAAATAACATAATTTTACTTGCAATCAATAGTATTAAATTGGTAATGTTTAATGGAAATAATATGTATAATCAAGAGAATTATTTAGGGGGTAGTATATGTTCTGGTTACCGATTTTCTTAGTTATTTTCTTTGCATTTATTATGGTTTTAGCTGGAAAAGAAGGGTTGCCTGGTATTAGTTTAATCGCAGTTTTAACTCATACACTGATTGTGAAAATAGCTTTTTGGGAACATCCCCTCTTATGGATGCTCATTTTCTTTACTGTCCAATTGTGGGCAATGTTCGTAGTTACTTTTTTTCAGCGTAACCGATGGAGAAGTTTGGAGAAAATGGGTAGCGATTAATTACTTACTCTTATTTTAGAAAGAATTTATTTTAAGAAAAGACAGTAAGGTGTCCTCCAATTAACGCCGTTTCTGTAGGCAATTTCCCTCTTTTACGTAGCAATCCTATCCAACTCGATATTTTATTAAATAGGGGGTAACTAAAGAAAAAATAATAGCGAATAGGATACCGATTATAAGTGTAGAAGGAATAGCTAAATCGAGTGGTGGAGATATAAAAAGCACAAATATATACATTGGCAAAACAATGAGTAAGGATGCAATGATTCTTGAAGAAAACATAATTCGGTGCTCTGTATTACATTCGCTACATTTGATCGGTCTGTATGCTATAAGCAGTGATTTATAAATTGTACTCCAGTTAAATTGATTGCCGCATGTATCACATGTTTGTAAACCCATGGTTTCTTCCTCCTAATCTAAACATAGTCATCTTTAACTTCTATTAAATAGTAGCCTTTATCAAAACCACCACGTTTTTCACGCTTAGCCAGTCTCACTTTTTCTAATTCTTCTATAGTTGAATTGTGGAGCGGTAGCACGGCATAAATAAGTTCAAGTAAATCTGCTAATTCTTCAATAGCCTCTTCATTGGAAGATGCTTGTTGATACTCCTTCAATTCTTCCTCCAGTTTTCTTTTGATTGCCACTTCATGTTGAGCTGTGTCTAAAACGTTCATTGTATATTTTTTATTGTCTAATTCAATGATTTTAGGAATTCCGTCGCGTACGAGTTTATTGTAGATGGGCATAGTTAACCTCCTAATATATATATCGAAGTTTACAAATTATAACACTATTTACTTTCTTTATTTTTAGTGATCAGACGAATATTCTAGCGCCCCATGTCGGTAATGCAAAATACATAAGCAAAAAAGGTTGAAAATAGCTCATTTTTTAGTGTGAAGAATGACTTTCTTCTATTAATATGCAAAACATATTTGAAATTTCTCTTAATTTAATTCATTATTAACGATAGATAGTCTTTTAGTGATCAAGAGATACAAGGTTGCGTAGAAGAAATACAGTCGATGAAGGAAGTAGCTTATGCCTGAGGAAAACATCACGCGTATTAACTTAGATGGTAAGGAATTAATATTGATTGGAACGGCCCACGTATCGAGACAAAGTGCAGAACAAGTAAAAGAAGTTATCGAAAGAGAGAGACCTGATTCTGTTTGTATCGAATTGGATGCACAAAGATACCAGTCCGTTATGGATAATAACAAGTGGAAAGAGACTGACATTTTTAAGGTGATTAAAGAAAAGAAAGCATCATTGCTTTTAATGAATCTCGCTATCTCTTCTTTTCAAAACCGTTTAGCTAAACAATTTGATATTAAACCTGGTCAGGAAATGATTCAGGGGATTGAATCAGCTAAAGACGTAGGTGCTGAGCTAGTACTGGCTGATCGTAATATACAAATTACCTTTAATAGAATTTGGCATAATCTTGGACTGACTGGGAAAGCACAACTTCTTAATGGGATTTTCTTTAGCATTTTCAGTAAAGAGACGATCTCTGAAGACGAACTTGAAAAGATGAAATCACAAGATACACTGAACGCTGTTCTTGCTGAATTTACCGAATCATTTCCGAAGTTAAAAAAGCCTTTAATTGATGAACGGGATCAATATTTAGCACAAAAAATAAAAGATGCGCCTGGTAAGAAAATTGTTGCGGTACTGGGTGCGGCACATGTACCTGGCATTACAATTGAAATTCATAAAGAACATGATTTAGAGGCATTATCACAAACTCCTCCTAAATCAATCGTACCCAAAATACTGGGCTGGGCGATTCCGTTGCTCATTATTGCTCTCATCGCCTATACCTTTATTGCTAATCCTTCTGCTGGTTTCGACCAAGCGTTAAGTTGGATTCTATGGACGGGAACACTAGCGGCCATTGGTGCTGCAGTAGCTTTTGGTCATCCGTTAGCCATATTGTCTGCCTTTGTTGCAGCTCCGTTCACTGCGTTACATCCATTAATTGCAGCGGGTTGGGTGTCTGGAATTGTCCAAGCTTATATTCGTCGACCAAATATCGGTGACTTCGAAACGCTGTCAGAAGACGTCTTTTCAATCAAAGGATTTTGGCATAATAAAGTCACACGCGTCCTGCTAGTAGTTGTTCTGACTAACTTAGGAGGCTCTATCGGAACCTTTATTGGCGGAGCCGATGTCATTAGGCAGTTCTTTAATAACTTGTAAAATAGCATAAAAAAAGAGAGAAGTCCTATGACTTTTCTCTTTTTTGTTTGGAAAAAAACTGAGAGTGACACACTGTCGCATTTTGGTTGCATTGTGACACGGTGTCATATATAATATATTCTTGTGCGAATATGACAAGGTGTCACATTAAATCTAGATAGGAGTGAAAAGTTTGCCTAAACCAACTTTCTTTAAATTACCCATAGATAAAAAAGAAACATTAATACGTGCAGCTATAAAGGAATTTTCAAGAGCTCCATTATTTGAAGCATCCATTGCCAACATTATTAAAGAGGCTGGAATTCCGAGGGGAAGCTTTTATCAATATTTTGAAGATAAAGAGGACCTTTATTACTATTTGCTGGATGACTCCTCAAAACGGCTAAATGAGAGATTTATTGCGATATTAATCAAACGAAATGGAGATTTAATGGAAACATTTATTGAAGCCTTCGAGATGATGCTAATCAACTTGGAAAGCATAGAATCCCGCCAGTTTTTCAGAAATGCCTTTTTGAATATGAATTATAAATCAGAAAACACACTGACTCCTGAGGTAAATCAGGATCAATTAAATACTCGATTGGCAAAGGTTGTGGCTTTGGTAGATCAAAATAAATTGAATATCACGAATGAAATGGAACTGATTCATGTTCTCAAAATCATGAAAGCCATCACAATTCAAAACCTGATTCAAGTATTCGCAAAAGACTTGTCCATCGAGGAATCTTTAAAAAATTACACCCTCGAAGTTAGCCTGATTAAAAAGGGACTTAGTAAAGAATAGGATTATAGATATATATATTTACGCTAACCGCACGTGCGAGTCTCAATAAATCGAAATGAATGGGAATAACCACAATCCCAAATCAAAGAAGACTACACAAATAATAGTTGGAGGAATACTAGAATGACAGAACAGAAGAAACCACCTTATGGCATTATCGCCATTTTATTTACAGGAGCGTTTGTGGCGATATTTACCCAGACTTTATTGAATATCGCATTGCCATCCATTATGGCAGACTTGAAAATTGAGGCTGCCACGGCACAATGGCTAATAACGGGATATATGCTCGTGAACGGAATATTGATTCCAGCCAGTGCCTATTTTATCCAACGCTATTCGAACCGCTCCATTTTCATCTTGGCTATGTCGTTGTTTGCGCTGGGTACTTTGCTTGCTGGTTTAGCTCCGACTTTCAGTTTGCTTCTTGCAGCTAGAATGATTCAAGCATCTGGTGCCGCTCTAATGATGCCGCTTTTGATGAACGTAATTCTCGTTGCCTTCCCTGTGGAGCGCCGAGGAGCAGCGATGGGCATATTCGGTCTTGTGATGATTGTAGCACCAGCAATTGGTCCGACACTTTCCGGATATGTTGTTGAACATTATTCATGGAGAGTATTGTTTTTCATCATCTTGCCACTTGCTTTGATCCCATTAGCATTAGGGATTTTCAAATTAAAGAATTTAACTATCCAAAACAAAGAATTAACATTGGATAAAATGTCTCTGGTCTTATCAAGTCTTGGTTTTGGAGGAATCCTCTACGGATTTAGTGCGGCTGGACAAAGTGGATGGAGTGACCCATATGTATTAGGGACAATTACCATTGGTGTTGTATCGCTGATAACATTTATTTTCCGACAGTTTAAATTGAAAGATCCATTACTCGAATTTAGAATCTACAAATATCCGATGTTCGCTTTATCATCAGCCATTTCTATCGTAGTTTCAATTTCCATGTTTTCTGCCATGATTCTAATGCCAATCTATGTCCAGACGATTAAAGGAATATCACCAGTGGATTCAGGTTTACTGATGCTCCCGGGTGCACTTGTAATGGGCTTCATGTCACCAGTCACTGGTAGACTGTTCGACAAGTATGGTGCCAAAGTACTGGCGATTACGGGGATGTCGATTGTCTTGATTTCCACTTATTTCTTCAGTGATTTGAGTATCGAAACGACGTACCTACAGATTATGGCCATTTATACCATTCGGATGTTAGGTATTTCTATGGTTATGATGCCGGTCATGACGAACGGCTTGAATACATTGCCAATGAAAGCATATCCGCACGGAACAGCGATGAACAACACGCTACAGCAAGTATCAGGTGCCATCGGATCTGCACTGCTAATCACAGTCATGAATACACGAACGACTGAGACAGCGAAAGACTTGGCGGTAAGTGGGGCAGACCCGGCTAGTATTGTGAAGAACTCAATGATGGAAGGAATCAATTACACATTCTTCATATCTACATTCATTGCAGCAGTTGCATTACTGCTAACGTTCTTCATTAAAAAGCCGCAAAGACCGGTAGCTGAAGAAGAGAAAAATCTCGTCGTTAAACAAGAACCCATTATAGATTGATTTGGAAAAAGGCTAAACCGAATTTCGGTTTAGCCTTTTTTGCGTTAAAGAACGTTGTAATGTCCGAGGACAAAAAAAGAGTCGTTCAAATTTCGAACGACTCTTTTAAAATATTATTATTTACGTAGAGCTTTCATAATAAAGCTAACGATGAAGATTAAAATAATTGCACCAATTAAAGCTGGAATAATTTGAATACCGGCAACTGCTGGTCCGAAACTGAATAACATTCCGCCGATCCAAGCACCAATAATACCTGCAATAATGTTACCAATAATTCCGCCTGGTACGTCTTTACCTAAAATAAGTCCTGCTAACCATCCAATAACCCCACCAATAATAAGATATAATATGAATCCCATGTTTGACATCTCCTGTTCATTTAATGTTTTTTCTTGCTTACTTAATAGATAACCTAAATTAATAGTGTTCAAACCATTTAATTAAAAATCTTTTAAATGTGAATTTTTGAACAGGTTGATTGGCTATAAAAAAAATCAATGGAAAACAACTCCTGGTGATCAAGCAACACCTGAGCATCCCACGGAATTCAAAGTGTAATTTATTTGCAGGTCATGACAATGAACATACGGACATGGAACAACTGGACGTGGAAGCGAACTATGAAACGTATGAATTTTTAATGGCTTTGTTAGGAAATGTTAGCATACTAAATCAAAGAGTCGTGCGCCAACGTGTGGTTTGAAAAAGAGCGAGGTTCTTGATAAGGGTTTCTTTGGATATTCTTAAACGACAAGATAAAAAGCCAATCGAATAAAAATGGGC
This sequence comes from Paenisporosarcina macmurdoensis, assembly GCF_042658845.1. Taxonomy (NCBI): domain Bacteria; kingdom Bacillati; phylum Bacillota; class Bacilli; order Caryophanales; family Caryophanaceae; genus Paenisporosarcina; species Paenisporosarcina macmurdoensis. The sequence continues at coordinate 239,547 of NZ_JBHSRI010000025.1, forward strand.
ATTGCAAAGAAGTTTACATTACCGAATCGAAAGGGAGTGGAGCGATGGAATGGTCGTACTGGAAAGTAATCTTGAAATATGGCCATGTTGGACAAAGAAAAGCGCTATTTATATGCAACGCAGTTCAAGTCATACAATTATTAAAAATAATTAAATTTTCATTGATTTCTGAATATTATAAGTTATAATCTAATATAATAGTAAGGCGTTTACTAATTTACACAATTTTACACAACTGAAAGAGAAATATGTAACCGATTACACATTTTGAATATAAGTTGTGTAGTTTTTTTTATTCAACATGTAACCGGTTACATGTTTGGGTGTAGCTAGTATATCTATTATAAGTGCAGTTATAGAGAGGTGAGTTCAATGGGAAGAGAAATTAAAATATTGTCTCCTTGCGGAATGCTAGGTTATGGATTTCCAGCTAGCTCTTTTTTAAATGGTATAAAAGAAGAACCACACGGAATAGTAGTTGACGCAGGATCTACTGATGCTGGTCCTCATAAGCTTGGCGCAGGAGTTTCAATTGTAAGCAGACGAGCTACTAAAAAAGATTTAGAAATCATCTTAACAAATGGAGTGCCCCGAAAAATTCCAATTATTATTGGATCTGCTGGCGGAGCAGGAGCACGTCAACATGTTGAATGGACCATTGATATTATAGAGGAAATTCTGAAAGAGAAGAATCTAAATGTGAAAATGGCTGTGATTTGGGCCGATATCTCTAGTGAAAGTGTTATTAAAGCAAACTTACAAGGGAAAGTGAATCCATTAAGTCCCAATATAAAACCATTAAACGAAAAAACTATTCAAGAAACAAATGGTATTGTGGCACAGATGGGGCATGAGCCAATACTTGAAGCATTAGAGCAAGGTGCAGACATTATTGTCTGTGGGAGAGCATACGATCCTTCACCTTTCGCTGCGATAGGAATCTTCCATAAAAAAGATCCGGGTTTATCATATCATCTTGGGAAAATACTAGAATGCGGAGCCCTATGTGCAGAACCAGGAACAACTAAAGATAGTATTTTAGGTATCATCAAAGATGATTCCTTTACGGTGAAATCACTTAATCCCATACGAACCTGTACTCAAATAAGTGTTGCAGCCCACACCTTTTATGAAAAAGAACATCCATTTATCCTCCACGGTCCAGGATTCACTTTGGATTTAAGTGAATGTGAATTTAAAGAGCTAGGTGAAGGCGAAGTACAGGTTTCAAACAGTAAATACATTCCAAGTGAAAAATATTTGATAAAACTTGAAGGAGCAAGAGAAGTTGCATATAGAACATTTGTCATGGCCGGTATAAGGGATCCGATTCTATTAGAAAACCTCGAAGAAATTGAAGAACGGGTAGAAGCACAGGTCCGTGAATATTATCAGGAAATTCCTCGCGAAGATTATAATATCAATTTCTATAACTATGGCATGAATGCTGTTCTAGGAAGTAAGGAGACGGAGATCTTTAGTGGTCATGAAGTCGGTGTTTTACTTGAAGTAATTGGGGAAAATCAGGAACTTGCGAATAGTATATGTTCAACAGCTAGATCTACTTTTCTCCATTTTGGACACGAGAAAAGAAAGTCTACAGCAGGTAATCTCGCGTTTCCTTTTGCGCCAAGTGATATAGAGTTTGGTCCGGTATATGAGTTTTCTGTTTATCATTTGATGGAAATTGATGATAATCCTTTCAATATCGAGTATAGATAGGAGGCTGAACGGATGGCAACTTTATTTGAAATGGCAAAGGTGTTAAGAAGTAAAAATTCAGGACCTTTTGAACTAACTTTGGATGTTCTTTTTGATAGTCTTGAAAAGTTTCAAAAGGTGAGGGATTCTGGGAAATTAACGGTTCAGACCATATGTAGTCTTTATAATATTTCGGAAAAAGAAGTTCGACACATAGTTTTCTTTGAACCGGCACTCGGTGTGAAAATCACTATTTTGCGGGATGTATCCTCTGGGTCGGTAGGGGACAGAGATGTTTATGGCGCTCAGCAGCATGCTCCATTAATGAACGTAATAATTGAATAGGATGTTAAAACATATGAAAAAAATTGCAGTGGTTGGCAGTATTAATATAGATTACTTCGTGGAAGCTAATGTTCTTCCTGAAAAAGGTGAAACGGTACTTGGAAATCAGTTTTTTATGTCTCTTGGTGGAAAAGGAGCAAACCAGGCAGTAGCTGCTTCTCGCCTTGGAGCAAAAGTGTCTTTCTTTGGATCGATCGGAAGTGATGAAAATAGCAATTATGTAAAAAAAATGTTGCAAAAAGAGAAAGTAGATATTGCTCATCTTAATGTTGCAAAAGACTCACATACTGGTGTTGCTTTTATAGAAATCTGCCAATCTGAAAACAGAATAGTGGTTATACCTGGGGCAAACAGAGAGACAAATATTTCATATATTGAAAGATTATTAGATGAAATTTTGGAGCATGACATCGTTGTCTTACAGTTAGAAACTCCCCTTGAGATGATAGAACACCTTGTTCCAAAGCTATTTGAAAAAGGAAAAACAATTCTTTTGAATCCAGCGCCGGCTCTCCAAATAAGAAAGGAGATTCTGGATAAGGTTACGTATCTTATTCCGAATGAGCATGAATACCAGATTGTCATGAATGAAAAGGGAACTATGGAAAAACTATTAAAAAAGTTTTCAAATAAACTACTAATCACTTGTGGAATTAACGGAGTTAAATTCTTTGATGGAAATACACTTGTTCAAGTACCTGCCCATAAAGTAGATGCAGTTGATACAACGGGGGCAGGAGATACTTTTTGTGGAGCTTTTGCGGTGGCATTATCGGAAGGAAAAGACTTAGTAGATTGCATTGAATTTGGTAATTTAGCTGCTGGTTTATCAGTAAAGAAAAAAGGTGCTCAGTCAGGGATGCCATTTAGAGAAGAAATTAATCTTTTTGTAAGAGGGGAGCTTTGATATGACAGGAAAGGGTGTATTCTATCGATTAAAAAAAGACTGGATCTTATATTTGATGCTTTTACCAGCCATCCTGTATTTTTCTGTCTTTAATGTAGTACCTCTAATCGGGATGAAGTTGGCTTTTCAGGATTATCGAATTATTGGGGATAACATCTGGGTTGGAATGAAACATTTTAACGTGTTATTTAGTTCTCCTGCGTTTATGGATGTATTAAAAAACACCGTAATAATTAGCACGATGAAAATGGTGTTCTTTTTCCCAATACCGATTATCCTCTCGTTGATGATAAATGAAGTCAGGAACGGTCCATATAGAAAGTATGTTCAATCTGTCATTTACTTACCACATTTCTTATCATGGGTTGTAATTGCTGGAGTATGGATAAGTTTGTTAAGTCCGGTAGACGGTGGAGTTAACGTTATTCGGAATTTCTTCCAGCTGCCTTCTCTTGATTTTATGACAAGTAAGGACCATATTCGTTGGGTTCTTGTCTTTTCTGAAATGTGGAGAAGCTCAGGTTGGGATTCAATCATCTATCTTGCTGCTATCATGAAAATTAGTCCCGCTTTGTATGAAGCTGCTCGTATTGACGGTGCCTCCACTTTACAACAAATGCGATATATTACTTTACCTGAACTAGCTAGTACTGTAATAACGGTATTTATTTTGAATCTAGGTTTCTTTATGAACGCTGGATTTGATCAGGTATTTAACTTAATTAATGACTCTGTAATCAGTGTTGTAGATATTATTGATACCTATGTATATCGTATTGGAATCCTGAATGGACAATATGCCTATGCAACAGCTGCAAGTTTATTCAAAGGTATTATTGGTGTGGTCTTGATACTAAGTACTCATTTTATTTCAAAAAGGTTTACAGGGAAGGGTGTATGGTAGGAAGTGAGTCATTTTAAAAAGCTTAACTGGACGAGAACTACTATCTATATAATCTTGTTTTCCCTGTCTCTCGCAGTATTATTTCCTATATTAAATCTATTAGCGATGTCTTTTTCTGACCCTCTTAAGGTACATGAATTAAAGGGGCTGGGTATTTTTCCTAAAGGGTTTTCACTCATAAATTATGAGGTGTTATTTTCAAATCCACTCATTATTAGAAGTATTTTAAACAGTATTTTCCTAACAATTGTAGGGACATCACTAAATTTGTTCCTAACAGCCATGACAGCATATGTCTTGGCAAAAACAGATTTTGTTGGGAAACGTTTTGTTATTATTTTTCTTATAGTGATTATGGTATTCGAACCTGGTTTAATTCCAGAATATTTACTAATTAAAGATCTTGGTTTGTTAGATACCTATTTTTCATTAATTTTATATAAGGCTATAAATGTATTTTACTTGTTTATATTAATGAGATTTTTTGAGGATGTACCTGACAGTATTCTTGAAGCAGCGAGAATTGACGGGGCTGGACATTTTAAAATTTTCACAAAAATCATGTTGCCTTTGTCGAAGTCAGGACTTGCCACTTTAGGCTTGTTCTATGGAGTGTATCACTGGAACGAGTATTTTAGAGCAACGATTTACCTAACTGATCCTAATAAATGGCCTTTGCAGGTTGTATTGAGGCAGTTCGTTATTGAGAGAGATAATACTTCACTTTTGGGTGCGCAAAACGTGCTCTCGTATGATCAAATTGCCGCCTTAGATTTCGGATCACTTCAAGCGGGAACGATTATCATATCGATAGTACCTTTGTTAATATTTTATCCTTTAATTCTGAAATACTACGCTAAAGGAGCACTTGAAGGAGGTGTTAAGGACTGAGTCAAGCCTTACTTCAAGTTTCAAGCCAAACAAAATTAAGGGGGAAATTAAATGAAGAAAATGTTAGCTTTATTAATTACTTTTGCTCTAATACTAGCTTTGACAACAGCTTGCACGAATGAAGCTTCTGAAAAGGAAACTGATGAAAATAGTAATGGTACAAAGACAATAAAAGTAGTCTACAAGGATGAAGGTCCATCTAACCCGGTAGCTAAGGCTTATTTCTCTAATTTAGAAAAGGCTTTAAAAGAAGACAAACAGTTGGACGTTAAGTTTGAACTTGTGGAAATGCCACAAGGTAATTATGCAGAGAAACTAAATTTGTTATTAATGAGTGGGGAAATACCTGATTTAATTTACTTCCAGGGTGGCGATCAGCAAATTGCTGAACAGGATTTATTAGAAGATCTAACTCCCTATATAGAAAAATCAGAGCATATTAAAAACATAATCCAACCTCATAATGAAGAAAGAATGAAAAATTACCCGTATTTACTATGGATAAAACCTCTTGATTCTAAGACACCTGTTATGAGGAAAGACTGGTTTGATAAAATGAATAGTTCAACAGAACTAATGGAGAACCCTTCAGTAGACAATTACTTTAAATTCTTCCAGGAACTCGTTGAAAGCCCACCAGGTGGAAGTGGGAAACCGGCAAATGCGGTTACAGTAGCAGGAGATATTACTGAACTAGATTTCATCTTCGAAATGGCATTTGGAATTAATCAGACTTGGATAAAGAATGGTGGAGATTATGAGTATTCAAAAGTCTCAGCACAAGAAAAAGAGAAACTAGCTTTTTATAATAAATTATACACTGCGGGATTATTAGATAATCAATATTTAACTAAGCAATGGGACACAAAAGAAAAGGCGTTCTATGATGGAGAGACTGGTGTCATTGTTGGAACAAACGGAAAAATCATTGATATTTATAACGGGAAAATGAAACAAGTAAATGGAGAAAGTGCAGAGGTTGTTGTTCTTCCTCCTGCTAAAGGTGATTTTCAAGGTTTTGCTCCAACGGATATTACAAAAGAATCACGAGGTCTTGCAATTTCTTCTCAATCGAAAAATAAAGAAACAGTATTTCAAGTTTTAGATTATTTAGCTAGTGCTGAAGGACAAATGCTCGATCGTCTCGGATTCGAAGGAGAACATTATGAAAGTACTGATTCAGGTATTAATCTGACAGAAAAATATTATAACGAATGGTATGCAAGATTCTGGGAGCCTGCTGAATTTGAACCAGAAAAACCATTACTGACACCTTTACTCAGTGAGCCTGCTGAACAATCAAGAGAATTAGCATACGAATTCTACAATACTGATAACAGCTTTATCATTCCTGTGGAATTAATATCAAAATGGGATGCAATGGAAAACCTATATAAAGAATTTTCGACAGACATAATTACCGGAAAACGTCCTATTGATGATTTTGATAAGTATGTTGAAGAGTGGTTAAAAGCAGGTGGTGATGAAGTAACTGAATATGCTAATAAAAACATTAAGTAGGGAGTTCAAAAAATGGTTTCTTTTCAGGAGCGAGTAAGAGGCGTCATTTTATCAATCGCATTTGGTGATGCAATAGGAGCAACAATCGAAAAATTAAGTTATCAAGAAATTAAAGCTCAATACGGTCGTGTGGAATCTTTAAAAACGAAGTGGTATAAAGCTGACGCGCCTCAGGAAATTACACTCGGGAAAAAAAGAGGAAATGGAATCGTTACCGATGACACTTTAATGACCACAGCCTTAATCAATGTTTATCTAACAGAGGAAAGGCATCTAGATGCCTACGATATGGGTAATGAATTTGTGAAAGAAATAGCTTACACAAAACGCTATATTCCAGAGTTTGATAAAGAAGCGATGATAATAGACCGCCTGTTCTATCCTGAAAAATATATCTTTATGCGACACGTATTGGCTAATTGTGAACCAAGGGAAGGCGGCCTCGGTAATATGATCAATTGTGGGGCCGCAATGTATATTGCGCCAATTGGAATTGTGAATGCCGGAAACCCTAGAGGTGCCTATGATGAAGCAATCTTGTTTGCGATGGGTCATCAAAGTAGCTATGGTTTAGAAGCGGCTGGTGTATTGGCCGCTTGTGTAGCTAAGGCTTTTGAACACGGTGTGACCATCGAAGAAATCATAGAAACAGCTATCCTGTTTGCTAAGGATGGAACTAAAATGGCGATAAAAGATTTGACTACAGCTGCAAAAGAATTGCGTGCCAGAAGTGCAGAAATGGATGAAGTTATTGAAGTTTTTCAAACCATCATTTCTAAATATTCACCAATGAAAGACGATGTTCATAGGAAGATAGAGAAACTTGGAATACCTTCAAACCACTATACGCCAAGTAGAATTTTTTCGATTGAGGAATTACCGATGGCTTTAGCGTTTATTGTTCTAAATGAAGGAGACTTTTATCCAACTATATACGATGGAATAAACTCTGGAAGAGATACAGACTCGATAGGTGTGATGGCTGGCGCAATTCTCGGAGCTATGCAAGGTGATATTGTTATTAAGAAAGAAGATATTCAGATTCTTGAAGAGACGAATCGTATGAATCTTATCCATTTATCAGAGAAATTCGCAGAATTGGCAAAAAGAATGATTAAAGATGACATATTTCTTAATGTAAAAAGAAACGAATTGTTTTAGCTCTAGGCTAAGAGAAACGGAAGTGATCGCTTGATACCTAATGATTATTTGGAAAAGGTTTATGCTGGATTTTTAGGAATGAATGTCGGCATAAGACTTGGAGCACCCGTAGAACCAACTGAGTGGACTGTCGAAAGAATCCAACGAGTCCATGGCGATGTCACCGGATATGTAAAAGACTATAAAACTTTTTCCGCCGATGATGATGCTAATGGTCCTGTATTCTTTATTAGGGCTCTTTATGACGATGCTCACAATCGAGATCTGCGACCTGAAGACGTAGGTAAGGCCTGGCTTAACTATTGCCGAGAAGGTATTGGCATGATTTGGTGGGGAGGCGAGGAGATTAGTACAGAGCATAGAGCTTTTCATAATCTTAAAAAAGGAATCCCTGCTCCTAGATCAGGATCAGTAGAAGAAAATGGAATTGTGTTAGCAGAGCAAATCGGTGGTCAAATCTTTATTGATAGCTGGGGTTTAATCCTTCCTAACAACATGGAAAAAGCTGCTCAATATGCAGAAGCGGCTGCAAGTGTATCACATGATAAAGAAGGACTCTTTGGTGCAAGATTCATGGCTGCTTGTATTTCTAAAGCATTTTCAGCGGAATCAATAGATGAAGTCATCACGGCTGGATTGTCTATGATACCTAAAGAATCAACATATGCCAAAGTCGTAAATGCAGTTAAAGAATTCCATCAACAATACCTGGATGATTTTAGGGCTTGTCGTGAATTTCTTGAAAAAGAATGGGGATATGATAGATACCCTGGAATTTGCCATATTATCCCCAATTCAGGGGTTTGTATTTTATCCCTCCTTTACGGCGCCGGAGATTTCGCAAGAACAATTGAAATTGCTACCATGTGTGGGTGGGATACAGACTGTAACGCAGGTAACGTAGGAACCATAACTGGAGTTCTTAGGGGTATTGAAGGTATTCCAGAACATTATAGGAAGCCAATAAATGATTTTATTGTTACCTCCAGTGTATCTGGGTACTTGAATAACCTTGATATTCCAACTTTTTCTACTGAATTAGCCATGGATTTAGAACCGATAATCCCTTTAAAGCATTTTTACGTCACAGCGAAACAGTTGGTGAAGGGTCATTGGAAGTGATTTTTGACAGAATGGTTGATGGAGACAAAAGTAAAATATTTTATAAACCATTCTATCGTCGAAATGATTTCAATGACGAAAAATATAAACCTACTTTTGCTCCAAACGCATACAGCGGTCAAACCGTTTCAATGGATATCTTCTTAAATAAGTGGCAGGGATCTGATATGTTCATAACTCCATATGTACGAAATACTTTTAATTCAAAGTGTATTACATTAGAGAAAATTGAATTAAAAAATCAGCAGTGGAATGAAATCCAGTTTGTAATCCCAGATACTAACGGAGCAATGATTGATGAGGTTGGATATATAATAGAAAGTCCTTCTATACTTACAAGCAGAGCAATTGGAGCTCTTTATCTAGATAACTTCCATATTTATGGTGACTCAGAATACAGCATTGATTTTGCAAAACAATTTGTTGAATTTAAAAGTGTAACCCCGTTTTCCCATAATAATGGAGAGTGGAACCTGTTGGAAAATAGTATGGAGTGTATATCTTTAGATAATTGCTCATGCTACACTGGGAATTATTACACAGAAAATGCAATGATTGAAGCAGAAATAGAGCCTCTAAAAGGGATAAGTCATAATCTTATCTTTAGAGCAAAGGGAATACAAATGCACTATTTAGCTGGCTTCGATGGCGAAGGTAAAGTATCACTTATTCTAAATAACTTTGGTTACGAACGTTTAGTTACAGTTCCATTTGCATGGAGATTAGCGAACAAATATGTATTTAAAATAGAATGTAATGGTAATCAAATTCGGTTTTCCATCGATGGACAGACTGTTATTAAGTATACTGATTCGCAGTTCTCTGAGGGGATGTTTGGATTTGGTTGTCTTGAAAAAGGCATAGCTAAAATTTCCTCTTTTAAAATCAAAGAATTGAATTAACAGTGCAAAGGTTTAGAAAAGGTCGGTTTTTCAACGATGCTTCTCTAAACCTTTTTTATAGTATGTAAGTGAATAATAGCTGATAGTGAGATGAGGAGTGAGAGGTCTAGTGAAAAAAAGCAGTATTACCATTAGAGATGTTGCAAAAGAAGCTGGTTTATCGATTGCTACCGTATCTCGATACATAAACAAAAAAGGGTACATAAGTGAAAAAGCTGAAAAGAAAATAAAAGAGGTCATGGATCAGCTAGATTATAAACCGAATGAAATTGCAAGAAGCCTCTCCAATAAAAAAACCAATACCATTGCTTTAATTATTCCGGATATAACTAATCCATTCTTTCCTGAACTTGTCGTTGCAATTGAGAAAATAGCAAAAGGTAAGGGTTATAGTTTGATTTTGATTAATACACAAGAAGAAAGTCTACATTCAAATGGGTTCTGGAGAGGTCTAGAAAGTCGATTTATAGATGGATTAATTTTAGCGGCTTTCGAATTTAATGAAAGTGTGTTAAAGGGAATGGAAAATATCAAACTTCCTTTTATTAAGGTTGACCGAGCGGCAGGCGATGATGCAGATAATTCAATCGGTATTGATAACCATCAGGGTGCTAAACTCGCCGTACAACATCTAATCGAGATGGGTTGTAAAAAAATTGCACATATTAGTGGACCTAACTCGTACCCATCTTCATTAGACAGGATGAAGGGTTACGTAAGTACCATGAAAGATTATCTTCCAAAGGAGGAAGTTATTATTTATGACGGAGACTTTTCTCTTGAAAGTGGAAAAAAATTAACAGAAGAACTCATGAGAGATCACGAAAATGTTGACGGAATCTTCCTTGCTAATGACTTGATGGCAATAGGTGCATTAAAAGCCTTAAAACAAATGAAAATAAAAGTTCCAGATGAAATAGCTATTATAGGATTCGATGGAATTAAACTAACTCAAATGGTTGAACCTGAAATTAGTACAATTGAACAGCCAATTTATGATTTAGGCGTCATCGCAACTACCCAACTGATCAACATGATTGAAAAAAAGAATGACAGTATAGGAAATATTAAACTTGATGTTCGACTAGTCAAAAGGGAATCAACTTTGGGTTATAAACCAAAGAATTAATGGTAAGAACCCCAATTTTTATGGGAAATCCAAGTCATTAAAATACATTTTTGGATCTAAGTGTCTTTATACCTTATTTAACTCCGAGGTGAAATAGTGATTAATCGGAAAAGAACTCGTAGTGAATCATTTGAAAAAAGAGCGGGGTTCTTGATAAGGGTTTCTTAGAATATTCTTAAACGACAAGATAAAAAGCCAACCGAATAAAAATGGGCATTGCAAAGACGTTTACATTACCGAATCGAAAGGGAGTGGAGCGATGGAATGGTCGTACTGGAAAGTGATTTTGAAATATGGCCATGTTGGACAACGAAAAGAAGTCAGTGTTGCACGCTATTTAACAATGCCAACCGAAAGCCTGCTGCTCGATGTCATGATGGAAGCCCAACACATGCCAGGAGTAAAAGCGAGAGGCATACTGTCTGCAAGACGCATTACACTCGATGAATACTTGATCGGTCATCGAGAAGAAGCTGAGAACTTGTATTTACAGAAATTGAAGGCATTTCATAAGATAACGAGTTGAGAAAATCAGCGTCATCAATACAAAAGCAGAATTAAAATTTTTATATGTAAAGACCACTGGTTAAATCAACCAAGTGGTCTTTTATTTTTGGGGAACTGAACGTTCGAGAAGACTTTTATCAAGCCTATCATTTGTGATTGAATTGAAAATAATATTTTACTTAGTTACTTATTCCATAAAACGACACTTTTCTCTATTCATGGAAGGAATTTCTTGAGATGAAGTCGAATGTAAATAAATGACTCTAATAAATATATTGGAAATTTTAAATGGAGGTAAACAAGTGAATTTCTCAAAAAATGTAGTTACAAATGAACGGGAAATTATAGAAACCCTACTTCAAAATCATACTCCTAGTGAACTGAAAAATTTAGCGAAAAAGAAACTTTATGTCTGTCCTTACTGTGATGAAAAACTGATTATTCGTTCTGGTGATATTCGTGGAACATATTTTGCGCACACCACTAACAATGCGTGTGAAAAGTCAGAACAAGTTGAACGAGCATTTCAAAAATATATTAAACAGAAACAGAGGGAATCATTTCGTCATCCAATTTTGGTAGGGATGATTAAAGACGAACTTTTAACAGCAAACAGTGGGTCAAAGGATATTATCATTGAAGAAGGTTATTTATCACCAGGTCTCACAAAATTCTTTCCAGATTTATATGTGAAGATTGGGCAAAGTAAGTGGGCGATAACTGTTATAACAAAAATCAACGAGTCAGAAGATATTCAGATCGCTAGCCAATTCAAAAAAAGGAAGAAACATTTTTTGGATAATGGTTATCAATCATTGTGGTTGATTGATCGTGCCAATTTTGCATTGGAAAAGAACCAAAATAGTATTGTTTTATGGGAAACAGAATGGCTAGCGTCAACTAGAAGTTCAGAGGATACTAAATGGGAAAGGTTACTTGAAAGCCTTGGTGAAAGAAATGAGGTTTTAGATGCATTTAGTTTTAGTGGAGATTCAAAAAGAAAAGGATGGCAAGTTCAGAGTGCTTATTATATTACAATTGATGATGAACGCACATATATTTCAGTTAATAGATATGTAGATGATCGTGTGCTAAAACCCTTTAGAGGATTTCTTATAGGGGAAGTATATCGTATATCTTTGGCCAAGGCATTACAGATTCAAACAGAAAACTTCCAATTGGCTGACTCTAAATTTGAGAATGAACTTCGAGAAGAATTTGCAAAAAAACATCAAACATTATTGATTATTAAAAAGCGCAAGTTGGAAGAAGAGCTAAGAAGAGAACTAGAAAGAATTAATAAATTAGACGAATCAGCTCCGTGGCCAGTAGGAAAGCCAAAAGAGAATCAAAGTGGATATGTTTTGGGTCGTTTACGCAAGAGAGAAAAGAAAGTGTTGTCAATAGATGAGGCAGAGGAACTGGAAAGGAAACGAGAAGAAGTGAGAAGATCTTTGTTTATAGGTAGTGAGGAAGAATATCAAAAATTTAAAAGAAACTTAGAAAACACCGGACGTAGCTGGGGGTGAATGTTTTTCAAGATATTAATATTTATGGATTTGAGGAGACTATATGAAGTTACAGAGTTTTTCGGTAGAAAATTATAAAATTTTTAAAGAAAATTTTACTTTGAACATTAATGAGAGTTCAATTGTGATATTAACTGGTAGAAATAATACGGGTAAGTCTACCCTATTAGAGGCGATAAATTGGTTCTTTAAAAAAGAAACAAAATCTAATACTATTCCAATAGATTGCTATACAGATGAGGGTAAAGAAATAATCTTTAGAGGAAAATTTGGTTTTGGTGAAGAATCATTTACATTTACAAAAAAATATTCTAATGGAAGTACTCCCAAATTTTTTGACGACCAGGGTATTGAGATAAAGGCATCTCATCAACTTAGAGCTAATTTGGATGTGATTTTATCTAATGATCCTTTTTATATTACTCCAGCCATGTCTATAGACGATTTGAATTCACAGGTCCAAAATATATATTCGGAAGCAACTAAAAATAAAATTCAGGAAATTGAAAATGCTACATTTGAGGATGAAGATGTTTCTGAAGAACATAAATTAAAAAAAGAATATGAAGAATTAAAACTATCAATCCCTAAGTTTGTTACATCTTTAAAGAAAACCCTAGATGAATCTTTAAGATTGGTAAGTGGCCAAGTTTCCGTGGCTTTGCAACGTTTATTTTCTAATGATTCAATATCACTTAAAATAAGTGGTGGAGAAAGTGGAGGCATTAGCTCAAGTGAAATTGTTAAATCAATGAAATCAAATTTATTTATAAATCAAGATGAAAGATCAGATATGCATTTATCTAACCAAGGTACTGGATTGCAAAGAATGACATTAATATATCTTATTCAGAATATGATTGATAATAATCTCATTGGTAATAGAGATGATAAAATGCTTTTAATAGATGAACCTGAAGCTTTTTTACATCCTGAAGCAGTTAGAGCTTTAAGCGATTCGTTGTATCAAATTGGCAGAGAGATGCCATTAATTATTTCAACTCACTCTCCTATATTAATAAATCTAGAAGAAAGACATACCTCTATTCAAATTTTTAGAGTAGGTCAATCAGATGCCATAGAACTATATAAATCAGATACAGAAAAATTTGACGATGATGATTTTAAGAATTTAAAAATTCTTAATTATGTAGATTCATATGTAAATGAATTTTTCTTTGCGGATAATATATTAATTGTTGAAGGAGATACAGAATATATTGCTTTTAATCAGTTAGTTAAAATGAATAAAGATAATCTCCATATTATTAGAGCTAAAGGTAAATCTACAGTAGCCACATTAATGAAAATTTTAAATCAATTCCAAACAAAATATACGGTATTACATGATTCTGATAACAATCCGGATTTTTCAATAAGTACATTAAGAGCCCAATTAACCAATTGTAAAAGCATTTTTGCAAATAGTATTAATGAAGATGTAAATATATACTCATCTGTTCATACTTTTGAAGTTGCATTAGGCTTAGGGAGTATATCGGGGAGTAACAAAACACGAAAAATTTATGAAATAATGAATGATGATTCAGTGGATACTGAAATAAGTCTGGCTAAAGAAAAAATCAAAAGTGTTTATAATGTCATTCTTTGCAATAACGAAGAGCGTACTCTACCAGATGGATTCCATAAAATCGAGACTATTGAAGATTATGAGAGACTGTTCAATCCAATGATAGAAGCGATGGTAGAACAAGCATAATGGTACCTATAAGTAGGTCTTGTTCCACATGATTTGGCCATTGTAGTACAAGTCATGAAACAGCATTTCGAAAAGACGAATTAACATATGAATGGCCTGAGGAATCATCTGCAAAGGGGGCCTTGGATGCAAATACACCGCAGGAATTGTCTATAGGAAAAAACGAGCTGTGACCATCTCGAGCTCGTTTTCTCGATGATCATATAATAGGATTTGCGATTAAAAGCCTAGACAAAAAGGAGGAAACTAAATGGAGTATGAATTATTTAAAGCATCATTATATGAAGGTTTAGAATTTCGAAAAGCTAAGGTTACGAGTGAAATCCTAAAAATAGAAAATGATGGAATTCGTTATTCTATTGGGAAAAACGGGAATTCTAAAAAAGTTACGTTTGAAGAATTTGAAGCTGCATTTAAAGAAATTGGGGTTAATGGGTGTATAACAAGAAATTGGTATAAACATACTTTCCCCGTTCAGGCAAAGGTGGCTAGTTGTAATTTCACAACAATTGGGGGACTTCTGCAACATATTTCTTATGTGAGTTATAGCACTGGAGTATATACCGAAATTGAAAGCATTACTAACAAGTAATCAATTTTTCGATTGTAATAAATTCTGGTTTTTAGTCTTCAGTTATATTATGTTCAAAGAATAGAAAAAGGAGTCTTTTTCTGCACTTACATTTGAACATTGTAACCAGTTTATAATTGTCTGTTTTACACAACATGAACTTATTAATTGATTGCAGTGGAAGACGGCGACTCCAGCGGGAATAGCATGAGCGGAAGACCCCACAGGCGAGCTTGCTCGTCGAGGAGGCTGACGCCATGCCCGCGGAAAGCGTCCGTCTGAAACGAAAATCAACCTCTACTAAATAAAAAAGGGAACTGCCCTTAGTCATATTTTATGACTTTTAGGACAGCTCTTTCTTTTCATCTCATCTATAGCTTAGATTGACAATAAAGTCACTTGTAATTAATTCTTCATTTCATCTTTTCTATTTCTTGAAGCATGAAGTCATGATTCATTGCACCAGGCGCAATAAATTGTATTCGACCAGATGAATCAATCATATAAGAAGTAGGGTATGCCTGTACTTCATAGGTAGTTGACACAACTGATTTTACATCCATCAGTATCGGAAACGTCAAACCGAAATCTTTTACAAACTCAGTGACATCTTTCTCACTTTTTTCTGACTCTATTATATTGACCGCCAAAATCTCTACATCGACGTCCGTCTCTTCATATAGTTTTTGCATGTCTGGCATTTCTGCTCTGCATGGCGGGCACCAAGTAGCCCAAAAGTTTATAAAGACGCGTTGCCCTCTATAATCAGATAAACGAACAGTTTTACCCTCCAAAGTTGTCACTTCAAAATCGGGTGCTAGATCGCCTATTGCAAGTCCTGTCTCCTCAGAACCTTCAGCCTCATCAATCTTTGTATCTTCTTGGTTAGCTGTCTTTTCTTTTGAATTTATAAGATCAAAAACAGTCCAACTGACCATTAACGTTATAACCACAATAAGAATTGTTTTCTTCATTGATAATAACCCCCATACTTATCCTAGTTTTGATAACCAAGTATCTTCGATTAATTTAAGTAGAAATCCTGAAATAATCGGCATCAGGCCTAAAAACAACACAAGACCCATAATAATCATAATGACGCCGCCCACTTTCATAATCACTTCGCTTCGGCGAACAATCCATTTCGTTGATCCGAGGAAAAACGTTAATATAAGGAACGGCAAAGCAAAACCAATTACGTACATCACGGTGTAAAGAAGGCCTTGGGCGGGATTGCTTGCAGCCAATAGTAAGATGGACCCGAAAATCGGTCCGATACAAGGGGTCCAGCCCGCAGCAAAGCCGAGTCCAATAAAGAATGTCCCTATATATCCAGCAGGTCTTTTTGAAAATTGGAAACGTCTTTCCTTCATTAAATTTGTAATATTAATCCAACCTGCAATAAAGAAGCCCATTATCACGATAAAAATCCCAGCAATGCGCTGGATAAATAAACCTGAATCACCAATTAATAAGGTTTGAAGCCATTCTCCTAAAAAAGAAGCGCTGGCTCCCAGACTAATGAAAACCAACGAAACTCCTGATAAAAAGACGATTGAATGGCTCAATAATTTCTTGCGGATTTCAGAGCTTTGATTTCCATGCAATTCTTTTACACTGATTCCTGTTATGTAGGACAGGTACGCCGGAAAAATAGGCAGTACGCAAGGTGATAGAAAGGAGAGAGCCCCTGCACCGACAGCCAGCAACATTCCGACAATTAAGACTGTATCTGTTTCAATTCCGCTCAATATAACCACTCTTTCTTTGATTTAATATGAGATGAGTAAAATTCACTGCAAAAAACAATCCTACAAACCAAGGTGTCACCATATACCCAAATACCGTAACAAAAGGCTGGATCGTCATAAGTATATATATTCCTAAAGACCATCCGATTAACAAAGCGCTTATTAAGGTATGGCTTCCTAGACGTCCTTGGGCGGTTAGGAATAGGATGAGAAGAATCGCCAGTAAAATCATATAGCCAAACGAAAACGGATTGTCATACCAAGCAAACTCCATAAATTCATACAAAAATGAAGCGATTAAAAACACAAAAATAAAAGACTGGATAAACAACAACACATTCATTTGACCCCGTTTAGACTTATAAAAAAGTAGTAATGAGCTGAATAAAACAGCTAGATAAAACGCACTCGAATCGGCGGGATATGCCAATATAGCCAATGGATCACTGATAAATACAGGGAAATTCAAGATGATTTTTCCCATCCAAATAAAAAGCACGAAATTAATAAGTTGCGAAGTTATTTCTTCTATATGTCTTTTCCTCTGCAATTTAGGCAAATCACTCATTATGTAAAAAGATAGGATTCCTCCAAATATACTAGCAATAGGAATGAAAATTGATATGAATTTAGTGCTCTCCACCATTGATGATGTTCCCCGTTTCAATGTCTTTCGTGATTAATAAAATATACCGATAGTTTGAAGAAATAGGTCAACGGACATCACTATTGACTGTGGACGTCTTGACTATGAAAGTTACATCAATCGTTTCAATGACAGACTGAATCATTCCACAATTTTTGACGACTAAATCAGCTATCTTCACTGCATTTTGTTCGCTTAAGGGTTGGTCTGATTGGACATAGGCAGTTATAGAAAGTTGCTCAATTCGGTTGGCATGATCCGGATTTCTAACAGATGAGACGTCCATCTTTATCCTTTTGTGCTCAACTCTTTTCTTTTTCAAAATATTTCCGAGCAAAGTTCCACTGCATCCGATTAAAGAAGAGACAAAAAGCTCATAGGGACGATAACCAATTGTGTCGTTAGGAGAAATAGGTAGCGACCCGAAACCTAAATCGCCAACAATTTTTTCATTTTCGATAGTAAATTTCATTTTGAATTAAACCCCTTTCAAAATGAGTATGAACATGGTTTGTTAAGATTTGATTAAGACAATCACTCTTCCACATTATTGAGTCAAAGGTTGGAAAGGGAAGTCCATCCAAAAAGTATGATGAGTGCCATCTGTATCTAGACCGATATCGCCTTTATGTGCAGTGATAATGCTTTGGCTAATGGCAAGCCCAAGACCGGCACCGTTGGACTTAGTGCTTCTTGATTCTTCCAGACGATAAAAACGTTCAAAGATCATGGCCTTTTTATCAGAATCAATAAATTGACCAGAATGAGTGAAGGTTATGATATATCTATTATTTTTTATCTCACCATTAATCTTCAAGGATGTTCCCGTATTGTAATCAAGGATGTTTTGAAGCACGTTAGTAAAGACTTGCATAAGACCATCCCTATTGCCCAGTATCTCAGCATCCTCAATATTAACGTCCATATCCGTGATTTGATTCTGTAGTTTTAATTGAAAGGCTGTTAATGACTCTGACAGCACATTGTTAATTGCTACTTGATCAAATTGTTTTTCTGAAAAATAAAGTCCGTTATTCCAATAATTTAATTCTGTAATAAGCTCAACAATTCTTGTGATTCGGCGGGATTCTTCCAACAGTGAACCAAATAATTCAGGGTTCCCATCAATTACTTTGTTTTGCAGTGCTTCTAGATAACCGTTTATATTGGTCAATGGCGTCCGAAGCTCGTGTGCAATATCCTTCAGCATTTCTTCCCGTTGTTCTTGAACGGAAGAGAGCGTTTCTGACATTGAATTGAAGTTTTCAATTAGTCCCTTTAATTCTCCTGTAGCAGAACTTTCAATTTTGGAAGGTGTTTTGCCTTCTTTGATTTCTTTTGCAGCAATCGATAACTGCTTAATGGGACCAACAATTTTTTTAACTGTAAAATAATGAAACAATCCTGCAATAATAAATGTCACAATGCTGACTTTCCAAAGGAATCCATTTAATGTATCAACAAATTCCTGTCCAGTGACTTGTTGAGAATTGACCAAATAGCAGGCATAATCCGTCACAGACAAAGCAGCAAGGAGAATGACGAGCAGGATAACGAGGCTATTCAACGCCACCAGTCTTAACAATAGGTTGGATACCTTTCTAAAGACCCACAAATTTATACCCCATTCCTCTCACAGTCTGAATATAATCTTTGGGTGTCTTTTCACCAATCTTTCCTCTCAAATGCTTGATATGAACATCAATGGTTCGGTCGGATACAGATTTTTCATTATTTTCATAAATAATATTTAAGATTTGTTCCCTGGATAAAACCTGACTGGGATGTTGCATAAATGTATGGAGCAGCTTAAATTCGAAGTGGGTTAATTCAAGCTTTTCTCCATTTATCCATGCTTCGCCTTTTGCCGGTTTAATCGTAAATCCTGTAAAACTTAACTTTCCGCAACGGCTTGCCGTTCTTCTTAACACAGCTTCGATTCTAACCATCAATTCAGCAGGGCTGAAAGGCTTGGTAACATAGTCATCAGCCCCTAATTTGAAGCCTTCTATTTTATTTTTTTCAGTAGCTTTTGCCGTAAGCATGATAATAGGCATCATATTTTTCAAATCTTCACGCACCCATCTGCAGATCTCTTCACCGCTAATTCCAGGTAACATGAGATCAAGGATCAAAATACATGGATCGAACTGTTGAATTTTTTCCTTTGCTTCAGCTCCATTACTAGCTTCAATGACCTCATAACCGTCCTTGATTAAATAAATCTTAATGAGATTCCGGATTTTTGGATCATCTTCTACAATTAATACAGATTTGCCAATGAGATTCGTTTGATTCAAGTTTTTCACCTTTTCTACATTTGAAATATTCTTATGTTCTTCATTAATAATTATTTAAGCAATCCTGCCATCTACAAAGATATTACTTAATCCAATAATAAACCCAATGGACCTCATCTATAGCGTTGTACGATTGACTAGCATTTTAGATTTTTCCATCTTACCGCCAGTTAAATGAGTGATATAGGTAGTAACTGAGGGAAAAGACAGCATCCCCCTGCTAAAAAATAGCCTAATGTCATTCATAACAACATTCCTTTACCATCCATTATGAATGGGGTTTGTTAATGTTTGATTAAGAAAAACCATTTTTGATTAATTGTTTCAATTCCAATGAATACTGTTGTTCCTTCAGAGATCTAGTAATTAAAGTCCCAGTTAAATTATACAAAAAAGTCGTTAAAGCATAATTGCTTTGACGACTTTTCTTATTGTCCAAAAGGAATACCGAACCATATGGAAATAGCAATTGTACAGTAGTTTGGCATATATACAGGTAATTCCTGTTCCTCTTGATTTGGACACTATCGCACTTCATTTCTATCTACTAGAAAAGAAGCAGCGATTTCCCTCAAACTATCAACCTCATAGAAAAATGTACTTGCGGCAACCCTGAACATTAGTGGCTAACGTTCTTTTTTGTTTATATATATTGATTATTGTTAACAATGAATGTAAGAGATTTGTCATTTCTAGTTTTGCTTTTTTAACTTATAAAACGCGAAACTTAATTGTCTTTTACGTTGAGGTATAGGGGAACAAACAAAGGATACCTCTGGATTTCTTTAAACAGGAGACGGTGAGTACAGTGAAAAAGTGGTTTCAAAAGAAAAAAAGTGAATCAAAAGAATCGGCAAAAGAATCTACAAAGGAATCAAATGAAAATCTTTCTGAAATCATGAGTCGATTAAACAAATCCAGTGATTTTATTAGCTATTCCAATGACCATTCTTCGAGTACTTTATCTATTTCATATTTTAAATCATTGATTGACGTAGAAATATTGCATCGTGATATTCTTGCTCACATCAACGACAAACCAGTACGAACGTATGAAGAGTTAAAGGCGTCTATTCCGGTTGAAAATATTATGATTACAAGTGAGATTGATAAAATTGAAAAATTGATATTAACCGGATTTGTCATGATTCAATTGAATGAAAAGGATAATATGTGCGCATTAGTCCGGGCAGAATTGCGAATTGGCCGGGCTATTTCAATCCCTGAAGTGGAATATAGCGTGATTGGACCAAAAGAATCATTTGTAGAATCTTTAGATAGCAATCTTAATCTGATACGTAAACGACTGCCTATATCTGATTTGCAAACGAAAGAGATAATGGTTGGCACTCTTACGAAAACGAGAGTGGCAGTTCTTTATATTGAAAAAATTGCAGATGAAGAAAATGTGAATACCGTCATTCAGCGACTTAACGATATTGAATTTGATCAGATCATAGATAGCTCCTATATTGCACAGATAATTTCGGATAACCAGAATTCGCCGTTTCCACAGCTGTTGGATACGGAACGGCCGGACCGGGTGGCTGCTGTATTAGCGGAAGGAAAAGTGGTGATTCTTGTAAACGGCTCTCCTCAAGCATTGATAGGACCAACCACACTGGTCGAATTTTTTTCTGCTTTTGAAGATTATTATTTATCATGGCATATTGCATCGATTTTCCGTATTATACGGCTGTTTGCGGTTGCCTTTTCTATTTTCTCAACCCCGATTTACGTTGCTGTCGTCACCTATCACTATGAATTAATTCAAAAGAGTTAATGGTTACGCTTGTCGCGTCAAGAAGTAATGTGCCATTTCCACCAATACTAGAAGTAATATTTTTGGAAATGGCCATTGAGCTGTTACGTGAAGCTGGGGCAAGATTACCCACAAAAATTGGACAAACAATCGGTATTGTTGGGGGTATTGTAATTGGAACAGCGGCAGTTGAAGCTGCACTGGTGAGTAATGTTTTGCTTATTATCGTAGCTCTGGCAGCACTCGCTTCGTTTACCACTCCCATATATAAGATGAACAATTCGATTCGATTGATTCGTTTTCCTTTTCTCTTATTTGCCCAGTTATGGGGATTAGTCGGCGTAGTTCTCTGCTTTTGCTTTTTGCTTGTTCACTTAGTTCGGCTAACATCATTAGGCAGGCCATTTTTAGAACCAATTTACCCGCCGCGTTGGGCCGATATGCAAGATGCACTTATACGTTTGCCATTTTCATCCCAATCGAAAAGACCTAGTTTGTTGCGGACAAAAGATTCGAAACGTTTTAATAAAAAACAAGCGAACGAAAAGAAAGATATCGATGAATAAAATTTGGATGGTTAGAAGGAGGTGGGAAAATGCCAACAGCGATTAAAGAACGATTTCTTGTATCGCCTTTTCTTGTTTTTTTTCTTGTTCATACCATTCAAATAGGAATTGGAGTACTGGGGTTCCAGAGATACATCGCCAAATCTGCAGGTTATGACGCCTGGATCGCTGTATTAGCTTTTGGGCTTATAGTCAATCTCCTGATTTGGATGATTTATAGCATAATGAAAAAGGGGAAGGGAGATATCACGGTCATTCATAGGGATCTATTCGGAAAATGGATAGGTGGCCTGTTTAGTTTATTTTTTCTCGTGTACTTATTATTTTTTGCGATTACCGTCCTCCGCACATTTATTGAGGTTATTCAGGTTTGGATGTTTCCGGATTTAAAAGTGTGGTCATTTAGCCTGTTGTTTCTGTTACTTACCTATTACGTGGTTTCCGGGGGATTTCGAACCGTAGCAGGTGTGAGCTTTTTTGGAGTAATTTTGCCCTTATACTTGCTGTTAACCATATGGTTTCCGTTAGAGTTTGCAGATTTTAGAAATTTATTACCAATCTTTGACCATAGCATAAAAGAAATCGCCATCTCGACGAAAGCATCAGCACTAAGCTTTCTAGGATTTGAAACACTGTTTATTTTTTACCCCTTTATCAAACAGCCGGAAAAATCTCAAAAATGGGCCCATTTCGGGGCACTTTTCACGACATTTTTTTATCTTTTGGTAACGGTCGTATCGTTTGCTTATTACAGTGAAAAACAGCTAGAAGGGACCGTCTGGGCAACATTAAGTATGTGGAAAATTGTGGAGATGCCATTCGTCGAGCGATTCGAATATATTGGGATTGCAACCTATGCGCTGGTCATATTGCCCAACATCTGTCTTGCAATATGGTCTTCCAGCAGAGGGGTTAAGCAGTTATTTGGCGTCACGCAGCATACGGCCTTAATTGTATTGCTTGTCATTACTTTTGTCGTGAATTGTTTGCTGACAGATCGGAGTAGTGTTGACATGTTAAATACAAACGTATCTAAAATAGGCTTTTACTTCATTTTTCTTTATATACCATTTTTATATTTTATCTCCCATATCCATCATAAAGTGAGGGGGAAAGGATGATAAAGCCGTTTATCATTCTGTTGTTATTTATTTCATCTATACTTACAGGTTGTGTAAGAACAAAAATATTGGATGACCTTCACTTAGACTCTGCTATAGGATACGATTATGTTGACAAAGACCTTATTCAGGCGACAGTTGTGGTCCCCATCTATAATCCTGATAAGTCCATTTCGAGTGAAACGTTTACGGAAACTTCTTCGCTTAGTAAAGAAATTCTCGTCAAAATAGATACAAAATCTCCGAAATCTGTAGAAACTGGGAAGCTGGAATTGGTTCTCTTCAGCAGCGAACTTGCCGGTCAAGGAATCTTTGAACTTGTGGATAATTTCCAACGTGATCCAAATGTAACGACAAATCTCTCGTTGGCTGTTGTAGATGGTGAAGTAAAAGAGCTGTTAACCACACAATTTAAGAACGAGGACACCGGGAGGTATGTTTCCGAAATCATCGAGCAAAACACGAATCTGGGATTGATACCAAAGAAGGATCTTCACCAATATATGTTTGATTATTATTCAACAGGAAAAGATCCATATTTACCTTTACTGAAATTGGAGAATGACCAAGTGGAGGTTAGCGGTATCGCATTGTTTGATAAGGATAAATTGGTGGGTCAAATCGATTTCAGTGAATTGTTTGTGTTTACTGTGTTAGCTGAAACCTCGAAAAATGGTTCTTACAAGGTTCAAAATGACACCTTTGTCCGAAACCTTGGATCAAAAAGAAAATTTATAGTCAGTAACAATAAAACAAATCCAGAAATCACAATAAATATTCAAATTGATGGAATCATCAGGCAACACTCCGGTGAAAAAATTCAACAGAAAAAATTGTATGAAAAAATCGAAAAACAAATGGAACAAGATATAAAGGAAGAAGCAGAAATAATGATTAAAAAGTTACAAGCGTTAAAGGTTGATCCGCTTGGGCTTGGAGAACAGGTCCGAAGTCGGACAAGGAATTGGGACGAGAAAAAGTGGTACGATATGTACCCAACTATTAATGTGAAGGTAAAAGTGGATGTCAAAATTACGGAGTCAGGAGTGGTTGAGTAATGAACATTATCTTCAACATTGGATGAAGCCAGTCTAATTGTGAAGACAGATGCTATCTATTAAGCATTCTCGAAGGTGTCTACTGTATGACTAATTCCAATAGTAGATTATCCATAATTGAACCGTTTCCAGAGATGAGGTACCCTCACTTTCATAAAAGCTGCGGCTGAAATAGCATCTTCAGCCGCAGCTTTTATTTGCAGAGATTTGATTCGACAATAATTTCCCAGGAAATATCTATTTTTTCGACATGATTTGCAGAACAAACCATCGTTATCTCATCATGCAGTCAGTTTTGGATTCTTAAAAGATCTGAAAATCTCGGTTAGTACTGCGTGTAATAGAATAAAGCTCAAACAATTGACAATCTGAAACATACGTGTTAAATTTATCTCACATTAAAGATATATCAATTCAAGATAAATAAATTTAACATATATTGAAAGAAGGGATACGAGTGGTAGTAGCTAATAATAAATTAAAAGCAGTTACAGTTATGCTTCGTGCTTCCCAAGCTGTTCAAGAAGTATTGAAGAAGAATATAGCCTTACATGGATTGAACCAAACTGAATTCGCTGTTTTGGAATTGTTGTATCATAAAGGGGATCAGCCAATCCAAATTATTGGTAAGAAGATTCTTATTTCAAGTGGCAGTATCACGTATGTAGTAGATAAGTTGGAGCAGAAGAATTTTGCTATACGTAAAGCATGTCCAACTGATCGTCGTGTGACTTTTGCGGCAATCACTAGTCAAGGTAAGACATTTATGGATGAACATTTCCCGAAGCATGAAGCTAAGATTGAAGAAATCTTTGAACAGTTATCAGAAGATGAAATTAATGACACGATTGAACTTCTTAAACGAATTGGTCATCATGCCGCAAAATTATAAAAAATTTTTAAATATATATCTTGAATTAAAGATATTCAAATCGAGGATAAATTAAAGGAGGAAAAACCATGAATCATTTAAAAGGAATTCACCACGTAACAGCTATCACAAGTAGTGCAGAAAAGAACTACGAGTTTTTCACATATGTATTGGGTATGCGATTAGTGAAGAAAACAGTGAACCAAGATGATATTAAAACATATCATTTATTCTTTGCGGACGACAAAGGCAGTGCTGGAACGGACATGACGTTTTTTGATTTCCCAAACATACCAAAAGGGATTCACGGTACAAATGAGATTTCCAAAACATCATTCCGAGTACCAACTGATGCAGCACTTAACTATTGGGTAAAACGTTTTGACCGATTAGAAGTTAAGCATACAGGTATTCAAGACCAGTTTGGTAAAAAGACAGTATCATTCGTAGATTTTGACGACCAACAGTATCAACTGATTTCAGATGAGTTCAATAAAGGTATTGCTTCTGGTACCCCATGGCAAAAAGGACCGATTCCGTTGGAGTTTGCGATTAGAGGTTTAGGTCCGATTTTCGTCCGTATTGCGGATGTGAATTACTTTAAACAAATTTTAGAAAAAGCCATGTTGTTTAAAGAAATTGCTGTTGAAGGATCTTATCATTTATTTGAAGTTGGAGAAGGCGGTAACGGTGCACAAGTTATTGTTGAGCATAATGACGTTTTGCCAGATGGTCAACAAGGCTTCGGTACAGTTCACCACGTGGCCTTCCGAGTAGAAGACAGAGCAGTTTTAGATGAGTGGACGGATCGCCTTGAGAATCTTGGCTTCCGAACATCAGGTTATGTGAATCGTCACTTCTTTGAATCACTGTATACACGAGTTACACCACAGATTTTATTTGAATTTGCAACGGATGGTCCTGGATTCATGGGTGACGAACCGTATGAAACAGTTGGTGAAAAGCTTTCGTTACCACCATTTTTAGAACCAAACCGTGAACAAATTGAAAAACTTGTGCGACCAATTGATACAGTACGAAGCACAAAAGTGTTTGAAAAAAAATATGAATAACGAGGGATTGTAAATGAACTTTTTTAAAACTTATTTGGTGCAAACAAAAATACACAACAAACAGGAGGAAATGACATGTTAAAAATAGGGATAGTTTTAGGTAGTACACGTGAAGGAAGAGTTAGTCCACAAGTAGGGGAATGGGTTAAAGAACTAGCAGATAAACGCGGAGACGCTGAGTATAAAATCATCGACATCGCAGAATTCAAATTACCACTATTAGGTGAAGCAGGTGGCGATGCATCTGGCGCAGCAGCTTGGTCAGCTCAAATTAATGGCTGTGACGGATTCGTATTCATCGCTCAAGAATACAACCACTCGATCACGGGTGCATTGAAAAATGCTCTAGATTACTTACGTGATGAGTGGAACAATAAAGCAGCCGGAATCGTATCATACGGTTCAGTAGGTGGTGCTCGTGCAACTGAACATTTACGCGGAATTCTAAGTGAATTATCTGTAGCGCATGTACGCGTACATCCAGCGTTGTCATTATTTACTGACTTCAAAAATGGCTCAGTATTCAAACCAGCAGATGTGCAAAAAGATTCAGTAAACCAAATGTTGGACCAAGTAGTTTCTTGGACTGCGGCATTAAAAACAGTACGAAAATAAAGGATTGTGGGTAAAACAATTCTTACCATAATAGATTGCATAAGAAACGAGCTGTGACTATGTCACAGCTCGTTTTTTCGTCCATAAATGAATTAGTAATTATTTATCGTAAATTAATGAAAATCTCATTCATTGCTTGAGATAGATTTCCTTTGATCGTTAAACCGTTAAAATTGATGCCTTGGCTGACAACGATTTGTGCAACTTCAGGTCGTACTCCAGTTAAGACTGTTCGAACACCGATTAGGCTTAATGCATCTACAATTTTGAAGATTTGTTCTGCCACTGCTCTATCTACTATATGAATTCCCGAAAGATCAATGATTAATTTTTCTAGCTGTAGCTTAGTTGCTGAATGTAACGTTTTCTCCATAACGATGCTGGCTCTTTCAGTATCGATATTACCAATTAAGGGTAAGACAGCTACGCCTTGAAATAAAGGAACAACAGGAACTGAAATTTCAATAAATGCTTTTTGCGCATTATCAAGAGATCTTTGATGAGACTCAACATAGGTAAGGCTAAAACTATAAATAGCTTGATCTAAAAGGGGATCAAAAATCGTTATAATTTCAAAGACAGTCGCTGCTGACATATTCTGTGTTTCCACTTCTACTTGGATCGCTGACCATATGTGTTTTCGGTAAAAACTTGCATCTTTTAATGCTTCATCCAATGGAACACCTAAATTGAAGAAGTATTCTCCAGTCTCCTTGCCCCATAAAAGTATGTTGTCTACAGCCTTTTGTTGATCTACATGGTCAATTAAAGCTTCTCCAAATAAACGGATAAAGTTGGCACGAATGTCTATAATATGTTGTTCTATTTGTTCGAATTGTTGTCTCTCTTCTTCGGTCATAACGACTGGTCCCATTCGGTCAGTGTGAACAGCGTTAGCAATCTCATACTTCTTTTCAACGATCATTTTTCCTAACGATTGTAAATATATGTTCATATATTTTCCTCCAATGATTTCATAACGACTATCTGTATGATATTTAAACTCTGGCATCATCTTTATGTAATTTGCATCATATTTTTACTAGTTTATTAGAAATTATTAGGGTATTGTGTTTAAATTTAATATAATTCTTACATTTTATTAATTTTATGAGTATTAGATTAGTATAACATGGTTGTTAAATATTAGAAAAGTGGTAGTTTCTTGTCTTTGTACTGATTTTTTTAGGGCTTCTACTGTTAATTTAATTTTAAAAACATAGTAATGCCTTTTTTGGACAACCTTAAAGAAAGATAAAGTTGCCTGAGGTGATGTTTATGATAATTGAAAGGTCGTCTGAGTGGAAAGAAGGCTTTGTAGAACGATTAGAGAACCGTGAAACATGGGATAATTGGACATTATACAATATGACTTACGAAGTAGTAAAGACGAATTTGATTACAGATTTTTATGGACTTCAATCTCCTAAATACTTACCCAATATCACTCCACTTGTCCATCAACTAGAAGTAGCGGAGACGGTCATTGAACGGATGAATGGAAAAGCAATTCTTGCAGACGAAGTGGGACTCGGTAAAACCATTGAAGCGGGTTTGATCTTGAAAGAATATTTAATCAGAGGACTTGTGAAAAAAGCATTGATTTTGGTCCCAGCATCTCTAGTGAATCAATGGATTGAAGAACTGAACCAAAAGTTTTATATTCCAGCCATGCAATATAAAAAGAATTACAATTTGAACACCTGCAATATTGTTGTCATGAGTATGGACATGGCGAAAAGAAGCCCGCATAAAGAAAACATCTATGAGCAAGATTATGATTTGATCATCATTGATGAAGCACATAAATTAAAGAACCATAAAACGAAAAACTATGAGTTTGTTCAAAATTTAAAGAAGAAGTTTTGTTTGCTGTTGACTGCCACACCTATTCAAAATGATGTATTTGAATTATTTTATCTCATTTCATTACTTAAACCCGGCCATCTTGGGAATTATGAGACGTTTCAAGCAGCATTTTCCGCGAGTAAACACAATCTGGAACACGAAGAGTATTTAAAAGAATTGGTCAATCAAGTAATGGTGCGAAATAGAAGACAGGACACTGGAATCGAATGGACAAAACGTCGTGTTCAAACCATCCCAATCCATTTCACTCCACAAGAAAAAGAAGTCTACGATATGATTCTAGAACTTAAAAATATTTCATCTGTATTTTCAGGTGCCTTCTCTATGATCACTCTACAAAAGGAAATGTGTAGCAGCAAAGAAGCTACATACTTGACCTTAAATAAAATGAGACAAAAATGCACCGAAGCACAAGAGATCGATTACGTGGAAGGAATTATTCAAAAGTTGATGGTTTTGGAAGTGAATTCGAAAGCAGAAAAGGCGTATGAAATCATTTCTGAGGCAAATGATAAGGTGATTATCTTTACCGAATATCGAGCCAGTCAAGCCTACTTGCAGTGGTATTTATATACAAAAGGAATTACAAGCGTCCTCTTTAACGGGAAATTCAAGAAAAACAAACGAGATTGGATGAAACAACTATTTAAAGATCAAGCACAGGTCCTCATTGCGACAGAATCAGGAGGCGAAGGAATTAACCTTCAATTTTGTCACCATGTTATAAACTATGATTTACCTTGGAACCCCATGAAGTTAGAACAACGAATCGGACGTGTCCACAGATTAGGGCAAGAACATGACGTTCATATTTACAATCTGGCAATCCAAAATACAATCGAAGAAAATATTTTGGACCTGCTCTACGTTAAACTTGATGTATTTGAAAAAGTGGTGGGTGATTTAGACGAAATTTTATCAGCATACAAAAAAACCATTTGAGATAAAGTAGCAGGCTCATTCAAGGAGGATGTCCATGTATCCACAACAAATTCATGGTTATTTACAAAAGTTTTTCGTGGAAAATAAGTGCGATATTATAAAGAGTAATAACCATTACATGACTGTTCAATTAACGATTGAAATGGATAAAAAAATTATGAACCGACCATTTTATTGGAAGTACTTAGAAAATACAGATGGCGTTCCGAACCCAGCCATTTTAACTTTCATCACTGATCAAAATAAACTAGATGAAGACATTAAAGGTGAAGTGGTCCACTTTGGTTCTCCTCGGCTCAATCAACTATTTCAAACAACGAAAAAGCTCGGTGCATATGTCCAAATGTATGAGAAAGTGTTATATAATGCCAAAACCAAAACTATTTTAACTCCATGGCTAGGCGTGAATTATAAGGTATCGTATTACAGCGATCAAACGAAAGAAATGTTTAATTCTTTAGGGATTAATCTAATTACAGGCAATATGATCGATGGTTTTCAGGAATGGATAAGTGGAGTGGACTTAGATTCAACTATGTCAGATGATGCCTTTAAAATAACGTATATAATAAAGCCCCTGCGAGCCTTAGAACGATTGGATGCTGCAATAGAAAATATCATCCAAAAAGACAATCACACATGGGCTGACGAAGCGAAAATAAGATGGAAAAAGGATCGGGAAGTTTTAGAATACTTCTATGAAGGTGTAGAAAATAAACCGGAATGTTATGAGATGGAGAAAACAGCGATGGACCAACAATACGAAGCAAGAATTAAAGTTGAGATCGTAAATGGTGGATTATTTTATTTGAAATGATTCGTTAAATTGGCCGTCCTTTTGCATCTTTTTCTAAAATTTTGACGAGGAATAGTGCGAGTAGATTCCTGATCCCAGTGAGTCGGTATTTAGTGAAAGTCGAACAGATTTTCCTAGAAAATCATCACTTTGATGGGTTTCCACGGTTACTATGGAACGTGTATGATAGTAGGATACTGGGAGCCGCTCGTTTCTTTTACAGAATGGTGGAATATGGGTGGTATCGCGAAGGCAAACTCGTCCCTTTTCTTGGGCGAGTTTTTCAATGTGAAAAAAGGAGGGGAATCTATATGTTCATGAAAAACGTAATTATCGTCATAGGTTCACTCATTGTTGCATTTGCTTTTAATTTCTTTTTAGTTCCATATGGTATTTTAAGCAGTGGAATTAGTGGAATCGCTATTTTGGTAGGGTTAATCACCCCTTTTAATACCGGCTTATTGAACTTACTATTTAACTTGCCTTTAGTTGTTTTAGGTTATTTCAAACTTGGAAAAACCATTACAATCAATACGATGATTTGTGTCGTGTCACTGTCGATTTTCTTATATATATTGCCAGTCGTTCAAATTACCGATAATATCTTGCTCTCAACTGTTTTTGGTGGGGGACTTGGTGGTCTTGGGGTCGGGCTTATCTTAAAATACGCTGGCACTTCTGGCGGCTTAGACATTATAGCAATTATGATTTCTCGAATTAGCAATGTTAGTATCGGCTTGCTTCTCACGGCTATGAACGGAGTAATTGTTTTGATTTCTGGAGCGTTCTTCAGCTGGGACATCGCATTATACACCCTTTTATCTATCTATTTGACTGGTAAAATGATTGATACGGTCTTCACGAATCACGTCAAATTGACGATGCAGATTGTTACAACAAAAGGGGACTTAATCCGTAATGATTTACTAGAATCGATCTATCGAGGTATTACCATTACGGAAGGTTACGGCGGTTACACACAAGAAAAGAAGCAAATAATAATGATGGTTGTCACACGCTATGAAACATTACAAATCAAAAAAATCGTTCGAAAGCATGATGAACATGCATTTATCAATATATTTGAGACCGTTGAAGTTGATGGTAATTTTGCTCATAACTAAGTGGCATAGTTAGACTAATAAAAAAAGAAGAAGATTGGCATCTTCTTTTTTTTTGTCTTTTTATAAAGTCTGCTTCCCTACTCACATTCATTCAAAAAGAAACACCGATTAATTGACAGATTTTAAAATATCGTATTTACAAAACATTCACAATAAAATCATATTTAAAATTTGTCGAAACGTGTAAGATTATATTGTTGGATGACAAATATTTATTATAAAGGAGAAAAAAATGAAAAAAATCATTAAAATTATTGCTTCTGCAAGTTTAATGTTTGCAATTATTACACCGACAATGTCGCCAGTTCAGCATGCTCAGGCTGCTACGAACGGGGAAGTTGTCATTAATGAAATCGCATGGATGGGAACCACTGTTGATTATAATGATGAATGGATTGAACTCTACAATAATACAAGTACATCCCAATCTCTATCTGGTTGGACGTTGACTAGTACCGATGGATCACCATCTATTGCTTTAAGTGGAACCATCCCTGCAAATGGCTACTTTATGCTTGAAAGAACGAATGACTCAACGGTTTCTGAAGTTTCTGCTAACCAGATTTATAGTGGTGCCATGGGCAATACTGGCGAAATATTTGAATTAAAAGATGGAAGCGGTGTTGTTATTGATCAAGTTGACGCTTGGCATAGTGGTGACAATACTACAAAATCGACGATGGAGCGAATTGATCCTTTAGCCACTGGGACAGCTGCTGCTAATTGGCACACATCAACCGATACATACGTTGAAGGAGTGGGGACTCCTGGAAAAGCTAATTCCCAACAACCTCAAAATGGAGCATGTGCTGATTCAACAGAACATCTCAATCAGATTTCCGATGCACCGGATGCAATAAATATATACTTCAATAAATGTGCACTTGATCAATATGCTTCTACTAATAATGAAGCCAATTACAATGTAAATCTTGAAAATCGATTGATTGAAAGAATAAACGGAGCTCAAACGAGCATTGATTTTGCGACTTATGAAATCAATCTTCCGAAAATTGTTGACGCACTTATTTTGAAAGCGTCTCAAGGTGTTGACGTTCGAGTCATTGCAGATTCAAAAGATGCGACAGACCCTAGTTATATTGAACGATTTGAATTAATGAGGCTTTATATAGAAGAAATGGTTCGTGGTAAAGACATGGTGATTGGGACAGGTGATGATGTAACGGTTCTCTCAGAATCGCCTATGCTGGCCGTTGAAGATTCAATAAAACGCGGAAGCCATGGACTGCCTTCGTCACCAAACGATTTTCCTCAAAAGACTATTATGGTAGGAAATACTGAAATGTCAGGCTATTTATTTGTTGAAGGAGAACAAAAGACTGACGGCAGCTATTACTCGCCATCAACTCAGATGCATAATAAATTCGCTATTATCGATAATAAATGGATATTTACGGGTAGCTGGAATTTCACGGTTACAGGTCTTTATGGATCAGATGAAAATATGGCTAATGGTGTCCTTGATGGCAACCAACAACATGTCGTAGAAGTAAATTCTCCTGATATGGCTCAAATTTATGAAACAGAGTTTAATGAAATGTGGGGCACAAACACATTGACTCCCGATCTTCAAATTTCTAACTTTAGCTCACGTAAAATTGATAACACTGCGCACCAAGTTACAGTCGGTGGTAAAAACATCGAAGTGTATTTCTCGCCAGGTGATCATGCAGTTGCCAGAATGGTCAATCTTATTAAAACAGAAGCTGATTTTAAAACCTATTTCACTATATTTGCTTGGAGTAGTCAGGAACTTGTTGATGAATTGAAAAATAAGTGGGAAGGGTCTTATGAAGACCAGCAAGGAACTCTTACCGGATTCGATGTAAAAGGTGTTTTTGATAGCAGTTTTTGGACTCAGTGGTGGTCTGCAAGTATTGAAATGACAGGACAAACTGTAACTGGAAGTGTCAACAATCCAAATACACGATGGGCAAATGCAGCACCGGTGTACAAAGATGCTGAATCTCGCAAGCTGCACAGTAAAACGATGATTGTTGATGCCGATACAAATAGCGATCCAACTGTCATTGTGGGTTCTACAAATTGGAGTACGAATGGTGAAGACATCAATGATGAGAATTTACTTATCATTCATGATCAAGCTATTACGAATCAATTCTTACAGGAATTCAATGCTCGCTATTCACAGGCAGGCGGCACAATAACGCAGTAAAAATAATTTTTTATATCAGTAGGGCTGTCGATATGACAGTCCTTTTTTATTTATAGGTAATGTTGCATGGTTATGCATTGAAAAATTTCGGAAATCGTTATTTGATTCCGTATAGGTGGCACTATGTTCCCCTTTTTATCCAATGCCCTTGTTTTACTACATCCTTATGGTAATATAATTATTGATTGATAATTATAACTATTCTAATATATCATTTAATCTACAACTAGGAGGATACATATGAACAAAAAATGGATTATTGTTATTTTAATTGTTATACCTTTTGCGCTTATGCTTGGAGCAATTCCTTTCGTCAATAGAATTGAACCGATTATTTTAGGACTGCCATTTCTTCATTTTTGGTTATTTTTAAGCATGATTATTACTCCACTATGTACGTATGCGATTTACCGAATACAGAAGTCAGAAGGGAGTATTGACTGATGCAGGGTAATTTAACAGCTTTATTAATTACAAGCTTCATTGTTTTATCAGTGGTTTTAATTGGATTTATCGCTGGACGAGATAAAAAAAATAGAAGCTCTGTTGAAGAGTGGTCAGTTGGTGGAAGAAGTTTTGGACCACTGCTCGTTTGGCTATTAGTAGGTGCTGATTTATACACTGCCTATACATTCTTAGGATTAACGAGCACTGCGTTCGCTGCTGGTAGCATTGCGTTCTTTGCCATTCCGTATACCATTATTGCGTTCTTTGTTTCTTATTTTTATCTACCAAAATTATGGGAAGTTTCCAATCGACACAAATTAACAACTCTTGCCGATTATGCAAAAGGAAGATTTGATAGTAGATTTTTATCTTTGCTGATTGCAATTGTTGGTGTATTTATGCTAATTCCTTATATTGATCTGCAATTAGCGGGTATTCAAGATACCTTAACAGTAGCTGGTACTGGATATATAAATATTAAATTCGTAGTTATCATATCGTTCCTGTTAGTCGCACTTTATACCTTCTTTAGCGGAATAAAAGGACCAGCTTATACCGCCGTCATTAAAGACATTCTCGTTTGGGTCATTATGTTATTCCTTGTAGTGACCATTCCAATTATCCATTTTGGAAGTTGGGGATCCATGATCGATAAACTCGTAGTAGAAGCTCCTGAACTATTAACCATCCCTACAACTGGTCCAAAAGGGATTCCGTGGTTTCTTACAGCATCATTAGTTTCTGGATTGGCCTTATTCATGTGGGCTCATGCAGTTACTGGGGTATTCACAGCGAAAAGTGCTGACGTACTTCGAAAAAATGCAATCTACCTACCGTTTTACAATGTCGTGTTAATACTCGTCGTGTTCTTAGGGTTAGCTGCATATCTGGTACTACCAGAAGGAAGCGACCCGCGATTCGCATTACTAAATCTCATTCAAATGTCTTATGGTGGAGTCGTACAAGGATTAGCTTATTCTACAATAGCATTGGCTTCACTAATTCCTTGTTCAATCATGGCAATTGGTGCTTCAAATCTATTTGCCAATAATATTTATCGTGATTTTATTAATCCAAATGTAAAACCAGAAAAATTAACGATGATTACACGTTCAATGGTATTTGTCGTGATTGGATTAGCTTTAATCTTCGGAATGCTTTTCCCAACTGCACTAGTATCTCTTCAACTTCTAGGTGTATCTGGAATGGTGCAAATCTTCCCAGCCGTTGTGTTTAGTTTGTTCTGGAGAAACCAAACAAAAGAAGCGACCATTATTGGATTACTGGTTGGACTATTTACGACGTTTGCCGTTTACGCTACAGGAAATTCATTCGGAATTTATGAAGGTTTCTGGGGACTATCAGCAAACATTATTGCTCTGATCATACTAAATCCATTATTTGTTAAGAAAATAAAAAATAAATCTAATCCAATTATCGATCAATTATTTACTAAACAATAGATTTCGAAAAAACAAAGAGGAGGGAAGTGACTTTGTCACTTTCCTCCTCTCTGTCATGCACGCATCTCACTTTTAGCAGTTTGCACAATATTCGTCTTCACTGCTATCTTTCGATTTTCTTGAATAGTTCAAACAGACTCGATTTTGTATTGTTTTTATCCACTTGAAGGTTATAAGACTGTTCATGAAGTTTTCGATTGATCTCCATTTTTTTCGCTTCCATCATTTGCTGCATTTCAAAATGATTTATCATATACTCACCCTTTTCAACATGATTTCTTCTTATAAATATGATCAGTTCATTACATAGCGATTGAAAGAATACTGTATTTCACTTTTGACCACATTCGATATTTATATGCAGGTTCGATACAAGGTGACACTAAAACACATTTTTTTATTGGCGAGGCTATGTAAAGAATGCTGTTGCAGCGTGAGTGGGAAACGGCTTCCTTTCCGCGGACGAACAGGAAAGCCCCCTCCCTACAGCGAGGAACGAATGAAAGAATTAGACAAATCAGTATGTGGTTTTCATACTTGTTAGCTCATGCGGAATGTGCGGACAGCACAAATAAATAATCAGCAACAATATAAATTAAAAGCTCTATATTAAGTCTTCTTATTCAAGTAAACTCGTTAGCTCACTTAAAGACAGTTGACTGATAACTTCATAGCCTTTACCTGGTCCGTGGGGTTTTACCACGACACTTCCCATGTCTGGAATTTGGCCCAAACCAAGTCCTTTTGGAAAACTATGAGCGATAATGACCTGATTACTTCTAGGGGGTGGTTGAATTTCCAACAATGAATGGAGGGATTCTACTATTTTATTCTGTTCTAGCGAGCTCAAAGTCCCGCTTAACTTATAAATTTCAAACAAGAAAGGATCAACTTGAACATTCTCTGCTCCGAAAGCCAATTCAGCAGTTTCTCTCGTTCTACAAAAAGGGCTGGCAAGAACCGGATATTTAACTGGAATTCGTAAACTGCGAAGTGCCTCCCCGTATGTTAGCTTGTTTTCTCCCAACTTCTGAAAGATTTCTTTGGGTAGAACAATCCTGTAAGTTCAGATTTGGTTGATCATCTCCAACGAGTGCTTCTCCGTGTCTAGCATACAAAATATTACCTCCTTCTCGAAGTGAAGTGAGCAAAGCCGGGTTAATTGTCGTGGATTGAGTATTATTATGTTCATTTGCTCCAACCATTGTTGTCCTTGGAATCATCACATGCACGAGCATTACTTGGTATTGATGTTCAAGTGCTTGATTGTAAAACTGTTGCGCTGCGTAATGATAAAATAACGCTGGACTGTTTACAGATGCCATCTTCAATCGCTCGAAATACCTTGCTTGTTCAAAATGAAACAATGCCAGTTGTTCGAGACTCGGAATTAAATATTCATTTTGGCGATTAATCAACTTAATTTCTCCTTCATGTTGCATGATCTAGCCATTTTGTTGTATTTACATTTTTGGGCATGGAATTCCCTTAGACAAGATTTTGTCGGCAGTAGAATTACTAATAACTAGTTGTGCTATCTCCTAAGAGAGGTTGTTATTTGATTTATTTCATTATGGAAATATAAGAATGATAGACTACTTGCCTATTTCTACTTGAAATAGAAAACATATAGTATACCAATCGGTCTGTTTATTAGATTACAAGTTTAGGAGGACTATAAACTAGTGACAAGAGGTTTAAGTAGATTGAAAACAAATTAAAAAGGGAGATTTTTGCAATTGAATGTTCAAAGTACACGGATGCAAGGAATTGATTTAATGATGCATTATGTAAACAACTTCGCGGAAAGGAGGAAAGAATTTTGTATATAAAATGGATAACAAATGAGGAGATAGATAAAATTTATTTTCCAGTAAGTTTTCAAGGAATGGAAATATCCTCTTTAGAAAAAATTAATTTTCACTTTGGGCTATGGGAAAAAGAATTATCTGTACAATTTTTAGACGAGCTATCTGACGACGTAATTGGCTTATCTACAAATTTAAGAAACGATGTCTTCATTCCTGATGATTTGTTTTTTGAAATCAATACTACAGAAGATAGTCTAAGCATAGGGCCAGTTATATTGTATGTAGTATCGAAGCAATTTGTTAAACGTCTGGGAAGATTAAAGAAGAGATTTAAAAAAATACTTCCATTTAACGGTTTGATAATTGTTAGTTCTCCTGAAGGAATAAATACCGAAAAGAAGACAATTAAAGGGTATTACTTACAGCAAAAACCTAACACGAAGAAATCGAATTGGAAGGAAGAAGTATTTCCATACCCAGGGGCAGTTTTTAAAAGAAAAAATCTTCCGAAAAACGTAAATAAACATTTATATGAAGTGACAGGCGGCCGAGTATTTAATTCGGATTTCTTCAATAAATGGGAAATGTGGAAGTGGCTATCTCCTAACCAGATTGTACGCAGTCACATACCTCATACAACAGAGTTTAAGAGTCTAGCTAAAATTAATAATATGTTAAAAATCTATCCATCTATTTATTTAAAGCCTAAAAGTGGATCTCAAGGAAATGGGATTATTGAGATTAAAAGGCTGGATAATCAATGTCAAATAACTGATTCTAAAAATAGGGTAACGCATGTGGAAAGTGGAAGACTAGGCAGTCACCCGATTATCAAAAGACTATTAAAGAAGAAAAAGAAATATATGATTCAGCAAGGAGTTCCTGTACAGCACGACTCAAGGAATGTTGATTTTCGAATTTACATGCAAAAAGATGAAACAAAACAATGGAAGTGTACGGGGTTTATTGGTAGATTTGCTAAGCCAGGAAGCATTACGACTAATTTGCACCATATTGATTATATACTTCCAGGAAAAAAGGCTCTTCAGAAACTTTTCAGTCAAGATCAACATGATTTGGAATTAATAGAGCAAAAGATTGTTAACGTTTGTATTGATGCATGTCAGACACTTGATCAGCATGGTTGTTATGGAGACTTGGCAATTGATTTTATTCTAACTAGTGATTCACATGTATGGATATTGGAAATGAATAAAAGATATGGGTATAAAAGTTTTCCAATAATTAAGGATTTAGCATTATATGGTAAAATAATACGTAACCCATTTCTTTATGCAAGCGCACTTGCAGGTTTTATTATTAATAAGTAAACGATTAGATAGGTGATTCGAAGATTCTTCAGGAATAATAGTAAATGCGGTTAACATAGAATAAGATATTGGGTATCCATTTATATAGATACAAGTGGGAATGTGTTAGTTCGAAATTATATAGGAAAATCAAAAAACGGCTGAAATAATATCCCCAGCCGTTCTTTTATATGCACTGTATACCTATTCTTTAGTTCTCAACATGCTAAAAACATACATCATGAATTATACCAGAATGATGGATTTACAAATGACTTTGCATCATGAGCTGAATAAATAGGTAGGAGACACGTGGTTTATTGGGACGAGTGAAGAATAAAGTGGGATTAATGATCGTGAAAAACTGAAGAGAGGGAGAGGTCACATGTTTGGTTTTTTTAAAAAATCTTGTGCGATTTGTAAGCGAAAAGTGAAGCCATTAAGAAAATATCGAAATGATCGAAACGATGTGATGCATGTTTGTGTGCCATGCAGTGAGTATGCAGAGAGACGCGCTTATCGGAAAGTGACTTAGAGCTCTTTGTACAATAATCTCTTAAAATACTATTTCCATCAGAAAATTTAAATGAATTTTGCAACAGGATTTCTCACTATGCACATAGAAGTATAATTAAAGAGGTGGGATGAAAATGAAGGTTTATTATAGATGGGGTGTCTTTGTTCTTCTTATAGCTCTTACTGTCTTGTTGATTAACAAAGGAATGGATTTGAGGTCACTTGGAACAAATGTTGATGGAACTGGAATTGGAGTACATTTTTTATTCCTTGAAATAAATGATCGGGTACCAGAGAACAGTATCCCATCATATGCAAATGGTTTTTTTATTGTAAGTTTAATGACAGCTTTAGCTGCACTAGTTCTTGCTGGGCTAAACTTATTA
This sequence comes from Paenisporosarcina macmurdoensis, assembly GCF_042658845.1. NCBI lineage: Bacteria > Bacillati > Bacillota > Bacilli > Caryophanales > Caryophanaceae > Paenisporosarcina > Paenisporosarcina macmurdoensis. The sequence goes on from NZ_JBHSRI010000025.1 coordinate 279,081, forward strand.
AGATTTAAAGGAACCAAGGCAGGAATTTAATTCTTTATCTCTGATTCTGGCGTCTCTACTTCTCCAAGAGGTGGAGGTGCTCTTTTTGTGTACTTCCTAAGTGTGGTGTAATGAGCTGTTTTGCATGGCAACACAAGATGTTGAAAAAATAATAAATTAAACGCTCATTTCAAATGGTTCTAAAGGATTTGCGGTAAGTATAAAGAAGATGTAAGTTAAATTGAATGAAAACTGATGGTTTTTGTCCTGTGTATCAATAAAATTATAGTAATTCTAAGCAACTGGATTGTTTTGTTGCTATACTTTATGAATATTCAATAATTAAAATGCCACACCTAAAGTGAGCACTTTTATTTATTATGAAGACAGATGAGGAGTGAAGAAATGAGTAATGTTATTGTTGTTCCAACAGATGGCTCTAATAGTTCAATTAATGCACTTCAGTATGCCATTGATTTGGCAAAAAAAACAGATGGGGAAATAATTTTATTAAATGTACAGCCTAACTTCGCATCACCGAATGTGAAAAAATTCTTTAACAAAAAGGATGTAGAGGAATACACCCAGATGTTGGCTGCCGAAGCATTAGAGAAAGTAAAAGGAGTCGTTGAAGAGGCAGGGGTACCGAATCAAGTGAAGGTACGTGTAGGCTTGCCGAAAATCGAGATTTGTCAAGAAGCTAGGGAAGCAAATGCTGGTTTAATCGTAATGGGTTACCGTGGGTTGGGAGCAGTTGCTGGAGTCGTATTAGGCAGCGTGAGTTATGGCGTTCTTCACGAGTCCCCGTGCCCGGTTACCATTGTTCGATAACAACTAGTTGATTTTAAAAAAAGTAAATTAAGACTAGCTGTCTTTTTTATGTGAAGTCATAATGTTATACCCCTTTAGATTTGTTTATCTAAAGGGGTATTTTTATAGTGGGGTTAAATGAGACGAGCTATGACAAAGTCACAGCTCGTTTTTTCAAAAGATAAGAAAGTACATAATTTTAGTTCCATAAACCCAGTGTTTCAGGTGCTTTGGACAAAAAGATGATTCTCTAATATTGTTGATTTCCGTTTCAGGCGGACGCTTTCCGCGGGGCGGGCGGTGAGCCTCCTCGGTCGCTTCGCGATCTGCGGGGTCTCACCTGTCCCGCTGATCCCGCTGGAAAGATATTGGACGAACTGTCATTCGTCCAATATCCTTGCGACGAGTAACCCGCAGGAGCAGATGTTTTCACGCCGCCTTCCACTACAATCCATGAAGTGTGTAGTAACCAAAAAGAAAATCTCAATTGCTTATTGTTAAGTCACGAATAAATGATTCTAAGCTAAGCTAGAGATAGAACCAACCTATATCTTAGTTGATTGAAGCGCAGGTGGCGACTTCTGCGGGAATAGCAGATGTTTTTTGCACCGAAAGCGAAGCGGCAGGTGCATGAGCTGAAGACCCCGCAGGAAAGATACTGGCCAAAGCCAGTATCTTTGCGACGAGTAACCGCAGGAGCATATGTTTTTGCAGTGACGAGGAGACTGAAGCCATGCCCGCGAAAAGCGTCCACCGTAGCGGAAATCAACAGGCTACTATGGTTACTCTTCTTAAAAGGACCGGGAGCACTTTGCCCGGTTTTTCTCATTCATTAAGTTATGTTGTAGTTTGTATAATGGTTTTCGTTACAAAGAGACCCGAAAACCTTTAAGGGTACAATTCAATTTCATTACTATTTTTGTCATTTCTCACACGGAGAGCGACGTCAGGTCTGTCAGTAAAAATACCGTTTACACCAAAAGACATGAGACTTCGCATCATGTTTTCATCGTTGACGGTATAAGGATGAACAAGCAAGTTCTCGCTGTGCATCTTATCGATGAATTTATGATTCACTGCCTCCACATTTACACCTACCCCCGCTGCGTATTTAGTCACATCTTTAAGCTCTTTTTTGGTAAGATGAGCTTTTTTACTGAACTTATATAGTTTAATTAATGGGATGGATGGCTCCAAAGCGAATACTTCTTGTAAGCTTTTGTCGCTAAAGGACTGGATAATTACTTTAGGAATAGGGTCATCTCTATTGAGCAAATGATGTTCATTTAGTTGCCTTAAAAGCTCTTCTTCAATACCCGGATACACTCTGGGTGATTTCATTTCAATATAGTAATTAACACGATCCCCAAAGTACGTAAGGATCTTAGACAAATCAACAATACGTAAATCAAGTGAATTCGGTAAAGTATAAGATAAATGATTTTTATCGAACTCTTTCCCAGGAGAAAGAAGTTGAATTTCGTCAAACGTAACATCTGCTACAGCTTGCTGCGCGTTATCAAGCGTGACAACCGATTCATGCAAGGCCACGAGTTTTCCATCTTTCGTCATTTGTAAATCGATTTCTATGTAATCCGCACCCATTAATACGGCCATTTCATAAGCGGCAAGAGTATGACCTGCTGCATAAGCGGACGCACCACGATGGCCAATGATCAGAAAATCATTTTCAGGCAAAGGGGTAGGTGGGATGGGTTGTGATTGTGGTTGCGATTGTTGTGGAGTACATCCACAAATGAAAAGAAGGATGATTAACAACTTCATTTTTTTCATAAAAGTCCCCCAACAATAAAATGAAAATTCATTACTCTAAAGAATTATATGATAGACAAGTTGATGATATTTCAGATACATACATAACACACTAAAGTGACCGTTTTCTGAAAAATAGGGATTGAGAAAGTTGCTGAAATTGCATATTAAGAAAAAGCATTTGCTTCGGTCATTCAAACGAGGGGTCAGTTAAAGTGCATAACGTTTTTCTCCTAAGGAGTCGGCAGCAATAATCCAGATGGCAATCCAATTGAGTCCCATCCAACACGTCAAGGATCTAATGTGTTCGGTCTCATCGGCCAACTTAGCATGAGACAGGATTGGTGGGTGATTTTTAATTTATCGCTCATTTTGAGGATTTATCGCTCAAACAGGGCTCATAAGTAAGTGGATTAGATGAGACACTCGGCATCGCTCACGCACTCTTTCAAGAAAAATCATTAAAAAACCGTGATAATGGAACATTAAGAAGTAAGTCCCAAGTCTTTCTTCCTCCAAAACCCAAATGAACCGAAACTTGAGAGTGACTAATTACATATTTTTAATACCCTAGGTTTATTCCGATTTTTTCTGGGGTAAAATTCATTAACAACGCAAGACAAATTAAAAACAAACATTTGAGGAGGAAGATTAAAATGGATTATAAAAAAGGATTAGTAGCTAGTGGAATCGTTGGAGCCTTACTTTTCGGTGGTTTAGCAGGTTGTGGCGATGGAGTGGACCAAGATAACGGTGTAGAAGACGGCGAAGATGCAGACGAAGTAGATGAAGAAAACAAAAACGAAGAAGAGTAAAAAGAAAGAGGGGCATATTGCTCCTTTTTTTCTTGGCTAAATAGTAATACCTTGTGGGAAAAATTGGTCACTTACATAATTGCTGATTTCTGTGACTAATTCCTTTCTAAAACGTCTATTATATAATGCACCGTAAGTAAAGGAGTGAGAACATGAAGAAATTGTTCGCTGCGATTGTGATTTTAGGAGCCATTGGATATGGTATTTATTATTTCGGAACTAATGTCGCTTCAGAAGAACTGGTAGATTCGGCTTCAACTGAGCTTGAGAATAGTGGGCAAATGAATGACGTAAAAGCCTATATAGAAAGTGATCCAGAATTAACAGCGTTAGTAAAAGAAGCGGAGTCAGCAGATGAAAGCACCTTACCATTTACATCTAAAGGAGAAGCAACGCGTGTGCTGATCAAAAAGGTTGGTATGACCAAACTCCGAGATATGCAATCGGATGTACAAAATGGCACCGCATCTAAAGAAGAGGTATTACAGGTTCTAGGTGAGAAACTAACTAAAGAAGAAATGTTAGCGTTACAAGTCATTGCCTATAAGGAAATTTATAATAAATAGAAGTCAATCCATTACTAGTGGGTTGACTATTTTTTTGAAAACTATTGTAAATAGTGCAGTTGATATTCCGCAGCTAGGGTGTGCTCCAAGCCTCCCAGCCGCTTTAAAACCAGCGCTCCTGTCTCTGTTTCGGTATCGCTACGCTAGATTCGTAACATGAAATGGCGTTGTAACCGAAATCAGCCGTATTATATAACAGGGCCCTATAGAAAATAGGAATACATAGATTGAAAAAAACAATACTCTTTGACATAGGTTAATGACCATCTATTAAATAAAAAAATCCATATAGTAATAATAAAACGAAGGGAGGATGTTATATGGAAGAGAATGATTATGAAAATTGTAATTGCCATGGTCAACAGATAAATAACTACGACCTTAAATTTAATTATCGTTCCTACTCGCGCTGTTGTTGTTTTGACTATTGCTGTGGTTGTAGGCACCATCGTTGTCGTAAAGATTTATGCAATGATAATTTTCAAATTCGATTAGCTGGTCTACAAGGTGGGCTAAATAATCGCTTACGTCAATTACAAGGATGCGTGTGTGTGATGGAGTTAGATAGCGGATTGAAAGTGAATGGGACACTTACATTTGTCGGATCGAATTTTGTGGAAATGCTTGTAATTGAACCATTGCCGCCTAGCGAAGAATCTCTAGAAGAAGTATTCGAACTTGAGATTACTACAGATCAAAATCATCTGGGCGAAGTAAACGACTTAGATGAGATTGAACTTGAAGAAAATGATATAAGGGAACATGAGAAGGGACGTACATGGATTTTTTCTGTTGAAAAAATTGTCAATGTTGTAGTAGATAGCTCATGTCACGAAAAAAAATGTAGTGAAAGGACCTTCTTTTAACATGGAAGAGAATCTTGAACTTGATAGCTCACTCAAGGTATGGAGTGGTGCTCATCGTACATTTGTACTTGCCTCAAATGTACTCTTATGTGGGTTTTTTTATACTCGTAGATTCCTTTTGCCTTATTAAATTAACTGTGAAAGCTAACATAGCCAGCTTAAAATAAAAAAGTCAGCTCATGAAGTTCAACTTCAATGTGCTGACTTTTTACATTTACGCGGTCATCGTAATGAGTTTAACCATCGCTAGAGGGAAGATTGTACTTTCTTCCTCTACTTTTAAGGTAATGGTCTCTTTATTGACTTCGGTCAGCAGCCCTTCACTTGTTAAGCCGTCAGTTTTTACGAGGATTCGTTTTTCTCGAAATAGTAGCAAATAAACACTTAAATGGATTCTGAAAAATAATTGAATTAATTCTGGTGAAGAAGATACCACTTCACCAAAGTGAAACGTTAAATCCCTTCGCAAGCATGGATCTATCTCAGTCAATTCAGGATCATGATAAGGTTCTGCATAGCGCCCAAATGGCTTAATCGAGTGAATTTCATTAAATGGGAACATGTTCATCATCTCTTCTTCTCGAAGAACGACAAAATCAAATCCTACTAAAGTTATTTTTCCTTCGGTGGTTTCACCAAGTAGATTCGTGATTTCAACGCGTATACCGACTAATCCATCAAACATCTTTTGATAGGTTTCATGCGGCGGTCGACTATCGTCTAATGCGAGATTGAGCAGCAGTTCATTAGCATCTCTAATTTTTTCAACAACTTGGTCTAACTCATCTGGCGGCAGGCAATCCGCAGCGGATGGATGTGTTGGGGAAGGAAACTGGTCGGGGCAACATTGAAAAGGAATATGGAAATACTCTGCTTGTTTATGTGGCACTGAATGTAAAGAATAGTCAGTGCTAGTCTCTTTTTTCATTTTTTTCACCACCTTTCATATTTTGAGTATAAAAAAGAGGGGGCTGTCTATTAAGTCCTAATATAAAATATTTGGAGAATATGAGTCTTTTTTTCTGCACCTATATTGGAACATGTTGCCATATATAATTATCTGTTTTGCACATGATTAACATAAGGTTGATTGGAGTGGAAGACGGCGGGGAAACATCTGCTCCTGCGGTTACTCATCGGAAAGATATTGGACGAACTGGCATTCGACCAATATCTTTCCAGCGGGAATAGCATGAGCTGAAGACCCCGCAGACGAGCTTGCTCGTCGAGGAGGCTGAGGCCATGCCCGCGGAAAGCGTCCGTCTAAAACGGAAATCAACCTCAACTAAATATAAAAAGGGAACTGCCATTAGTCATATTTGATGACTTTTTGGACAGCTCCAACCTTTCCTATTGTTCTAAAGGGGGTAAGTGATTCTTTACCTCATTGCGGACTCTAATAATTCCCCACATCCCTTGTTCGACGTCCCACATTATATTTCCTGAGCGGTACATATAATCTCCTGGAAAGCCGCCGTAAGCTCCTGAGCCACCAAGCAATTCTAAGTTCCGATTAGCCCCTGCAAGATTAAATCCAACGAATGATTCTGTTCGCGAATTAAGATTACTTCCTTGAAAACGCCAGCGGTGACCATGAAGGTGGAATGTATGAGAACGTCGTCTTTCAGCAGGGCAAATTAATCGAATCGTCAGCGGTTCTCCCACATAGCTTTCAAATAGTGGAGTAGCAGGGTCCCCAAATACATTAGAATCAAATAAATCATGCAACACTGGATGTTTTTGATAACGGTTTTTTAATCGTTCCGTTCGATAATTAAAGCCTCTGGATCCTTGATCATACGTATCAACCTCTTCTGGTTCTTCCACAAGCGGAGGGATAATTCCCGCAATCGGATCGATAATGACCTGACCTTCTTTATCCAACAATCTGACACCGTCATGCATAATCAAAACACATTCTCTTATATCTGGTAATAACGGGTTACGTAACACGACATTGGCTCCAGAACGAACTGGCAATAACGTGTATGGATCTAAAAATTCCGTATATCTTGGTTCAGCTATAAAAGCACCGAAGGCTCCCTGAGATTTATGGTTACGAATATCGGCCATATCCCACATGCCACAAGCACCTAATGGCGTATCGACAAACCAGCGGTACGTTGTCGTTTCACCTGGTCCAACGGTTTGGTCTCCATTGAATCCGACTGTTTCACCCGCTGAAGTTTTCACATCATACTGAATCAATTGAGGATGCAAAGAAATTCGTAGAGAAGGCGGGTAGAATGCCTGTTCCTTAACAACTGGATACGGGTATATGCCATCTTTAAAAGGGAACAACTCTAATTTCAACAAGCTGGTTAGTTTCACATCTACGGTATCGCCTACATTTGCCCGAATAACTAAAGGCTCCAGCTTTTTAGTGCCGTTTACAATGGCCTCCATATCATCTGCTAGCGCAAAAATGATACCATTTGGATCATGATCGCCAAAGTCGTTATAAACGATGGGAAGTTGAAAAGCGACGATATCGAACTGGCGAACGGGCCTATCCGCCTGAATAAGAGTTGGATTTCCTGCTTGAGGCGGCTTTTTACCCGTACATTCGGGTAATGGTTTTGAACGTTTTAATGGGCCGGGTCTGTCTGGTAAAGGAATTAAATCTGGAACTTTTTCATCATATGCTCGTATCAGACCCCATAGGCCATTCCATAAATCTTCTTCAGTTTCAAACGCCCACAAATAATCTCCTGACCGCGAAATATATGTTTCCATCGTAAACGACTCCGAAATGCCGATATGTTGGTGATCTTGAAGTTTTGAATTTAGACTGTGACGTTCTCGATGCCACCTCAAACCATGAACATTTAAGCTATGGGACTCTTCTTGAGCTCCTTGAAGGAGGCGAATGCGAATGGAATCCCCTTCATAGGCTTTCAAAATAGGGGTAATTGGATCGCCGTTTGTATAAGAACTGAACGTATAGGCTGGATCACAATCTTTACCCAAGCGAAATTGAAGTGGTTCATTTTTATAATTGACACCGAATAAACCTGGGTCATCATTAGATCCTGGGAATTTCGGAGGGTTGAGTGGTTTTCCATCCTTATCAAATAACAATGCAAAGTCCTGAGCAAATAACACAAAGTCTCGGTAATCTGGAATTAATGGGTTCAATGCTGTAATTTGCGTGCCATGATCCACTTCTTCTCCTGTAGCGGAGTCGACATACGTTGTAAAACGAGGGTGCACAACACCTGACCCGAATACACCGTGTTGCTGATGAGAAGCTGGATATAAATGATCGTGGAAGAACCATGCTTTCAACTCGACATCTGCGTAATAGGAATACTGGATCGTTTCACCAGGTAAAACGGAAGAATCATAATTCCATCCAACATTTCCGCCATCATTGACAAGTACATCAAATTTAACAAAGTGTATATGAAAGCCATTTTCATACGTTCTTGTCACGAGCTGGAAGGCATCGCCGTCAAGTAAATGAGGCACTCTGTTCGTGTAATTTATTTGAAAGCGAGTATGTGCAGGTGCATGGATAACGAGAGGCTCGGGTTCTTTCTTTCCTGAACAAACGTCTTCTATATCTTCATCGAGTACATATATACGCCCTTTTGGATCATGCCAACCTTGTTTGTTGTAGGTTATGGGCAACTCAATTAATGAAATGTTGAATTCCTTGATTAATGCGTCTTCAGGACAAGGGTCGGTAAATACCGCTCCAGGTCTTGGATTGGCAATTGCCGCATGACGCTCCAGTTCGGTCAATCCTCGTCCGCCTATTATTCCAAGAGGTGGACGAGGGGCTTTGTAACCCACTTTACCTGGAATGAAATTAGGAAACCCTGGTTTTAGTTTTGTAGGCTTAGGTGGAGCTTTCGTGTCGGGCAGAGGCTGCAATGATTTAATCGGAACGCCGTTAGGGTAACACTGACTGCCATCTTGGAGTGTGTTGAATACCCGGTTCATTCCCCACATGCCAGCCGCGAAATGAGGATAAAGATGACAATGGATCACCGCATCTCCAAAAGATCCTTGCAAACTTCCTAAGCCATAAAGCGGTTCAACCGTGTAATGGCTCTGAGGACTAATTGATTGTGAATCGATAACTTCAGAGTTGAGGTCTTGGTTATCGCTCAACCATTGATGGACATGATAATGAAAGACATGTGTTTCTTTTACGCCACCATGGATCAGTCGGATTTTCGCGGAATCTCCCACATATCCACGGAGAATAGGTGCAGAGGGATCACCGAATACCCATGAATCATGGTGGACTTCTTCACCTTCGCAGTTTGGACAAACGACCCCTTCATCAATGAGCTGTTGACGTCTATTCAAAGGCTCATAGCGATAGTTAGCTCCATGAAATGATTCCTCTTCCTGGTTTGTTAAATGATTGATGGGACGATTTCCTGTTAGATCATTCACTTCCATTTCATCATGAAAAATCCAGGCATACTCTCGAAATGAAGGTAACAGAGGATGATGAACATCTGCAAAAACTCCACTGTTCATCGGTTTTCCTGTTTCAGGATCTGTCCACCATGAAAACCGTTTCTCTACTAACAAAGAACCAATGAGACCGTTGATATTAGAAGCTTCTTCTCCGCTTGCTGGATTGCCTAAGTCCGAAAAGATATACGTACCTTCAATAACGGCATGTATTCGATACAAAATAGTATCGCCTGGAGCAACCGTACTATCTTTATTGAATCCCACGTTTGCACCATCTGTTTGGCATACATCGTATTCAGCTTCCTGAAAATGCATGCTCGTATGAAAGTGTATTTTATTTTCAAATAGAATCTCAATTATTTCTCCTTCAGTCGCTCTGATGACGAGAGGTCGTACGAGCTCGACGGGAGAGAAAGGATTTTTTTGCGCTAAATCTTTTACTTTCTGTTCATTTTCTTTCAATACGTACATCATGCCATTTGGGTTGTGGTCACCAAATGTATTCACAACGATTCGGATTGGAATGGCTACAACATGGTACCTTCTAATCATGTGGACGCTTCTTCTTGCGAATTATTTTTTAAATGTGGAATTTTTGCACCGATACCTGTTTCTACATAGAACAAATCAATCGAATCGATATGCACATTCCATACTTTGCCTTCTAGAGCAGGTACGGAAGTTGTTTCCACATCCAAAACAACCATATCTCCGTGTACATCTTTGATTTTACCTATAAACATAAAGGGAAAAGACTCCGTTAGAATAAACACTCTTCGTCCGATATTTTTCCGAAAGTAAGTGACGAGAGCTTCCTCTCTCATCGTATTTATTGATTTTGATTCACTCTGATTGGTCATTCTTGCATCACTCCTTATTAGGCTAATGGAAAGACTTCGTCACTAGGCACTTCAGTTGAGTAAGATACGAGTTGCTCAAACGGAATACTTAGCGGAAAAGGGAAATTATAAAAGGGTGCATTAATCATTTTGATAATGACAGGTGACAAGGTCACATGTCCTTCATGCACTTCGGATATCGTTCCAGTAAAAATGGGCCTGAAAACTTGCCCCAATAAATTAAGTTGAACTGGTTTTGTAATGACCAGTATTTCTTCTCCTAAGAGCTTCTTAAATACCAAAAATAAATCATTTTCTGTGTGATCCACTATGAAAGTCTCCTGTCATTAAGTTTTTTGTAAAGAGCTTTCGAAAGCTGTTTCCATAAAGCAAAAAAACCAATTGTTGAAATCGTGTGAATGTCGTGTAGTGGGATACTTTTTGTTGTTTTGAACAGTTGAAGGAATAGCTCTTTCGTCGTCGTTTTGTCTAGTTTGCCAAGAACTATTTTTTCAGCTGTTTTCACTTCAACCCATAGGCCGCGCCAAGAAAGAAGATTGGTTTGTAGAGATTCCTCAAAAAACTGCCGAATGAGAGCTTCCTTTTTCACTACTGTTTCGCCAAATTGAAGGACGAGCTTTTGCTGCAAATGATTATCATATATAAAATGCTGATGGGTGTTGGAGTAAGTAGGAAATCCAAAGGGGATTGTGGCAGAGTCTATAAATTTGTAAGGAATCCAAATACGTTTTTGTACATCCGTTACCATGACAAAATCTCTTCCAATGGTTGCGACTTTTCCTTCAGTTATTTTACTGCCATCATTGTGGATTGCAGACGTTATCACAACTTGCTGATTTCGTTTCATTTTAAAAAACTGTTTTAACGTAAGGGACTTGCGTCGTGTTTCGTCTTGGCTTGTAATCTTAAATAGGTTTTTTTGGCTGATGTATTCTGTAAGAATTCTGGTTTCTTCCGAGGAAACTGCACTTGTTGGAGATGAAAATGATGTAGCTGCAGCTTCCTCGTATTTGTCATGCAAAATGGACCACCTCCTCAACCTAAATTCATCCTACTCCTCGATTAACTGTATTAAATGGTTTGCTACTTCCTCAATATTTACTCGTTTTTCTCCAATTGCCATATTATGAAGGGCTCTTATTTGATTGGTGGAATCCATTACATACATGGAGGTGGTGTGAGTAAGAAACCCATCTTGATTTTGTTTATAGGTGAAATTGAAATCTTGAGTAAATTGTTTCGTTTCTTTTTCAGTGCCTCTAAAAAATAAAAAGTTGGTACTAGAAATACCAAACGCATCCTTATATTGGTTGATTTTCTCTTTCTTATCGTGGAGCGGATCTAATGTTACCGCTACTATTACGTATTGCTCTTCAGATATGCCTTTGTTACTCAATAACTGCTGCACATCTTTTAAGTCCAACATTGTAGTCGGACAAATATCTGGGCAGTTTGTATAAAAGAAGGCAATGATTTTTGGTTTATTGCGAATCTCCGTGTCATTTCCATTCACTTCAGTGAGCGGCCATTCCTCAACGGCACCGATTTTAGGCAAATCTATTGTAGTCGGCCAAAGAAGTTGGAAAACCAAAAATCCAATAGCTACTAACACAAGTGATATAAATGCTTTCGACATAATCACCGCCTTATGCCTCTTAGAATAGAGGGTTTTACACCTTAAACGAATAGCGGATAAATTGACTGACAAGTGCATGAGAACAAGCTGTGAAAATAGCTAAACTCACGATATTTGATTCAATCATTGCTGCGGAGTCAAGCGGGATATTGCACAAAGCTGGATTTTGAAGAACCGCACCGAACATCATGCCCATCATTCCGCCCATGATGCCGTTGTAAAGACCATTTAGTAAAGCCGGTGATTGGATAAATGAGCCAAATAATAGACCGATACATACCCCAGCTATGATCGGAACAAGATAAAAACCTGGTTGAGTCACAGGAATCAGTAACTTGAGGTAGAGAGCGAAGGCAAAAGCGGAAGTCATGGTGATTGCCATACCCATCGTTGTCGTAAAACGATCATCAAATAATCGGTGTTTCTTTTTGAAAAGCCAGTAAACAGAACTTAAATCAATTAGATTCCAAATGAATAAAAAGATGATAAGTAGCATGGTTACGTCACGACCGTTTAATGGAATGAAAAATAGTGAGTAAACTAAAAATAAAAAAGCCATGAAGGAAAATGATGAACATGGTTGGCCTTTCTATAACTGTTCCGATCATCGGTGACATTAATCCAATGATGATGCCGTTTGTTAAACCAGTTACAAACGTTTGGTAATCGAATAACAATCCAAAAACTGCTCCAACCGTTAACCCTGCTACTGTCGAGATCATGGTTATGACCGTGAAATGAAATGGAAACTGTGTGATGAGTAATACACCGGATAGTAAAGCGGCCATTCCTCCCATCACGATGCTAATATTCATTCCTAATTGAAAGCCGATTCGTTTCTTGATTTTAAGCAAATATCCGTAAAAACAAAGGACGATCCATACATCTACATACATTAAGATTGCACTAGTAGTCATAGCCCCACCTCTACATACAATATGTGGGAAAAGAGAGGGGCGAAACTTGTCCATTGAATAACGAAAAAACTGTACAAGATGAATACAATTACAGTCGTGTGATCTTGTCTTTTGCCTATCTTTCTCCAATCCATATTCATATACTGCTATCAGGTTAACGATAAATTGGTAAACTACAGGTTTTTTTAACTAACACACTGTTCTATGAATCTAAAGTAGCTTACTTAGCTTTAGAGAACCAGCTTAAGCGAATAATTAAAAGGAGGTATTACATGAAAGTCGGACCAATTAATGCGTTTGATGGATTTCCTGTCTGGTACAAGGATGAAAATGGGGTACGATTACAATTAAACGTTGACCCAAATGATCCATTCTCTGGTATAACATCTGCTGATTTACCTGATCCATCACAACCAGTGTCTTTCCCAACGAACTATCCTGGGGAAGCTTTTTATTTGCAGGTCGAAGATGAAATGACCACCGGTACGGGAGAAAGAGCTAGACTCGTGTTGGCTTTAGAAGCAGCTTTTGCAAATGAAGTTCCCGCTGCAGGGGATCAAATTGTCTTTGGGAGAGTTCGAATTCGAATTTTTGGATTACAACCGAATGTAGAGTATACAGTGTCACATCCATATGGAATAGACACGTTTTTTGCTGAGCCAGATGGAGAAGGGGCAGGAGAAATTAATTTTACAGAAGATATCGGAGGATTAAACGGGGGAGAATTTGACCTTGCAGAGAATAGTCGAGTACATCCTTTCCTACAATGGGATCCCACTGTGGAACCATTTGCACCACCAGGATATATGGGCAACCCCGCAGTGTTACATCCAATTGTAGGAAGTCTATTTATTGATGCTTTTGGGGAGCCTCAGAACTTTTTCAGAGTTGAAGGACCAGGAATCGGAATTGGATCTCCAGATCGTACCACCACCACAGGACTAGATCCGGATAACTGTATAGAAACAAGAAACTTTACCGTATTAGGTAAAATTTCAACGATTGCAGGTGTTGATGTAACAAGAGTTACCTACACTCAAAGCGTAAGTTCAAATGGTTTGTTAGATGTATTTGCTACGTCAGACGATACAGCTCAAACGATTAATGTGACAGGTGCAGGAATCGATTCTACGTTACTCGAAGGGACCGAGGGACAATATTTTGCCCGTGTCCGTTATACAGGTGCACGCCCACCTAGTGCGATTACCGTTTCAAATGTCAGCGATAATCCGAACAGTATAAAAGAAGTCGTACCAGTCGATTTTATTACCGCAACTGCCAACTACAACACCGACACTCAAGAACTTACAATTGTCGCATCGTCTAGCGATTCGCTTGGTGCACCCGTTTTATCAATCTCAGACTTTGGTTTAGGTGACATCGCTATTCCTGTGACCGGGATTAGTACAACGAACCTAACGTTTGCACCAGCCCAAGTAACGATTACGTCAGCTGCAGGAGGGGAAAGAACGATTCCAGTGACGGTGACAGGAAATCCTGACGGTCCAATCCCTGCCACAGCCAATGCTGGTGTTGATCAAACTGTCCTCATCAATTCACCCGTTTCACTGAATGGCACTAATTCTACTGGTGCAATCACATCATTTAGTTGGCTCCAACTTGCGGGTACTCCGGTTACATTAGTAGAAGCTAATACAGCCACCCCCTCATTTGGCTCCCCAAGTTCGCCTACTAGTCTTTCATTTGAATTAACAGTTGATGGTGAAGGGGGACCATCTACTGATACGGTGAATGTAGAGGTAATAGAGTCCGCGCCGATACCAATCGCAAATGCTGGGGCTAATCAAAGCGTTCAACAAGGAACAACTGTAATGTTGGTAGGCAGTGCAACTGGTAATGTGACTAGCTATCAATGGGCACAAACTGCAGGAGTTCCTGTCCAATTAACCACTGCCAGTACGGCAAGTGCATCGTTTATCTTTCCTACACAACAAGCCACACTTACTTTTGAATTAACGGTTCAAGGACCAGGGGGCACTTCTTCAGATTCCGTACAAATTTCTTCTATTCCAGAAAACTTAACGATTACACGTGTAGAATTCCGAACTGGCGATGCGGAATGGAGAATTAGCGGAACATCAGATGTGAGTAGCGCTGGAGTCACCATTTCAATCTTTAATGGGAGTTCTCTAGCAGATCCACTTCTTGCACAAGTGCCAGTCGATGCACTTGGAGATTGGGCGTATCGCGTCGAAGACTCTACTACGCAGCCTGGTGAAACCCGAGCTATCTCCATTCAATCCAGCTCGGGTGGAACACTTATTAATGTACCTATTAATCTTCGTGGATAAAAAAATGATTTTGAGAGAGCATCAAGCTTTATTTTAAAGGAGGTGAAGGTATGGATTATTGTCCAAAGTGCAACCAAAAACAATGTAAATGTGAGCGGGGTCCAAGAGGGCCAAGAGGATACCAAGGACCCAAAGGTGAACAAGGACCAACTGGACCAAGCGGAATTCAAGGCGTTCAAGGAACCAGAGGAAAACAAGGACCCGTTGGACGAACAGGACTAACAGGTGAAACAGGACCCCAAGGATTAAGGGGTGAGCAGGGACCCATTGGATTAAGAGGCGAACCTGGAGTTGCAGGTCCACAAGGTGAACAAGGAGTTGTAGGTCCACAAGGTGAACAAGGATCACCAGGAACATTCAATTCAGCTTATGGATTTGCCTACTCACAATCGGAAAATTCCACATCAGGTGATGTGAAATTTATCATCGCTGGTCCTTGCCAGGATATTGAATTAATACGAGAAGGATTAAAGGTTTTAAAAGCGGGAGTCTATCAAATTAGCTATAAAGTGGTAATAGAAACAACAGCCCTCACTTGCATTCCATCCACATTTCAATTGAAAATCAATGATGCAATCAAGATTGTATCATCAGTAACGGAATCCACAACTGCCACCACTCTTACTTCCACGGTATTGAGTTCCTTACTTGAAGGTGATGTTGTAACACTAGTTGGCGAATTACAAGAACGTTTTAGCTACAAGCTAGCTACCTTACAAATCATTCAAGTTGGATAATACGACGAAAGAGACACATCTATTCTGTTTATATCAGATTAGATGTGTCTCTATTTACATGTTATCCACTTATGACATTCGAATTGCTAGATGGTTACTTTCATGATTTCCCCAGTTTCAAGGTAACTCTTTAAATTGCTTAAAATGAAAGGCCATCCGTTATTTAATCCTCTAAAGGTATTGGGTTCATCTACATAATCTGCGTCCATTAAATTCTCATGAATCAATGTAAGTTTCACGATGTCTTCGCTTATTTCTTGTAAATGAAAGGTGACGACAGTCGGCTCTAACCGAATCGTTTCATCGGACACACTCTCCCATGTGTAAGACATTTCCTGGTGAGGTTCGTAGCTCAAAATTTCTCCGAAATCCGTCACTTCACCTCGAGAATATTCTACTCGCGAGCCCACTTGCCAATCAGATTGAATGGCAGTTCCAAAAAAGTATTGTTCCGTATGATTTGTATTTGTCAAAGCATCCCAAACTTTCTCTGCTGTTGACGAAATATAGGTTACATATTGATAAGTAGATGGTTTCATAAAGATCCTCCTAGTAATTTGGATTATTTGTGTTTAGTTCTCGTTCAAACGAAGAAATCCTTTATTTTCAGAGTGAAATCACGAAAAGAGGAGTGTCCCCAACAAAAAAGGCTTTTGGATTTAACCAAAAGCACTAAAAGAGTTTCAGAATCCAGCTAACGTTTTTGCATAGAGAAATGGTGCGGGAAGAATAGTTGGAAGAACAAGTTGTTCAGCATCGGATCTGCTTAGCTTTTTTTCTGCTGCAAAATTGAGTTGAGCCTCAAGAAGCCATATTCTTAATTCTTCATCTATTATTAAATCTATAGCTGTTTCTCCAATTTTGTATCCAGATTTTTCGATCTCGGCTATGGCCTTTTTGCATAGGTCGAAGATGATTGTTTTTAACTGCTCAATTTTTTCAGAATCTAGTTGAAAATATTGATGCAGGGTTTTTTCACCAGGCATCATATTCTCTCTATTGATGAAATTTGAAATGATGCTACCATCTTTAGCTATTTTGGATTCCATACCAGATAAAAACCATTCTTTATTTTGATCTTTGTGTAAATAAATCCTGAAATCGATTTTTTTCCCTGCTATTATACTGGGAATTTCCTGTTGAATTAAATAGGAACCTTTAAGCTTTTTTTTCAGAACCCTATTTAATTGTTTTTTATTTTTAATAAGGATTGTATTGAATGAACCATCCGTTAACTGATAACCTGCTGCATTCTTTTTTAAGTGGAAGATGCCTTTACCTTGAGATTTATTAGATGGCTTTAAATAAATAGAGGTATAGTTTTCTACCATATTCAGCACGGTTTTACTATTTACATATTTAATGGTTTTAGGTATGTGAGATTCTAAATCAGGTTGGTTTATCAGTAATGACCAGAATTTTAGTTTATTAATGGTATTGGGATAATTAAAAATGGGATTAAAGAGTTTAGCTGTTTTTTTTGATAATGAAATTCTATTGTATACAACGTTTGGAAATGGGAAGAGACCTTTGATGAATTCTTTATTTTTTGGCTCGAAATAATACCCTTCGATCGTGTTAGTTATTCTATTGATATTTTTTGGTCTAAACAAAAAAATAAGACCTCTAATTTCTTCATACTTTGCAAAACGTATGAGCATTTGTTGTGGATCATCATAGAACTTTTCCTGAGGAATAAAACCTATAACAGGCCCCATATATAGATTGTTTTCTTGAAAATAACAATCATAAGGCAAGTCAGGAATAATAATAGGGCTAAATGTATTTTGAGGAATCAATAATTGATAGTCTGGTAATTGATTATCAATTATTAAAAAGAGTTCTTTTGACACCTGCCCAAAGTGCAACACGATTCTGTTGGACTTCGTATTGATTTCTTGAAGGGTGAATTGATTTATATGAAGAAAATTCGGATTTGATTGATTTGCTATCTTGATTAAAAACAGTATAAACATCTCCTTTTGAATAGTTAAAAAATAAGTATTTGTAACGTTCTATAGGCATTAGAGACCTTTAGATACAGCAAGCTGTGCCAACATTAGCGTTGGGTCTAATTTGTCAATTTTTTCATTGAGAAAGGGAAATAAAAGAGGTAATTCACTGCAGCCACCTAAAATGTGCATGACACCTTGATTTGCATAGTCATCTAACATTTTATTGAATGCCTTTAGATACGGATTGGTCTTAAGTAATCCTCCTTTTACACTGCTTATGGCTTCATTCACCATAATTTGTTCTGTATGGCTAGGAATGATTAAAGTAACAGCGGTTTCTTGAAATGCCTTTTGATATAACCTTGTATGAATAGTCGTGTGAGTAGCAAGTAGTAGAACCGTCGAATTACTTCCATTGATTTGGTTTAATGTGTGGTCAACCGCATTAGTAATCATGTTATAAAAAGGAATAGTAATGGAGTCACTAATTTCCTGATACCAGATATGCGCCGTATTACACGGCATGATAATAAAGTCCGCTCCTGCTTTTTGAAGAATTTGTGCACCTTTAATAAGCTCTGGTAAAGGAGATTCGCTCCCTGGATTTAAAGCGTTCATGCGAGGTGGGATTTTGGGGTTATTATTAATAATAATGTGGAGATGATCCTGATCCGAAATCGCTGGTGTGTTGGAAATAATTTTATTAAATAAATCAACTGTGGCTGATGGTCCCATCCCTCCGAGAATTCCAATTGTTTTAGACAGATTAATCTCCCTCCTAGTTTTGATTTGTCCTACTCTACTGATTTTGAATACCTTTATAGTCTATTCACGAGAAAACAATAAATATAGACGTAATACATAGACGGTTAACTAGAAAACAACAAGGGAAAATCGTTTAGTTGTAAATTTTCCTTACTTAGTTGTAAAAATAGAGCATTTAGTTGTAATTTTGACCACTTTAGTTGTAAAATTCACGACTTTAGTTGTAATAGTAAAATAACGGAACTTTTAAAGAGGAGTATTACCTACAGAAATGGCTTTTGGCTATAGCCAAAAGCAGTAATAACGCTTCTAAACGATATAGATAGGTTCATGTGGCTAGAAATTGCATTTCGAAGGTGGCAATGTATAGAATATTTCCCAAAACTGACAAAAAGGTTTCTCGATGAGCGGTCGATTTGAGAGCGACAATCCTTTACAATAGGAAGATATGGTTTGGACGGGTTAGGAGTGTGTAACGCAGTGAATGTAGTGAAAAGTTCGGATATAACGCGATGTAATTTGTCCGTGAGTAGCCGGTTTAGGAAGAGTAAACCGAAAATGGCTGAAGAGATGACTAGCTTGTTAAATGCGTCTCCGATCCTCAATGTTCATATGGAACGTCTTTCAGATGGCCAAGTGAATCAAAAACGAGTGTCATTATATATAGAATCAGAAACAGTATCAGGTACCCCAGTAATGGAGTGCGAATGGATTGGTAATGGGCTTGAGGTTGCTCATTTCTATGTCACTAAAAAGCGCTTGCAATTAGGCAATAACAGACATATGCAAGCGAAGATGGCGTTTGATCGAAAAGGTCTTGTATCAACAGAAATGACGCTTTCTCTATACAGAATCATTCAGGCTCTACCCATAGCTTCAGAACAATCGGAGTACGTAAAGAAACGAATTTCTAGCTGGGAATCTTATTTGCGTGTAATGGAACGAAATGCAGATGTAGAGAGACTTGAAATCGGGATTCGTGGCGCTCGCATAAGTTTGGATTTTCGAAAAGTAACATTTGAGCTACAGAAGCTGCCAAATGGTTTTGATAAGTATTACAAAAAATCGGCCGTTAAATTAGTCGAGACAAACCAAAGCCTCGGGAGTGTTGTGCAAGTCCAAATGGGCAAACGAACAATCGATGTGGAACTCGGTAAAGATCTTCAAGAAAAGGCGAGAGAAGGTAAATGGAGAGTTCCAGTTAGCGGAAAGCTCGCTTTCGATAATGTAGCGGAAATGGCACAAATCAATCGTCTGAAGGATGGTTTCAAACGGCTAGAAAACGGTTGGGCTGTCAATCCAAACCTAGAGAAACTGCTTTTTGAGAAACGTCCAACGGTGCGAAAAGGGAAAGTTCCTGAAGATTTAACCTTCAAGCAAAATCTCAACGATTTTCAAAGACAAGCGGTAGAAGGTGCAATTGCCGCACAGGATTTGTATGTCATACAAGGGCCGCCTGGAACAGGGAAGACCACAGTCATCTCTGAAATTTGCTACCAACATTCGAAGATGGGGTTAAAAACGCTTGTTGCGTCACAATCAAATTTGGCGGTAGATAATGCACTTGGAAAACTGATGACGGATCAAGACATTCGAATTTTACGAATCGGCCGTAGCGAAAGTATCGAAGAAGAAGGGCAGCGTTTTGTAGAAGAAAAAGTTGCTCTTTACTGGAAGGAGCAGACGCTATCTTCTATTCAAACACATGTCAATCAATTCGAAATAGAAGGACAGGCCTTACTTTCTTCTATTAAAGAAACAGAAACGACGATTCGAAATTTGAAGTATGAAATAGCGGATTTGGAATCGAAGAAAATCGAAAAGAATCAAGCGAAAGAGAAGCTAATTAAGCTTAAGCTCGATTTAACTACTAGTCACACTTACGTTCAAGAATTGAATCGTAAAAAAGCCCAAGTCGATTTTCATTTTGACATGAGCAAGGATTTATTAGAGGATGCACAAAGTCGTCATGAGAGATTACAAGGTCAAGTAACTCTTTTCTCAGGAACCGGTGAATTCGCAAAGCATCAAACTCGACTTCAAGATGAAATTCAAAAACTTCAGAAACAGTTGAAGTATTTGCAAATTGAAACAGCTCTTCAACAAAGAAGAATTGAGCGACAGGAGTTAGCGGATAAGCTGAAGACCTATTCAGCTATACAAGTGACTTTGGAGAACATAGCTAAGCAAATTCAAAGTGTTAAAAAAATCACCGACCTACAATCGTTGATTGGCAATGAACCATGGACTCGCGCTTCAGAAATCCGTTCAATTATTCATCATATGGACCGATTACGTCTGAACTATCAATCTTCTATCCAAGCTGGAGGCAACCAATCCGAAATAGATGTGACCCTAAATAAAGCCATTGTCTATGCGGAACAGCAGCTGAATGCGCATCAATATAACATGAAGATGCTGGCTAAGAAGATATCGATGCTACCAACTTTAGAAGGATCTAAATTAGAGGCACCTTACGTAAACAAAGTGGTGGATGCTTTTCGAGAATATGCAAAAAAAATGAAAGGGTTCCGTGAGCCTTTAAATCAAAACGATAGACAAAAACTATCTTCCATTTATGAACATATGATGGTTTTAAAAGTGTCTAAATCCAAGACTTTGAAAAATCTCGGTGCACAAGAAAAAGGCAATGAGCAAATAAAGAACGAAATTATCACTACCTTTGAAAAGCTGAAAGAGGTCGTGGGACAAGTACTGGGGAAGCATCAGCAAGAAATTGATACGGAGTTATCTTTAATGAGCCCACAACTTAATGAACTAGACGATTTGATTGTTTCTATTGAAAAGACCCTTGCCGAACTGGGAGTCAATAAAGAGGTATTCGCACCAATCGTCGAAGTGGAAAAGGTTCTGGCAGAAAAAGAACTAGAACTTAAGCAAATGGGAACAGAAGAAAGTTATATAGAAGGTTTAGTCGAAACAACTTCCGCTCAACAAGCGGTGGTACAAAAACGCAAGCAAGAAATGACTCAATTCAACCATACGATGAATGAAATCGATCAAAAGATGGATGATGAACAGATGAAACAAACGGCTTTCGGTAAAGAAGTGACTGATTTAGAAGCAATCGTTCTAATCGACGTAGAAACTGTATTGCTCGAAGTTAAATCGACTCATGAAAAAATTTCTTTGCAATTAAATGAGTTAAAGAGAAAAGAAACCTTCTTGAATGTATCGAATGACATTCGTCTGGAATGGCAAGAGATGCTTGGTGAATCAACAGCTTACGATTTAGATGAAATCAAGAAGTTGTATATCCAGTATGCGAATGTCATTGGCGTTACTTGCTCGATTTCTGCGAGTAAAGATTTTGTAAACCAATACCCCGATTTTGACGTAGTCATTATTGATGAAGTGTCGAAAGCGACGCCACCGGAATTACTATTGCCCATGTTAAAAGGGAAGAAAATCATTTTAGTAGGCGACCATCATCAATTACCTCCTTTAGTCGGGCAGGACACGATGGATGAAGTGTTGGAAGATATAAAAGATCCATCAGAAAAAGCTGAATTAAAATCAATTTTGAAAGAATCCATTTTTGAGCGTTTATTTAAGGATTTGCCTGAAGACAGCAAAACGACTCTTCGTATTCAATATCGAATGCATGAGCACATTATGGAAACCATCAATCCTTTTTACCTCGAAAAGAATTATGGATTGGAGTGTGGGCTGGTCAATTCCAATAAAGAGCGAGATCACTTGCTTGATGGCAAGTTGTTTAAACGGGGACAGCATATTCTTTGGTACGATATGCCGAATGAGAGAGGTTTCTTAGAGGAACGGGAACAACATAGCCGCAGCTTTTTCAATGCAGCGGAGCTGAAGCAAACCCGTGAATTGTTGCTCGATTTGAACCAGGCAACTGCATCAGCGAAAAGAGAAGGTCGTTTAGATGCGCATGTGAAGAAAAAGGTGGGTATCATCAGTTTCTACGGGGAACAAGTGAAGAAAGTGAACCGTTTGCTCAGTCAGGAACTTGACCTTCCACATCTGCATTGCAGAACAGGTACTGTCGATAAGTTCCAAGGGATGGAAATGGACGTTATCATCTTGAGCTTCGTAAGGAATCATCTTCAGCCAGATGGAAACATTGGGTTCCTGAAAGATTACCGACGATTGAACGTTGCGCTTTCGAGAGCACGTGAGCTTCTAATGATTGTCGGCAGCGTGGAGATGTTTACACAAAAAGCACATGGAGAATCACAAAAAGCCATGTTCCAACATGTTTTAAAGGTAGTGGAGCAACACAAAGGGCTGAAAGAATTGGAAACTAGCGTAGGCAGGAAGTGATCGTTTGACTAAAAATCTGCAAGTAGAGGCAGAAATATCAAAAATATCGGCCATGTTGCTAGAGCAATCCCATTTGCGCTTACTGGGTAGTGACAACTGGGCTTTTCCTCTGCAACTAGCAGATATACAGATGAAAACGGTTGTTCGGAGTCAAATGGACGTATTGATGAAAATGATTCTGAAAATCTTAGAGAGATTGGAAGTAAAACAGCCGAACGAAATCAGTGAATTGCTGGCGGTTGAAACCATTTTTATCGATCATATGCTAGAGTTGATGATTCAAAGCAATATGGTTGAGAAAACAGACACCATCTATCGACTAACCCCTAGTGGCTCCATGCATTTAACCAAAGGTACGTTTGCACATGATCCGATGGACGAAGATGTGGAAATCGCCTATAGCCCTTATCATAATGAATCCTTGGAGCGAGATATTGGTCGCAACATATTAGATGAGGACGAAAAGATGCCGGATTTCCGGTTTGAAAATGAAACCGACTTGGTTGATGTAAAGAACCTGAATGAATTACACATCAGACAAATGATAGAGAATTCGGGTTATGAATTTTTAGTTGAAAATGGCCAAAAAGTAATTGAAGAAATATGTTCGATTGACCTGAAGGAGAGCTTGCGAGCAGTATGCCTCGAATTCCATTTACACGACCGCACGGAAGATACAGTTTTTATAAGGGTTTGGAATACATGGACGGGTAAATTTGACCCGCTATTTGAAAATGAACTCAATCAAAAAGAAGCCACTAGATTGCGCAAATTGTATATTGGTTAGATGATATAGTTGCTTAAAAATAAGTAAAAAAATACCCCCAGCAATCGGTGGTAAACCTGATTGCTAGGGGTATTTGCGTATTGGGTTATGTTAATTTTTGTTTTTCAAGTATCGGTCTTAATCTAAAGCCGAACAAACCTGCAAGTATTGCGAGTATGAGATCTTTAGGCAAGGGAACGGCCATCCATGCCCAAGCCATTTTGTATGAAAAGCCTTCTGGTGCTGAAAACCAAAGCTTATAAGCTGCGTACATCCAGTTAGTACCGAACAGATAGTTAAATGCAGTTCCTGCTAATGCGGCTACTACAAAGCCAACTTTTGTCGGGAACTTTTCAACAATGAGACCAGCAATGTATGCGATGCCTATAAAGGAAAGAATAAAGCCGAAAGTCGGACTGATGATTGTGTCGAGGCCACCAGAAAAGCCAGCGAAGACAGGTAATCCAGCTAAACCGATTAATGCATATACAAGCATCGCGATTGCACCAGTTCGTTTTCCTAGTAAAAGACCGGCAAGTATGGCGAAGAATGTTTGAAGTGTAATTGGAACACCGCCGATGATTAAAAATGCAGAAATATTGGCACCAATCATCATTAACGCCGCAAACATCGCCGTTTGTACCAATAGTAACGTGCGTGAATGGTTGGTTGTTCTTGTTGTTGTGGAACTAGTCATATGAACCCTCCAGAAACTTAATATAGCAACAGTATAAAAGAAAATGAGTTTATATGTCAACGTGTTTTTGTTTTTGGTTAACGTAAAATTAGATAATCTTCCATATGGAGGATAGTGACCTAAGAAACTAACTCTTTATAGAATGGAAGCAAAATAATATCCAAGCTATGTTCATTTTTTGCTGTTATTTCGTGTACTCGTAGGTAATTGTCCCATTCCCATTTAACTCATAGGCAATATTCTCAGCTTGGAATATCATAATCATTTTTAGTTGTCTTTGTGATGAATTTTGGTTGAAATGTGAGCTTAATAGAGTAAGTTCATCATGTGTAGTTTGTGATTTTTGTCTCTTAAGAGTATCTGTCATTTTATGAACCAGTTTAAATTGGTCGTCGTAATAAGATTTCAATGGTTGGAGACGGCTATCGAGTGTAGCTGTTTGTGCTTGCAGAAGATATAAGTGTTGAACAATTTCATCGACTTTAGTGATGGTTAATACGTTTTGATTATAGTGATTCATAAGTGTGTTTATGTCATCATTCAGTTTCGTATCGATTTCACTAGTTCGTAAAATATAGTCGTGTATGGCATCGCCTGACTGAGCTGAAGCAGCGGTGTTTCTAGGAAGCGATAGTGATATTGGGGGTTGTGGATTAACCCAAGTAGATAAGGCATAGACGTTCCATAGCAAAACTAACAAACCAACTATTCCCCCGATTTGCAGAAATGGCTTTTTGTACGTAGTTATTCTTCTAGGTTTTTCACTTTCATATCGATCTTCACGATAGCTGTATACATCGCGTCTGCGACTTTTAGATTGCTGTTTTTCTTTTTCGGCCATAGCCTTTCTGAATTCGCGTTGCTGCTTATTTAACATTAGTTCCTCCGTGAGTGAATCGTTTTACCTATTGTATCAAGAAGTGTCGAATTTTGGTATATGTTGGGCAATTATTCCGAAAAATGTTTCATTAAATCTTGTGTGAAGCAGAATAAAGAAAGTGAATGAATTCGTTTCTACATTTCTCATAATTCTTAAAGCAGGTAGAATAAAAAACGAGCCGCGATAAGTCGCAGCTCATTTCTTTCATTATTAAAGTAATATTCACATTAGCCCTTTTTAACAAATTCGGATTTTAATTGCATGGCGCCAAAGCCTTCAATCTTACAATCAATATCATGATCCCCATCAACTAAACGGATACTTTTTACTTTAGTCCCTATTTTTAAGGTAGACGAACTTCCTTTTACTTTGAGATCTTTGATGATCGTTACAGAATCACCATCGTTTAAGACATTGCCATTTGCATCTCTAACAACTTTTATCTCTTCAGTCGCTTCAGTTTCCCCTACTAACGTCCACTCATGGGCACATTCTGGGCAAATTAACAGAGTTCCATCTTCGTACGTGTATGCTGAATTACATTTTGGGCAATGTGGTAAATCAACCATAATTTCATTTCCTCCATTCGATATTGCTAATTCTGTTTTAAAAGAATGAACTTTATTTCCTTTTTACAACCCCTCAATAACAACCATTTAGAAGTCGATAGTAAAAAGTGAAATAGTTTCTTCTATTATATATGTAAACTTGTTAGGGTTCTTGGTTATTTAAAAAGATGTCCTAATAATCGAGAAGGAATTATAGGGAGTTCACTTGAAAAGAAATTATTATCTCTATATCGTCTAAAGTGAACTGACTTTAGGATGTTGATTAATGCTGAGAGGAGAAACCCTTCATCATAAGAAAGAATTATTTAGAACGGAGCTGTCCAAAAAGTCCTTTTCTGTAATTGATTTCGTTGCAACTATTCAATAATCATCTAAAATATCAGTCTCATTGCAAAAAAAGGTTTCTATATCTCCGTATAGTCGAGATATGGAGTAAAACAGCGTAGACTCCAGCGGGAAAAGCGCAGTGTCGAAATCCACTCGAACGATCAGTTCGAGTTAGTTCGGCGCAAGCCCGCAGAAAGCGTAGCAGTTTTGCGGAATATCAACCTCATATTGTTTTGAATATAGATTAACAACAATTTCTAATGAGTATCTATAATTTAACCACCCAAAAGTAATCACCTAGATTCTCTTTATTGAGAGCAGTGGTTACTTTTTTATTTTATGAATATACGATACTACCAACGGTATGAGATTCACCATGAATAAAACATACGAGATGCGCATAGTTTAGAGAATTGAGAGTTGCTGTTGATTTAGCAATCTTAAAAAAGTAGTCGAGAGTGATTTTTCAGTCCCCGTAACAAGCCATTCGTTTCAGATGGACAAACATATGATAGATGCTAATCATGATTAATTCTATTCCTCGAAACGCACGCTTTCGTAATTCAATATAAATTGGATTTGCGAAATAGGGATGCAGAAGAAACGAATATAGATTTAAAAATAAAAGGGGGAATTGAAATGAAGAAGAAAGTAGTTTTTATTATCATCAGTTTTTTTCTAATTAGTTTGATTGCAGGTTGTAACTTTGGAGGGAAAGAAAAAAGTAGTGAAGGAAAAGAAAATGATAAGAGTGTATTGAATCGCATGGAAAAATCCAACGTACTGAATGTTGCTTTTGAAGGCACATATCCTCCATTTAATTTCCTAGATGATAATGATGAATTCCAAGGTTTTGATGTAGATATTTCCAATGAAATTGCAGAAAGATTAGGTGTTAAAGCCAACTTTATTGCGACAAAATGGGATGGATTAATTGGCGGATTAAAGGCTGATAAATTCGATATCATCATTGGACAAATGACTGTTACGGAAGAACGGAAAAAAAGTGTCGATTTCACTGATCCCTATGTTATTACTGGTTCTGTTTTAGTTACTCGAGAGGATACGAACGACATTACGAAACTCGAAGACATTAAAGGCAAGAAAGTTGGCGTAGGTGGCGGTACCACTTTTGAAGAAGTTGCCAATAGTGTGGAAGGTGCAGATGTTAAGTTGTATAAAGCAGTCAGTGATTACATTCAAGACCTTACGAATGAACGATTAGATGTCATTATTAACGACCAGCTATTAATAAGCTACAACATTAAAGAAAATAAGCTTCCTATTAAAATTGCCAGCGGTATTGTTAATAAAGACGAAATTGGAATGGCGGTAAATAAGGGCAATGAAGATTTTATTAAAAAGGTAAATACAGCATTAAAAGAAATGAAAGATGATGGGACCTATAACGAAATTTATAAAAAATGGTTCGGGACGGATCCAATACAAAACTAGTAATAGGTTTATTTTTTAAGCATAGAGAATTCAAATGGTATTTCTCTATGCTTGATTTTTTTACCCCATATGTTCATTGATAGGGAGGCTAGTTCATTTGCATATTGTTATTTTAGGGACAGGGATGATTGGGACAACCGTTGTTTGTGAAATTGCGAAATTTGATGGGATTGATTCAGTCACTGCTGTGGACGTGAGACAAGAAAGTATTGATAAGTGTCTGGAGATCGCAAATAATCCAAAAGTGGTAGGCAAAGTAGCCACACTTGAAAGTGAAGAAGATATTGCGAAAGTGTTAATAGATGCTGATGTAGCGGTGGCATGCCTTCCGCATTCATTAAGTCTTCTCGCCATCAAAGCAGCAATCGCATCAAAATGCCATTTAGTAGACTTAGTCGGATCTAGGTTTAATGAAAAAAGGGCATTGCATAAAGAAGCACAAGCGGCAGGTGTAATTATTGTACCTGGGTGTGGGGTGGCTCCTGGAATCACGAACTTTCTAGCTGCGCAAGGGATTGAGATGCTTGATGAAGCTGATGAAGCAGTGATGATTTGCGGTGGTATTCCTAGACATCCGATTCCACCATTATGGTATCAAGTTGTATTTCGCCTTGAAAGTGTGTTGGGACTGTATACAAAACCTGCTCTGGCAGTTGAAAACGGGGAACTTGTACAATTACTTCCTCTTACAGGACTAGAAAAAATTACGTTTCCAGAGCCTGTGGGGGTCTGTGAAAGTGTTATAACAGATGCCCATAGTACAGCCTATGTTCTTAAGGATAAAGTGAAAAATCTATATGAACGAACAGTTCGTTATCCAGGACATTGGGGAAAAATGAATGTCTTGAGTGAATTGGGATTCTTCGATAATGATGCTATTTCAGTCGGTGGATTATCGATAACGCCACGAGCATTTTCAGAAAAAATTCTTGCGCCAAAAATGGTAGGAAACACAAATGAAGATATTACGGTATTGCGCGTTGAAGTACGTGGCATAAAAGACGGGAAATCAACAAAGTATACGTGGCAAATGGTGGACTTTTATGATCATGGACGGAGAATCACTTCTATGGCTAAAACGACTGCTATTCCTGCTGCGTTAGTGGCTAAATGGATTGCTCTGAAAAAAATTACCGAAACTGGAGTTATTCCTATAGAGACCATCATAGTTAGAGAGAGATTCGAGCCTTTTATAAATGAAATGAGTCGTTTAGGAATCAACATTGACTTCAATGAGGAAGTATATATATATGGTCAATCTAACTGGTAGCTAGTCTGAGAGGAGGAGGATTTATGGACCCCACAATCATTATTGATTCATTGCCATCCTTACTTAAAGCTACGTTAATGACAATTTTTTTGGCAGGAATTTCTATCGTAATTGCACTTGTGATTGGATTTTTCACCGCAATCATAAGAATAGTAAAAGTAAGAATCCTAAATGGAATTGCGAATGTCTATGTTTCCATTATTCGCGGAACTCCACTTCTGGTTCAAATTTTTGTTATTTACTATGGATTGCCCCAAATAGGAATTGCTCTTGATCCAATATCTTCAGGGATTTTAGCGTTAAGTTTAAATGCAGGTGCGTATCTCTCTGAATCGTTTCGTTCATCTATATTAGCAGTGGATAATGGACAGATGGAAGCTTCAATGGCAATGGGGATGACTTATTCGCAAGCATTAAGGAGAATTATTCTTCCACAAAGTCTACGAATAGCGATTCCTACATTGTCCAATTCGTTTATCGTGTTGATCAAAGATACATCGCTCGTTTCGGTAATTACTGTAACCGAATTATTGCAAATGTCGAGTTTGATTATCGCAAAAACCTTTGAACCTCTTACCATTTATTTAGTGGCTGCTGCGATTTATTGGGTATTAATATCATTCTTCACTACCTTACTAGATAAACTTGAAATTAAATCATCCAGATACTTGGTACGATAAGCACCTGATTTGAACATACGAATGTTAGGAGATTGCCATGAGTATTATTCAAATTCACCAATTAAAAAAGAGCTTTGGAGCGAATGAAGTTTTGCAGGGAATTGACTTAACGGTAAATAAAAGCGAAGTGGTCGTTATTATGGGTCCAAGTGGTTCAGGAAAATCTACTTTGTTGCGTTGTTTAAACTTTTTAGAAGAACCATCGGAAGGAATTATTCAAATTGGCGACTTTCAAGTAACTACAGGTGGAAAAATAGACAGCAAAAGAAAAAAAGCGATAAGAGAGCTGAGAAAAAGAACAGGTTTTGTTTTTCAATCGTTCAATCTATTTCCCCACAAAACAGCGATTCAAAATGTCATGGAAGGTCCAATCGTTATTCACGGAGCTAAGAAAGAAGAAGCAAGAAAGTTAGGGGAAGCTCTTCTTATCAAAGTAGGACTTGGTGATCGATGTGATTACTATCCTGCTCAATTGTCCGGTGGTCAACAGCAACGAGTAGCTATAGCTAGGTCACTAGCCTTGAATCCGATGGTGATGCTCTATGATGAACCGACTTCTGCTTTGGATCCTGAACTTGTAAGAGAAGTGCTACAAGTTATTAAAGATTTGGCTCAAGAAGGAATGACGATGATCATTGTTACACACGAAATGAGCTTTGCGAAAGATGTAGCCGACAGGGTCGTTTTTATGGATAACGGAGTAATAGTGGAACAAGGAACATCAGAAGAAATCTTCGGAAATCCTAAAGAAGAAAGAACAAAACAATTTTTGTCATCAGTAGAATAGTAAGTTAACAAGCGGCTGAGATTGAATATTTAGCTGCTTTTTTGTGCGCAAAAATGGTGATTCTTTCTTTTAAAGAAATCTTCGACAATACATTGAGCGTGGACCTCCTCGAATTGACCAAAGAGGAGATTTTTTGTGGAAAAATATGGGCGAAACGGAATAAATCATGGTTGAAGCCGATTAAATGATTCGTGAAGCCGAATAAATGGTGATTGAATCCGAATAAAACACCATTGAAGCCGAATATCAGCTAGTTGAAGCGGAATAAATATCATATAGGCGAGCTGAGAACATCAATTTAACAAGATGTTGTTGTTCAAGAGATATAAAATACCGGAATCTGGGTTATTTTGGTGTAATTGCAGGATTTGTTGGGGTCTTAGCGAAATAATTAAGTAATGAGGGTCTTTTGAGAGGATGAAGGAATAGTGGAATTTGTATCTAGGCATTTGAAGAGGGATCAGGAGTTACCTATTTTTCGTGAACAACTTTTGAATCGTGCATTAGAGGATTTGACGAGCGACCACAATGTGTTAGCAATTTATCTTGGAGGGTCTTTAGGACGCGGGAATTATGATGGCTTTTCAGACATTGATATACATACGATTGTAACGCCAGAAAGCAAATCCGCTTTCATTAAGAATAAGCAAGCACGTTCAGCGAAGTGGGGAAAGGTGTTATTTCACGAGCAGTCTTCAGCTAGCTCACCAGTCGTGGTGACTCACTACGATTGCTTTATTAAAATAGATAGTTGGTATGAAACGCTGGATGAGGTTGTTCCTTCGATATGGATAAAAGGGTTGAAACCTAAATATGACCCATCGAACCTACTTGC
This sequence comes from Paenisporosarcina macmurdoensis, assembly GCF_042658845.1. Lineage (NCBI taxonomy): Bacteria > Bacillati > Bacillota > Bacilli > Caryophanales > Caryophanaceae > Paenisporosarcina > Paenisporosarcina macmurdoensis. The sequence goes on from NZ_JBHSRI010000025.1 coordinate 310,086, forward strand.
GCCGTTATTGGAAGAAGCGTCTGAGCATTCATTCCAAGTGGAAGTGGAGGATATTGCTTTTTGGAAGAACAAAGTCCAGGCCTTTCTCCATGAAACGTACCGAGCGGCTATGAGAAATGAACTGTATTATGCACTTGCCAATATGGATCGGGTTCGCTGGCTGATTACGGATGGTTGGTATATGGAAATGGATAAACACTTGGATAGTTCCTACGGTGTATGGTCAAAAGTAGAAGGGAATCGCAGCCTGTTACATGCGTGGCAGCTGTCACTTTTGGCATCTTGGTCGTGCGGTCGTGATTCGAGTGAAATCTTAAAAACGATGGCTAGTATGTATCCAGAGTTACTGAGATTGAATAAGTCCTTATGCCAGAAAATAGATATCGATGATGAAGAAGAGAAGTTCAAGGGGATTCTGAATTTAGTTTTGTAGATACAGATTGCACATTGTTGGTAAGGGGAGAATGGCATGTCGAAAATACCAATACTTGTGCAGAACGTTCTAGAAGAGGACATTACTTCAGTGAATGACCGCCCTTACCAAATATAATTAAAAGGATGAATTAAATGGATTTTCAGCTATCATTAGAATCAATTAATTATTTGGCAGTAATTGTAGCAGCATTATCAGCATTTATCATTGGAGGTTTGTGGTACTCAGTGTTATTTGCAAAGCCATGGATGGTGGAAAACGGGTTTGATGATGAACAATTGAAGAAAGGTAATATGGGGCTGATTTTTGGCGGTTCTTTTATTTTTTCCTTAATCATTTCCTTTGTACTAGTCCTGTTTCTAGGTCCTGAAAGGGACGCACTGTTTGGTGCAATGGCAGGATTTTTGGTAGGACTATTTTGGGTTGCCACAGCAATGGGGATTATCTATTTATTTGAACGAAAGTCACTCAAGTTATATTTGATTAATGCGAGTTATCACGTACTAACATTTACTGTCATGGGGTTCATTTTGGGTGTTTGGAAATAATTTTGTGAATGATGAACTTAAATATATTATTGGACGTGAAATGATTGAAAAAATTTTTATTGAGGTATTATCATTGGATATTCGTTGTTTTTATAGCAATAAGTTTGATAATAAATTTGATTAGTTCAAAGTATTCCATGCAAGACGGATTATCAATCATTTTTGGAGTAATTGGATTAGTAGGAGTCACCTTTTTAGCTTTTTATATTGAAGTTCAGCAGGATTTAAAATAAATAATTGGTTGCTATAATTGCATCAATAATGGCAAACGACGACTGAAAGTTCATCTTCAGCAGCTAATTTACTGAGAAAAGGGGATGGTCAGATGTTGGTGATTCAATGCACGAAGAAACTAGGAGATTATTTGAAGAAAAATCTTACGAGCAAGCCAAACGAAACGCAGGATTTGTTTTACTCTTGGCATGCCCATCTATTCTTAATTAAACGTAAGAAGTACGTGATGGTCATGAATAGTCAAACTCGCTATGTTTTTGTACTAGGTCCGGTAGTGGCAAAAGATATAAAAAATGTAGATGAGATGATCTATTCAGGAATTCAAGAGAATCTAGAGGCTGATGGGATCAAAATCAAATTTTATAGAACAATATATACAACAGTTGGATGGGATTGAATATATGAAAACAAGTGAACGCACCATTATAGGTCAAATGAATGACTCCATCTATTATATTGAATGCATGCAACAAGGTGATGGGATGCTTAATGTCCCTATAATAAATCGGTCATTGAATAAGGTTCCAATGTTAAAACTTCCATTGTTTTATTCGACTAGGATGATGATTCAAGAGATGGAGAATCGATTTTCGAAAAGTTAAAGGATCTATGCTTAACATTCCTAGTGCGTATATGTATACCTCATTCTTTTTTTTCGCATACTGTTGAGCGGAAGGAGTGAGTATCGTGAATTTTGATAAAGGGACAAAACTTCATATTTCTTTACTTGTCGTTGTTATCTTTGTTTTGATATGGTCTGTTATTAAGCCTGCAGTATTTTGGACTTGGGCGGCTGAGGCTGGCCCGTCAGTGGTGGCTTTAATTATTATCATATTAACTTATAAAAAATTCCGACTCACTTCTCTTTCATATTGGGTAATCGCCATATTATCCATTCTTACGTTTATAGGTGGCCACTACACGTATGCTGAAGTTCCACTATTTAATTGGATCAAAGATGAATTTAATTTGCAGCGAAATCATTATGATCGCTTTGGGCATTTTCTAAAAGGCTTGTCTGTCATTGTGGTGAGAGAAATCTTAATTAGGAATACCCCACTAACAAAAGGCACTTGGTTGTTTGCGATTTCCACAAGTATCGTTTTGGCCATTGCGGCTTTGTATGAAATCGTCGAATGGTTGAGTACAAAATTACCTTACGCTAAAAAAGCGACAGAAGATTTTTTGGGTATGCAAGGTGACGAATGGGACGCTCAATGGGATATGTCATTTGCCTTAATTGGTTCAGTTCTGACATTAATCATTTTTTCAAAACTACATAATCTGCAGTTAAAAAAGCTAAAAGACCGGCAGTTAACTAGTAAACAGTAAAAAATATTCGAACCATATGAAAAACACCTCCATTTGCCGTTGGTAACTAGATACAACGAGGAGGTGTTTTCATTTTGTTTGATTTTACGTCAAGTACATTGAACAGGTGTAAGGCTTTTTCAGGCGTTTTCAAATAAACTTACTTAAACCGTCTGTGAGCTAATTTATTCGTGTACAAAATCGCGCCTACATAGCCAACCAAATAAGCAACTAGCAATACAAGTAGTGCATAACCGCTAATAGTACTATTGCCAACATACAATTGACTTAGAACGATGAAGAGAGCTGCGGAAATCCCACCAATATGCGGCCAGTTCTTGATGTAAAAGTGACTGGCGACTATCCCTCCAACAAGCGCAACAATGAAGAAAATAATTTTAATAATTAACGCCACTGACATGGAGTGATCGATTGAAGCTTCAACAAATAGCAACAATTGTTGGGTGATGTATTGAGCAATTAATGAAAACAAGATGACAGGCAGCCAATCAAATTTTCTATTTATGATAATAACCTCCTCTTATTACTATTATTATTGTATGCATAGCAAGTAGTAGATAATTAGTGTCAGTACCCGTGGATGAAAAAAATACTATTAATTTGCTACAATTATTATAGAAAGACGTTGTTTTTAAGTTATTTAAAGAAGGAGTGAGCTAGCATGATACATAAATTAGAACTCGAAACGAAAAACTTACATGGATCTTTTAATAACGAGTATGAACCAATCTTAACCATTGATTCTGGCGATACGATTCAGTTAAAAACACTTGATATTCAATGGGGATATTCTGGCTCTAAACAAGAGGAAAGAACTACCTTTGTATCAAGGGAGAAGGAAGAAAAGCCAGGACATCCGATGATAGGACCTGTCTCCATTCGTAATGCAAAACCGGGAATGGTGTTAGAAGTGAGAGTAAATGAACTTATACCTGGTTGGTATGGACGTAATTGGGCAGGAGGCATTCCAAGTTGGCAAAACGAAAAACTTGGACTGATTGATACAGAAAGGTTACAAGTTGACTGGGAATTAGATGCAACGACCATGACGGGTAGTGGGAAAATAGGCGGTCAGACATTTCATGTAGGATTGTCTCCATTTATGGGGGTAATGGGCGTTGCCCCAGTTGATCCTGGTATTCATTCCACGTCTCCACCTCGCTATTGTGGAGGGAATATTGACTGTAAAGAATTGGTGAGAGGGAGCAGCATCTTCTTGCCTATAACGGTGGAGGGAGCTTTATTCTCCATTGGGGACGGTCATGCATTGCAAGGGGATGGCGAAAGTTCTGGAACTGCCATTGAATGTCCGATGGATGTAGTGGATATCACATTGCGAGTTAGAGATGATATGGAACTGACAATGCCGAGAGCCAATACGCCAGCAGGATGGATTACGTTTGGATTCAATGAGGATTTAAATGAAGCAGCGGCTGTAGCACTTGATGAAATGGTCATGCTGATGCAACAATTTTATGGGATTCAAAAGGTAGAGGCAACAGCTCTAGCAAGTGTTGCTGTAGATCTGCGAATTACTCAAGTGGTAAATGGAGTAAAAGGTGTCCATGCCATCTTGCCTCATGGGGCCATACGGAAATAGGGATTGGCTGGATGCGCATCAAAGGGGGGAATCATATACCAGAAGCAACATCCACCAATTGTTATGGTTTTGTCATGATCTTTTCTCCCAATATTTCAGTATAAGATGACAGTTTATCTTTTTTAAGGTTGCGATAATCAAGTATGTGTTTTAGTTTTCCGACCATTAGGGTGGTGTTTCCAACCAACTTAGCTATGTTTTCGACCAGCTCTGATTGGTTTCCACATATTTGTTTAGTGTTTCCGACCAACTATGACTACTTTCCAACCAAATGAGTGTTTTTTGCCAATTTTATTCTTCGGCTAATCGCCGTAGTTTGAATTTTGTTGTCATCGGAACCTACCCTTTCATTTGTGAAATCCAACATCTCTCTACTCAAGGTAGAATTTTATTTTTAGTAATTGTATAACTTTCTCAAGGCATCCATTAGAAGGCTATATGGTTATCAAATCATGTCGAAAAAGGATTTATTTCCTGGGAAATGTTTGTCGAATCAATGCTTAAACTAGAAAATAAGAAAGAAAAGAATATAGGCATAACTGATCTGAGGAGGTAGGACAAAATGCATTATGATGTAATTATTGTGGGTGCAGGTTCGATGGGGATGGCAGCGGGGTATTTTTTTGCTAAAAGTGGAAAGACAACATTATTAGTAGATTCTTTCAATCCGCCACATGACAAAGGGAGTCATCACGGGGATACAAGGATTATTCGATATGCATATGGTGAAGGGGAAGAGTATGTTCCATTAGCGTTGAAGGCTAAAGAGTTATGGAATGATTTAGCGAAAGAGACAGGTAAGGAAATTTTTCTCCAAACAGGCGTGCTCAATGTAGGAGTGGCAGAATCGGAGTTCATCAAGAGTGTATTGTCTAGTGCAGAGAAATTCGCTTTACCCGTTCATGTGATGGAATCGGCTGAAGTGAATCGGAAATGGCCTGGAATGTCTTTATCGAGCGATATGATTGGGTGTTTTGAGACTACTTCGGGTGTATTGAAATGTGGAGAATGTATTGAAGGATATAGGGAACTAGCGGAGTTACATGGAGCTACGATTGTAACGAATAGTAGAGTTTTAGATATTGAGATTCATGAAAACAGTGTAACAATTAAGACAGAGGGAAATAAGTATGAAGGAGATGCTTTAGTCGTTTCGGCCGGTGCTTGGGCAGGGAATCTCCTTTCTATGGTGGGTCTAAAACTCCCTCTTGAACCCATAAGAAAGACCTTTGCTTGGTTTGATGTTGATGAGACGCTTTACGGTCAACAGGATTTTCCTGCCTTTAGTTTTGAAACACCAGAAGGATTTTATTATGGTTTCCCTAGTATAGATAACGTTGGTTTAAAAGTAGGTCGACATGATGGTGGAGAGAAAATAAATCCGGACGATCCAAGAAGAACATTCGATGAAGACGACGAAGGAGATTTACGTCGCTTTCTGCAGCAGTACATGCCTCATCACGGACCATTGAAGTATGGGGAGCCTTGCATGTATACGTTGACACCAGATGAAGATTTTATTATCGACTTACATCCAAATCATTCACATGTTGCCATTGCAGCTGGTTTTTCTGGGCACGGTTTTAAATTCAGCAGTGTAGTGGGGAAAATTTTAAGCGAACTGATTATCGAAGGGAAAAGTGAACACGATATTTCACCATTTAAAATGGGGAGATTCATTAAGAATTGAAGAGGCTAAGTAATGTAAATGGAGCGAAGTTTAGCAAATTAGAAAAAAGGATGTGGACTTGTTAAGTTCGCACATCCTTTTCATAACCAAAAAGTCTCTTTTATTCAAATCTCGTTTCGTATCAATACATACAACGGGGAAATGACTAACGAATGCGTTATCACGTATAAACGGAATAAAAATTTTGATTGTAATGCTTTGTAAAAAACATTGCAAGTCTCTTAATTTCATTTTGCAAAATGAATCATTCGGTTTATTATGATAATCTACATTTCGTTATGAAGGTGACACTCGGAGTCGAACCTAGGAAAAAGGGAGTGCAGACCTTTTCCTTGAAGCTTGGCTATGCCACCGACGCTGGACAACGATAAAGCTTATCCACCCTGGTAATATTGAATGCCCTTTTCTTCAAGGATATCTAACATTTGAAAATATCCGGGTGTGTTTTCAACTTCATAATTTCTAATACAATCCAACAGTTTAATTTTTAATTCTTGGGATAAATCTTCTCTGTATTGCCATTTTGTTTGTTGCAATGATCGGTCGATTTTCGGTGAAAATAATTCAATAACGATTTCGAGAGAGTTGTTATCCGTTTTGGATTGCTTTACGAGTGTATATAAACTTTCACTCATTTCTACCCCTTCCTTCTCTACTCGTTTTCAATGAGTTCTTTTAGCTTTTTTAATGCTTTTCTATGACTTCTAGATACTGCTTGTTGGGACTTATTTAGATAAACAGCGATTTCCGAATCATTTAAACCATAGATATAAGCTAAATTTAGCAGTTGACGCTGATTTTCTGTTAAAAGTTGAATTGCTTTAAATAAGGAATAACTTGTTAAATGATCAGCAATATTGGACGAATCGATACATACTTCTTGTCCTTCTTGCCATTCTTTTGAAGCTAAATAGTCAAGTAACGTTACATCACCGTCTTTTAGCTGACAATCCAGTATCGACTTATTCCTTTCTAAAAATAAGTTTACTTTCTTATCATAATTTATTGCATTAAAGTAAATGGCTTGAGACAAATAGTTGGTAAATCTAATTTTGAAGTAAAATTCTCTGAACGTATCATCTAGTTTTTTCTTTGACAAGTTCGTTGGATGGTTAATTACTTCTACTAATAGATCCATATTTTCCGAGATTTCTAAAAATGATTTTATCACTGGATTTTGAAGATGTTTTTCAAATTTATTAAGGTAGTTTTCAACACTTTGATTGGTACTAGAACTACTGAATAACTCATTCAAATTATAACCCCCCCGCAAAGAACATTAGTTCGGTTAAGCGGTAAAAAAAAGATAAAGTCTTCTTGTTTATCATTCCTCCAATTCTTCAACTAAATTTGTGGTAACTATCTTTTATTACTTCATTTAGCTCAAATATGACAACTTCTAAGTTTTCGATTTTTTTCTCAAAGCGATAAAAAAGATAAACAGTAATCGCAATCGGAAAGCCAAAATTCCCTAAAATTGCTGTCCATACTGGAACATCTAATGCATTCATGAACTATCCACTCCTTCTTTTTATTGGTTGTTATTTATTAAAGAAGAACGATTGAAATTTTTCACAACGTTTAGAAGGGACTTTATAAAAAATTTTTAGTGGACTAAAGAGTTCTAAATAAAAGAGTTAAATCATATTACCGGTAAATGTGTGATAGACGCTTTAATTAAATATATGAAAAAACAGATGCCTTAATTGAAAGTACGGGGCATCTGTTTATTCTTTATATACTTATCAGCGCTCTTACTGTCGGTTGATCAAACACTTTTTTCACATAATCCAACAGTGTTAAATAAACAAGACCGTTTCCTTCAATATTTGGCGAGTTCCCAAGTGGTACTGTTCTTTTTATGAGTTGAGAATACAATTCAGGAACAGTTAGGTCTCTTTCAAATGCTGCGTTAGATATCACTTTTAATAATGCCAATGCCCCAGATACATGTGGAGTAGCCATTGATGTACCGCTTAAAGTGGCATATGTTCCATTGAGATAGGTTGAAATTATTTTCTCTCCAGGCGCTACTAAATCAACTTGGTTATTCGAATTGGTAAATCCAGATGATTTCCGCTCTAGATTAACTGCACCTACGCTAATCACTTCGTTGTAGAATCCAGGATATCCAAATTCATCGGTCGAATCTTTACCATCGCCATCATTGCCTGCTGCACATACTACTAAAATGTTTTGATTTACGGCTTCAATTATTACATCATGAAGTGCCTTTACATCATTCGGTCCACCAAGTGACATCGAGATAATGTCTACTTTTTGATCGATTGCGTATTGGATGGCTTTTATAATCCAAGCATATTGCCCTGAACCATTTTTCCCAAGTACCTTCAAGATTAATAAGTTTGCTTCTGGCGCGACTCCAACAACACCACTGTTATTAAGTGTGGCGGCAATTGTTCCCGCAACATGTGTGCCATGCCCATTATAATCTTCGAATTTTAAGGAATCTCCACCATCATCTTTTGTGAAATTGTAACCACCAATGATTCGATCCATTAAATCTGGATGATCCGTATCACAGCCTGTATCCAAAACTGCTACAGTGATTCCTTTTCCTTTTGTTTCCGGCCAAATCTCAGGGGCTTGAATAATTTCAACCCCTTTGGGTATCTCATTTACCGTTTCCAACTGCTCTACTAATTCGTATGGGAATAATCGTACATAGTTTTCCATGTTCTCCCTCCTCAGTTTTTTGGTTAAGCCGCTTCTTGATGTCCTTTAATTGTATTAATTTTGAAAAAAAATTAATAGATTACAATGTAGGATTTTAGAGGGTGTTAAAATAGGCTTATTTTCTTGAAATTTACTAAAATAATGTATAAAATTTTACTTTTTGATAAGTCTCGACAGGATTTGATAATTAAAAATAGTAGATTGTAATAACAAAAAAAGCACATGCTAATCGATTTATTTATGGGTAAGAAGCCTTCAAGAGGGACAGTAAATAGAAAAAATGGCGACTGAAATGAAAATTTCAGTCGCCATTTTTTTATGGGAGTATAAGGAAAAATTCTTTAATGAGTTGTCATGGTTTCTTGAACCATCTGCTTCACGATCTCTTTATTGCGGTTCTTGAAGACGTCATTATGTGAAGACACCATTGCGAAGCTATCTGCGCTAGGTTCAATATACTGCTTAGCTTTATTCACTGCATTAGCAGCATCTTGGAAGGTACCTGCAATCAAGTTTAGTTTAGCGTCATGTTTTAAAATATCGCCAGCTGCAAATATACCGGGAATAGATGCTTCGCTATTAATACTGCCCGCGATATACGAACCATCCGCTAATTCCAATTGGATCGGACTGTTTTCAAGCAGAGCGATATCACGTTCATAGCCGTGGTTAATGACAATTTCATCGACTGACAAGTACTGTATTTCCCCTGAGTTGGCGTGTGTTACTTCAACGGTTTCAATTGTTGAATTGTCTCCAGAAGCAATTAATTTCGAAATCGACGAGTGGAACATGCAGATTGCATTGCTTTCAAAAAGCTTGGTGACTTGTGCTTCATGTCCAGTGAAATCGCCTTTTCTGTAAATCACAATTACTTGTTTGGCAATAGGGGAGAGTTCGTTAGCCCAGTCAATTGCTGAATTTCCGCCACCAGAAATCACGACGGTTTTATCTTTAAAGTGCATCAAGGATTTAATGGTGTAGTTCAAGTTACTCACTTCAAATCGATCGGCCCCTTCAATTTGTAGTTTTTGAGGGGTAAGGATACCGCTGCCGATTGCAACGATGATCGTTTTGGAATAATGTTGTTCATTTGAATCAGTGACCAATTCGAAAATTCGATCGTCACCCTGATGAATCGCTTCTACTTTCGTGTTCAGTACAACGGTGGGTTGAAAAGTTAATCCTTGTTCAACAAGTTTTTCGATTAGCATCGCACCTGGGAGGGGAGGGTGTCCGCCAACATCCCAAATCATTTTCTCGGGATAGACATGAATTTTACCGCCAAGTTGAGGTTGGAACTCAATGATTTTCGTTTTTAATCCACGCAACCCGCTATAAAAACTGGCATATAAGCCGGCAGGACCTCCACCAATGATGGTTACATCAAATACATCTAAGTGATTCATATATTTTCAATCCTTCCTCAACTGGCCAATATTCATGATTTTGATTTTTTTATATAGTGCTATTGACAGGTTTAGCTTACAACATTATAGTTAGTTTGTAAATGATATTGATAATCGTTATCAGTTAATATACATAACTTGTTGAAAGGAGGTTGAAAATGGTTCGGCTTGAAGCGAAGGACTTGCAAATCAAATATGGTGATCGAACAATTGTTGATAATTTGTCTGTTTCCATTCCAGATGAAAAAATCACCGTCATTATCGGTCCCAATGGCTGTGGGAAATCCACCTTATTAAAAGCAATGACGCGTATTATTCCCCATCAAAAGGGTTCCATCGTTCTGGATGGTGAAAGTATTGTCAAAGAACCTACAAAACTCTTGGCACAAAAAATTGCGGTTCTGCCTCAAACTCCTGAAAGTGCAGGGGCACTCACTGTTGGTGAACTAGTTTCATATGGACGGTTTCCACATCAGAATCGGTTCGGTCGCTTAACCCAAAAGGATTTAGATATGATTGACTGGGCACTCGAGGTAACCGGTACTAAATTCTTTAAGTCACATCCTGTCGATTCACTGTCGGGTGGTCAGCGTCAACGTGTGTGGATAGCCTTGGCCCTTGCTCAGGAAACAGATATGATTTTCCTGGACGAACCAACAACCTATCTGGATATGGCGCATCAGCTCGAAATATTGGAATTACTTCAGCAATTGAACGCCACGGAAAAACGGACAATTGTCATGGTGCTACATGATTTAAACCACGCAGCTCGTTTCGCAGATTACATTATCGGCATGAAGTTTGGAAAGATCGTAAAGTCGGGATCAAGTGAAGAAATCATCACTAAACCTGTATTGCGTGAACTGTTTCAAATAGATGCTGAAATTGGCGAAGATCCACGTACTGGGAAACCGATTTGCATTACCTATAATTTAGTAAGAGGAGAATGACAGAAAATGAAAAAATTATCATTACTATTCATAGCTTTACTTGCAATGTTTGCTTTAGCTGCATGCGGAGGTACTAAAGAAGAAGGCACATCAACAGACAAAGAAGAAAAAAATTCAGAACCAACAACGATTACATATGAATCTGAAAATGGACCAGTAGAAGTACCGGCTGATCCACAACGAGTATTAGTTCTATCTTCATTTGCCGGTAACGTCATGGCGCTTGATGTTCCTCTAGTAGGAGTAGACTCATGGTCGAAAATGAATCCACGCTTTGTAGAAAAATTAGAAGGCGTTGATGAAGTAACAGACGATAATCTAGAAAAAATCATTGAATTAGAACCAGATTTAATTGTCGGTCTGTCAAACATTAAAAATATAGATAAACTGAACGAAATTGCTCCTACCGTAACATTTACATATGGTGCAGTAGATTACTTGACGCAGCATGTTGAAATTGGGAAATTACTGAATAAAGAAGAAGAAGCACAAGCTTGGGTAGATGATTTTAAAACACGTACTCAAGAAGCAGGCGATGAAATCAAAGCGAAAATCGGAGAAGATGCGACGGTTACTGTTATTGAAAGCTTCGATAAAGAATTGTATGTATTCGGCGACAACTGGGGCCGCGGTACAGAAATCCTTTATCAAGAAATGGGTCTAAAAATGCCTGAGAAAGTAATAGAAATGGCATTGAAGGATGGTTATTATGCTTTATCTGCAGAAGTATTACCGGAGTATGTCGGTGATTATTTAATCTTCAGCAAACATAAAGATGCTGACAATTCATTTGAAGGTACAGAAACATTTAAGAATATCCCAGCAGTGAAAAACAATCAGTTGTTTACTGTTGATGCAATGGAGTTTTACTTCAATGATCCGTTAACACTGGATTATCAATTGGAATTCTTCAAAGAATCGTTCTTGGCGAATTAAAGCATGTTCAATTATCGGATTCAACGCATACCTTATTCAATAAAACTTGGGATGAGCTTGATTCTGATGATAGTACTTTTCGGCATGGCGTTAGTTTTCGGAGCGGCCGATACGACTTTAAAAGATGTCTTGTCTGCCTTACTATCAACTGCCCCGAATGACCAAGCCATTATGTTACGGGAAATTCGTTTTCCGCGAGAAGTAGCCGCTGCCTTAATTGGGGCGGCTCTTGCCGTTTCAGGCGCTATTATTCAGGGGATGACTCGTAACCCTCTTGCCGATCCAGGTTTGCTCGGTCTAACTGCCGGTGCTAATGCTGCGTTGGCTATTACGTTAGCATTTTGGCCAACGGTTAGTTATTTTGGCGTGATGCTTGCGTGTTTTGCAGGAGCTGCAGTAGGAGCTATTCTCGTTTTCGGCTTCAGTTCATTTCATCCAGAAGGATTCACGACACTACGCATCGTGCTTGCGGGAGCAACCATTTCGGCTTTTCTCTATGCTATTGCTGAAGGAATCGGATTATATTTTAAAATATCGCAACAAGTTTCTATGTGGACTGCTGGTGGCATGATCGGAACGACGTGGAATCAAGTGCTGTTAATTGCACCAATTGTTCTGGTAGGTGTATTGATCTCAATGATGTGTGCACGGCAACTAACCATTCTATCGTTAAGTGAAGAGATGGCAGTTGGGCTCGGCCAACGTGTACGTTTAATCAAATCGATATTGTTTGTTCTTGTCATTATATTAACGGGTGCCTCTGTTGCACTTGTTGGGAATCTTGCTTTTTTCGGTCTGATGGTACCACATATTGTGCGGGCAATCGTCGGCACGGACTATCGCTTTGTTCTTCCGATGTCTGCCATACTTGGAGCGGCTTTCATGTTGCTCGCGGATACCGTAGCACGTACTATTAATGCTCCCTATGAAACACCCGTGGCGGCTGTAGTAGCTATTATGGGCTTACCATTCTTCTTGTACATTGTACGCAAAGGAGGGCAAAGTTTCTCATGATAGATGCATCTATTATTCGAAAACAACGTATACTGCTCATCGTCTTTTCTTTATTGATTACTGCTACTGCCGTAATTGGGCTTGGTCTCGGGTATTCTTCCGTTTCATACGATCGAATTATACCGACCATCCTTGGACAAGGGGAATTTAAAGAAGAATTCGTACTATTCTCGGTGCGTTTGCCACGTATCGTCATCACCCTTCTAGCAGGAATGGCCCTTGCATTATCAGGTGCTTTGTTACAGGGAATTACCCGTAATGAATTAGCTGATCCCGGAATTATTGGCATCAATTCAGGTGCTGGTGTTGCTGTTGCGATTTTCTTTTTATACTTTCCTGCAGAGGCAGGTTCATTCATTTACATGTTGCCATTTGTAGCCTTTCTTGGTGCATTGCTAACGGCAGTCATTATTTATGTCTTTTCTTACAGCCGAACGACCGGCATGCAGCCAGTGCGCCTTGTATTAGTTGGCGTTGGATTATCAATGGCTTTGTCAGGCGTAATGATTGTGATGATTTCTTCTGCTGATCGTATCAAAGTAGATTTCATCGCACGGTGGCTTGCTGGTGATATTTGGGGAACAGATTGGCCATTTGTCTTAGCAATCTTGCCATGGCTAATTGTACTCGTGCCTTTTTCTTTGATGAAAGCGAACCGCTTAAACATTCTTGGCTTAGGTGAACCGGTAGCAATTGGCGTTGGCTTATCAGTACAAAAAGAACGAATTGTGCTGACATTAGCGGCAGTTGCATTAGCTGCTTCAGCCGTGTCAGTAACTGGTGGGATTTCATTCATCGGCTTGATGGCACCCCATATTGCTCGAACGTTAGTTGGACCACGTCACCAGTTGTTTTTACCCCTTAGTTTATTGATTGGTGGTTGGCTTCTACTTATTGCGGACACCATCGGTCGTAATATCGTAGAACCGACTGGCCTTCCTGCTGGGGTTATGGTGGCATTAATCGGTGCACCTTACTTTATCTATTTACTAACGAAGAAATAAATATCACTAGAAAATGCTCTGTTCATTCGCAACTTGCGATTGAATGGGGCATTTTTTATTTAAGCCTAATTTAATATATTGCTGATGATTTTCCGAAAAACAACAACGCTTTCCTAGGGTGAGTATGGACTGCCCGCGGAAAGCATCTTCTGCATCGCTACTCTAGCTTCAACATGAAAGCGTTGTAACGGAAATCAACAGTAAAGTCAGTATTTATAATAAAAGCGTTTATTTTCAGTAGAGAAATAACGTTATGAATAATCTAGCTGCTAGCCCCATATTATTTAGCAAGGTGATCGTGGAAAAGGGCAAGGTTTTGTAAGGCATGGTCATAACACCTCATATCGATTCAGGATATGAGGTGTTTGATTTTATATGTCTTCACTCGTATAAGGGAGGAAAGCGCATGATTTTACACAATGAACGTTTTACTGAACGGGATGATGCATTCGTAGATATTGAGGATCGCGGCTACCAGTTCGGAGATGGAGTATATGAGTTTATTCGCGTATATGATGGTATTTGTTTTGAAATGGATAGTCATATGCAACGACTTAAACTTAGCGCGTTAAAAATCGAATTGCCCTTGCCGTATGCGTTGGAGAAAATCACTCGTAATTTGACAAGACTTGTTGAAAAAAATGGGCTCATGAATGGATTCATTTATGTACAAATTACACGTGGTGTATCACAAAGAATGCACCATTTCCCTGGAAACACTACTTCAGTGTTGGTTGCTTATACTCAACTGGGAGAGCGTCCTTTGGAAAAAACAACCCATGGTATTCAGGCGATTCTAACAGAGGATATTCGCTGGAAGCGTTGTGACATTAAAAGTTTAAACTTACTGGCAAATGTTCTAGCGAAACAGCAGGCAAAAAAACATGGCTGTGATGAAGCCATCATGCATCGAGGCTCGACGGTGTCAGAAGGAAGTTCAACAAATGTCTATATCGTTGAAAGAAATGTAATCTATACTCATCCAATAAACAATCTGATTTTGAACGGGATTACGAGAATTGGAGTCCTACAAATGGCAAGAGAGAATGGTCTTCGAGTTGTTGAAGAGGCATTTACCGTTAATGAATTGCTAGAAGCGGACGAAGTTTTTGTCACGAGCACCGCGATTGAAATATGTCCGGTTATTCGAATTGATCAAACTCTAATAGGCACAGGTCAACCTGGCCTCGTCACGCGAGCATTACAACAAGCATTTGAACATCGTATCGTCTTTAATAGTGGCACCAATTGATTTAGACATAAAATCAAATGAGAATATGAAAGAAGCGACTAAAATTGACTCCTCAATTTTAGTCGCTTCTTTCTATATAAATGAGTTTCAACTTCTATTTGAAAATTGGTAATTAAAGCGTAATTTATGCCAATATGTTACCATTAATAGACAAGTGTGAATAGGTGAAATGGTTGATTTGTTTTACTTTGAATTAGTGATTAAGGATCATATAAAGTGATTTAGTGCCATAAATGAACTGATTAATAATGGGGGTTATGATATGAAAAAAAGATTAATGGGCGCATTGTTCATTCTATTAACCATCCTCTTAGCAGGGTGTCAGGAAAAAGTGACACCAGAGGACCGACTAGCGGA
This sequence comes from Paenisporosarcina macmurdoensis, assembly GCF_042658845.1. Classification (NCBI taxonomy): domain Bacteria; kingdom Bacillati; phylum Bacillota; class Bacilli; order Caryophanales; family Caryophanaceae; genus Paenisporosarcina; species Paenisporosarcina macmurdoensis. Next base: position 325,542 of record NZ_JBHSRI010000025.1, read on the forward strand.
ATATGTAGGTCACTGGAATAAGGGTGAATTTGCTACCATGTACAAAGACTATCTGAACAAAGGGACGAAAGAAGTTTTTAGTACTGAAAATTTTGTGGAGAGGCAAGAAGGTCTGCAAAAGGATTTGGGCATTAAAAACGTCAAAGTAACTTATACAAAACCAGCGAAGGATAAGGAATGGGATATAGAGAAACCTGCAGATTTTCCGATAAAAGTGTCTATGGATACAGTTGCTGGACCAGTGGAATTTGAGAAAACAATCACGTTGGTGAACGAATCGCGTGATGAGGATGAAAATTGGTTTGTGAAGTGGGATACATCATTTATTTTCCCAGAACTTGGAGAAAAGGATACGGTAGGGATTGCTACTAGCAAGCCCGCACGAGGAGAAATTCTTGACCGAAACGGACTATCCATAGCGATAAACGGTGAAGGGGAAGAAATAGGTGTTGTACCAGAAAAGTTCACGGATGAAACAAGTAAGACCAAGCTTGCAGAGCTGTTGGGTACATCCGTTGAGTATATTGATCGCCAGTTAAATCAGAGTTGGGTTAGGCCAATTGATTTTGTGCCGATTGAAAAAGTAGCAAAACATGAAACTTCATTATTAGACGAGGCCATTAAAATTAAAGGAGTCACGTACCAGAAAACACCTATGCGTGAGTATCCTTATAGAGAAGCATTATCTCACTTGACGGGTTATATAGGAGTCATTACAGCTGAACAATTAGAGAAACGAAAAGTCAAAGGCTATACAGAAGCTGACCTCATCGGTCGTCAAGGGATGGAGTTGTTATTGGAAGATAGGCTTCGTGGTTCGAGTGGAGTACGTATCTATATCAAGCCGCCTGAAAAAGGCGCTGAGACGATTACGGTTGCTGAAATACCTGCTGTAAATGGCGAAACGGTTTCATTGACGATTGACGCTGAGTTGCAGAAAAAAACGTATCAAGCCATGAAAGGTGAAGCGGGTACAAGTGCTGCTGTCAATCCGAAAACCGGTGAAACACTTGCTCTTGTGAGTTCGCCAGGCTTTGATCCGAGCGAATTTATGCTCGGCATGAGTGGTGAAAAGCTCGAGGAACTAAAGGGAAGACCTTTGAATCCACTATTAACACGGTTTGCGTATTCTTATGCGCCAGGTTCAACAATAAAGCCCATCACTGCTGCTATTGGGATGGAAGCTGGAACTCTTGACCCGACTGAAGGTTTAACGATTAAAGGGCCAACCTGGAGCGATCCATCTTGGGGAGGGGATTACAAAGTAACTCGTGTCCATGCAGAAGCACCGAATCCAATTGATTTGAATAAAGCACTTGTCTATTCTGACAATATTTATTTTGCTCGGGAAGCGCTTGATATGGGATATGAATCTTTCATTGAGGGGCTAAAGGGCTTTGGTTTTGGAGAAGAAATGCCGTACGTTAATAATTTGGAGGCTTCGCAAATTTCAAATGACGGCAAAATTGGTTCTCTAGGACGTCTTGCGGATACATCATTTGGGCAAGGGGAGATGTTGACGAATATTTTGCATCTTGCTTCGATGTATGAAGTCTTTATAACGGATGGTGTTATGTACAAGCCGACATTGTTAATGGATGAAGAAAAGAGTCAAGTGTGGAAAGAAGGACTTGTCAGTGCTGAAAATGCGGCGATTCTTCGCAAGAGCTTACGCAATGTTGTCGTAGATGGCTTTGCTCCAGCAGCCAATCTTCCGTCAGTTCCACTCGCAGGAAAGACCGGTACAGCTGAACTAAAAGCAGGGGGAGAAGAAAGAGGTAAGGAAAATGGGTTTTTTGTTACTTATAACTCCGAAAATCCTACGTTCATACTTGCTATGATGATCGAGGGTGTAGAAGATAATGATGGCAGTGCTTATGTCGCTGAACTCGCTTCCACTATATTTGCACCAGGTAGTGGAGAATAAAACGAATTTCATATCAATTTGTAAAGACTCTATTAGCCAACTTAGGCTATAGAGTCTTTTTAAAGTTTAAGTTTGTAAGGCTACACCTTTGAAGTTTGAGATTATTTTTCATCCACTCACAGACGTTTTCTGTCCATTCGCTTGGAGAGAGACAGCATTCCACTGGAGAAAGACACCAGTTCCTCATTTTTGAAGTCGGTTTGCGCTGCCCCATTAATTTACCAGAATGTACTTTCTATAGCCCAATATAACTTTGAACCAGAAGTATTTTCGATTCGTTATACCTAAAGGTCAATGTGAGTAATTAACTAATTAACAGAATATTGAGAAATAACATTAAGTTTCATGTTAAACTGTTGTTGAAACGTTTCGACAACAACAATTTTTGAAATCTGAGAGGAGCAAATCATGAATAAAGTGAAATTTGTAAGCTTCCTGATCGTATTTAGCTTTTTTATCAACTTAATACTCACACCCAATGCTTCAGCAAGTAATTTTGGAAAAGAGGCTGCTTTACAAGCTGAATTGAAAGCGGTTGCAAAGAAAACGTATAAATATTTTCAAGATCATACAGACCCAAAAACAGGGATGACTTACGATGAGGTGCGTTTTACTAATGAACAAAAGACAGTAGCAGCTCATACATCTCCAACAAATATTGCGATGTATATGATGAGTACAGTATCAGCGGAACAGATGGGTATTATTACGAGAAAGGATGCTGTTAAACGACTTCAAGTATCAATAAACACTTTAGAAAAGCTAGATAAATGGAATGGTCTTTATTACAACTGGTACTACACGAAAGATGGGTCCCTTAAAAAAGACTGGGGACAATTTATCTCTCAAGTGGATAATGGTTGGCTTTCTGCAGGATTAATGGTCGTTGGACAAGCGTATACAGAATTGAACGAACAAACAAGTGATCTAGTTAAAAACATGGATTATTCAACACTTTATGACGCAGAAGTTGGTCAGTTCCGTGGTGGTTATGACGTGGCCGCAGGAAAACTAACAGACCATCATTATGGAATGTTTTACACGGAGCCCCGTGTTGGAAGTTATATTTCGATAGGTAAAGGGGACGTACCAAAAGAACACTGGTGGAAGATGTACCGAACTCTGCCTCAAGAATGGGATTGGCAAGCACAGATTCCAAATGGATATACCACACAATATGATGGGGTTTCTGTATTTGAAGGTCACTATGAATATAGTGGAATTAAGTATGTTCCAAGCTGGGGAGGCAGTATGTTCGAAGGCCTTATGCCAGGTATTGTATTAAAGGAAAAAGACCTTGGAACAAAAGCATTAGGATTAAATAATCAGCGTCATGTAGATGTTCAAATTGCTTATGCAAAGGAAAAAGGATATAAAGCATGGGGATTCTCACCGGCTGCAACGCCTGACGGGTACAGTGAATTCGCCGCTACTCCTCTTGGTACAGCCGGCTATAAAGATGGAGCAACCGTTACGGCGCATGCTACATTTTTAGCTTTAGATTATGCACCACGAGAAGTTCAGAAAAACATTAAGGCACTGAAAGAATTTAATATGTATAGCAAATATGGTTTCTATGATTCTGTTAATGTGGAGACTGGAGAAATTGCAAAAGCGTATCTCGCACTCGATCAAGGGATGATTATGGTGTCTATTGCTAATTATCTTGAGGACGGTGTGATTCGTGAGTACTTCCATCAAGATCCGATTGGGAAGAGACCAGAAGAATTATTAAAACAAGAAGTGTTCTCTATTCACTAAAATATTTTCGAGCACTAGAATCATTGGATTCTAGTGCTCGTTTTCTAGAACTTAATTTTTATTTTCTGTGATTCGATGATTTTCTCTTCGTCTTTATCAAACACATCACTTGTCGTTATTTCAATCCATTCAAGATCATCTGAAGACTCTACAATAAACCCTATATTCCCTTTTTTTGTTTCATTGCCTTTTATTTCTCCGTTTAAATCTTCAAGATAGATATCATTTTCCCAATTTAATTTTTCGCCTGTGCTGGTTTCAATAAGAGCTATTGGTGCAAAATTCACTTTTTCTGGATACTTATTCTCAATCTCTATAAATACTTTAACAAAATCAAATTCCTCTTTTTGTGTTAACGCATGGAAATAATCAATTAAACTGTAGTCTGGTCTTAGATGAATCAATTTCATGTCTTTGACTGTGAGTTTTATTGGACCATCTGAATACGTCTTATTCACTTGTTTAATGGCCTTTAACGTAGCTTCACCTTTTTCATCTGACACGGTTTGATCAACTTCTATTAGTGTTCGGTCGTCTGGGACCTGTGGATTTGAATAGTAGTCATTCAAATAATCGATATTTGCTGGTTTCTCTTTTACAGAGGCCACGGTATTATTGGAACAACCTGATATGACTAGAGTTAATAACCCCAATAGGGCAATATGTTTTTTCAAAAGTAACCCTCCTACAATGCATTCATTTTAAAAAAGAAGGCCTGACTTTTTATGTAACAGTCAGACCCTTCTATCTATATTGGTCAAGTTGTAAGTAGAGACTTATTTGTCTTCAATAACTGTTTTGTTCTTCCCTTTTTGTAAAATATCAAAAATAATTTTTGCGTTGTCTGTATTGTCAATTTGTCCTGCAAAACGCGCCGCGCCAGGTCCAAAGGCATATACAGGAACGTCCTCGCCGGTATGACCACTAGTAGTCCAACCTGTATTAGATCGATCGTCAAAGATTTTTTCAATCGCATTATCAATATCTACTTCTTTCTTAGTAGATGCATCCTTCACAGATTGAATTTCACTAGTCGTTAACTCAAGTTCAATATATTTTGCCAGTGTTTCTTCTACGTCTGCACCATTCACGATTTCTTTCGCCATGAAATCAGGTGTGCGTTTGGCTGCTTTAATAGGCTCACCAAACCAGTTATAAATGCCATCTGAACCGATAGAATAACCACCAGTGGAGTGATCAGCAGTTGCGACAACTAATGTATGCTTGTCCTTTTTCGCAAATTCAATTGCTGCTTTAAATGCTTTATCAAAGTCTTCCATTTCACTCATCGCAGAAACGATGTCATTGTCATGCCCAGCCCAGTCAATTTGGCTTCCTTCAACCATTAAGAAGAAACCATCCTTGTCTTGATTTAAACGGTCAATAGCCGAAGTGGTCATGTCACCTAAAGAAGGCGTTTCCTCTGAACGGTCAATCATTTTTGGCATTCCACGGTCAGAGAATAGGCCAAGAACTTGTTTGTTTGTATCATTTAATAATTCGTCTTTACTTGTTATATGACTATAGCCATCCTTTTTAAATTCTTCAATAAGGTTACGATCTTTTCGGTCAAATAAATCAGTGCCTCCACCAAGAAGAACATCTACTTTATGTTTACCATTCACTAAATCATCATAATAATCATCAGCAATCGCATTCATGTTTTGACGACTTTCATCATGTGCTCCAAATGAAGCTGGAGTTGCATGAGTAATTTCAGATGTGGCAACAAGTCCAGTTGCTTTTCCTTGTGCTTTCGCAGCTTCCAATACAGTTTTCACTTGTGAACCATCATTATCTACAGCAATGGCGCTATTGTATGTTTTAATTCCTGCAGACATTGCGGTTGCAGCCGAAGCAGAGTCAGTTATGTTTTGTAATGGGTCTTCTGGATAGGTCATTTGCAGACCTACAAGATATTTATCAAGCTCCGTGCGATCTGCGAATTTCGTTTTAGGACTGTCTTGTAGATAACGGTATGCAGTTGTATAAGAAACTCCCATACCATCTCCAATTAAAAAGATGACATTTTTAATTTCAGGATCGTTGCCCTTCTTTTCTTTTGCTTCTGCAGAAGGGATAGACCCTCCTAAGCTAGCAAATGCAACAGATGTCATAACTGCTAAAGGGATAAGTTTCTTTTTGAAGTTGTTATTAAACATTCATCATTCCTCCTAATCCTTTGATATACCGAGTATAGACTAGTAGTTTTAATACTCTATGAAGGTGATGTTATGGTTTTGTAAATGCAGTAGTTATTAAATATTGGTTGATTTAAGTCGTTTTTACTATCTTGAAGTAATTGTTTTGCCGAAATGAGTTATGTAATTAAAAATTAGCTTTCCTAAGAGATGCACAATAAATCATTAAGAACATTAGATATTTCTCCAATCTTTATTCCAAATATAAGAAAAAATAAAATGTTATTAAAATAATATTGCAAGATCGGTGAGGAATAGGTAATACTTTAATTGGAAAATTCAAATAATTTATATTAATACATGGTATTATCTTATAGAGAATCTCTGAGTAAAAAGGTCAGGTGACGAAATGGGAATTATCACAAAAGATTTGCTTATAAATTTTCTATTCATCCTTCTTCCTTTATTTTTACTGCAAATGATTTATTTACTGAAGATTGTATATAGAATTGATAAGTTGAAAGATATCCTTGTTACCATTCTTTCCGTCGTATCAATCATACTTTGTATGCTTTTTCCTTTTTCAGTGGGGGATGGGCTATTCTGGGATTTGCGGAGAATTCCTTTCATCATCGGCATTCTATATGGAAGAAAAAATACTGCTTTTATTCTATTGTTATCCATGCTTTTGATTCGTTATTTGTTGTGGGGAGCAAATACAGGATTTTACATATCAATCATCACGTATACCCTCCTGGCTATTATCGTGAACTATGTATCCCGCTATTATTTAAAAATGGCATTAGTGAAAAAGGTATGGATGAGTGTATTATTGGTCATTTTATCGACTCAAGTCACTTATTTTACGACATTCCTACTATTTAATATTAATTTGAGTGCTAATATGTGGGTTCAATATTTTGTCATCACAATTGTGGGAACGCTTTTGGCGACCCTTTTGATTGAAGTGATTCGAATGAATTCAGATATGTTGGAGAAACTTATAAAAGCGGAGAAATTAGAAGTGGTCAGCCATCTTGCTGCGAGTATTTCGCATGAAGTGAGAAACCCGTTGACGACGTGCAAAGGGTTTTTGCAACTTTCCTATGAACAAGAAAAATCACCTGAGGTCAAACAATACTTAGGTACGGCAATACAGGAGCTAGACCGGGCTTCAGATATCATCAATGATTATTTGACGTTTGCGAAACCCGCTCCAGAGAAGGTAGAAAAAGTCTCCGTTTTCCAAGAAGTCCACAATGTCGTAAACGTTCTGACACCGTTGGCAAATATGCAGGATGTTCAAATCTTCACCAATTTGGATGAGAGTAATCAGAACTATATTTCAGGAGATCGAAAAAAACTTGAGCAATCATTGATTAATATCGTGAAAAATGGAATTGAATCGATGCCGAAGGGTGGGAAATTAATCATCAACTCAGTTGTGGATTACCCAGTAGTGCGTATTAAAATACGAGACGAAGGAAAGGGTATGACTCAACAACAAATCAATCGTTTAGGTGAACCTTATTTTACGATGAAGAACAACGGAACCGGCCTTGGCATGATGGTGTCGTTTAGCCTAATCAAAGGTATGGATGGTCATATCAGCGTGGACAGTGAAGTTGGGAAATGGACATCTTTTACAATAGAATTCCCTATGGCTTATTAATCTAAGGACAGTGGGCGGCTGAATTAACATCTTCAGCCGCCTTTTCATATGGAAAAGAGTGTCTAGTCTTTTATTTCCCATACCAATGTCTCAAGGAGTCCGCTATCTGAGGTGACATAAAAGCGTTTACAATTTCGGATATGTGTACTATCATACTTGTATACAAGTATGCAGACTTTAATTTGAGGATGTGGTGTCATGACTAAATCAAATACATTTATATATCCTGCGAAATGGAATGCAAACGCTTCCACCGGAGTACGTTTGGCGTGTGAGCTTAGAATTCGGATTATTTCAGGCGTGATTCAACAGGGTAGCGTTTTATCAGAGAATAAATTAGCCGCAGAATTTGAAGTTAGCCGATCCCCAATCAGGGAAGCTCTAAAGATATTGGCTTCTGAAAATATTATCCGCTTGGAACGAATGGGTGCGGTTGTAGTTGGCTTATCTGATCAGGATATAAAAGAAATTTACGATGTCCGTTTACTGATTGAAACATTTGTTTACGAACGGATTTTGAAAATAGATACCAGCGAGCTAGTAAGAGAGCTTAGTAAAATACGCGAGATGATGGAAGTCGCTATTAAATATAAAGATGCAGATGAGTTTTCTTATCAAGATGTGTTGTTTCATGAAACGATCATTCGATCAATTGATCATTCCTATATCCTGCTGATTTGGAATAACACGAAACCAGTAATGGAGAGTTTGATTCTGTTATCAATGCGGATGCGTATAGAGGAAAAGTCGGATGATTTTTTACGCATCTTGAAAAATCATGAAATTTATATTAATGCAATTGAAACAAAGGATAGAGAGATTATGATTCAAGCTTTACATCAAAACTTTGAAGATGTGCAAGGGACAGTTGATGACCTTTGGATGTCCCAACAAATGCTCACTACAGAAAGGGAGCAATAAAATGACGAACTATATGTTAGGTGTAGATATAGGAACGACCAGCACGAAAGCTGTGTTATTTACCGAAAAAGGTGAAATTATTCAACAAGAGAATATTGGTTATCCCCTTCATACACCAGATATTTCGACGGCAGAACAGAATCCGGAAGAAATCTATCAGGGTGTCTTACAAGCAATTAAAAATATAATGGCACACTCTCATATATCCCCGGAAAAATTATTGTTTATTTCTTTTAGTAGTGCCATGCATAGCGTGATTGTGATCGATGAACATGATCAACCGCTAACGCAGTGTATTACGTGGGCGGATAATCGAAGTGAAGCTTGGACTCGTAAAATAAAAGAAGAGTTAAATGGTCATGAAGTATATAAACGAACGGGGACACCTATTCACCCGATGTCACCGTTAAGTAAAATAACGTGGATTGTGAATGATCGACCTGAAATAGCTACCAAAGCGAAGAAATATATTGGCATTAAAGAATTCATTTTTAAAAAGTTCTTTGATCGATATGTGGTAGATCATTCTTTGGCTTCAGCTATGGGTATGATGAATCTTAAAAATTTAGATTGGGACGAAGAAGCATTGCAAATTGCAGGTGTTACGCCTGAGCAGCTATCTGAACTTGTGCCGACGACCGAGATTTTCACGAATTGCAACCCCGACATTGCACGGAAGATTGGGATAAGTGCACAAACTGCATTTGTTATTGGCGCTAGTGACGGTGTCCTTTCGAATATTGGTGTAAACGCCATTGGCAAGGGTGAGGTAGCGGTAACGATTGGTACGAGTGGCGCGATTCGAACGATTATTGACCGTCCTCAAACGGACGAAAAAGGTCGGATATTCTGTTATGCATTGACTGAGAAACACTGGGTCATTGGTGGTCCTGTCAATAATGGTGGTATGGTTCTTCGCTGGATTCGGGATGAATTTGCATCGTCAGAAGTAGAGACTGCGAAGAGACTAGGCATTGACCCATATGAAGTGTTAACCAAGATTGCTGAACGTGTACGACCAGGTTCGGATGGGTTGTTATTCCATCCATACTTAGCGGGTGAACGTGCTCCATTATGGAATCCCGATGTTCGAGGTTCATTTTTTGGTTTGACGATGTCGCATAAAAAAGAACATATGATTCGAGCTGCGTTAGAAGGTGTCATTTACAATTTATACACCGTATTTTTAGCGTTACTAGAAGTAATGGATGAGCCTGTTGTCCGTATTCAAGCAACTGGCGGCTTCGCAAGATCGGATGTTTGGCGCCAAATGATGGCTGATATTTTTGATCTGGAAGTAGTTGTTCCGGAAAGTTATGAAAGCTCATGTCTAGGTGCTTGTATTTTAGGGCTATATGCAACGGGCAAAGTCGATTCATTTGATGTAGTTTCTGACATGATTGGCAGCACATTTAAACACACGCCGATAGAATCAGATGTAAAGGAATACCGTGAATTGTTGCCGATATTCATTAATTTATCGAGAGTTTTGGAAAAAGAATACACAAGTATTGCAAAATATCAAAGAAGTTTAATCAATAAATAGAAATTAATTTTGGGGGAATTGTCATGCCGTTAGTTATTGTCGCGATTGGAATTGTCGCGTTACTTGTTTTAATCATGGGGTTCAAATTAAATACGTTTGTTTCATTAATTATTGTCTCTTTTATTGTTGCTTTAGCTTTAGGTATGCCACTAGATAGCATTGTTGGTTCAATTGAAGCTGGATTAGGCGGAACACTGGGCCATTTAGCATTAATATTTGGTCTAGGTGCAATGTTAGGTAGTTTAATTGCTGATTCTGGAGGCGCGCAGCGTATTGCGATGACCCTAATCGACAAGTTCGGTGAAAAAAATATTCAATGGGCTGTTGTCGTTGCATCATTTATTATTGGTGTTGCGTTGTTCTTTGAAGTAGGATTAGTATTATTAATTCCGATTGTATTTTCGATTTCAAAACAATTACGAGTGTCTATTTTATACTTAGGAATTCCGATGGCCGCTGCGCTATCAGTGACACATGGTTTCTTACCACCTCACCCGGGTCCTACAGTAATCGCTGGAGAGTACGGAGCTAATATTGGGGAAGTTTTACTTTACGGATTTATTATTGCTATTCCAATCGTAATCATAGCGGGTCCTTTATTTACGAAACTTGCTAAAAAACTTGTACCTGATTCATTCACTCGTACAGGAGACATTGCTTCTTTAGGAGAACAAAAAACGTTTAAAATTGAAGATACACCTGGTTTTGGTATCAGTGTATTTACAGCTATGTTCCCAGTTATTTTAATGGCAATAGCAACGATTATTACAATGATTCAAAAAACAAATGCTATTGATGATAATGTGATTTTCGAAGTTGTTCGTTTTGTAGGTAATGCTTCAACGGCTATGTTGTTGTCTTTATTACTTGCTGTATATACAATGGGATTAGCAAGAAATATCCCGATGAAAACAGTTATGAATACGTGTACGAAAGCAATTGCAAGTATTGGTATGATGCTACTGATTATCGGTGGTGGTGGAGCTTTCAAACAAGTACTTATTGATGGTGGAGTTGGTGACTACGTTGCCGAATTATTTAGCGACACGACACTCTCACCGATCATCCTTGCTTGGACGATCGCCGCTATCTTACGTATCGCTTTAGGTTCAGCTACAGTGGCTGCTTTAACTACAGCTGGTTTGGTTATTCCTTTATTAGGTGCAGCAACAGACGTTAACTTGGCTTTAGTCGTACTGGCAACTGGAGCAGGAAGTTTGATTGCTTCACATGTGAATGATGCAGGCTTCTGGATGTTTAAAGAGTTTTTCGGCTTAACAATGAAAGAAACATTTGCAACTTGGACATTGCTTGAAACGATTATTTCTGTTGCTGGTCTTGGGTTTATACTATTATTAAGTTTAGTCGTTTAAAAAGGAGTTTGAAGTTATATGAGTAACACGATAGGTGTTTTAGGCTTAGGTGTAATGGGAAGCAGTATCGCATTAAACATGGCGAGTAAAGGTGAAAAAGTTTCTGTTTATAATTACACGAGAGATTTAACAGACTTACTTATGCAAAAAAATGATCATGAAGAAATGTATCCTTACTATACTCTTGAGGATTTCGTGCAGTCTTTACAATCTCCAAGAAAAATCTTTGTCATGGTCACAGCTGGTCCAGTGGTCGATGCAGTTATTCAATCGCTAGTTCCTCATCTTGAGTCAGGCGACATTATCATGGACGGTGGGAATTCAAATTACCAAGACACTGCCCGTAGATATGATGAACTGAAGATGCAAGGAATTGATTATTTAGGTATTGGTGTTTCTGGTGGAGAAGAAGGAGCTTTGAAAGGTCCTTCGATCATGATCGGTGGAGAACAAGAAGTGTATAACAAGGTGGCACCTATTTTCACGAAGATTGCTGCTCAAGTAGAAGGAACCCCTTGCTGTGCGTACATGGGTCCTAAAGGTGCAGGACATTTTGTGAAAATGGTGCATAACGGAATTGAGTATGCTGATATGCAACTCATTGCAGAAGCCTATACTTTCTTGAAAGAAAGACTGCATCTTCCGTTACATGAAATTGCTGATATTTTTGAAGAGTGGAATCAAGGGGAACTGAAAAGTTATCTGATTGAAATCACAGCAGATATCTTAAGAAAAATGGACGACAAAACAGGCCAACCACTTGTGGACGTAATCCTTGATAAAACTGGTCAAAACGGTACAGGTAAATGGACAAGCATTCAAGCAATCGATAATGGAATTCCGGTATCAATTATTACCGAATCGTTGTTTGCTCGTTATCTATCGCATGTAAAAGGCGAGCGGGTTCATGCAGCTGAAATATTGGCTGGACCAAAAGCTCATCTTGAGGATTTGGATCGCTCATCTTGGATTGAGTATGTGCGACAAGGATTATATATGGGAAAAATCTGTGCTTATGCACAAGGGTTTACTCAATATAAAATAACCTCTGAACTTAATGGTTGGAACTTGCCATTACAAGAAATCGCTCTTATTTTCCGTGGTGGGTGTATTATTCGCGCGGAGTTCTTAAACACGATTAGCGAAGCGTATCAAGCACAGGAGACATTAGCTAATTTATTGATTGCTCCAACCTTTGTTGAAAAAACGAAGGAATATCAAGTAGGAATGAGAAAAGTAGTAGCAGAAAGTATGATGTCTGGTTTGTCATCTCCTGCGTTAAGTGCTGCACTTACTTACTATGATAGTTATCGTACAGGTCAATCAAGTGCCAACCTATTACAAGCACAACGTGATTATTTTGGTGCACATACGTATGAGCGTACTGATATTGAAGGTTCTTTCCATACGAATTGGAAATAAGCTAATATAAAATCAGATAAGACCTTTCGAGAGTTCATGTGAACTTTTGGAGGGTCTTTTTTATAAAGATAAGAAATTATTTCTTTGAGATCATGCGGCACGGAGATATATCGTGACTAGTGAGACGTATATCGTGACTACACTGCATTATATCGTGACTATGACATATACATATCTCGCCCTAGGTAACTTATTGAAATATTAAGCCTTCGCCACAGAGATTAGGGCAACTAGTATACCCATGACAGTTTCTTTGTATATTCTTTTTCGTGATGGGCATATTAATCTTAAAAGGAAGGATGTTTGATATGATAGATGAAAATAAACTGGCACAACTCGACAGTGAACAGTTACAAGAAATTAGCGAACTTGAAGCAAGGATTGGAGTTACGCTAGTTGCTTATGATAATATGGCAGGCCTAGACGAGACACCACCACCACCTTCACCTTCATAAAGTAGTGCCTACTATTAAATATGGGCACTCTAGAGGCTAATGGGTGTTTAAAAGTTCATTTAATAAAATAAGGGTTATCAATTCGTATACGAATTGATAACCCTTATTTTATTAGTTTTCTAGATTAAAGGTTAAAATGGAAGATAATTGAAACTTTTAGAATATTCAAACGTATCACATATATAAACTTTTCTTAATACATATGAACATCGAAAGAATGTGAGGCTAATTAATGGGAATCCGTGTGATGGGAATTAATGAATCCCATTAAATTAACGGACAGGAGGACTCTTTTGAAAATATTCACAACCACATTGTTAAAATATATATCTGGAATAATTGGGATTGTTTTAATAAGCTGTACACCTATTCTCTTTACACTTAACGGCTCCTTCGATCTCCAGTTGTTTTTCACAACTTTCTTGGGGGTTGTAAAAGTTTTCTTTAACCCCTCTGAATGGCATTTACGCTTCATAGTATTCACTACTCAAAAAACAATAAATGTGTCTTTTCTTGATTATTTAAAAGGGCCTTATGTATACTCAATGATGATTTTGGTTACTTCTCTACTTTTATCTCTTATCATTTCATTCGTTCTGTCATTTATTACACTTTTATCTAAGGGGTTTATTAAGAAAATTCTTCTGCAACTAGCAAAAATTCTTGAGTCATTTCCAGATTTCTCATTTATATTTCTTATTCAAATTGTAGTTGTCCAAGTTTATTTAAAAACCGATATTCTTATTTTACAATTTTATAGTTTGGGAGATAACTTGGTATATATCGCTCCTATTCTTTGTTTATCAATTCTACCTACTCTGTTACTTTTCAAGCTCTTTATCTTGTTATTTGAAGAGGAGTGGGGAAAATCCTATGTTGAGTTGGCAAGGTCTAAGGGATTAAGTAATTTCGAAGTTTTACTGAACCATTGTACTTCTAATGTGTTGAAAAGTTTATTTTACCAATCTAAGTCAATTGTTTGGCTCAGTTTATCTTCCCTGTTAATCATTGAATACCTTTTTGGCATCAATGGAATTCTTTATTATTTAATGGCTGATTTCAGTCCAAGGGGTACAACTTTTATTCTTTTATCAATATTTACTCCGTTCTTCCTCTTCTATACAGTAGTAGAACGTATCGTGAATAGAGAGCAAATAGAAAGAAATGTGATTTTCAATAATTTCAATTTATCCATGTTGAACATTCAGCAAATGAAATCTATAAATATCTTTAGAAATAATCAATCTAGAAGTGGAATATCAGAACCCTTGAAAAGGGTAAGGGCAAATTTTTTTAAACACTTAACTATTAAGATTCCAATTTTGATTCTATTGGGGCTTTTATTAACTAGTTTTTTGTATTTCATTATATTCGACGACAAAATAGATCAAATCAATTACATTTACAATGATGAAGGAAAAATGGTAAGTATATCTCCGCATCCTCCTTCTTCTGACATTCTATTTGGAACAGATGCATTTGGTTATTCAATACTTCAACAATTAATAGTAGGTATCAAATATACAATCCTAATCACGTTAATCATTGCAACAATAAGAATTGTAACGGGTTATTTATTTGCAATATTTTATGTGTTTTTTATAAATAATAAATTAAGATTAGCCATTAATTCCATTGCGGATGGTATGCATTTTTTACCATTAACACTACTAACTTATATTTTACTAGTTCCAATACTTAGGAACATTACTGGCGTATGGGAAACGACACTAAGTGAGCGATTGATTTTACAAATTATGATTATGTCCTTAGTCGTTCTACCAGTAACAACAAGTTCCATTGGGAATGAAATGAATGAAACATTAAAAAAAGAATATGTTCAAAGTTCCGTAGTAATGGGAGGATCGTTAATTTGGATTTTGATCAAACACATTAATCCTCAATTATGGCCAAAGATTCTTTTACTCTGGACACAACATATTGTACAAGTTCTTCAAATGTTTGTACATTTAGGGATTTTATCCATTTTAGTTGGAGGTTCAATTTATGGAATACCGGAAATCTATGAGCTTTCAGGAATGATTGCTATCTCAAGAGAAGTTTTTATGACAAAACAATTTTGGATGATTATTCCTCCATTACTTACCTTTATGCTATTAATCTATTGTTTCAATACAATTGCGCATGGAATTTCAAAAAAACCAATACAATTTTTTAAAAAATAACGATTAGAAGAGTGTCTATAAAAGCCTATCTCACCATTAATAAGAAAATGGTGAGATAGGCTTTTGTTTTGATTGAATATCGTTTAAAACTTCCAGATTGACTAAGTAGGAAAAAAGATGTATTTTTAATAGACTTAATAAGGACTGTTCGTTTTGGAACTGTTCGAATAGGAAAGAACGGTGACGTGCAATTGGACAATGAAAACATGATGAAATCAACACAATTATTACATTCATTTTGGAATGTGCAGAAGAATTTGATGAGGCTTGTCCAAAAGTCTGCGGTCGAAAATGGATTATCAGTTCCACAATATTCTATTTTGATGGTAATGAAACAAACAAAGAAAATGACCCAAAAGAACTTAGGTGAAAGGACATTTATTCCCAAGAGTACCCTTAGTCAAGCGGTCGATGGGCTCGTTCGAGAAGGCATGCTTAATCGTCAACAAGTTGAAGGCAATCGACGGGAGATCATGTTGTCAGTTACTGAAAAAGGACTAGAACTTATTAAAATGATTCATTTGCAAGATGGTGGTATTCATCAAGTATTACAATCGGCAGTTGAAGTACTGAGTGGAAGCCAATTTGAGGAACTGCTTGGAACACATCACCAAATTACAACGTATTTGGAGACTGAAGTTCCAGATCTAGGGGAGTGCACGAAATGATTAAATTACTGAAAAATTTATCGGTCTATAAATGGTTTGTTTTAGCCGTTATTGGTCTTGTTTTTATTCAATCAATGGCGGACCTTTTTCTGCCCACCCTAATGGCCGATATCATTGACAATGGTGTGGTAACTGGAGATATTCCATACATTTGGAAACTTGGCGGGTTTATGTTGTTGATTTCTATAATTGGCGCGATAGCTTCCATTATTGCAAGCTATTATTCTTCTAAAGCTGCTATGGGACTTGGACGCGATATCCGTAAGAAAGTCTTTAATCATGTGGGTAAATTCTCATTACAAGAATTTGACGAAGTGGGAACTGCTTCACTTATTACACGAACTACTAATGACATTACTCAAGTTCAACAAGTAGTTATTATGATGCTACGTATGGTTGTCAGCGCACCAATTATGTTAGCCGGCGGACTCATCATGGCAGTATCGAAAGATGCAAAACTATCACTGGTGATTCTATTCACAATGCCTGTATTGATAGGTACCATACTCCTTATCCTGAAGAAAGGGGTGCCTCTTTTTCAAACAGTACAAAAACGTTTGGATCGTTTGAATCTTGTTTTACGAGAGAATCTCACAGGCATTCGAGTTGTTCGTGCATTTAACCGTGAAGATGAAGAGAAAATACGACTTAAGCAAGCAAATAGAGAATTAACGGATGTCTCAATCAAAGTAAATAAAATTATGGCATTTCTAATGCCTGTTATGATGCTCGTCATGAACTTGACGGTTGTTGGTATTATTTGGTTTGGAGGCATACGAATTGATAACGGTGGTATGCAGATTGGGGATTTAATGGCATTTATCCAATATGTTATGCAAATTATGTTTGCACTCGTTATGGCGTCCATGATGTTCGTGATGGTTCCCCGTGCAGCAGTTTCTGCAAAACGGATAAATGAAGTGCTTGATATGAAACCATCATTTCAAGACGAAGGGACAGAAAAGGCGAATCTTGAAAAAGGTACGCTTGAATTTGAACATGTTTCCTTCAGTTATCCAGGAGCAGAAAAACCTGCATTATCCGATATTAGTTTTACTGCACGTGCTGGAGAAATCACGGCAATCATTGGTGGAACAGGGTCAGGGAAATCAACACTAGTCAATTTGATACCTCGCTTTTATGAAATTTCAAGTGGTATCATTCGTGTGAATGGTGTTGATATTCGTAAGGTCTCACAAGATGAGGTCCGTTCAAAGCTTGGCTTCGTGCCACAAAAATCCATACTATTTACTGGAACTATTGCTGATAATATTCTCTTTGGAAAGCAAGACGCTTCACACAATGAAATTGAGCATGCGGCTCGTATTGCGCAGGCAGAAGACTTTATTACTAGAATGGACGACGGCTACAATTCAGAGATCGAACAAGGCGGTTCGAACTTGTCTGGAGGACAAAAGCAGCGACTTTCGATAGCTAGAGCACTCATTCGAAAGCCGGATGTGTATATATTCGATGATAGTTTTTCAGCACTTGATTTCAAGACAGATGCCAAACTTCGTGCTGCACTAAAAGATGAAACAAAAAATGCGACTGTATTACTCGTTGCACAGCGTGTCAGTACGGTCGTCGACGCTGACCGAATTATTGTATTGGATGAAGGCAATATAGTAGGTATGGGTACGCATCAAGAGTTGCTTAACTCAAATGATGTGTACCGTGAAATCGCCCTATCACAGCTTTCAGAGGAGGAAATAGCATGAGCAAGCTGAAAAAACCACCTCAAAGCGCTGGACCGATGGGGGGGCCTGGTGGCGGTAACATGATGATGATGGGACAAAAAGCTAAAGATTTCAAAGGGACTTTGAGACGTCTTTTGTCCTACTTAAAGCCGCGTCAGAACCAATTGATCGCTGTATTTTTTGCTGCAATCTTAAGTACCTTATTTATGATAGCTGGACCGAAAATTATGGGAACGGCCATTACAGAATTATTTGAAGGAGCTTACGGGAAATTTCAGGGAACACCTGGAGCCGCCATTAATTTTGATAAAATTGGACAGATTCTTCTAATACTTGCTGGATTGTATGTCTTAAGCAGTCTTTTCAATTACGTTCAACAATATATTATGTCTAGTGTTGCACAAGATACGGTGTTTGATCTTCGAGAAGATGTAAATCAAAAACTGGAGAAACTGCCTTTGCAATTTTTTGATGGCCGCTCAAATGGAGATACACTAAGCCGGATGACCAATGACATCGATACAATTGGTAGTACATTGCAGCAAAGCTTAACGCAGTTCATCACATCCATCATCACCATTGTAGGAATCATCATTATGATGTTATCCATAAGCCCTTTATTGACGCTAATCTCAATTGTCAGTTTACCGGTATCCATTTTTGCCATTAAACCTATATTGAAAAGGTCCCAAAAACATTTTGCTGATCAACAACGCACACTGGGTGAGTTAAACGGGCATATTGAAGAAATGTATACGGGCCATCAAATTGTGAAAGTATTTGGACATGAGAAAAAGTCTGGTGCCCAGTTTGATGAGGTCAATGAAGAATTGTATAAAGCGGGTAGCAAAGCTCAGTTTATTTCGGGAATTATCATGCCTATGATGTTTTTTATCGGGAACTTGAGCTATGTTCTAATTAGCGTCGTTGGAGGAATATTAGTCACGCAACGCGCTATCTCAATAGGTGATATTCAAGCATTTATTACGTATTCAAAACAGTTCACTCAACCAATTACACAAACTGCGAACATCGCAAATATTATTCAATCAACAGTTGCTGCAGCTGAACGTGTCTTTGAATTGCTCGATGAACAAGAAGAAATAAAAGAATCGACATCGGTTAGATTAAATCGAGCAGAAGGTTCCGTTACATTCGAGCATGTAGACTTTGGCTATGGAGATGACCTGTTAATTCAAGATATGAACGTTGAAGTATTACCTGGACAGACGGTCGCAATTGTTGGACCAACTGGTGCAGGGAAAACAACGATGATCAACCTCTTGATGCGATTTTATGAACTAAAAGGTGGGAGAATTAAGATTGATGGGCTTGATACAAGGGGTATGTCCCGAAGCGATCTTCGAAAGAATTTCGGGATGGTCCTTCAAGATACTTGGCTCTTTAATGGAACGATTAAAGACAATATCGCTTATGGGAAAAATGGTGCAACAGACGAAGAAATTTTCGAAGCTGCACGCACAGCTCATGCTGATCACTTCATTCGAACACTACCAGATAGCTATGACACAGTCTTAAACGAAGAAGCATCAAATATTTCTCAAGGACAAAAGCAGCTTCTGACCATCGCGCGAGCAGTTCTAGCTGATCCGCCAATTATGATTTTGGATGAAGCAACGTCGAGCGTGGATACGCGGACCGAAGTCTTTATACAGAAGGCAATGAACCGCTTAATGGAAGGGCGAACTAGTTTTGTTATTGCCCATCGTTTATCGACCATTAAAGACGCTGATTTGATTCTCGTGATGGATCAAGGTCAATTGATTGAGCAGGGTACACATTCAGAACTTATAGAGAAAGATGGTTTTTACGCGGATCTTTATAATAGCCAATTCACTGAAAAAGTAGCGGGATAAATGTCTATGTGGAATAACGAGAATCTAGCAACGAAACAGTTGCTAGATTCTTTTTTATCTAAGTATGAACGTGTAACTAATTTGGATAAGTGATTATTATGCGAATCTTTCTGTAGTTCGAGCCAATAGCAGTAATAAGGTTTGAATCTTATAAGAATAGACGTAAACTTCTAATTGACTAAAAAACTTGAATGGCCCCAGCCGCTGCCGATTGGTGGGTTTTACTGATGGGATTATTGATGAGTGCATGCTCAGTTGGAAAATATGAGCGCGAATTAGGGAAATAAGGTAGCCAACTTGGAATCGAGATATTCTTAGTGACTGAACGAAGTATGAGCCTAATAGATAAATTCAAAAAAGACGCTCCATTTCCAAAAGGAAATAGAACGTCTTTTTATTTGATTTTATGGAATTTCTATCATGTCCTGAGATTCGATTGGACTAAAGTACTTAATGCTAGGCACTTCTACAACCCAACCGAATGGATCTTCTAGTGCTCCTGTTTGAATCCCTGTTAATGTGTCGTACAATTTTTGGGAGACTTCGCCCGTTTGTCCATTATTAATGGTCATTTTTTCATTGTTCCAGAATAATTCGCCAACGGGTGCAATCACAGCTGCTGTACCTGTACCGAATGCTTCTTCGAGTTTCCCATCTACGTAGGCTTGCTTAATTTCATCAATTGAAATACGACGTTCTGTTACCGGTACGCCCCAATAGCGGAGTAATTGAAGAATAGATTTACGTGTAATTCCTTCTAAAATACTGCCGTTTATCATAGGAGTCACTACTTCTCCGTCAATTTTAAAGAAGATATTCATACTGCCGACTTCTTCAATATATTTACGCTCAACACCATCAAGCCATAGAACTTGAGAATAACCTTTTTCACCAGATTGTTGTTGTGCTTTTAAACTAGAGGCATAGTTACCACCCGTTTTTGCTGTTCCGGTGCCACCTGCAACTGCGCGAACAAATTCATTTTCAACAGAAATCTTAATAGGTGAAAGTCCCTCTTTGTAATATGAGCCTACAGGAGACAGGATAATAATGAATTGATAATGTGTAGATGGTGCTACGCCTAAATAGCTTTCAGTTGAAATGATAAATGGGCGAATATATAAAGAGGTATCTGCTGCTTTAGGAATCCATTCACGATCAACTTGAATGAGCTGCTTTAGTGCTTGTAATGCAAGATCTTCATCAATATGAGGAATGCATAAACGATCATTTGATTGATTAAATCTCTTAAAGTTTTGATCAGGTCTGAATAATAGTACTTGCTCTTTTTTTGTCAAATATGCCTTTAAGCCTTCGAAAACCGACTGTCCGTAGTGGAAAATAGCTGATGCAGGATCTAATGAAATATTTTGATATGGAATGATACGGGCGTCATGCCAACCGATGTCAACTGAATAATCCAATATAAACATATGATCGGTAAATGTTTTACCGAATTGCAGTTTCTCAGCTTGCGGTTTTTCCTTTTTCGCAGTGCTTAAAGTTACATTAATATTGTAAGTCGTCATAGTGCCATCTCCTTGTTTTTGTAATTACGGGGATTCAGATAACCCACAATAGTTAAACTGTATTATACATCTTTTCAGAATATTTTCACAAAAAATTTTTTTGAAATAAAATGGACAAGTTTTTGCTGGATTCTTTCTGAGTAAAAACTTGTTAAAACAAAGATAAAAATGATTAATTCGAGTGAAATAAGAAAATTTAGTTAAAAAGAACTGTTTTTCATGAAACCCACATGTGAAAATTAAATTTTAAATTAATTGAATTATAGGAAAATACCTTTATAATGGAAAAAACGAAAGGACAGGATGCTGTATGAAAAAGGATTTGAGGATTAATAGTAAGGTATTTAGTGAGGGCGCGATGAAGGCTCCAAATCGTGCCATGTTAAGAGCAGTGGGTGTAACAGATGAAGATTTTAAGAAGCCGATGATTGGTGTCGCTAGCACTTGGAGTGAAGTAACACCGTGTAATATACATATTCATGATTTAGCTGTCAGTGCCAAAAAAGGTGCTAGGGAAGCGGGCGGCGTACCGTTTATCTTTAATACAATCACAGTATCGGATGGCATTTCTATGGGAACGGAAGGTATGCGTTATTCATTGCCTAGCCGGGATGTTATCGCAGATTCTATTGAAACGGTAGTCGGAGCAGAGAGTCTCGATGGACTCGTGGCAATTGGAGGCTGTGATAAAAATATTCCTGGCTGTTTAATCGCAATTGCGAATGCAGATGTGCCATCGGTATTTGTTTATGGAGGAACCATTTCTCCAGGTATACATAATGGTGAAAATATTGATATTGTTTCCGTTTTTGAAGGCGTTGGTCGTCATAATAATGGAGACATAAGTGATGATACACTTCGGAAAATCGAATGCAATGCATGTCCTGGAGCGGGTTCTTGCGGTGGGATGTATACAGCAAATACGATGGCATCTGCTGCAGAGGCCATGGGTATTAGTCTCCCAGGCAGTTCTTCGAATCCTGCAGAGTCCGAGTTAAAGCTACAAGATTGTGCCGCTGCTGGAGCTGCTGTTTATAACTTGCTAGAGAAAGAGATTTATCCGAAAGATATTATGACAAAAGAAGCTTTTGAAAATGCAATTACCGTTGTTATGGCTCTTGGCGGTTCAACGAATGCTGTTCTGCATCTACTGTCCATTGCACACGCCATTGAAGTGGATTTAGACATTGATGATTTTAACCGAATTCAAAAGAAAACACCTCATATTGCTGATCTGAAGCCAAGTGGTAAATACGTCATGGAAGATTTGCACAGGGCTGGCGGGGTTCAAGCCGTGATGAAAGCGTTGTTAGAAGCTGGCTATCTTCATGGAGACTGCATGACCGTTACCGGTAAAACAATGGCTGAAAACTTGAAGGATGCACCAAGTCTGACAGAAGGACAGCAAGTCATTTTACCGTTTGATAAGCCATATAGAGAAGATGGACCACTGATTGTTATAAAAGGTAATTTGTCTCCTAGCGGTGCAGTAGCAAAAGTATCTGGCGTAAAAGTAAAACAACATACGGGACCAGCTCGAGTTTTTAATACAGAAAAAGCAGCAACAGCTGCAGTTATGGCCAATGAAATTAACGAAGGGGATGTTTTAGTCATCCGCTATGTAGGTCCAAAAGGTGGTCCAGGAATGCCTGAAATGTTGTCCATATCGGCCATTCTTGTCGGAAAAGGTATGGGTGAAAAAGTTGCCCTCATAACTGATGGTAGATTCTCTGGTGGAACGCACGGGCTGGTAGTTGGCCATATTGCGCCGGAAGCCCAAGTTGGAGGACCTATTGCGTTATTGATAGAAGGCGATATCATCACGATTGATTCTGACAAACAAGAGATTTCCGTAGATGTATCAGATGCCGTACTTGAAGAGAGACAGAAACAATGGGTAGCCCCTCCACTTTATAAAAAAGGTGTACTCGGGAAATATGCTCACAATGTTTCATGTTCATCAAAAGGCGCGGTTACGGATTTTTTAAATAGATAGTTACTGCAGTGGATTCTAGAAAAATCATAAAGGAGCTTGGAGATTTTTATCCAAGCTCCTTTATTTCATTTTTTCATAGAGCCAAGGAATACCTTGAAAGAAAATGATACCTAGAATAACTGCGAAAAATAGTGATTTCTCAATAACATCTGTTAAATATAAACAAACCAAAACAAGTATAAAGAAAAGTCTCCAATACAAAACCATGTTGTTCAAAATATCCCTACTTCCACTGCTATATAAGAAGCTACTTCTTACTTGAATAAAAAAGACATTCCACTTTGATTAAGTTAGCTCGCTTAATTTCCTTCAGTTTGAATTTCATTTTTTCATTTAACATATGTGTAGAGTAATTGAACAATAAGTATGACAAATAATGCTGTAACCAGAATTAAGGTAGGTTGACTAGCATCCCCGACATTAACATTTGTATGGTTAAAAAAATAGTTACAGGTACCATCCATAAAGTTCTAATTAATTTCTTTTTATAATTCAACTTCCAATATATAAAACCACCATCACGACCATTTTTCATTGCAACAACTCACCTTATTATTAAGGATGTATATTCAGGTCATTTCATATTCGACTACCTAACCCGTTTCTGATTTTCCTATAGTTTAGGATTTAATCAAATTGTTAACCATGCATGCAAACTTGTCGGGTTCTTCTGTAAACGGGAAGTGGTTACTGTCGGTGAATATGATCAGTTTTGCATTAGGAATGGCATAGGCAATTTGTTTTGAAAAGACAAGAGGACATTGTGCATCATGTTCCCCACAATAGACTGTAGTTGGTATCGTAAAGTGGAGAGGTATGCAGTTAAATCATAGGTAGGAAGTTCTGTATAAGAATAATAATCAAGTCTAGCTGATACGACACTTCCACTATTAGGTACATTAAAATATTGGTCATACTTTTCAGGTTGATAAATTGACATTTCGGTCCATTCACGTCCAACTGCTCTTTTTATGTCTGTAGGTGTGTGAGGATTATTTAATAGACCAAATATTTCTAGCAGTCGTTCGTTATGAGGATTTTCTTTACAATAGATGCTGTCAAGGTGATTCATATACTCGTTTGAAGCTGCAGCTCCACCAATGACGATTTCACTGAGTGATTGTGGTAATTGAATCGCGTAAACGAGCCCTAACATACCTCCAGTGGAATGACCTGCAAATGCCCATTTTTTAAAATGAAGAGCTTCACGAATGGCATCCAAATCTTTGATTGATTCCTCCATACATAAATCATTTTTATGTAATGATTTTACCGAATTCCCAGCTCCTCGTAAATTAACGAGATAGACTGAGTATTGATTCGTAAATGAGTTAGCGAAAGTATTTCCATTTGAATTGAAGGCACTATATAGGTGGGTTACACAGATAGGTTCGCCTGATCCTTTCACAAAAAATTCAAAAGAACCTCTTTGCGTTTCAATAAAATGTTGAGTCCACATATTTATCCTCCTGATTGCTCTAAATTTTGAAGAAAGGTTAGATCTGTTTAAATTCAGTAGTCTTTTCTGTGTGGAGATGGTAATTCTTTTGTTCTCATCCATTATGCCATTTTATTACAATTATACGTTAAACTAAGTTAAAGTGCAGGTGAAATTATAAAATTCTAAATATATCCATTTTTTAGTTGAAAACTCATTGGGATATTATGTATAATAAAGAAATTGGAGGAGTTTAAATTGAAAAGCACAGGTATGGTTGTGGGATATAGAGATATGCAAGTGCCGTTTTCTTTAGTAAGTGAAGAAGAGAACTCAAAGAATTTAGTTGTATTTTTACCTGGCGCCGCGTATTCCGTTCAAAGCCCTGCGTTTCATTATTCACAAGAGATTTTCTTAGATCACTCCTTTGATGTACTACAGGTTAATTATCGATACAACGATAAAGCCTATAATGAATTCAGTAAAGAAGAGCTAAGTGAAGCTATTAAACATGATGTAAGAACAGTGTTGGATAAGGTTTTAACAGATATATCTTATGAGAAATTTTATTTTGTAGGTAAGTCACTTGGTACCATTGCGATGAGTTCGGAATTAAATCGGGCCATTTTTAGAGAAGCTCATGCGATTTGGTTAACTCCATTACTACATCGAGACGATGTTTTTGCAGCAATGGTAAATAATGAAAATCGAGGATTATGTATTATCGGAGACAACGACCGCTGTTATGTTGAAGAGAGATTCGATCAATTAAAAAACAAATCAAATCTCGTGGCGAAGTTGCTTCCAAATGTTAACCATAGTTTGGAGTACGACCACAATATGGTTGAATCTATCGATATATTGAAAGAAGTTATAAAAGATATTCAAGAATTTGTTGTTTAGTTGAGGGGATATTCTTATGAGTGAAAGCAGTAAAAAGGAAGTGTGGTCTTGGGTTAAAGCGGTTTTGTTAGGTTTAGCCATCGCTTTTATTTGCCGTGAATTTATTTTAGCGCCAGTAAAGGTTGAGGGGAAGTCTATGATGCCTACTTTTGAAGATAATAACCGAATTATTGTTTCCAAAATGAGCAAGGTTGAGCGCTTTGATATGATCGTCTTCCATTCTCCAGTTTCAAATGAAGATTATATAAAACGAGTCATCGGACTCCCAGGAGATATCGTCGAAGTGCAGGATGATGTTTTACATATTAATAACATCATATACGATGAACCTTACTTACAAGAGAATAAAGAAATGCTCTCAACACAAGAACAATTAACTGACGATTTTAAGGTGACAGTTCCTGAAGGGGCATTATATGTAATGGGAGATAATCGAAAGAAAAGCAGTGACAGCCGAGAAATCGGATTTATCACAGAAGATGCAATAGTGGGTGAAGTAAAGTTTCGATTTTTCCCTTTTACTGAATTTGGTACACTCGAATAACATGAGCCTTTTGTGATTTTGACAAGCAACATTAAATAATTATCCTCAAACAATGGAGGGGAAACATGAAAACGTCAACTGGATTATTAATTCTAATTGCCATTATGCATTTCATTACGCTTTCCAATATCACTCTTTTTGACGGGAGATGGAATGGTATAGCTATGTGGTTAAATACTGGACTTTTTATTGCAGCCATTGCGTTTTATTTTATGGAAAGAACAAATAGCAAAAGCCAAGTTCTTTGAGCAATAGTTCTATCTCCTCAATTCACATTTATTCCGTTTCTGTTTCACGATGATTTTTCATTCGATTGTGCAACAGGCCATCTGTCTGTTCATTTTCTCCAGTGATAAAATCAGTCATATAGTATGTTAAATACTTTCCGTAGTTGTTTTCAGTTTTCAACAACAGTTCATCGACATAATAAGCACCTTTTGGTAATTGATCTAAAAGCAATACAGAAAGAGAAGCATATACGCCACAAGCTACTTGAAAGTAAGTGGCATTTGTTTTGTATTTAGAAAAGGTGGCTTCATTGCTCAACACATTATACATGTATCGTTCTTTGTCTGAATATACGAGTAGGACACCTACTAAATCCTCCCCATCCAAAGCTGCATCTTGCGGGTCCAGTACCTTCTTCTCAAAATTCCACAATTTATCCACATCATCTAAATTGCTACGAATCAAATTAGTTGTATGGTCATTCACTTTGTACAAGAATCCGCCTTCCATATCAAATAGTTTGCCTAGCGTATACACTTCTTCATGTGCCATTAAACAACCATGAAATTTTATGTTGCCTAATGTTACCTTGAATTCAAGATCATAGACTTTTTCATATAAGAAGAGGGGGTTCTTGTGCTTCATAAACATTGGATAGCCCAGTATAGCTTCATCTAGGAAACATTCGGGTGCCCATGTGGTATAGATGACGTTCTTCTTAGCAAATTGCTTTTTCTTATAAAACGAGTTGTCATGCTCTACGATATAACAACCAATGGGTTGATTTTCTGTTGAATCTGTCTTTAAAAGTTCAAGAGCCATCCATTGCACAACACCTGGATTCATTCCCGACCCGATAATAGCTGTTGAATTTAAAATTTTGTCTTTATGTTTTTCTAGTTGCCTTAACCTTTCTAATAAGCCAAATCCTTCATAGAGTTCTTCATTTTCGTCAATCATCGTATTCTCTAATGCGGTATTGACATAGCTGATGCCAAGTTGATCGCAACAGTGAATCATCTCGATTGTGTCTGCCCAGGAAAGGTCGATGACAATGGATGTCTGGGTTTGTATTAGATGATTAGTAAAATGCGTAGTGTCTTTTAAATCGAATTCATGGTAAATAAATTTATCTTGTATATGTGGATAAGATAATGAATAGATCGATACGTCTTTCTGTTGATTGTCGATTAAATGTATGATGCAATTATTCACTTGACGATGAATTGGATCTTTCGCATCTTGTGCGGAGGTATTTAAGATAGATAGTATTCCGTTCGCCACACCACCTGCACTACCAAGTATTGTTATAATAATTTTATTTTGATTCATTACAAAACCTCTTTTTAGTTTTATACATAATCTATGTAATAAAAGAGGAATGCTATAGGTAGTTTATTAAAAATGAATGATTGCTATAGAAACGAAAAAACCTACAACTATGTGTAGGTTTTTCGTTTCTATAGGATTTCGTATTAGTATAAACAGGGAGTGGGGTTATTTAGCGTCAGGGAATATTCGTTGAGTAAGTTCACCAAATTCTTCAAATAATCCTTCAACAGGTTCACCTTGATCAACCTTATCACGATATTCGTTCATACGACTGACGAAATCGGGATTTACAGAGACATAAACGTTATCCACGGTGTCGTTTGTCTCTCTTACTTGTTCTCCTATTTTTTCTTCAATTTGTTCAAGTTCATCTGAACCCTCTGCTATTTCGGATCCATCTGAGTTTTTGTTTAACACAACTGCTACATATGCGTTGTTCTCTGTAATGATAACGGTGGAGCTATCTACTTCTTCTAATTCATCAATCTTACCCGAAGCTTCATCAGCAAGCTCTAAACTCTCTTAATCTTTTGCTTGAGTATCATCTTTTTGCTCGACTTCGTCATTTTTTTCCGTGTTGGTAGCAGTATCATTGTCTTCTCTATTGCCACATCCCGTTAATGCAATAAATAGAAGTGTAGCTGAAAGTAACATCCATATTTTTTTCATGATTTTCGATTCCTCCTAGGTTTGGCTGATGTATTAGCATTGTACATAAACATTTATTTTATTCATTTCATATTCAAAAGTATTACTGATTACCCTTGTAGCATTGAATGTTTAAACCGATTATTTGCTGTGTTGACTAGTTATTTTAAAACCCAACTATTTCAATGATTGCTATTTTTATGATAGAACAATCCATCTTTAAAGACAGTTGAGTCAATTTTATAATTCGTTAAGCAGTCTGGAATTACAATATTCTAAAATCTGATATTGTGTCGATACCCTTTTGGGGAGGACGCTCTCAGCGGGGGCACACCTGAACACAATTTTTTGACTATAATCGCCGCCTTCCGTTCCAATCAAATGACCGAGATTTTTAAGAAATTCAAAGCAATACACTTCAACTATTCGTGTATCATTTATCACAAGCATTTATGAAATTGACTCAGTTATGAGAATAATTAAAATTCTTTTTAAATTTTTCACAAAAAGTATTGTGTTGTAATACAATGTAAGATATAGTAACTGTTATATAACAACTAAGGGGCGATAAAGTGATTGAACGTAACGATTTAAAAATTGCCAATGAATTTTATCGGTTTGTTGAAGACGAAGCTTTACCAGGCAGTAATGTTTCCAATGAGGATTTCTGGAAGGGGTTCAGTCAACTAATTGTAGATATGGTTCCAAAAAACAGAGACCTGTTAAGGCAAAGAAATCTGCTTCAAGAAAAGATTGATCAGTGGCATGAGCATAATGACTGGTCAGAAAATCGAGTGGAATATGAAGTGTTTTTAAGAGACATTGGGTACTGGGAACCAACTGAGGAGCCGTTTAACATTACAACTTCAAATGTTGATGATGAAGTTGCCATTCAAGCAGGACCTCAGCTAGTCGTGCCAGTTAATAATGCTCGTTATGCACTTAATGCAGCTAATGCCCGATGGGGAAGTTTATATGATGCACTTTATGGAACTGATGTAATCGAAGAACAACATGGTGCTGAAAGAGGAACTACTTACAATCCACTAAGAGGCAAGAAAGTTGTTGATTATGCCCGTCATTTTTTAGATCAAATTGCACCATTAGAAAATGGCTCACACGCTACTTCAACACAATATCGAATTGAACAAAATCAACTTGTCGTTGTTCAAGGAACGAATCAAACCGTTTTAAGTACTACATCAAAATTTATCGGATTCACTGGAGACCCATCTTCGCCAACTGCGATTCTCCTTCAAAACAATGGGTTGCATGTAGAAATCCAATTTGATCGACAACATCCAATTGGCATGACTGATCAAGCAGGAATAAAAGACTTACTAATTGAGTCGGCTATATCGACAATTATGGATTGTGAGGATTCAGTAACTGCGGTTGATGCAGAAGACAAAGTAATCGTCTATCAAAATTGGCTTGGTTTGATGAACGGAACTCTACAGGCAACATTTAAAAAAGGTCAACGTGAAGTCGTGCGAACATTAAACACGGATAGAAAGTATCAAACGGTAAGTGGAGGAGAACTGACATTACGTGGTCGTTCGCTGTTGCTTGTACGCAATGTGGGTCACTTAATGACATCGAATATGATACTAGATCAGCAGAATCAAGAAGTACCAGAAGGAATCATAGATACAGTCATGACGAGTTTACTTGCAAAGCATGACCTCTTAGGAAAAGGCGATATACGCAACTCTGAAAAGGGTTCTGTGTATATTGTGAAACCCAAAATGCATGGATCAGCTGAAGTAGCATTTGCCAATGAACTGTTTAATCGAGTGGAAGATTTACTTGGGCTAGAACGCTATACGTTAAAAATTGGGGTTATGGATGAAGAGCGAAGAACTTCTCTTAATCTTGAAAACTGTATCCGTGAAGTAAAAAACCGAATTGTTTTTATTAATACAGGCTTTTTGGATCGAACGGGTGACGAAATTCATACCTCAATGCTAGCGGGTCCTGTCATTCGGAAAAATGAAATGAAAGATTCAAAATGGCTACAAGCTTATGAAAAATCAAATGTTGATACAGGATTAAATTGTGGTCTACCAGGTCGTGCCCAAATTGGTAAAGGGATGTGGGCAATGCCTGATCGTATGAAGGATATGATGGAGCAAAAAGTGGGCCATTTGAAAGCTGGAGGAAATACAGCATGGGTACCATCCCCAACGGCAGCAACTTTGCATGCTCTGCATTATCATCAAGTGTCAGTAACAGCAGTTCAAGAAATCTTGAAGCAGGAGACTCTAGACAGAAATGCGGACATCTTAACATTACCAATATCCACTGAAAAATGGTCTGCAAATGATATCCAACGAGAGCTCGACAATAATGCACAAGGGTTACTAGGATATGTGGTTCGGTGGGTTGAGCATGGTATAGGTTGTTCAAAAGTGCCTGATATTCATAATGTAGGGTTAATGGAAGATCGGGCTACGTTGCGGATTTCAAGCCAGCATATGACAAATTGGCTTCACCACGGGATTTGCACAGACAATCAACTACTGGAAACGTTAAAGAAAATGGCCAAAGTCGTGGATGAACAAAACAGTGAAGATCCATTATATCAACCTATGTCTTCAGATTTTGATCGCTCGATTGCTTTCCAAGCAGCTTGTGAACTTATTTTTCAAGGTAAAAACCAACCAAATGGTTACACTGAGCCTATTTTACATCGTCGTCGTCAAGAGTTTAAGAATCGCTTGTATGCAAAAAATTAGACCATGGCTTTTGTAAGAAGTTGTTGTTTAACATCAATTTGCGCTAGCAACTCGTTCCATATGAGCCAACAAGTATGAAAACTACATTCTTGTTGGTGTCGAGCATCAACAGCATTCTATAACGTGGCTTAATAAAAAAAAACAAAAAAATGGAGGGATTTACATGCAGGAGAAAAAAAGAGAATTCAATTCAAAAGATGATTCACAAGGAGTGTTTTTCAATTCGAAGAGTGACATAAGACTACTGAATACATGTCTAACATGCGGGCAAGATTTTACTAGTTTCAAAGAGTGCATTCAGTGTTGTGCAGATATCGATTAAATTTTTTTGGTCTATCTGTTATATAACAGGAGTATAATGTGTATGTGTATTAATACAATAAAATTAAAGGGGAGATTGAAAAAATGGGAAATCGCAAACAGCAAGCTGAAGCATTAACGAAAAGTTGGAGTGAGGATCGTTGGAATGGTGTAGAACGACCGTATACAGCTGAAGAGGTTATCAAATTAAGAGGTTCAATCGTAGTTGAACAAACACTGGCTACTTTAGGTGCTAACAGACTATGGGTTCTTGTGAATACAGAAGACTATGTAAATGCACTTGGCGCACTGACTGGAAATCAAGCGATGCAACAAGTAAAAGCGGGATTAAAAGCCATTTACTTGAGTGGTTGGCAAGTAGCTGCAGATGCCAATCTTTCAGGGCATATGTATCCAGACCAAAGCTTATATCCAAGCAATAGCGTACCACAAGTGGTGAAACGAATTAATCAAACATTGCAACGTGCTGATCAAATTCAGCAAGCGGAGGGTAAGGGCGATACATATTGGTATGCCCCCATTGTAGCGGATATGGAAGCTGGGTTTGGTGGAACACTGAATGTATTTGAATTAACTAAAGCGATGATTGAAGCGGGAGCAGGTGGAGTGCATTTAGAAGACCAACTTTCCTCTGAAAAGAAATGTGGTCACCTAGGAGGCAAAGTATTACTTCCTACTCAAACTGCCATCCGCAATCTGATTGCTGCAAGATTAGCAGCTGACGTAATGGGTGTACCAACCGTAATTATTGCGCGTACAGATGCAAATGCAGCTAATCTAATTACGAGCGATGTGGATCCATATGATCATTCATTTATTACAGGGCAACGCACGCCAGAAGGTTTCTATCATACGAATGACGGCATCGATCAAGCTATCTCTCGAGGTTTAGCTTATGCACCTTATGCCGACTTGATTTGGTGTGAAACGTCTGAACCGAATATTGATGAAGCTAGAAAATTTGCTGAAGCCATTCATGCGAAATTCCCTGGCAAACTGCTTGCATATAACTGCTCACCTTCATTCAATTGGAAAAAGAAACTGGATGAAGAAACAATTGCAAGCTTCCAACAAGAGCTTGGGAAGATGGGCTACAAATTCCAATTCGTTACACTTGCTGGCTTCCATGTATTGAATTACGGGATGTTCGAACTTGCGAAAGGCTATAAAGAACGTGGCATGGCAGCCTATTCTGAGTTACAAGAAGCGGAGTTCGCAGCTGAACAAGATGGCTATACAGCCACCCGACATCAGCGTGAGGTCGGAACTGGTTACTTCGATGAAGTTTCACTCGTTATTTCAGGTGGAACATCGTCTACAACAGCCTTGTCTGGATCAACGGAAGCGGAACAGTTTCAACAAGTGGAAGTAGCAGCAACAGAAGCTAAATGAAAGCTAAATTAGACTATGACAAAACCCAGTGGCACTTAGCCACTGGGTTTGTTTTCGAATTATAATATTTTATCCAGAAAGTCTTTTGCTCGAGCCGTTTTAGGGTTACTAAAGAATTCAGCTGGTTTGCCTTCTTCTAGTAAAACGCCATGATCGAGAAATAGGATGCGGTCTGCAACTTCACGTGCAAAGCCCATTTCGTGTGTTACCACGACCATTGTCATCCCTGACTTTGCAAGGTCTTTCATAACGTCCAATACTTCTTTTACCATTTCGGGATCTAAGGCAGACGTTGGTTCATCAAAAAGCATAAGCTCTGGTTCCATCGCAAGAGCACGAGCAATCGCGACACGTTGCTTTTGGCCTCCAGAAAGGCTATTTGGAAAGGCCGTTTCTTTCTCCGATAAACCTACTCTTTTTAGCAATTCGCGAGCTTTTTCCACGGCAACTTGTTTATTGACGCCTTTAGCTTTCATGGGTGCATATGTTAGGTTTTCAATAACCGTTAAATGAGGGAACAAGTGAAAATGCTGAAACACCATGCCAATGCGTTGACGCATTTTGTTTACAGGTGTTTTTGAATCGGTTAAGTCCTGATTATCAATCACAATCTTTCCAGACGTCGGAGTTTCCAACATATTTATGCAGCGAAGAAATGTAGATTTTCCTGAGCCTGAAGGACCAATGATAGAAACGACTTCTCCCTTTGCAATTACTGTAGAAATATTACATAACACTTCGTTTTTGCCGAATTTCTTGGTGAGATGTTCAACTTTGATCACTAACCTTCAACCTCCTTTCAAGCACTTTTCCAATCGTTGAAAGACCGAAAACCATTACCCAGTAAATCAAACCGACGAAAAGCAATGGTTCGAAATTCCGATAAATATCCGCACCGACCACTTGTGCACGACGCATTAAATCTAACACGGAGATGGTAGAAACAAGTGCCGATTCTTTTGTTAGTGTAATGACTTCATTCATAAGTGCTGGGAGAATATTTTTCAAAGCTTGCGGTAAAATGATGTCTTTCATCATTTGTCTATAAGGAACACCTAATGCCATGGCAGCTTCCGTTTGTCCTTTATCCACAGCTTGAATTCCAGCGCGAATAATTTCAGAAATGTATGCTGCTGAATTCAAACCAAAAGCGAGAACCGCTGATAAGAATGGTGAAATATCATAGCCGGTCAGCTGAGGGATGGCAAAGTAGAATGTCATTAACTGAAGAATTAATGGCGTTCCGCGAAAAATGGAAGTATAAGCAATAGCAAACCAATTTAATATCTTTATATTACCGATTTTAAACAGGGCCAAAACAGTTCCTAAAATAAATCCAACGATTAATGCAACTCCAACAAATTTTAACGTAACCCAAATTCCTTCTAACATAAAAGGAATATAAGGCGTGATTTGACCAAAGTCTAAATTCAAACCTTACACCTCATTTCATTTTTATATTCACAGTCATTCATTCGAAAAACGTGTGACTTCCTATTCTTCCGATAACCACTTGTCTTTTAGTTCTTGAAGTTTTCCACTTTCTTCTGCTTTTTTCAGGACAGCATTTACTTCTTCTACCAAATCACTGCCTTTAGGGAAAGCGATCCCCATTCCTGGTGAGCTAGAAGTCGGATCATCAAACCCGGCAAGATCTTGTTCAGCCATATATCCTTGTGCTACAGCTTTATCCATATAGGCAGCATCAATGCGGTTAGACAATAACTCTTGGATTAAAACGTTCGCGTTATCAACAGCTTTAATTTCAAAATCAACTGTATCTGCTTTGATTTTTTTCGCACCGTCTTCTTGAATTGTACCAAGCTGAACCCCAAGCGTTGTGCCTTCTAAGTCTTCAATAGTTTGAAGTTTTGAATCTTTTAATGTAATGAACATTTCCCCAGAGTGGTTATATTCAGTTGAGAAGTCGACGTTTTCTTTACGTTTATCGGTAGCGGACATTCCGGAAAGAACCATATCAACACGATCATTTTGCAATGCGCCAATCAACCCATCAAACTTCATGTCTTGAATTTTAAGTTCATATCCTAACTCATCGGCAATGTAGTTAGCTAAGTCAATATCAAAGCCTTCAAATTCGCCAGCCGTGTCCCTTGATTCAAATGGAGGAAAATCTGCTGAAGTTGCCATTTCTAACACTTTTTTATCCTCAGTGTCTGCTGTTTCTTTATCTGTGTTTTTCGCTGAATCATCTCCACATGCAGCAAGTAACATTGTTCCTAAAGCAAGTGAACCAATTAAATTCCATTTTTTCATAATGTATAATTCCTCCTATATGTGTATGTTTATGCGTTAAAATGAGTGTATCATGATATTTATAAGCTGTGAAGCATTTTTATACAAAAATATAAAAGTTTTATTTTTCTGAATTGTTTTGTGTTTTTGTACATATAAAGTAGTTTATAGAGGTGAAGGAGGGGGATTACTATTTACATTACTTTTTGTTTAGCAAGAGGAATTGCATGTTTATGCGATTATTTATGTATACTTATAAGATCTAAGCAATTTTATATTATTTTTAAACCCGTGGGGGTATAATGTTGGAAGGGAAATATTCCGCGATTTGATTAGTGTTGAGACTTAAAACAAAAATAGTAAACTACAGGAGTTGGCAGAGTATATGAAAAAGTTATTGGGATTGCTAGTGATCGCCATGTTGGTACTGACTGCATGCGGATCAGAAGAAAGTTACGAAACAATAGATATAGATGATGTACAAACGAAAATGGATGAAGGATATAAGGTTCTTGATGTACGTGAGCCTTCTGAATTTGAAGCGGGACATATTCCAGGAGCAGCTAACAAGCCCTTGTCTGATTTACAACAAGGAAACTTCGAAGGATTGAATACCGACGAGAAATACATTGTCATTTGTCAGAGTGGAAACCGTTCGAAACAAGCTAGTGACATTTTATTTGAAGAAAAACACACTATAGTCAATGTATCTCAAGGTATGTCTTCATGGACAGGAGAAATTGAATAAAGCATTTTCCGATTTACAGTTTAACCCTTTTCCTTTTTAGAAAATGTGAACAGCACGGAACCGTAACCATGAGCATATACATGAGAAGGAGTGCAATTCATGTATAGGGAGGAAAGAGAAGGTTGAAACAATCAGGTTGTCCACCTCTTTTAGGCGAACGGTTTCCCAGTGTAGAGGTTGATACTACATTAGGGAAAAAGAAGTTACCAGATGATTACGCCGGGAAATGGGTTGTGTTATTTTCACATCCAGGCGATTTCACACCGGTTTGCACAACCGAGTTTATTGCGTTTCAAAATAAAATAGAAGAATTTAAAGGGCTGAACACAGAGTTGATTGGGTTATCACTCGATGATGTCTTTGCTCATATGAAATGGATAGAATGGATTAGGGATCATTTCAATGTATCAATCACATTTCCCATTATTGCTGATCAACTTGGAAAAGTTGCCCTACAATTAGGCATGGTTTCACCTGAACTGGGATCTTCAACAGTCAGGACAGTATTCATATTAAATCCGAACGGCGTTATTGCATTAACGCTAAATTATCCTCCATCTGTTGGTAGAAATATCGATGAAATCCTGAGGGTTTTGAGTGCCCTCCAAGTTAGTGTGAAAAACAGTGTAGCAACGCCAGTAAACTGGCCGAATAATGAATATTTAGGTGATCAAGTCATCATTCCACCACCAAGAGATGTCATGGCAGCACAAAAACGTATGGAAGAAGCGGAACAAGGCGATGTGCAATGCTTAGACTGGTGGTTTTGTTATAAATCATTGGAGAAATAGCTCATCACGCAAAAAGCAGCATACTAGTAGAAGAAAATTCTACTCACAATGCTGCTTTTTACTGCGTTCATTTAGGAGGTAAATGGGTGAAGCGGAATAAACAGCAAATGAAGCGGAATAAATCAAGCTTGAAGCCGAATAAAACTAGTATCAAAGCATAGATTGATTTGATAAAACAGTTTCTGTCCATTCATTTGATGTTTTCGTCCATTCAGTCGGTCTTTCTGTCCATTCATTTTACATTCTGACCATTTAAAAGAGTTTCTGTTCATTTAAGTGTTGTTTTCGTCCATTCGCCTGGAGACGGACATTTTTTCTTCTCCAAAAATACAGACCGCTATTTAGCGTGGGATGAACTACTGATATAACAAGATAAGCATACATATACTTTACAAAGAGACAAGCTAAAGGAGGTTTTGGAAAGAAGGTAATAACGTTTGAGTTACATAGAATTTCCGAATAATTGTAGAGGGTGATCGTCGTCTTTAATATAGAAAAGGCACTTCTATTTATGATTGTATTTAGGCTTATTGGGGGGAGTATTGAGGTTACAGCAGCAATGTTGATGCTGAAGTTTAACGATTTAGAAAAAGCTTTTTATAT
Organism: Paenisporosarcina macmurdoensis; assembly: GCF_042658845.1. NCBI lineage: Bacteria > Bacillati > Bacillota > Bacilli > Caryophanales > Caryophanaceae > Paenisporosarcina > Paenisporosarcina macmurdoensis. Next base: position 362,658 of record NZ_JBHSRI010000025.1, read on the forward strand.
TAACACCCTATTGGCCTTAGTGGGTCCTTTTATATTAATTGCAACAACTGGAATCGGAATGATAGGTCTTGCTGAAAAAATCTCATTAACAAGAATGATTTGTCTCTTTAGTGGTATCGTGCTCATTCTCATTAGTATGAGAGTGAATTGAGTCATGGGAAACTTTCCTATATATAAAATAAGGGCCACTTCAGTTGAAAAACCTGAATGGTCCTTATTTTTATACATGTAATATACAGCCCTGATGTTATTCGCTTGTCGCAAATTGGATGACTTTTTGTCCGTCGATGATGACGTAAGAAACAGTGATTTTTGTTCCTTCTACTAATTCATCAAAGAAAGGTTTTGCTACATCAGCTAATCTCATGGCTTCAGGTTCATTTTGTTCATTTGTGACTTCAATCGAGTTTAGATCTTGTCGTCCTACATAGGTAACAGTAGTTTCCTCTACTTTTAATTTACCGTTTGTTGTGGCTGAATCACTCTTTGCTGCTCCGTCCCATGTCACTTCCGTTGATGCCTTCCAATCCTCTGCTTCATTGGCAGTTGACCACGCCTCAAGCGTATAAGTTCCTGCTGGCAATTTAGCTAGTCCTTCTGTGGCGTCAAATTTCATTTCTAAGACTTCACCTGGTTTAAGTGTTTTTTCCTGCAACATTTGTGTATACATTTTGTTGTCTGAATCCTTGTAAACGCCCGTTCCTGTTGAGTCAATTAAGTGATAATCAAAAAACATGGAGCTATTCATCGTCAAGGTGACATTTTCTGCTTTGTCATTTTTAAGTTGAAATACATATTGGTGATTTCCATCTGTTACTTCTTCCGTAAGACTTGGAACGATAGAGCCAGCTACAATTCCACTGTTTTCATTGCCAGAGCCTGTGTTGGTATCTTCTTTTTCATTTGTGTCTGCCGCTGTTCCGCAACCTGCTAAAGCGATGGCGATAACTGTTGTCGATAGTACTTTCATCATCTTTTTCATCTGTAGACCACCCTTCATTTACCAAATTAGACTGTTCAATGTGTTGAAGAGTTACACTTTATGATTTAATAAATTATAGAGAGTGTTGCTGGAATTGCATCTTCAGTCGTATCTCATGTAAACCAAGTGAGTACTTTTTGAAAGTATGTCTGTTGAAGTTTGGTCCGTCGCTATTCTATAGTAGGTATATGGTGTAACAAATATCGAATAGAGGTGAAATGTCGATGTATCGAAAATCGCAGTATGTTGTTCAGGAAGGGAAGCTGATTTTAGCAACTTTGCGTAATTATAATGTGAATGATTTTGAAGGCTTGATTGAGATACAAAGGGAAAGTTTCCCGCCACCTTTTCCTTCCGAATTGTGGTGGAATCGGGAACAGCTGATGAGTCATGTAGAGCTATTTCCGCAAGGGGCGATTTGTGTGGAAATAGATGGCAAACTTGTGGGGTCGATCACAAGTTTACTGGTCGATTTTGATCCAGAAAACCCGCAGCATACATGGGAAGAAGTGACAGATTCAGGATATATTCGCACGCATCTGCGGGATGGTAAGACTTTGTATATTGTAGATGTTAGTGTAAAGCCTGCATTTAGAAAGTTGGATCTCGGGAAGCTTTTGATTCAGTCGATGTATGAGCGAGTTATTGAGGATAAATTGGATCGTGTGCTAGGAGGTGGGCGAATGTCTGGATATCATCGACATGCAGACGTGCATTCGCCAGAAAGTTATGTGGAGGCAGTCGTAGCAGGAGAGTTGCGAGATCCGGTCATTTCATTTTTACTCCGTTGCGGTCGGACACCAGTTGCGATTGTAGCCGATTATTTGGATGATGAAGAGTCTTTGAATTACGGGTTGTTAATGGAATGGAAAAATCCTTTTAAAGAGTGAGTACAGTAACAAAAAGGACCTTCCCGCTGAGGAAAGGTCCTTTTGGCTATGTGGTCTTCAACGAAATCAAGGCTTCATGAATCATTTGAAGTTTCGTTTCGACGCGGTGCATTAAATAGAATGACACGAAAATCGGAAACCCTACTTCTTGGATTACTGTCAGCCACTCGTTCATAAGTGGTCCCTCCTTTCCAAAAATGGCTGCACACAATGTAACTTGTGGCAGCCATTTTTCTTTTTATAATTCAGTTACGGTACGTTCAACAACACGAGCTTGGTAAGCGGAGACAAGATTCGCACCGTCTACGAAGAAAGCGTTGCTTGCGAGTAATGCCTGCATACCGCTGTCTACTTCAGCACCAGTCAAGTCTGCACGAGGCTCGTCCACAGAAATCGTGTACTTCTTGCCTTCTGCTGTATCAAACAGCATTTCTAATACTTTTGCCATTGGTCATTTCCCCCTTTCTAATTAGTTTTGGATGTCGCCTGTTTCAATCTTTTCAGCAGCAAGTATTGGTCGTGAAGAGAATCCAGACAAAATACTTACTACATCGCCCAACTGATCACTAGTTGCGCTTTGTTTCACATTTCGGTACGTTGAGGATTTCTTGATCACCTTGCCATCAAGTGTATAACCTGCCTCAAACGTCAAACGAACCACAGCTTGTTTAAAGTCGATGATTGCCATGTTTACCACCTCCTTTCAATGCTTATATAGAAAGGGGGTGTGGGAAAGTGGACACTCTTAGGGAACATATTACAGAGTTTTGAAAATAGTGAGGAATAATCCATGGCATTGAGATAAGATTATTAAAATCGCATTTGTATATTTATGGATTTAAAGGTAATTCCTCAGCTGCGATTTAACAGTTTCAATATCAGAATCTATGAAGAACTAAAGTGATAAAGCAAGAGTAGGGCCTTTAAAGGAGGCGAATATGATCAAGAAGAAAATTTTTTGGATTTCGGGGATTACATTAAGTGTACTAGCCATCTGCTTAGTAAGTGGATGGGTATTGGTTAAACAGAATAAAGATACATTGTTAAGTATTTATTTTGATACCGATCAAGAAAAAAACATGGGTTTCTTCACAGTGCATTATCAAAAGGGTGATGAAGCACTTGTGAAAAGATTGGAAGACTCGTGGCCTGAGATAGCAGCCCAGCAAGAACGTTGGTTTAATCAAGCTGAATTGGAATTGGCTAAAGCGGATTTAGATATTTACTTGTCTAATGAAATAAAGGAAGTAGACACTTCATCTGATGAGGGGAGTCTCTATTTAAAGATGTCTGAAATGATACACCTTAATAAAAATTATACGAATTCACAATTGGAGAATCTTTTTAGTCACGAAATGGCCCATTTTTATTTCGTGAAATACATAGAGGATCTCAAGGTAGACGTAGATGATATTCCTAATTGGGTTCATGAGGGGGTAGCGATGTCTTTTGCACAACGAGTATTTCCTGAGCACATTGAGCAAATAGCTGAAGTACAACCATTGATGGAGTTGGAAGTAATGGAAACTGAAGATGGTCACAAAGGCTACACGGAGGATAATTATCTCCAAATGTTATATGCAATAGAATACTTAATTTATAAACATGATGAAAATATCATCACAGATCTCGTATCAGAGACGAAAAAAGAAAAAGGTTTCACATCTGCATTTACCAAATTAACTTCACTAGATTTAGATACATACCATGAAATATTCGAGACTAATATGGAGGATATTAGTGGGTTTGAGAATCTGATGCTGGTAGATGAAGCAGAAGCGGAAAAACAAATGCTTTTATATATGGAAGAGAGAGGTGAATATTTTAACGAAGCTTCCCTTTTATATACGTATTTAGGGAATATGTATGTGAATCAAGAAAGATATTCAGAAGCCTTGGAAATATTAGAAAGACAACTCTTATATCATTTCGATCCCACAATGTATAAACATTTATCAGAAGTTGCCTTCCACGTCGATAAAGAAAAATCACTGGCCTATGCCAAAGAAGCTGTAGAGTCGGCAAGGAGAAATGAATGGAATGTAGAAGCATTCGAACAGTTTTTAAAGGAACAAGAAGCACTCCTTCAAAATAATTAAATTTGAATGTGACATTACACATCAAAATATAGATGTTTATGAAGGTTGCAACCTGGATTGAATGCCTTATGGCAACGAGAACAAACGGATTTGCAAGACAGATATTCATCAATGGTCAATTCATGTCCGCAAGAACCACACAAAACTGCCTTTTGATGGAATTGATCCTTTGGCCAAACTTGTGCAGAGTTGCAACCTGATTCTTCATGACAAGAGAAACAAGGATAATATGTATCGCAACAATAAAACTTGATGGCGATACGATCGATTTCACTATGATAGTGTAAGCAACGAGTTTCTTGGTCGATATCGTTTCCTTTAACTAGGTGTCCGTGAATGAGCATGGGTAATCTCCTTTACAAAGCTGTTGATGTCATTTAACCATAATTTGAACAAAGTGTCACACCACCTAAAAAGGGTTTTCAGAAGTCAAAGGCGAAAAGTCAGACGTGAACCGCTATTTTTCAGACGTCGATGCCCAAAAGTCAGACGTGAACGCTAAAAAGTCAGACTAAGATTCGATTCACTGACAGAAACGCCCACAGAGCATAGCGAGTGGGGCAAGTATTGAATGAAAGTGATTTAGAAACTTTATAATAGGGCTGCCAAAGAGTTGGTAGCCGTTTCTGTTAGCATAGGAGGAACTTTAATATGATTTTCAGACGTCAAAGGCGAAAAGTCAGACGTGAACCGCTATTTTTCAGACGTCGATGCCCAAAAGTCAGACGTGAACGCTAAAAAGTCAGACTGAGATTCGATTCACTGACAGAAACACCCACAGAGCATAGCGAGTGGGGCAAGTATTGAATGAAAGTGATTTAGAAACTTTATAATAGGGCTGCCGGAGAGACTGGCAGCCGTTTCTGTTAGCATAGGAGGAACTTTAATAGGGTTTTCAGACGTCCAAGGCGAAAAGTCAGACGTGAACCGCTATTTTTCAGACGTCGATGCCGAAAAGTCAGACGTGAACGCTAAAAAGTCAGACTGAGCATTCGCTCATACTGAAGAAATCTGTGCACCTGTCCGCAACGAGCAGGAAAAGACAGGATTCAGTGTCGAATTAGAAGTAAAGTAGGTTTACGAGGTGAAGAAATGAGTTGGATGGATTCATTACAACGGTCGATTGATTTTTTGGAGAATCATTTGGAATCCGCGTTTAAAATGGAGGATGCAGCAGCAGAAGCCAATGTATCCGTATTTCATTTTCAACGGATTTTCATGGTTCTGACGGATATGAGTGTGATGGAGTACGTGCGTCGCCGTCGGTTGACACTGGCTGCGCAGGAACTCGCTTTGACAGATGTCCGAGTAATCGATATAGCATTTAAATACGGCTATGAGACACCGGAATCTTTTGCGAAGGCTTTCAAGCGACAGCATGGGATGTCCCCTTCTGAAGCACGATCTTCGAACAAAGGGTTCACTTCCTACAATCGTTTAGTCATCTCTGTACAATTGAAAGGGGCATTACCGATGAAGGTGCGAATTGAAGAAAAAGAGGCTTTTCCGATTATTGGTGTGAAAAGAGAGTTCTCATGTGAGAACGGAGAAAATACACGCGAGATTCCAAAGATGTGGCAAGAGGTTCATCAAAACGGAGTGAATGATCAATTAACCTCGTTGAATAATGGCGTAGTGAAAGGGATGCTAGGGGTCTGTCGCATGATAGATACAGCAACAAGCACCATGGAGTATTGGATTGCTGCGGCTTATGAAGGAAACGAGATACCTGAACGTTATGAACGTTTGGAGATTCCCGCAGCGACTTATGCTGTATTTGAAGTAGTGGGACCGATGCCGCATGCGATTCAATCGATGTGGGAGAAAATCTATAGCGAATGGTTCCCATCGAGTTCTTATCGCCCTAGCGGGTCGGCTGAAATGGAAGTATATTCGAATGATGATGCTGGAAAGTCCGATTATTATTCAGAGATTTGGATACCTGTCATAAATAAGTAGAAGGCAAACTGTGACAAATCATTGAAGGCAATGTGAATAATAGCTACTAAACTCGACTGTTTGACTGTACTCATACCTGTAGGCTCTCTATAATGAAAAGTGTAGAAAGCAGGAGGGGTTATAATGTCTGAAAAACCACTTAAGCGGTTTCGATTTATGGGATTATTGGAAGGAAGCTCGCTATTAATCTTGTTATTCCTGGCGATGCCTTTAAAATATTTCTTTGGAATGCCAGAAGCAGTCAGTGTTGTTGGTTCGATTCATGGGTTCCTATTTGTCAGTTACTGCCTAATGATTGCATATATGACTTTTATCGTAAAATGGCCGTTTGTCTATAGCGTGATAGCTGTTATTGTTGCTTTTATTCCATTTGGTAATATCATTTTTGATCGAAAACTTGATAAGTTAGAAACAGTGTAAACACCTTAGGAATTGAATTCCTATAGGTGTTTTTTTGCATTTAACAGCAGGACACAAAGCAGATCATTATTGAAGTTTTCATGCCTACGGTAATTGATATTCAAACTTGATACTTGAAATGTATATATATTAACCTCCTCTCAATGTTGAATACCGAGGTTTTTTTGTGCCTTCAATAGTTTGTTGATTATTCCGAATACTAATTGACCATATATGTCACGTCGTGATATAGTCATGGTGTGACATAGTAAATAATTAAGCGGTGATACAGATGAAAATCGAAAAAATATTAAAATTATATATTCCAATGACGGAGACGGCATTTTATATTCTCTTGTCATTAACCATACCCCGCCATGGTTACGGCATTATTAAACATGTAGAAGAATTAACGATGGGACGGCTAGTACTTGGATCGGGAACAATTTACGGTACATTAACGAAAATGCAGCGTGATGAAATCATAACGGTCTATGCAGATGAAAAGAGAAAAACAATTTATGAGATTACAGATGTAGGAAAAGAGTTAATGCGCCATGAAGTAAACAGATTAAAAGAATTGCATGCAAGTGCCTTATTGTATGAGGGGGAATTCAAATGACGACCAAGAAGTGGAGACCGTTATGGAGTTACGATACCGAGAAGACAGAGCCTTGGCTTTCGAAACTCTCATTGCAAGGGAATCGGTTAATTAACGTCAATCGCTTTACTCGAATATTTACATTTGAACAAGGTCCAGCTGAGGAAGTTCAATTTCAAGTTGTTTTTGATAAATCCAGAACTCCCTTATCTAAAGTTATAAAGGAATCAAACTGGCAAGATGTATTCTCTACAGGCAATTGGAGATTCTTGAAGAACGACAGTAAAGGAATCTCCATATATCCTTCACGTGAAGGACTTCTGAAAAGGAATCGGGTTCACTTCTATATTCTGGCTGGGTTAGCAATGTTTTGTGTAATGCCATTCCTTTCGATGTTTCTTTTAATCTGGGCATTACTAACAGATATTAATTCTGTTGAACCAAGTCCTTACTGGTGGATTGCGACCGTATATTTCATGTCGGTAATATCCATCCTAGTACTTACTATTTTCATTACAATTAAGTTAAAGGCGTTTGAACGGAAATACTTCAATTCAGCTGTAAATGAGAATAAAACTTTAGGTAAGACATTTACGAAGTGGAAAGTTGGCTGGATGTATGCGCCGGATTTATTGGAAAAATGGTTGTCTGAAATGGCTGCTGAAGGAAGCCATTTGATCCGAGTCGGGAAATCTGGTACCAATTTCATATTTGAAAAAGGAACACCAAGTCATGTTTCCTTTGTTTGCGATTATCAAATCAAAACAACACCGTCTTATGCTGATATTCATAAAAGCGCAGGATGGCAACTGAAATTCACTTCACCGTATTCGTTGACCAAGCACTCTTTATGGTCTCAAGAGTATGCGGAGGGAGAAGAAATCCCAAGATTTACATATGACGTTGCAGAGCAGAATGCGCAAGTTCGAAAAGTTTTATTAGCTAGTACGGGAGTTATTTTATATACGTTTGCAATTGTAGTCTTCTATCTTTGGATGAGTAGTTCGTTCGAACAAGAAGGCGGTTGGAATATGTTCAATACATTTATCGAGTGGGCACTGGTTATCTCGCTACTGTCTCCATTAATGATCCTGATCAAAACCATAAAATATGCCTTGCGAATGAGAGCAACGAATTAATACAATAAAGCCATTCCTATTTTTGTTTAAAAATAGGAATGGCTTTTTCACATGACCATATTCCTTCTTCCAAGGGAGTTATCATGTATACTTATACTTATTTTGGAAATTTCATTTAGCTTCATATAATAGTAAAATATAAGTAAGATATCTATTGAAATACAAGACCGGATGAATACGAGAGGAGCTTATTATGAAATTATTTCACACTGCCGATTGGCATTTAGGAAAGCTTGTTCAGGGTGTTTCGATGACAGACGAACAGCGATTTGTGTTGCAACAATTTACTAAGGCGATTGCTGAGGAAAAACCAGATGCAGTTATTATTGCAGGGGATTTATATGACCGAGCGGTGCCACCGACTGACGCAGTAAATTTGTTGGATGAGGTACTTGAAACAATCGTCTTGAAATTAAAAACACCAGTCATCGCAGTTTCTGGTAATCATGATAGCCCTGGTCGTTTGAATTTTGGTAGCCGCATAATGAAATCGAATGGTCTTTATATTACGGGTCAACTGAAAAAGGATATGGAACCAGTTGTGATTCAAGATGAGTTTGGGGAAGTTCATTTCCATTTAGTGCCTTACGCTGATCCGTCTCAAGTTCGTCATGAATTAGAAGATGAAGAAATTCGTACGCATGATGATGCAATGAAGAACATAGTTGCACACATTGAGTCTTCTATGGATTCATCGAAAAGACATGTGTTGGTAGGACATGCTTTTGTGACACCTCACGGAGAAGAAGAGGAGAATACGAGTGATTCGGAACGGCCGCTCGCAATTGGTGGAGCTGAGTATGTAAGTGCTTCACATTTTAAAAACTTTCACTACACGGCACTTGGGCATTTGCATCAAGCACATTATGTTTTGAATGAGACCGTTCGCTATTCGGGCTCTCCCTTAAAATACTCAATTTCAGAAGAACATCATCAAAAAGGATTCCATATCGTTAAAATGGACGAGCTAGGAAACGTCACTGTAGAAAAACGTTTACTGACATCTAATCGAGATATTCGAACGATTGAAGGGAAAATGGAAGACATTTTACTTCAAGAGATGAATCACGATTTTGTGTTTGTGAAACTGCTAGATGAAACGCCGATTTTATTTCCAATGGAAAAGATACGTTCTGTTTATCCAAATGCGATGCATGTAGAACGTAAACTAGTGTCTGCTAAGAAGGACAATGAAGAAAGCACGGTTGGATCACGCCGTAAAATGGACGACTTAGCGTTATTTAACGCCTTCTACGAAGAAGTAAAAGGGGTACAGGCATCTGAGGAAACAGAGGGCATTTTTAAAGAAGTACTTCAAGAGTTTTTACTTGAGCAACAGGAAATCACAAGCCCTTATAAGAAAGAAGGGCTGAAAATATGAGACCCATCACCTTAAAGATGACCGCTTTTGGCCCTTATAAATATACAGAAGTAATTGATTTTAACGAGCTACAGGGAAACCAGTTATTTGTTATATCAGGTAGCACTGGAGCTGGAAAAACAACCATTTTTGACGGGATTTGTTTTGCCTTATATGGATCAGCAAGTGGTTCAGATCGTAGTGAATCACGAATCATGCGCAGTGACTTTGCAGAAGACAATGTCCATACAGCTGTAGAACTAGAATTCGAAATTCATAATAGGACGTATCGAATCCTTCGTCAAATGGGGCATGTGAAAAAAGGGAATAAAGGATCAACCGGCGAAAAATATGAGTTTTATGAAAAGCTAATAGACCGTGAAGTTCCGTGTGTTGAACGACAAATTGTCTCGGAAATTAATGTGAAAGTGGAAGAAATTATTGGATTAACACAAAATCAGTTCATCCAAATTGTCATGCTTCCACAAGGTGAATTTCGAAAACTGCTAACGTCTGAGACAGAAAACAAAGAAGATATATTGCGGAAAATTTTTAAAACAGAGCCATATAAAATGATTAGTGAGCGTCTTAAGAAAAAGAGAACACTTTCTGAAGAAGAACTGAAAATTGAGCAGCGTACGACTAATAGTTACATTCAGAATATCGGTGCATCGTTTCCACAAAGGGAATCCACCATATTTGAGGTGCTTACTCAAGATCATTACAATATTCACCAAGTCATTTCGGGGTTGGAAGAAGAAGCTTCCTACTATGAAGAGAAAATTCGCCAAGATCACTCTAAATACGAAGAGGCTTACCAGAAACACACAAGCAAGTCGGCTGAATTTCATCAATCCAAGAGCTTAAATGAACAATTTGATGAATGGGAAGCAAAGGAACTGAAACTGGCTACTTTGACGGAGCAGTTGCCTTTATTTGAAGGCAAAGAGAAGCAACTTGAAAAAGCAGAGCGTGCAAGTGTAATCGAAGGAATCGAACGACACTACAGAGAACTTCAAAAAGAAGTTCTTGAAAAGCAGCAGCTTTGGAATGGAGCAGTTACTTCAGAGGCTAAAGCGAAGATAAAGTTGGAGCAAGTCAACCTTCAATATAATGAAGAAGAGAACAAGCAGGAAATTCGTGAAAAACTAAGCGAGTCGCTCGTACGTTTGAATGATTTCTTGCCAATTGTAAAGGATATGACTTCGAGAGAGTCGGAGTTAAAAGTATTAGAACGTGAAGTGGTCAAGTTAACTGCAAACGTTCAGGCCATCGAGCAACAAGTAATCGCTAAAAATGTATCTGCTAATTTGTTAAAGCAGGATATGGATAGGCTCGATCTTCAATTGATTCCTTTTGATGATAAATTGCAACGATTAAGCGAGTTAAATGAACAATGCAGGGTGTTAAATGAGTTTCTTGCAATTCATCAATCGATGCAAGCGCTAGAAGCTGAAACACTTGAGAAACAAGTGCAATTTAATGCGGTGAAAACAGAATATATGACGCTTGAAAATGAGTGGTTTACGAATCAAGCCCGCGTCTTGGCAGCCCATTTACATGATGGAGAAGCTTGTCCCGTATGTGGTAGTAAGCAACATCCAAATAAGAATGAGCAAGATCAGACAGTTGCTCCTTCAAAAGAACAGTTAGAACAAGCTAAATCGACTTTGGATCGAGTGGACAATGACTATCGAAATGCATTAGCAAAACAAAACGCTTTGATGGGGCAACTCTCGAGTAAAAGTTTAGAGGTCGCTAGATTTGGTGTTGATATAGAGCAGGTTGGTGAAACTTATAATAAATTGGAGCAATCTCGACTTAATCTAGATGTTGAAGTCGCTCAAATGCGAAAAGGTAAAGATCAACTTCGTAAAATAAAGCAACAACACCAAGAGCAAACACTTATGGTGCAAGAACTAGATGCAAAAAAAGTAGAGATAGCAACAACTCATCAAGAAGCGCAATCCACTTATGAAAAAAACAAAGCGATCTATGAAGACAAGTTACAATCGATTCCGACAGAAGTACGCGTTTTATCGCAATTAGAGCAACAAATTCGCGAGACAAATGAACGTAAAGCAAAACTAGAGAATGCTTGGAGAGTGGTACAACAGCAACTTCAAGAAGCTAGGGAACAACATTCTTCTTCGATGTTGACCATAGTGCACACGGAACATGCTTTTCAAGAAACAAAGGCTAAACAAGATAAAGCGGATGTCGCATTTAGAACGGCACTCAAGTCCTCGGCTTTTGAGTCTGAAGAAATGTACCAACAAGCGAAGTTAAGAGATTCAGAGAGACATTCATTAAAAGAGCAAATTATGGAGTTTAAACAAGCTCGACATACACTGATTGAACAAGTAGCTGACTTGGCAGTGAAACTTGCAAACAAAACGAAAGTGGATTTAAACGATTTGCACAACGAACTGGCCACTTTAAAGCTTATATATGAAAAGGCTTTACAGGAAGTCAATCAATCAAATGATTACAAAAAAGCTGCTAGTAATCTAGTTACTAACATAATGGACTCTAGTAAAAAAGCCATTGTGAAAGAACAACAGTTCAATCAAATAACCAACTTATATGATGTGATTAGAGGACAGAATAGCTTGAAGATATCATTTGAGCGATACTTGCAGATTGAATACCTCGAGCAAATTATTGTATCGGCGAATGAACGATTAAAGAACTTATCGAATGGACAGTTCCATTTAATTCGAAGTGAACGTCAAGAATCAAGAGGGAAACAGAGTGGATTAGGATTAGATGTCTATGATGCTTATACCGGTCAAACACGCGATGTCAAAACACTTTCTGGTGGAGAGAAATTTAATGCTTCATTGTGCCTGGCACTAGGTATGGCGGATGTCATTCAAAGCTTCCAAGGCAATGTATCCATAGATACCATGTTTATTGATGAAGGCTTTGGATCATTGGACGAGGAGTCGTTGAATAAATCCATTGATACACTAATTGATCTACAAAAATCAGGTCGTATGATTGGTGTCATTTCTCATGTTCAAGAATTAAAAACAGCCATTCCTGCTATTTTAGAAGTGACAAAGTCAAAAGAAGGCTATAGCGAAACTCGATTTGTTATTAAATAATTTACCTTTGTAAAAAAATATCAGTAAGCCAACTCCTTTAGGGGAGGGCTTACTGATATTTACTAGGTAAGTACAGTTTCTAATGAATTATTTTTCATAGCTTTTTTAGAATTATACATTTCAATGTCTGCGGCATTGATTAACGTTTCAAGTGTTTCTCCATTTTTAGGGTAAACAGCAATGCCAACAGAAGCTTTAATGGTAGTAGATTCAATAAACTGAACTTTTTTAAATTCGTTATGTAGACCTGCTATATAGGTAGTTTTAAAATTTTCTGTAATGTTTGGAACTATCAGTAGAAATTCATCTCCACCCCAACGGGCTACCAAATCATGTTTTGAAGCATGTTGCTTTAAAAGTGCTGCAAATTCAACTAATAATTGATCACCTTTGTCATGTCCATATGTATCGTTATATCCTTTGAAGTTATTAATATCAATCATCACAATACCAATTCGACCATTTTCCTTCTTAACTTTATTTTCTAGCCTTAGAAAATGTTCTTTAACTATTCTTCGATTATACGTATTGGTTAACGGATCAATTTCAGAATAGAATTTTGCGAGATCATATTGTTTTCCAGCCCACCACGGGATGAGTAAAAAGAGGGGTGCTAAAATCAAGTAATTAAATTGATTAGGGAAATCGAAATATTTCTGATAATAATAGCGAAGAATATTAAACAAGATGACAATTCCAAGTGCATAAAATCTACCTTTGTATTGCATGAAACCACCCCTATTCTCATGGTTTGAAGATTGAAGTACTTTAGTTTCTAGGATACATATGAAGAGAAGTTTATTAAAAATTAACGGCTTGGCCTTCCTTATCACTGTTAGATGGTAGTTAAATAATAATAGATATAAATAGCATACTATAGTGTTACTTTTGACTCAAGAATGTGTATACATATAAATTTCAAGAGGGGGCTAACTGATGAATTTTACACCATTTCCGACGATTGAAACTGAGCATTTACTATTAAGAAGAATTACTCTTGATGATACTAATGATATGTTTGAAATGAGAAAAGACCCCAGTATGTATGAATATTTAGATACTAAAGTAGACAAAAATCCCGGTGAAACAAAAGCGTACATCAGTAAAATGAACCATGGAATCGACGAAGAGAAATGGATTATTTGGGCAATTGAACATATACAATCAAATAAAGTAATTGGCACTATTTGTATTTGGAATCTTAATGAGGAAGAGGAAAGCGGAGAATTAGGCTATGGGATAATTCCCGATTATCAAGGCCAGGGCCTAATGAAAGAATCATTAGTAAGTGTTATCGAATATGGCTTTGAAGTGATGAAGCTAAAAGTGCTAGAAGCCTACACAGAAGAGAACAATGAAAAATCGATCAACCTATTGGAGACATGTGAGTTTGTTGAGGTCAATAGAGTTGATGAAGCTGGAGATTCTACTAACAGAGTATACCGAATGGTAGTATTTCGATTATTGGCCGAATAAGTTACGTCAAACGAAAAAGGAACTAGCCTAAAAGTTACGATATATGACTAAGGGCAGTTCCCTTTTTATATGAGTAGAGGCAGATTTCCGTTTCAACGCACTTCCATGTTTCGAAGCTAGCGAAGCGATGCAGCTCACTTCCATGTTTCGAAGCTAGCAAAGCGATGCAGAAACAGAAACAGACGGACGCTTTCTGCGGGCATGTCCTCATACTCCCCGACGAGCAAAAAAGATCTGTTCCTGCAGTTACTCGTCGGCGCTTACCACTCCAACCATTATCATCATGTTCAAATGTAAGTGCAGATATAGGGCTCATTTTTCTCCACAGATTTTATATTCGGGGCTTGTTAGACGTCCACTTTTTGCATGCAATTTCATTTTGTATGATTGATGTAATCATACAAAATTCTAGCTTAACGACTGCCACCATCACTAACTATTGATGGTGGCTAATTGTAATTATTGGAAAAAGTGATTTAGCCATGAGGAATTATAGTCGGTAATAATTACCACCATTTCTAGTTGAGTAAGCATGCTATACTCGAAAAATGTTAGGACATTCATTTGATAGAGAATGTTATGAATATTTGTAGATGTCAATTTTTATAAAAAGAATTACATATTGCAAACGCTTACCTACATAATTTTTATGCGTTACATAGTAGACCTTGCCAAAAAGTTTGTCGGATTTTGTACCAAGTGAAAGAAAAATATACAAATCAATCACAAGGAGATGAAATACCATTAAAAAGTTTACAAAAATTTTGGTTCTATCATTTACTTTCGCCCTTTCTTTTTCAGGCGTCGCAGGAGCAACATATCCAGTACATAAAGGTGATACATTGAACGGCATTGCCTACAAATATAGAATGGGCTATCAAGATTTGCGATCATTAAACCCGCAAATCGGAAACCCTAATCAACTCTATATTGGACAATCTATTGTTGTAAGAACTCCAGACAAAGCATCAAATCTTGTAGATTATGCCAAGGTTCTTAAGTCACAAACGAAATATGTGTACGGGGCTGATTATAGCCTTGCACCGTACAAGGCAGATTGTAGTAGTTGGACAAAGCATATTTATGCGAAATTTGGCGTTCAACTACCTAGGACTAGCAGGGAGCAGGCACACGTTGGAACTTCGATTTCATTTAGCAATATGAAAAAAGGGGATTTAATGTTCTTTGCGAACAACGGTATAACTATTTCACATGTTGGTATTTATATGGGCAATGGACAATGGATTAGCAATCTAAACACGGCAAATAGTGTACAGACTTTTTCTATCTGGGGATCATGGACACAACAAAAATTCATGTGGGCACAGAGAGTATTATAATATTCATCCTTTCGTTATAAAAACTAGCACAACTAGTTTATGTAATATGTTACCATTAGGGCAATTGGAAGATTGCTTACAAGTAACGATAAATTGGATGAAGAGAGATGATAATAATGACCCAAGGGTGGAAACTAAAAGAAGGAACAGCTAGCTATCACCATGTTTCTGAAGATCAGTTGTGGTCTATTATCATGAAAACTCTTTCATCCCAGTCAATAAAAACGACTTCTTATAAGTTCGCTTTGTTAAGAGCAATTTTGGAAAATCTGTATAAGACGAATGAAGTACTAGAAGTGAGCTTCGGTCAACTAGCAGAATCCTTTGCCAAGCTGTATTGGAATCTAGTCATTCGAAATGGGTATTCACAAGGGCATCAAGCACAAATTGAAAAAGAATTAAAGGATTTTCAATTAGAATTTCTGATACCAAGTGGCGTGTCATTTGATTTGCTTCAAGAAATACGGCAGCACGAATTGATAAAACGCATTGAGAGTAAAGTGATTGCAAAGTATGTAGTCGGTGCTTTATTTTCTGATACAGAAGGTCTGGTTTACGGGTTTTCAAAAAAACAGCGCAAACTTACTATCACAGCATCATGCTATGAATTTTTATTGAAATACCAAACGAATATTTTCAAATTAATTAACTATGAGTTAGCAAAGTTTCTTCAGAAAAAGAACCCTGACTTAACTCAAGGGATTCTTCTAGAAGAAATTGAAAACATAACACAACGTGAATCGCTGCAGCAATTTCAGAAAATGATTGTGGCTCATTCAGGAAGCACATGTTTTTATACGGATAGACCATTACAAGTCGCAAAACGAGCAATTGCAGTGGATCATTTTGTTCCCTGGAGTTTCGTCCATAGTGACGAGTTATGGAATTTCGTCCTCACATCTTCTGCACTCAATTCCAGCAAAGGTAGTAAATTGCCAGCTGAGCGTTATCTCAATAAATTGGATGAACGAAACCAATTGTTTAAGAAAACAGGTGACGTGTATGTTAAACAATACATGGAGACTTACGACTTCTATCAGTTTGTGAAGTTGTATGAGTATGCCGAGTTGAATGGTTTTGAGAAGGGCTGGGCCCCTTGAACAATGGAAACCCAAATTTAAAAAGAAATCCAGTAACTCTTAGAGTTACTGGATTTCTTTTTGTTCAAAGGAGAATAACTGATTTTTATCAATTAAGTAGAACTTTCTTTATTATCAGAGACTGGTTCAACCGCTGATTCTTCTGTATCCAGATGATAAATGGGTGAACCTTCACCGACCATATCTAGAGAAGCCATAAAATCCTTGTTTTGACGCAATTCCATTTCCTTTGGGTCCACATGTTCAGGTTTCATCGTCAAAAACTCCTCCATATAGGTTTTTAGAAATAGTATATGAAAGTTGTCAGAAAATAATTACGAACTTATAAATTGAAATGATATACTTTTAGTAATGATTTCCATAATTATCAAAAAGGAGTGTTTATATGTCGATGTCTTATGAGCAGGTTGTATGTGTACTCGAAGAATTTTCTGAGCTAAAAAGAAAAGAAAGCACCCAGAATCGTGCGACATATTATTATCCTAATAGTCCGATCCGCAGACAGAATGTGCTACAAGAACTTTATTTAACTGGCAATGGTTATTTGTATGTTGGCTATCTACCTGAATACCATGATCGAATGGATAAAAATAAGTTAATAAACATTAAAAAATTTTCGCAGCATGAATTTAAAAGCGTATTAGAAAAAGTATTACAATCATACCGAACTACATCGAAGGGATAACTACGTTAACAATGAAAGCATGCAACTTGAAATTTGAACCTTCATTAATCACCGACAACATAAATGGGATCAATTTAATATAAGAAGGAATTGGTAATCAGTTGTAGAATACCAATACAAAGAGTAATGGGGCGGGAACATTTAAGGAGGACGCAACTTTGAAAGATGATCAGAAATTGTTAACTACTGAACTTGTGCAAGGTCTAGGAGTCGTCAAAGATCATTCTGATGAGATGGAAGTTGAGGTATTAAGTGACTCATGGTATGAGGGGGCGGTGGGTTATGACACTAAGTTTCTTGGTGATAATTACGAACTCCCACATCCGACATTGCGGTGCGATATTGAACAAGATATTGCGCACTTAAAAGACGGGAGCAATGTGCTTCATTACACGCATTTTTCGATTGTTATGAGTAAGTCACGTCGTTTAGCGTATTATACCGTGGTAAATATTGATGGAAATCAATTGAAAAAGATTGGACGTAATGATAAATGGTATCTGGATCCGCGCATCGAAATAGAGTACCAGTGTGGTCCTGAATTATATATAAATAATCCACTTGATCGGGGACATCTTGTACGCAGGAACGATCCTAATTGGGGAGATGCAGCCAATAAGGCGAATAAGGATACGTTCCATTTTACAAATTGTGCTCCCCAGCACAGCAATCTTAATCAAAAAATCTGGTTGGATCTTGAGGATTATATTTTAGACAATGCTGAAAACTGGAATCTGAAAGTGACAGTGTTTACAGGGCCAGTTTTTAAAGCGAATGACATGATTTATAGAGGAGTTCAGATACCTGAAGAGTTCTGGAAAATTGCTATTATCGTTAAGGAAGATGGGAACCTATCCGCAACTGCTTATATGCAGACACAAAAAAATCTTATTGAGAATTTAGAATTTGCCTACGGTGAATATAAAACGTATCAAGTACCAATATCGAGAATTGAAGCGATTACAGGTCTGGATTTTGGTTGTTTGCGGAAACACGACCCAATCAAACAGTTAGAATCGATAGAAGGACATGTTATTGATGCGCCTGGGGATATAAAACTCTAATATTGTGGTAATTAGAATACAAGATTTAAGCCGATTCATTCCTTAGTACAAGGAATGAATCGGCTATTTGTATCGTTTAAATTCTCGAGGAATCGTTGCAAAAATAATTATGATAGTGTTTTTGGTATACTATCTTAAGTAATATCCACTAACAGTTATGGAGGCGTTTAGATTGAACAAAGGTGAAGAAAAAATATCTGCAAATATGCCAAAAGTCGAAGTAATGGATAGATATCTAGAATCAACTGGTCAGTTAAAAGGGAAAGAAATACGTGAAGCTATAAAGGACGTTTTTGGTGCGGATTTAAATTACATATCAGAAAAAAATTATGGTAGCAAGTTGTCTATTTACCATGTATCTGTAATGGAGAGTTTACGTATTTCATTAAGCGTTGATTGTAATTCAACTGAATTAGATGCTCAAATTATGGCTATGACAAAAAATGAAGTTATGGATCGCTTCATTGAGGTTCATGATTTTTCTCTTACAGGAGCTCAGATTAGAGTGTTAATCAATCAAATATTTGGTGTGAATTTGGATGGAATTTCTGGTTTAGAACATTTAAGTATATCTATTTATTCTAAAGGGCTATGGATATTACAAGGCGACACGGATTTATTTGTTGTTTCGTCTAGTCTTGATGATGTTGAACTTTATGTAGCTTCAACAGATTATTTGGAGAAAACTTCTGGGTCAAATCAGTTACCTGATTCTTTAAAACAAAAATTAACCAGCATTGGATTTAGTTATGACGCTGACCTAGATCAATTCGTTTATAGAAATCCTACAAATGAGTCTGTGCCAGATGCTTTTAAAGGGCAAGTTATCGGAAGTGTAGTGGGAACAGTAATGGAGTTTAATAAAAATAAATAAATTCATTCTTACTACAAAAGGACCGGGCGCACTTTGCCCGGTTTTTCTTAATGTCCTATAAATTTAAGTGAATGTTGTGTATTTCACAGTATTTATCTATACTTTACTTACACAAATTTTCTTTATCTGTCTAAAAATAACTGAATATTAAGAATTGTTAGAGGGAGGAAATATGAAACTAGGAGCATTTTCTGCAAGTCTAAGTGTAAAAGACATTCATAAATCAAAATCATTTTACGAAGACCTAGGATTTCAAGCCTTTGGAGGGGATATAAATCAAAACTGGCTTATTATGAAGAATGAAAGTTGCGTAATTGGCTTATTCCAAGGAATGTTTGAAAAGAACATACTGACTTTTAATCCAGGGTGGAATCAAAATGCCGACAAAGTCGATTCGTTTACGGACATTCGTGACCTTCAAAAGCAGCTTAAAGCAAAAGGAATCAAAATGCTGACTGAAGCAAATGAATCAAGTGAAGGGCCTGCAAGTTTTACAATTGAAGATCCAGATGGTAATCCTATTCTTGTGGATCAACACGTATGAAGAAGAGATAATAACTGTACAAAGAACTTCAAATGTATTGCATGATGCGACAGTAACTTAAAAAGTTAACAGGCCCCAGTGATATTATCTATCACCGGGGTCTGTCTATTTATTCATTTTACCTACAACATAAAATGTGATGACAGCGGTGGTTGCACTTAAAAAGGTTCCCCACATTAGGTCTACAACAGTAACGAAGATTGGCCATCCTTCTATTGTGGCAAGATTGGTTAAGTCGTATGTGGCATACGTAATTAAACCGAAGAAGCCACCTGCGAATAGAGCATGAGTCCAACTGTTTTTTTCTAAAGCAGGAAGAATAACAAAGAACAATAACCCGACTATATATAATAAGTAGAAAACACCTGCTGCGATCCAATTAACATCAGTCGCTAATAAAAAGCCAATTTGATCTTCGTACAATTTTGTAGAGATGAATGCGAGCCAAACAATGTCTACTAAGAAAAAGACCAATAAAGTGATACCGTAAATTTTTAGATTTTTCCCCATGTTAATCCCCCTCATCTCAATGATGAACTATCCAATTACAGAGATTTTAGCAGATTATTACCTAACATATCGACAAATAGAATTAAATGTAGCACATTGCGTTAGAGTAACATTGTTTTTTCAAAAATGTCTGAATGAAGAGGTTTGAAGAGAGACATTTTTAGTGAACCGCTCATTGGCATGGCGCTTCCACTCATAGTCGACAAGAATCCGCCGATAGCCGACAAAGACCCGTCTATAGAGTGTCACAAATAAATTCCCGATAACAAAAAATAAACAACTAGCGCGCTTTTCATTTATTGAACCAATACTGATGAGAAGAACTCTTTGTATAGTTCTTTCAATATTTTTGTTTCGTCTTGTTTAAGAACACCGAAAACAAGACTAACTTCAGAGGATCCTTGATTAATCATTTCGATATTGGCCCCAGTTCTGGAAATAGCAGCTGTGGCTCTTGCCGCCAAACCTGTTGCATTTCTCATGCCTTCACCCACTAGAACGACCATTGAGAAATTGCTTTGGATATTGACTTCATCTGCATGCAATTCTGTTTTTACACGATGGACAATGCGGTGTTCTATTTCAGTGTTTAACTGATGGCTACGCAAAATGACGGATATGTTATCGATTCCTGATGGAGTATGTTCAAAAGAAATTTTTTCATCTTCAAGAATTTCTAGCAGTTTTCGTCCAAATCCGATTTCACGATTCATTAAATATTTGCTGACAAAAAGTGTGGAGAACCCACTGTCTGCAGATATACCGGTAACTGGACGGAAGGAATGTTCTCGCTCTGCAACAATCATTGTTCCAGGAGCTAACGGGTTGTTTGTATTTTTTATGCAAACGGGAACGGACTCTTTAAAAGCAGGCATCAGTGCTTCGTCGTGAAGAACTGCGAATCCTGCGTATGACAACTCGCGCATTTCTCGGTATGTCATTTTATGAATTTCTTCAGGATTTTCAATAATCCTTGGATTGGCCACAAAGACACAATCAACATCTGTAAAGTTTTCATATAGTTCGGCTTTTACTGCAGCCGCTAAAATCGAGCCGGTAATATCTGAGCCACCGCGTTCAAATGTTCGCAGTTCACCTTTACTCGTATAGCCGAAGAATCCAGGAAAGACGGTAATCGTCGCCTTGTCCTTTAAAGCAGATAATCTGTTGTTGGATTCTGGTAGCGCCTGTACGCGTTGTGAAAAGTCAGTAACAAGCAAACCCGCATCTTTTGGATTTATGTATTCTGCGTGTAAGCCAATAGAAGTCAAATAGACAGCAACAAGCTTTGCTAAGTTATCTTCACCACTCGCTTTCAATTGATCGAAGAATAATCCAGGATTGCCCTTATCAGATTCAAGTCGGTTGCGCAGGTCCAATTCAATAATGTCTAGGATTGCCTGACCGAGGTCAAGACCAATTGCAATTTGAGCGTATCGATCGAGTACTTCACTCAAATAACCTTCGACATCTTCATTACAAAGTGCAGCTTGCGATAGACGGATAAGCATATCCGTTACTTTTACATCGTCGTCAAACCTTTTACCCGGAGCTGAAACCACGACAATTTTCCTTGAAGGGTCTGCTTTTAGAATGGCGGCTACTTTTTTTATTTGTTGTGCGCTTGCTACAGATGTTCCTCCAAATTTACAAACTTTCATCGTCATCAAGTCCCATCTATCTTTAATTGGTAAAGGGTTGTTTTTAATCATAGTATAATACTATAATGTACTTATGGAAAATACAATTGTTTTTTCAGGGCGTACATATACTCGGGGGGAATTATCAATGAAAAATGAAATTTCGATTGGATTATTAGGACTAGGAACAGTTGGAAGTGGAGTAGCGACAATCTTACAACAACACCAACAGGATCTGCATCACAAATTGGGTGTTCCAGTTTCCATTAAAAAGGTATTGATTAAAAATGAAAATAAGGAAAGATTCTCAACTTTAGATCCAAGCGTATTTACAACGAATGCCCAAGAGATATTGAACGACCCTTCTATTGATATCATTGTGGAAGTAATGGGTGGAATTGAAGAAGCGAAGCAAGCGATTGAACATGCTCTTCGTGCAGGTAAGCAAGTCGTGACAGCAAATAAAGATGTCATGGCCGAATATGGACACGAACTATTGAAGTTGGCAGATGCAAAAAAATGCGATTTATTCTATGAAGCTAGTGTTGCAGGGGGCATCCCGATTATTCGTACACTGGAAGATGGACTCGCATCAGATAGGATTTCGAGTTTGATGGGAATCGTAAACGGAACAACTAATTTCATTTTAACGAAAATGAAACAAGAAAATATGAGCTATGAAGTTGCTTTAGCAGAAGCAACGAGACTTGGTTACGCGGAAGCTGATCCATCAGCAGACGTCGATGGTGTAGATGCTGCAAGGAAAATGGTCATTTTATCTTCTCTGGCATTTTCAACAGAAGTTCATCTTAGTGATGTCTTAGTTAGAGGGATGAAAGAGATAAGAGACGGAGATATGGATCTAGCTGAAGGATTTGGCTATACAATGAAGATGGTTGGTTCATCGAAAAAAAATCAAGATGGCATCGAAGTGGCAGTGGAGCCAGTGTTCTTGGCGAATTCTCATTTGCTTGCCTCTGTAAACAATGAATTTAATGCCGTATACATATATGGAGATGCAGTGGGTGAAACGATGCTTTATGGACCAGGTGCAGGTTCTCTACCAACCGCAACTTCAGTCGTTTCAGACATTATCGCAGCATGCCGTAATTTGCTACTTGAAGTAAATGGTAAACGATTGCACGCGGCGCAGCATGATAGAGTCATCAAATCAGCAAATCATCGCTACGCGAAGTATTTCCATCGTTTACTTGTAAAAGATGAAGTAGGAGTTTTGTCTAATTTGACAGCCATTTACAGCAATCATAATGCTAGCCTTCAATCAGTTAAACAGCATCCAGCTGGAAATGAGGGTATGGCCGAAATTATTCTCCTGACACATTCAATTTCAAGACAGCAGCATTTGGACGTGATTGAAGACTTAAAAGATATAGCAAGTGTTATCAGCCATTACCGCATCGAGGGAGATGAGTCAGCATGAATTGGCCAGGATTGATTGAACAATATAAAGAATGGCTTCCGGTGACGGAAGATACTCCATCACTAACATTGCAGGAAGGCAATACACCGTTAGTTCATCTCGGGAAATTGTCTGAGAAATGGGGAATTGATCTTCATGTGAAATTAGAAGGTGCCAACCCAACTGGTTCTTTCAAAGACCGAGGCATGGTGATGGCAGTGGCGAAAGCGAAAGAAGAAGGGAAGTCCATTCTTATTTGCGCATCAACAGGTAATACTTCTGCGTCAGCTGCCGCATACGGAGCGAGAGCCGGTATGAGAACAATTGTGGTCATTCCAGAAGGCCGTATCGCACTCGGCAAACTTGCCCAAGCCAAAATGTATGGAGCAGAGATTCTAGCGATTAAAGGTAACTTTGACGAAGCACTTGAAATGGTTCGCGAAGTGGGCCAAGAAGATGGAATCGCTCTCGTTAATTCAGTCAATCCATATCGTTTAGAAGGACAAAAAACAATCGCCTTTGAAATTATAGATCAGCTGAATAAAGTGCCGGATGTTCTAGCTTTGCCTGTTGGAAACGCGGGGAATATTTCGGCTTCATGGAAAGGTTTTAGCGAATACGCATTAAAAAATAACACGAAACGCCCTTCCTTGCTGGGCGTTCAGGCGGCAGGTGCTGCTCCAATTGTTAATAATCGTATTGTGGAAAACCCTGAAACAATCGCAACAGCCATTCGAATCGGTAATCCAGCTAGCTGGAAACTCGCGCTAAAAGCACTCGAAGAATCAAACGGAACAATCTTGGCTGCAACGGATGAAGAAATTCTAGAAGCGTATCAACTGCTTGCTTCAACAGAAGGTATCTTTGCAGAACCAGCGTCATGTGCGTCAATTGCAGGAATCAAAAAGCAAGTGGAGAGCGGGAAGCTCAAAAAAGGATCGACAGTTGTGGCGATCTTAACAGGGAACGGTTTAAAAGATCCAGAAACTGCGATTTCAGTTAATGAACACAAAGCATTTCTCGTGCCTGAAGATATGGAAAGCTTTTGGGAGGATTTGAAAAAGGGTGTGAAGGCATGAGCTGGAAAGAATTTTCAGTAAGTGTTCCTGCATCGACTGCAAATCTTGGACCAGGATTTGATTCCATAGGATTGGCACTGGACCTTCACTTGTCGATTAGCGTGTCACCGGCACCTGAATGGCTAGTTGAGTATAGCGATGAAGGATATCAACATTTAACAAGTGGAATAGATAATTTAATCGTATCAACAGCCCTTGCAGTAGCCGAACAATTTAATTGTGCGCTGTCACCTGCAAAACTGAGCGTGGTAACGGATATTCCGCTTAGTAGAGGGCTCGGAAGTAGCGCCGCAGCTATTGCTGGAGGCATCGAAATAGCCGATCGTTTACTTGGGTTGGATTTGCCGATGACAGAAAAAGTGAAAATCGGTAGTGCAATGGAAGGACATCCCGATAATGTTTCGGCATCTTTTTTAGGTGGGCTGACGATTTCCTATTTTGATGGAAATGAGCTTGAAGTCATTCATGTGCCTCAAGTGGAAATTGGCGTGGTTATCCTAGTTCCACCGACAGAATTTCTCACAACAGAGTCGAGAGGACTGTTGCCTCAATCGCTCGAGCATCGTGTTGCGACACGAGGAAGTGCAGCGGGAAATGTATTATCTGCAGCGCTGGCGAGTGGCGACTGGGAAACCGCTGGACGCTTAATGGAAAAAGATACGTTTCATGAACCATACCGCAAGAATAAGTTTCCAGATTTTGAAGCCATTCGTCAGGCATGTAAGGACGCGGGGGCTTTCGGTTCGACAATTAGTGGAGCTGGACCATCTCTTTTTATTGCAACGAAAAATGGGGATGAAGAAGGAGTGGCGACTCGGTTGAGAAGCCAGTTCCCTCACTACGAAAGTGTCGTATTGAAGCCTTCATCGGTGGGAATACAATCCAGAGAAACGGTAATTTGATTTCATGCAAAAAAGCTCAGAAAAAATTCTTCTGGGCTTTTTTCATCTGTATTAAGTAAAGGGACGTAATTTTGATCCGCGAGGTTAACTGTTCAGTACTTTTTGTGTAAACGCCTTTACATCAAGTGCGGTATCTTCACGTTTCACATCTTCTAACATGACATTTCGGAAATATGCCACACTAGCTGGCAATGGCAAGTTCAATAATTTTGTTAAAGCTTCTTGATACATTAGCACAAATTCCGGATCGGTATTACCGCGTTTTAATTCTGAAAAGGACTCATAAAACTGGTCTAGTTTATCAGCGAATTCTAATAGACGACCTTCGATGGAAGCATCTTTTCCTTCCTTCATACGGTCAAAGAAGATAGATTGAAATTCAGCGGGAATCTCTTCCACAATAAATTTTTCCATCATTTTTTCTTCTACGTGCGCAATCATTTGCTTAAGTTCGGGAGATGCATGTTTGACAGGTGTTTTAATGTCTCCAATAAACACTTCCGCAAAATCGTGGTTGATGGTTTTTTCATAAAGGGATTTCCAGTTGATGATTTCCCCATTTCTTTCTTCTATGGTTGCAAAAAACATGGCGTATTGAGAAACCTTCCAACTATGCGCAGCCACATTATGTTCCTCAAACTTAAATTTACCAGGACAACGGATAATTCGTTCTAAGTCATTCATGCTCGTGAAAAATCTATGGATACCCATGAAGTATTTTCCCCTTTTAGTGTCATATTTTAATGTATGTCTGTGTTATGAATATTGTTGGTTGATCAAAAAAGATTGTCTGCAAAACTAAATTGCTGTTTATCGTATACTTGCGCTAGGCGCAAATACACTATGGTGTTTGTTGTTAAAAATCAACAGCATTCTATATTAGCAAGTCTTTAGATTACATATACAACCTGGGGTGATTTCTATGTATGAAACAGTAAACAAAATAAGAATCTCACCTATACCAAATAGTGACTGGGCAAGGTTAGTAACAATTTTACTTTGAGATGACTATATTATTTTCTTTCTAATTGTTCTTGAGCCAACTTTACCATCTCTTTCACCATGTTGCCACCAATGGGACCGCCAATTTTTCCTGCCTGTTCGGATGTGAAGTTACCGTTATACTCCTTATTAAAGGGAATCCCGAGTTCATTGGCAATTTCGTATTTAACATCTTCACCTGGAACTGAATTCAAACCGTATCCTTGAGCTTCCATAACTTGGCTCTTAATTGATTCAAAGCTTGTCTCGTTTCGGGAACTAAAATTTTATTGTTTTTAGTCATAATCAATTTACCTCGTTCAGACAGTATTTCCTGAAAGTAGAATAGCATGCTTGTTTAAAGCGGTCGATTGTTAGAAAATATCCCGAAATGTCCTTTGTTAATTACCATAAAGTGGGTTTCGTGATAAGGTTGTATAAATAATTGTTGGAATTGAGGGGAAGAGTTTGGAGTTGAAATATAAAGATAATGTTCAATTTAAAATTACAGGAAGTATATGGCTGTTAGTTTCTTTATTGTACATTGGTTTATTGGTATTTATAGTTACTAGTAATATGGGTGGATTTAAAATAATAATGAGCCCTTTTCTAATTTTATTAATTGTAGCAAGTTCAGTGTTGGCTGTGTTTAATTTTAAAATACCGACTATCGATTATGTGAGAGTGAATGAACATACTCTTTCTACTTTTCGAAGTTTGGCTTTGAAAAGGAAAGAAATAAAACTATCAGAAGTTGAACAGGGTAGAGTCGTGGGAAATAAATTGATTTTAATATTACATAATGAGAAAGAATTTGAGATAAGCTTGAAAAACTTAACAATCAAAGACTCTGAAAAGCTAATTGTAAAGTTAAAAAAGTCCTTCTTAATTAGTTAACAAAATAAAACTCATCCCCTAGTACCATTGGAGGATGAGTTTTATTATTTTGATCTATTTTACTACTGGTTGCTCAATTGGTGTTGCATAGTCAAAATCGATTTCATTTAAACCGTCGATTTCAATTTTACCTTTTTTTCCAGACAAAGAACTTGTTGATGAAAGTTCAACCGTTAATATTGTGCGATCAGCCGATAGAGATGTGCCTACAAATTCTAATGCTTTATA
Organism: Paenisporosarcina macmurdoensis; assembly: GCF_042658845.1. Lineage (NCBI taxonomy): Bacteria > Bacillati > Bacillota > Bacilli > Caryophanales > Caryophanaceae > Paenisporosarcina > Paenisporosarcina macmurdoensis. The sequence goes on from NZ_JBHSRI010000025.1 coordinate 389,937, forward strand.
AGAACCATTATTGTAGTAAGCATCGATATAGAACATTTCAGCAAGTTCTTCAGCTGTAATTCCTTCAGGTGAAACTTCTTCCATTGTAATTTCAATTGTCGTTGGGTTCAAAATTTTTGCTGATTCAGCAAATGGAGTGAAGCTGAAGAAAAAGATCGAATTGTATAGAAGGTTCGCGAATTCACCGCGCTTAATTTTGTCATTCGTACCAAATGTAGTTGGTGATTTGCCGCTAGTAATCCCAGAACCATATAAAGCTTCAATATGAGTTGTGAATACGCCAGATACATCAGTGAATGGTGTTTCTTCAGCAAATTCTTCAAGGCCAAAACCAAGATTTAAGAATTTAGCCATTGCACCGCGAGTTAACAAAAGATCAGGACCAAATGTATCTTTTGTTATTCCAGAAACAATGCCTTCTTCAGTTAGGGCATTTACTGCACCTTTAACACGTGCGTTTAAATCAGTAAAGCCTGCAGATTTAGCATTCTCTGTATCAAGTCCAAGAGTATTTGCTAGGATGACTGCAGCATCTCCTCTTGTCAGATTTAAATTTGTTCCAAATGAAGTCGGTGTTTTCCCATTAATTATTTCAAATTCATATAAGAAGCTTACTGCTTCTTCATAGTTTGAGTTTACATCAGTAAATTGATGTTCCGCAGCTGAGGCAGAAGGTATGATAGCCGATATCGCTAAAATTGCTACTAAACTAGTAGCGAAAAGTTTTTTAACACTTGTAAACATTGATTATTCCTCCTATAAATGGGTAGAGCTATAATTTTAGTACATCTAAATTTACCATGGATAGATTTGTATAAATACAGGTAAAAAGAGGTAAATGGAAATAGAGTCAAAAGTATTGTTAAATTGACAAAATAAGGAAGGTGAAACACTTAAAAAATGCTGCTCTCAGAAGAGAACAGCATTACATTTCATGGTATTATTTTTTCTTTTTAGAAGTCAAACGGTTCAGTGCGATTGCACCTGCAAGTACGCCGATAGCAGTGTTAGTGCGTTTATTGAAGACTTGCTTTACAACAAGGTTCAAGTTTTGTGGGCGTTCTGCTAATCTTCTCATAAAGTATGCGTACCAGTCGTCGCCGAAAGGAACGTATGTGCAGAAATTATAGCCTTGTTTAGCTAAATCAATTTGCATATCTTTACGGAAACCATAAAGCATTTGGAACTCGAATTTATCGTTTGGAATTTCATTTTCTGCGACAAATTTCTTCACATGGTTGATTATGTGATGATCGTGGGTTGCGATTGAAGTGAATTTACCATTAAGTAAATGATACTCAATTAGTTTGATGAAGTTTGCATCAATTTCTTCTTTCGTTTGAAATGCAACTTCAATCGGCTCTTTATATGCGCCTTTAACAATGCGTAAACGTAAATGTTTATATTTTTCGATGTCGTCTTCCGCTCTATCGAAGTATGCTTGAATTACTGTACCAACATTGTTGTATTCTTTTAAAAGAGTATCCATTAAATCAAATGAAGGTTGTAAATGTCCGTAATCTTCCATATCAATATTGATATGCATATCGTATTTACTTGCAGCAGCTACGATTTCGAGTAAGTTTTCATAGCAGAAATCATAATCAATATCTAGACCAATTTGAGTAGGCTTTAATGAAATATGAGCGTCCACACCATTTGTATGAATAGCTTCTATCACTTCAAGAATACTGTTTTTGGCTTTTAATGCTTCAGATCTTTCAATCACGAATTCACCTAAGTTATCAACGGTAGCACTAATGCCTTTAGCATTCAATTCACGAATACTCTTAATTGTATCTTCGACATTTGTTCCAGCTACTACTGTTTGTGCACCTAACTTCAAACCGTATTTTTTTGCTGCACTAGTCAACAATTGGTTTTTTGATAAAGCCATAAATACATCTTTTAACATGATTATTCCTCCTGAAAGTGTTTCATTCTATGTTATCTTACATCGTGCGTAAATAGTAAGCATCACTAATAGTATCATGTGAATCATGACTACATTTTATTATAATTCTTTTTAACGAACATGCCTACTAAATGAGGTAAGAATGTACGGGAATTGTTTCATTAAAGTGTCATTATTCCCATTGCAGGTGTGTATCTATTCTAAAATAAGAACGATTTCAGAAAGTACTGAATTCTCCTTGCGTAATAAAGGGATATTTTTCAAATTTTTATTAGCAGAATGGTAAAATGATGCAAATTTTTATACGTTGTATAATAGAAATATCTCTAATTTAAAGGTTCTAGCATACCTAATAGTGAATAATACAAGATAGAAATTACATATTTGAAGGAGGAGTTAGATGATTTATTCAAAATTAGGGTTTAGTGGCTTACATGTTTCAAACTTGAGTCTTGGTACTATGGCATTCGGAAGATGGATTGATGAAAAAGCTTCTGTTCAAATTTTTGATACGGCACTTGATGTAGGGATTAACTTAATTGATACAGCTAATTTTTATGGCAAAGGTCAAGATGAACAATTTTTATATGGAACTGGAGAATCTGAAGAGATTATTGGTCGGGCATTAAAAGGACGAAGAGATAAAGTTGTGTTGGCCACAAAAGTAGGCTTGCCTATGGGGAAAGATATCAATGATGCCGGACTGTCGAAGTTTCATATCATGCGTGAGGTAGAGAATTCCTTACAAAGACTTCAAACAGATTACATTGATCTTTATCAAGTCCACCGTTTTGATGATCAAACACCTCTAGAAGAAACTTTGTCTACTTTGACATCGTTGGTTAACCAAGGGAAGGTTCGTTATATAGGTTGTTCCAATTATGCTGCTTGGCAGATAGCTAAAGCAAACGGAATCAGTAATTTGCATGGGCTTGAGCACTTTGTTTCATCTCAATCTCAATATAATTTATTGTCACGTGAATTGGAAGAGGAAGTAGTACCGTATTGTGTATCTGAAAAAGTGGGGCTCCTCGTATATAGTCCTATGGCTCGAGGGATGTTATCTGGAAAATATACTTCGCACAACGACGTTCCAGAGGGAAGTCGAGCAGCACGAGGTGAAAAGCTTATTCAGAATTATTTCAAGGATGAAAATTTCGGGAGAGTTGAAGCATACAAACAGGTTGCAGTAGAACATGATGTGAACTTATCTCAGTTTTCTTTAGCTTGGATACTTAATCAACCAGCGGTTACGTCGGCTATTATTGGTGCAAGCAAACCTCACCATGTTACTGATGCAGCTCAAATAAGCGATTGGATTTGGTCTGATGAACTGAAGCAACGAGTAAATATTTTATAAATAGACTCCTTTCGTAAGCAGATATCTTGATGATTAGTTTTGCTGGATATACGATAAACAAGTAGATATTTTGATTTGCGAAAGGAATTATATCATGACAAACGAATATAAAAATGTTCCCGTCTCCGTTTTGGATTTAGTTGCCGTACGAGAAGGCGATACACATAAAGAAGCGATTGGCGATATGGTCAATTTAGCTCAACATACAGAAAAACTAGGTTACCGCCGGTATTGGCTAACCGAGCATCATAATATGCCTACCGTTATTAGTTCTGCTACATCTATTTTGATTGGACATGTATTGGAAAATACACAATCTATTCGAGTGGGTTCAGGTGGAATTATGTTGCCGAATCACGCACCTCTTGTAGTGGCTGAACAGTTTGGAACACTTGAAGCAATGTATCCAAAGCGAGTTGATTTAGGACTAGGACGCGCACCGGGAACGGATATGCGAACTGCTCATGCTTTACGTCGGACAACGCAAGAAACAGCTTTTGCTTTTCCGCAAGATGTTGTAGAATTGCAAAATTATTTTAAATCGATTGAACAACAAGGTGCTGTTCGTGCTTTTCCGGGTGTAGATGCTCACGTACCAATCTACATTTTAGGTTCAAGTACCTCTAGTGCTTCACTAGCTGCACGATTAGGCTTGCCTTATGTATTTGCAGCTCACTTTGCACCTACACAATTAGAAGAAGCCTTGCACATCTATCGCAATCAATTTACACCATCTGAGTATTTAGCTGAACCGTATGTCATGGTTTGCGTAAATGTTGTTGCGGCGGATACGAATGAAGAAGCAGAAAAACTTTCTACATCAACGAATCGATTTTATTTGAATGTCGTTAGACGGACAGAGGATTTATTACAGCCTCCAGTGGATTCAATGGATGGCCTATGGAGTCCCTTTGAAGAAAGTGCTGTCCGCGGCATGTCTGTCTTTTCGTTTAAAGGTGATAAACAAGCCATTCAAGGACAAGCGAAAAAGTTCTTCGACAAATTCCAAGTGGATGAGTTAATAGCAGTGACGTACATTTATGATCAAACTGCAAGAATGCGCTCATATGAAATACTAAAAGAAGCAATAGATGAACTTTAATAGAGAAAAGGAAACAGGCCGAGAGATATCTCTCGGCCTGTTTTTTTAGTACCTAGTAACTCCATTGAACATGGAAAATGGTTTCCGACCAGTTAAGTAACGTTTCCGACCAATTAACATGGCTTTCCGCCCGAATAAATGACGTTTTCGACCAATTACCTTGGTTTTCCGACCAAATAAATGACGTTTCCGACCATTCGCTTGCAGGCGGACACCAATCCTCTGCAGAAAGACACCGCTTCCGATGTTTCAGTGGCCTAGCATTAGAAAATTTGAAACTTCCCTGACCCAGGCAATTCTTCAATTAATTTAGCTCCAAACAAAGTAGCGGGTGTATAACTTCCACCACTAACCTTCATATCAAGTAAGCGACTGACCACAGCTAGTGAGCCAAAAACTGTAAGGCTGTAGACATTAGCGGTTTGAATGCGGACAGTACGTGTCTCACCATCAGCATTTCTTGCTTCACCCCAAATATAAGCAGGGGAATTTTTTCGAGCTAGTTCATCAGGTCCACTAACAGAGCGATCTACCCATTTCTGTAATGCATGTTGGATTGAAGAAGATGCTAGTAGTGGACGTAGCCACTTCAAAGAGCGTGCACCAACAATTTTATACGCGGGCATCGGAATCCATGTGTTTATATTTGGAATACCGGTTGTGTGAAACGCTGTAGACACGTCACCCCACGGAATGGCCATGGCAGTTTTAGGTCCTCTACCAAAGTCTATTATGCGCTTTGTTTTGCCGAGTTGGACTTCCGTAATAATCCCTTCTCGACGCTCTGAACTTGAAGCTCCAAGACCTTGAATCATTGTTTTGGAAGTACCTGGTGAGATACCTGAATCGGAATCAAAGCCAAGAGAAAGATGTGTAGCATTTGGTAGTAATTCCTTTAATTTAAGCGCGATACAATCAGTTGGAATAACATCAAAACCAACACCTGAACAAAGGACTACGCCAGCTTTAGCAGCACGTTTCGCTTGCTCAGCTGCATGAACATGCTCAAACACACCAATTTCCCCTGTAATATCAAGGTAATGTGCGCTAACTGCCAGACACCCTTCAATCATGGGAGCGCTGGTGATTGAAAATGGGCCTGCACAATGAAGGACCAAATCAATTTCTCTAAGGCCGGTCAATACTTGATTGGGCTCATCTAATGAAAATACACGTGCTTCAAGACCCAGTTCATTTGCCAAAGAGTGAATTTCTTCATGTCGGCGACCTGCTAAAATTGGTTTCAATCCTTGAACTACTGCAGTTCTCGCAATTAACGCTCCGGTATATCCGTTTGCACCATAAATCATCCAATTCTGTTTCATTTAACATTCTCCAATCTTGAAACTAAACCGTCAATGTACTTGTGAGAGCGTACTATTTATCTTGTGGTTTGAAAAATATTTCTCAAATTGCGTTTAGTGTAGTAAATTTCTGGATAAATAGGTAATACTTAAATCTGGAAATAACTTTTTCAGATGAGTGAACGATCGTGTAACTAATCTTTAAGTGAACCCTGTTATCAATAAACTAAGTAAATCAACTATAAAAGCTACTAAACCAATTGGAGGTCTTAAGTGATGAGAACTAAAATGGTCTATAAACAACATGTATTGCTCAAACAAATTACGATAAAAAAGAAAGACATGTATAAAAAGGCAAAACAGTTGGGCTATACCCATGCTCTAGTAATAGCGTCGAGCCAAGAGTTGGATACGTTATTAAATTATTATCAAGGTATATTTCCTTATGACGAAGTAGGATAATCACTAACTTGTTTAATTAAAAACTGACGAATATGTTGCTTGTAGCAAATTAATTTGTTCAACACTTATAGACTACCTCATCAGCCTTCGTTATCGCTACTCATTCATAAGCAGTGAAAGTTATATATAGATAAAACAACCTAGTCTCATCGCGTCTTTATAGGGAAATTCTATAACGACACGTAGTACTGGGTTTTTAGTTGTGTTTAATCTGCGTTCGATTCTCCCATTATTCTGAATCTGTAGCTTATATTGTGTAAGATAGAAGGTAGAAATCTATTTGAAAAAGGTGCTTATATGAAAGAGATACTAGTAATTGGCGCAGGAATTTTAGGTGCTTCGACTGCCTATCATTTAGCGAGATCTGGTGCACGAGTAACTATTGTGGATAGGCAAGATCCAGGACAGGCTACGGATGCTGCTGCAGGTATCATTTGTCCATGGCTTTCTCAAAGACGTAATAAGGCGTGGTATTCTCTAGCGAAAAATGGAGCAGCCTATTATGAAACGCTAATTCGACTTCTTGAAGAAGATGGAGAAGCGGATACGGGTTATAAGCGAGTCGGCGCTATCAGTCTCCATACAGATAAAGAGAAACTCATTAAGATGGAGGAACGTGCAGTAGTAAAGAGGCAAGACGCTCCTGAAATCGGTATAGTCCTTCAAACTACAGCAACTGAAACGGCTGCACTATTTCCGCCACTAGCTGAAGAATTCGCTTCAGTCTTCGTTAGTGGAGCTGCTCGTGTAAATGGCAGAGCCCTTCGACAAGCACTGGTCAATGCCGCGAAAAAGTATGGTGCTACTTTTATTTACGGATCAGCTGAGATTGAGCATGATGATTCGAAGGTTACAGGAATTCGAGTCAATGAGGAGATTTACGTTGCAGACTGTGTAATTGTGACCGCGGGTGCTTGGGCAGATGAACTTTTATCTCCTCTTGGAATTGACTTGCAATTGACTGCACAGAAAGCGCAAATTGTTCATCTCCAATTACAAGACGTGGAAACGAATAATTGGCCAGTCGTAATGCCGCCAAATGATCAGTACATACTTGCTTTTGATAATGGTCAAATAGTTATAGGTGCAACACATGAAGATGATAAAAACTTCGATTTACGTGTCACTGCAGGAGGGTTGCATGAAGTGTTTAGCAAAGCATTATCAGTTGCTCCTGGTTTAAGTGACAGTACGTTTGTTGAAACGCGAGTAGGTTTTCGTCCATTTACTCCAAACTTTCTTCCTATCATCGGAGAGGTGCCTGGCTACAAGGGACTTCTTCTAGCAAACGGACTTGGAGCTTCAGGCTTAACAGTGGGACCGTTTCTAGGTGCTCAACTAGCGAAGCTGGCACTTAATGAAGATCTTGATATCGATTTGGAATTATATGATGTGGCTGGTGCAATTGGTAAATAAAAAAAAGGAACACTCCCGTAATTTTCTTTACGGGAGTGTTCCTTTAGTTAAAGATAAGAAATTATATAATTTTAGTTTCATAAATCCACTGTTTCAGGGATAAAAGATTGATTCATTAATAGTGCTGATTTCCGTTTCAAGCGGACGCTTTCCGCGGGGCGGGCGGTGAGCCTCCTCGGTCGCTTCGCAATCTGCGGGGTCTCACCTGTCCCGCTAATCCCGCTGGAGTCGCCGCCTTCCACTACAATCTATGAAGTGAGTAGTAAGCAACAAGAAGATCTATCAATTGTTTATTGCTAAGACACAAAAAAATTCTAAGTTTAAGCTAGAGTTAGAACCAACTTATAATCGTAGATGCCATCTATATTGGGTGATTGAAGCGCAGGTGGCGACTTCTGCGGGAATAGCAAATGTTTTCTGCACAAAAAGCGAAGCGGCAGGTGAATGAGCTGAAGAACCCACAGGAAAGATACTGGCCAAGTGCCAGTATCTTACCGACGAGTAACCACAGGAGCACATGTTTTCGCAGTGACTAGGAAACTGAAGCCATGCCTGCGAAAAGCGTCCACCGTAGCGAGAATCATCAGGCTACTATGGTTACTCTTCTTAAAAGGACCGGGCGCACTTTGCCGGTTTTTTCGTATTATATTTTTTCAATTTCCTCAACTACCTCAATATGATGTTCTCCCCAAGCACACATAGCATCCAATATAGGACGCAGTGACCAGCCGTAGTCAGTTAAAGAATAAATTACTTTCGGTGGAACTTGATCATAGACCATACGATTGACAACACCATCTCGCTCGAGCTCACGTAATTGCTGAGTAAGCATTTTTTGTGTAATGGTCGGCATGAGCTTTTTTAATTCACTTGTGCGTCTTTCTTCTTTAATCAAATGACACATGATGACTACTTTCCATTTGCCACCAATCACATCAAGCGTCGCTTCGACTGGAATATTGTAAGCCATATTGTTTCCTCCTCTATTAGTAATGAGTTCGAAAAAGGTTCTATCTATTTTGAGTGTCTGTACATATCGGAAAAACGAATTAAATGTATGTTAACATACACCACTTTACATCTGCCTCTTTTAAATAGCTATAGGTACTAAAAAGTGCCTACATTACTTTAAAGTGCGTACTGTTCATTATTTATCCTCGAGCGCATAATAAGGTTTGCAAGGAAGACTGGTTAGTGATTGCCGAATTTCTTGAAGACTATTTATAGGAAAAACTGAGGAGGAACGATAAATGAATCATTCACATACAGCTGATGACTCAGCGAAAAGAGGAAGACTAGCTTTATGGGCGCTTGCCATTAGTGCCTTTGGTATCGGAACTACGGAATTCGTTCCAGTAGGATTATTAGCTTCGATTGCAAAGGACTTTGACATAGGCATTACATTAGCTGGCTTATTGATTTCAGGCTATGCCATTGGTGTTGCAGTTGGTGCACCAATTTTAACGGCATTAACCAATCGAATGAGTAGAAAAACCCTGTTAATGGTTTTAATGGTCGTATTTATTATAGGAAATATAGTAGCAGCCGTAGCGCCTACTTTTGAGCTGCTAATGGTCGCTCGGTTTATTACCGCATTCTCACATGGTGTTTTCTTTTCCATAGGTGCAACAATTGCCGTGCAATTAGTGCCAGCTCATAAAAAAGCAAGTGCAATTGCATTAATGTTTACAGGATTGACTGTGGCTACTGTTACGGGTGTACCACTTGGAACGTTTGTTGGGCAAGCGTTTGGTTGGCGTGCAACGTTCTGGGGTGTTGCAGCACTAGGAGTCATTGCGATAGCAGCGAGTGCGCTATTAATTCCTAAAAACTTAAAACAATCTCCACCTGCTAAATTTAGTGATATGTTCAAACTCGTCACGAATGGTCGTCTCTTACTAGGATTTGCAATAACAGCACTTGGTTACGGCGGAACCTTCGTTGCGTTTACGTATTTAACGCCGATTCTTGAAGATGTCACCAAGATCGATTCGAAATTAGTGAGTATCGTCCTTCTTGTTTATGGAGTTGCAGTTGCCATAGGGAATGCAGTCGGAGGTAGACTAGCGAATCACAATCCGGCACGTGCGTTATTTTGGATGTTCATCATGCACGCCATTATTATGATTGTGATGACATTTATGATTCCGTTTAAAGTAGCTGGGTTAATTGCCATTATCTTAATGGGTCTAGTAGCGTTTATGAACGTTCCAGGACTACAGCTTTATGTCGTGCAACTTGCAGAAAAATATGTTCCTGCAGCTGTAGACGTGGCATCTGCTTTAAATATAGCCGCGTTTAATATTGGTATTGCCATGGGCTCAATTATTGGCGGAGTGGTTATTAATACAATAGGTATCGTTCATACACCATGGGTTGGTGGAATCATGGTTATCGGAGCGGTTCTTCTTACAGGTCTGTCATTACGTCTTGAGAGAGAAACTAAGAATGTTTAACCATTTATGCTTTCAGATATAGGTAAATAGCTATTTGAAATTTAATCTGAAAATGTTTACCTCAATTAGAATAAAGGACGAATGGCAAGGGAAAACTTAGTTATTCAATACTTAATCTTGAGAGGAGAATACGTAAATGAGTGAGAGAAAACCTCCACATCAACAAATGGCTGAAGAGAACAACGGTTTGAGCGCTGCGCAAGAAGTTTTGTACAACGAGGAGTTTAACAAAGCAGATAAAGCGAGTGGGCTTGAAGGAGTAAAAGACATCAGAAAGAAAGACAAGGAACAAGGCGATAAAAAGCTTCATTAAATTGGTTTTCGTCAATCTGAAATCCCAGTCATAGTAGGTATGACTGGGATTTTTAGTATGCATCCTATTTCTTGTTAAGAGAAACTGGAGGGAAAGGAATAAACGATAGTTGAAGGGGATAAGAGGGATTTCATCGGGAATAAATTCATGGTCATACAAAAGAGGTATAGCCCAAGTGAATGCTTTCACTTTGGAATATGCCTCTTTTGAAGATATGAATTCTTTTATAGAGTAGTCTTTTTCTTATCAACTGTGTTAAGAACTTGATCAAGCAATCCTTTGCCATCTGTACTTTTAGTGAATTCATTTACTTGCCCTTTAAGTTTATCGCGAGAGTCTTTATTGCGCATAAGAAATGCTGCGCCAAGTCCTAGTGCTGCCATTGCTAATGTATTTCGTTTCATAATAAAACGCCTCCTGTTTGTGTTGTAATTGTTTAATTCCCTTAACATGACCAATTAAACGTGCTGAAATGAAATTTTTGCACGGTTTAAAATGTATTTTTGTTCTATCAGTTGTAGCATTATTGGACTTCATTAACTATCTTGCATGTTTATTAATAAAAGGTTGTATACATACATTATCTTCTTTATAATTACCGTATATTTCAGAAAATGTTTGGATGTGAAATGATGGAGATAACATATTCACCACTTGGTGATGAAGCGATTGTGATGGAGGTTGGAAATGAGATTTCAAAAGAAGCAACAAACCTTGTCCGATCAATAACCAAACGACTAGAAGAGACTTCGATTGATTCGATAATAGAAGTGATTCCTGCCTTTACAACGGTGACTGTTTTTTACGAAGTGACAGCGGAATTTCAATATATAGATGTGAAGAGATTAATTGAGAAAACTTTAGAAGAAATGCAAGATTTCGATTCAATAGAACAACGAACGATTGTGATTCCGGTTTGCTATGGGGGAGAATACGGCCCAGACATTGAGTTTGTGGCAAAACATAATCAACTCAGTGTGGAAGAAGTGATAGCGATTCATTCTTCAGGAACATATGAAGTCAATATGATTGGTTTTGCACCTGGATTTCCATTTATCGATGGAATGTCTGAAAAGATTGCAGCTCCACGTCGAACGACTCCAAGGCTCCGTATACCTGAACGTTCTGTTGGGATTGCCGGGTTGCAAACTGGCGTTTACCCAATTGAAACACCTGGTGGCTGGCAATTAATTGGGCGAACACCCAAGAATCTGTTCCTTCCAAATGAAGACATACCAAGCTTGTTGCAGGCAGGAGACCGAATTGTCTTTAAGCCAATAACAGATGCAGAGTATGCAGAATTGGAGGGGACCATCCATGCTGCAGATTAATAAAGACGGGTTACAAACAACTATTCAAGACCTTGGAAGAAGAGGTTTTCAGAAATATGGCGTCATTGTAAGTGGTGTAATGGATCCGTATGCACATCGAATTGCGAATGTGTTAGTAGGTAATCCAGAAACTGAGGCTACAATTGAAATCACGCTAGTTGGTCCACAACTGACATTTCTTGAGGATTGTTTATTTGCACTGACAGGTGGAGATTTGTCACCTTTATTGAATGAGGTTCCTATTAAAATGTGGCGCCCGATATTCGCTAAAAAAGGCTGCAAGTTAACTTTCGGTAAGCCTCTTTCAGGATGCAGGACCTATTTAGCGGTAGCTGGTGGAATTGCTGTACCTGAAGTAATGGATAGTAAATCTACTTACTTGCGAGCTGGAATAGGTGGCTATGATGGTAGAACTCTTCAAAAAGGAGACGTTGTTCAGATTGGTGAGGTATCCCAAAATAGTAGAAGTTTTATCGAGAAATTAGCCGCAGCAGCGACTGACTCTTCATTTATACAAGTAGATTGGACGTTAATGACTAACGCAATCCCAACTTATCAATCACAGTCAACTGTTCGAGTTACTGAAGGCAGACAGGCACCATTATTCGATGAAAACAGTCAGGATACTTTTTATAAGGAAGTATTTCAAATATCTTCAGATTCTGATCGTATGGGCTATCGTTTGAAAGGGCCACAACTGGCATTAAACGAAGCAAAAGAATTGCTATCTGAAGGCGTTTCTTTTGGTTCGATTCAAGTACCACCAGATGGTCAACCCATCATTTTAATGGCAGACAGACAAACAACAGGTGGTTATCCGAAAATAGGACAGGTCGCGTCAATTGATTTATCAAAAGTAAGTCAATTAAAGCCAGGAGATAGTATTCGTTTTGAAAAAGTCACACTTGAAGAAGCCCAGCAAGCTCTATTAAATGAAAGACGATTGATTGCTCAATTGACCAAATCCATTACTCTGAAATTTAAGGAGGGCATTTAAGAAATGAAGAATTTAGTTGATTTGAATTGTGACATGGGAGAGAGCTTTGGCACGTACAAAATGGGCAATGATGAAGAGATTTTAGATTTTGTAACGTCTGCAAATATTGCCTGTGGATTTCATGCTGGAGATCCATCAACCATGCGTAAAACAGTTAAACTCGCTTTGAAAAAGGGTGTGGGAATTGGTGCTCATCCGGGATTTCAAGATTTAACAGGCTTTGGAAGAAGAAATTTACAAGTTACTCCTCGAGAGGCTTACGAAATCGTGCTGTACCAGATTGGTGCATTATATGGATTTGTTAAAGCTGAGGGTGCCGAAATGCAACATGTCAAGCCACACGGGGCATTGTTTAACATGGCAGCTACTGATGCCGCTTTAGCGGAAGCCATTGCAGAAGCGGTGTATGCCATCAACCCACAGTTAATTCTGTTTGGTCTATCTGGCAGTGAAATCGTAAAAGCGGGCGAGAAGATTGGTTTGCGAACTGCTAACGAAGTGTTTTCCGATCGTACCTATCAAACAGATGGAACGCTGACGAGTCGAAAAGAAGATAATGCGTTGATTACTGATACTGATGCAGCAATTCAACAAGTCGTCCGAATGGTTAAAGAAAGTGTGGTTACGAGCACGCTTGGAACTGAAGTATCAATTCAGGCAGACACGGTGTGTATTCATGGTGATGGTATTCACGCACTTGATTTTGCGCGACGCATTTCGGAAACGTTGAAAATTTCTGGAATCGATGTAAGAAAAATTTCACAGTTCAAATAAGATTAAAGGAGAATACGATGAAAACTGCTAACAAAATGAAAAATACTAATCGTAGTGTCTTACTCGGCGCAGCATTCTTAATGGCAACTTCTGCTATTGGACCAGGTTTCTTAACACAAACGACCGTCTTTACAGAGCAACTTCTTGCGAGTTTTGGATTTGTAATTCTAATATCAATTATTATCGATATTGGTGCTCAACTGAACATTTGGCGAATTATTGCCGTTTCTGAAAAACGTGCACAAGATATTGCGAATGATTTATTGCCCGGTCTTGGTTATTTTCTCGCATTCTTAGTTGTTATGGGTGGTCTTGCCTTTAACATCGGAAATATCGCAGGGGCTGGACTCGGAACAAATGTATTATTTGGAATTTCGCCAGAATTAGGAGCGATTCTCAGTGGTATTCTCGCGATTGGTATTTTTATGGTACGTGAAGCAGGCAAAGCGATGGACAAATTCGCACAAGTATTAGGTTTCCTTATGATTGGATTAACGGTTTACGTAATGTTTACAGCAGCGCCTCCAGTTGGAGAAGCCGTTGTAAAAACCTTTGTGCCAGATAATATTAATATTTTGGCGATTGTAACGTTGGTAGGCGGAACCGTTGGTGGATATATTACATTTGCAGGTGGCCACCGATTAATTGATGCAGGAATAAAAGGAAAAGAAGCATTACCTGAAGTGACACGTGGTTCAATATTTGCAATAGGGATAGCTTCAATCATGCGTATTTTCCTGTTCCTAGCAGTATTGGGTGTCGTTTCTCAAGGTTTTAAGCTAGATCCTTCAAACCCACCAGCATCTGTTTTCCAATTAGCAGCTGGTAATATTGGTTATAAGATGTTCGGTATTGTCATGTGGGCTGCCGCGGTTACTTCAGTAGTTGGCGCAGCATACACATCTGTTTCCTTTATTCGTACATTCCATCCATGGTTAGAGAAACACCATAAAAAAATAATCATTGGATTTATTGCTATTTCAACAATCGTCTTTGTCATTGTGGGTCGTCCAGTCAGTATTCTTATATTCGTTGGATCGGTAAATGGTATGATTTTACCAATTGCATTAGGTGTTATGTTGATTGCGGCATACAAAACAAAAATTGTTGGAGACTATAAGCATCCATTGTGGATGACCATCTTCGGAGTACTAATTGTCATTGCTATGTCTTGGATGAGTGGTTACACATTAATCAATGAAATCCCTAAACTATTTGTATGAAGAGGAGGTTTGTAAATGACAACACCTTTTGAAATAAGAGGGAAAATGCGTAGTGGCGAGTTCACTTCGCCTACTTCCGGATTATGTGAAGACTTTATTCAAGCAAATTTAGTTATATTGCCTAAAGACTTAGCTTTTGATTTTCTGTTGTTTTGTCAAAGGAACCCCAAATCATGTCCTGTTATTGATGTCACTGATGTCGGTTCCTATGTTCCGAAATTGTCTGCGCCAAATGCTGACTTACGAACGGACTTGCCCAAATACCGTGTATATAAAAATGGCGAAGTCGTAGCTGAGCCGACAGATATTACAGATTACTGGACAGACGAAATGGTGGGTTTTCTCATTGGCTGTAGCTTTACGTTCGAGGATGCGTTAATCAAAAACGGTATCCCGATGAGACATAATGAAGAAGGCGTTAATGTGCCGATGTATAAAACGTCAATTGAAGCCGTTTCTGCAGGCAAGTTCGAGGGTCCAACTGTAGTCAGCATGCGCCCTATGAAAGAAAAGGACGTTATCCGAGCAGTTCAAGTAACGAGTCGTTTTCCATCTGTGCACGGTGCCCCGATTCATATAGGAAACCCAGAATCTATTGGTATTACAAATATCAATCAGCCTGATTTTGGAGATTCAGTAACGATAAAAGACGGAGAAGTACCCGTTTTTTGGGCTTGCGGTGTTACACCACAAGCAATTGCCATGCATATGAAACCTGCTTTGATGATTACCCATGCACCAGGTCATATGTTTATTACAGATTTGAAAAGTGAACATGTAAGTGTGATCTAATTCAGTTCATGTCGTGATAAGTTACAAAAATCTTATCAGACAGGAACAACTTAGTACCCTTCAGTCAAGTAGAATTCGACTGAGGGGTACTTTTCTATGTTAAAATGAGAAATAGAGGTATGGAGTGGAAATTTGCAGTAGTGCCTTTCTGAAAGTATTTTTTTCTTCTTTTAATGAGAGAATTTATACAATAAACCATAAAACTTGAACAGATAAAAATAGTATCTTAAAAAGGAGGTCTCTCATATGAAATTCGTCAAATCGAAAATGATGCAACTTGTAAAAGAAAATGAAGAGTTGAAAGTTCGCTTAAACTCAATCGTTAAAGAACATGATCTTGAAAAAACATTAGCATTAAAAGCGATGTATCACTCTGAAGTAGTTGAAGGAAAGTTCCAAGGGCTATACCAAGAGCTCTTTAAAAGGTAGTTTGCTTTAATTGTAAACAGGAATTATGTTAGACTTTTTGTAGGAATGATTTTGATAGGATTATGTCAATTCAGATTAAAAGGAGCTCGAGCATATGAAAGTATTCGTAGTAGGAGCAACTGGACAAATTGGGAAACACCTTATCGACCTCTTACAAAATAGTGAGCAACATACAGTTCGTGCCATGGTTCGTAAAAAAGAGCAGGCTGAAGAATTGAAGAGCCAAGGAATCGATGTGGCTGTTGCAAGTCTTGAAGGAAGTGTTACAGATATCGCTGAGGCTGCAAATGGTTGTGATGCGATTGTTTTTACTGCAGGATCTGGCGGACACACAGGTTTGGACAAGACGATGCTAATTGATTTAGACGGAGCGGCTAAAACAGTTGAGGCTGCTGAACAAGCAGGTATCAAACGCTTTGTAATTGTCAGTGCACTTCAAGCAAACCATCGTGAAAACTGGAACAAAGAAATGGTTCCATATTATGTAGCAAAACATTATGCAGATCGAATGGTTGAAACTAGCAATTTAGATTACACCATTATTCGACCAGGCGGATTATTAAATGAGGCAAGCACTGGAAAAGTTACAGCATCAACAAACCTTGAAACAGGTTCAATTCCTCGTGAAGACGTGGCTAAAACCATTTATGTTGCTTTAGGTGCACAACAAACATATAAGAAATCCTTTGACCTCATTAGTGGGGAAACGAAGATTGAAGAAGCATTGAAAAATATATAAGCGTTTGAAAAATCCAAGTCATGGTGTAACTCCATGACTTGGATTTTTTCTATTTAAAATACATGGCCAGTAGAGTCATGACAGATCACGACTGAATAACAAGCCATGACATCTTAACGGATTCAAAAGTTTCAGGAACTTTTTATGCCAATTTTATGAACAGTTGATGACAATCCCCTATTTATTCTCCCAAACATGACATCTGTCATACAAGTGTCATGATACATACCCCTAGGCAAAAATATGTATCCTCACCATACTTGTATTTCTGATAGAACTCACAACTTACTTATATAGCTTGATTGAGTAAATTTCATAATTGCCTTTTAATGGATGACATTAATACTTGAAGGAGATTCTTTTGAATTTGTTAAGAATTTCGGTCATTTGATTGGAGTGTAGGGTGGCGACCCAGACGGGGGAAGTGTGTCCAGGTGTGACCCACAGAAAGCGTCCGCCCGTAACGGAAATCGACAGAATCGCTGTTTTTAGAATTCTCGTGTTTTATGAATGATGAAATTGACTCGATAGACTAAATATCAATATAAATATTCAGGCATAAATAAAAGGAGCTACGACAATGATAAAGTCAAATATCGCTTGGGTGACAGACACAACTGCAACCTTGTCACCTGAATTTATTAAACAGCATAATATTTACGTGGTACCATTATTCGTTATATTTGGAGAAATCGCTTACAAAGAAAATATTGAAATTAGTTCCACGGCATTTTATCAAAAGCTAGCTTCAGCAAAAGAGTTGCCAAAAACATCGCAACCTTCTCCAGGAGAAATGCTGGAATTGTTTAAAGAAATTAAAGAAAAATACGATCACGTTATTGCAATCCATGTAACCGGCGCATTAACTGGTGCTTACAATGGTGCCATTTCAGCTGCAGCAGAAACGGGCGTAGATGCGTTTGTCCTCGATTCTCTAATTGGTTCTTTTCCTTTAGGGAAAATGGTGGAACGTGCGGTCGCTCTGGAACAACAAGGTAAAGCATTTGAGGAAATCGTTGCTGAAATTAAGTCACTACCAGCCAAAGGGCGTCTGTTTTTAACCCCAGGTAGCCTGGAACAACTGCATAAAGGTGGAAGAGTAACAGGTACGCAAACGGTGTTGGCTACGTTATTAAACATGAAAGTCATTCTGAAATTTCATGAAGGACGTGCTATTTTATGCGATAAAGTACGTAGCCATAAACGCGCCATCGCTAAAATGGTCGACTATTTAGAGGTAGAAAAGAATTACGTAAAAGAAGTAACGGTGATTCACGCGGACAATTTGAAAGAAGCTACACAGTGGAAAACTATACTTCAATCACAATTCCCACATATTTCGTTCTCCATTACTGAGTTAAGTCCAGTGCCTGGCACACATGCTGGTAGAGGTACAATCGGATTAGCTTGGTTGGGTGAGTAATAGTAATAATAGAAAAAGTCGCTAATCCTAGAAGGATGCGACTTTTTTCTTTGCCTATTTATACTACACTCATCAATTTTCTAAATTTCTATACAAAGTGGACTTACTAATACCAGTGGCTTCTTTAATTTCAGCTAAAGTATAATTTTTGCTATCATACATGACAATCGCTTTTTGCACATTTTCATCTGGTTTTCTTGGACGTCCTGCAATATTCCCCTTCTTTTGTGCTTCGTTTAAACCGCTTTTTGTTTTTTCACTAATAACATCACTTTGGAATTGTACGAGATGTCTTACTATTTCGTTGAAAGAATATCCTTCTTCTTTGCTCGTATCAATATTTTCATGTAGTGAAATAAGTGAAGCTCCTTTTTGTTCTACTTCACCCAATAAATCGATTAAATGTCGGCTAGAATCAGCCAAATGATATAATTTATAAACATAAATTCGATCGCCTATTTGAAGGTTTTCAATCATTTGGTCTAACGCAATTCTCTTCTTAGCAGAGTCATGCTTTTCTTCCACGATGTGGATATCTTCTATAGTAGATAATCTTTGGATTTGAGTGGATACATTTTGATCGTCGTGTGTAGGTCTCACATAGCCGAAGTACATAGTGTTTCTCTCCTTCTTATACAAGGTTCTTGCTTAGTTTACCATATAGTCATTGAAAATTCGCTTTAAAATGGTTCCTTTTTGGGAAAATAAATGCTACACTACATCTCGTGGATTTAAATCGTGATTATAATGAGAGTTTATAGTCGAAAAATAATATATGAGGTGATTTACCGATGATAGAAAAAATAAGAGTAGAGTGGTTTTCAAACATACGAGGAGATATATTGGCAGGGATTGTCGTAGCATTGGCACTTATTCCTGAAGCAATTGCTTTCTCAATTATTGCAGGAGTTAATCCAATGGTTGGGCTCTATGCATCTTTTAGTATCGCAGTCATCATCGCGTTTGTCGGAGGACGACCAGGTATGATTTCAGCTGCCACTGGGGCCATGGCGTTATTGATGGTACCACTTGTAAAAGAGTATGGAATTGAATATTTGCTTGCGGCAACAATTTTAACAGGGGTTATTCAGATTCTGTTTGGAGTTTTTAAAGTAGCTAAAGTCATGAAGTTTATTCCGCGTGCCGTAATGATTGGCTTCGTGAATGCACTCGCCATTTTAATATTCATGGCTCAAGTTCCTCACTTTTTGGGTATATCTACGATGACCTATGTGTTTGTAGCTGTAACGCTATTAATTGTTTATATTCTTCCTAGATTTTTGAAGTCTATTCCAGCACCTTTGATCGCCATCGTTGCCTTAACGGTATTGGCCATTTTTTCAAACTTTGAATTAAGAACTGTAGGTGATTTGGGAACACTTACCCAATCACTACCTTCATTCTTCATTCCAGATGTACCGTTTACCGTAGAAACATTGATGATAATATTCCCGTTCTCTCTGGCGTTAGCCATTGTTGGTTTACT
Organism: Paenisporosarcina macmurdoensis; assembly: GCF_042658845.1. NCBI lineage: Bacteria > Bacillati > Bacillota > Bacilli > Caryophanales > Caryophanaceae > Paenisporosarcina > Paenisporosarcina macmurdoensis. The sequence goes on from NZ_JBHSRI010000025.1 coordinate 409,459, forward strand.
CGAAACCCTTTTAACCGCAACCATTGTTGATGATATGACAGGGACAGATAGTAATAAAAATAAAGAGTCTCGTGGACAAGGAATTGCGAACTTTATTAATGGATTCTTTGGAGGGATGGCAGGTTGTGCGATGATCGGGCAATCCGTTATTAATGTGAAATCAGGTGGTAGAGGTCGCCTTTCTACGCTGATTGCTGGTTTATTCCTCATGTTCCTAATCATTGTTCTGGGAGATTTGGTTATTCAAATCCCAATGCCAGTACTAGTAGGTATTATGATCATGGTTTCTGTTGGCACGTTTGATTGGTCTTCGTTTACCTACTTGAAGAAAGCACCAATCACTGATTCAGTTGTTATGGTAGCTACTGTCGTCATCGTGGTATTTACGCACGATCTATCTAAAGGCGTTATTGCCGGAGTCATACTAAGTGCTATCTTCTTTGTCTCGAAAATTTCAAAAGTGTATGTGACGGAAAAAGTTATGAATGATATTTCTACTTTTACGGTAGAAGGACAATTGTTCTTTGCATCAGTAGAAAGTTTCTTGGAAGCTTTTGATTTTACTGTAGAAAACGAACAAATCGTCATCGATTTCTCTCAAACACATGTTTGGGATGACTCAGGTGTTGGTGCAATAGATAAAGTCGTTTTAAAATATTATGAAAATAATAATCAAGTAACGCTAATTGGATTGAATACAACGAGTCAACAACTTGTAGATAAGTTAGCGATTTTTAATAGTAAAGATGCAAAGCAATCTGTACATTAATCAAATAAAGGGGTGTTCAAAAGATATGTACCAAAAAATCTTATTGGCAGCAGATGGATCCAATCACTCAATTCGTGCAACAATTGAAGTGGTTAAAATCGCTTCATTGAATGGCAATGCGATCGTAACAATCGTATCTGTGGCAGATTATTCGCAAGCCAAAAGTGACGTTCTTCATAGTGGAAGTTCGATTGAGCTTGATATGAAACGCAGAAAAAAACTCTTTCCAGTTGAAGAGGTATTAAAGAAAGAAAATATTAATTATCTTATGGAGATTCTTCATGGTGTACCAGGACCTGCGATTGTTGAATATGCCAATAAGAATAAGTATGAACTCATTGTATTAGGTAGCCGAGGATTAAACACATTACAAGAAATGGTTCTTGGAAGTGTTAGTCATAAGGTAGTTAAACGCGCTAACTGTCCTGTGCTTATTGTGAAATAAAGAAACGAGTAAAAGAGTGATTCGCGCGTTTTGCGGATCACTCTTTTATTCAGCTGAAAGATAAATTATCATATCTAAAATGAGCAATGAGCAGCATTATTTGTTTAGCATATAAGTATATGATAATATGGTTTTACAAAAGTGCAGTCACGAATTTAAATTGTAATGAAGGGGCTAAGAGAAATGACAGTTACAACAGCATTGATTGATCTAGATAAAGCGAGTACTATTTTGAAATTAATGGGCGATAAAACCAGGTTATCGATGTTGAAATTATTACAAAAAAACGAATGTTGTGTATGTGAATTTGTGGCGATATTTAATATTAGCCAATCAGCAATTAGCCAACACTTACGAAAACTGAAAGATGTTGGTCTAGTGAAAGAAACTCGCAAGGGTCAGTGGATATTTTATTCACTAAATACACAACAGGAATCGTATGAATTTATTCGAAATGTGTTAAATTCTATCCCTGATCAAGAACAAAGAATTAAAGAGTTAGAACAACAAGGTCTGCGTATTACTTGTAATTAAATACGTAAGCAGTTGTTGTAAAATGATGGTTTTTCTAAGTAATAGTATGGTTGCCATTCAAAAAAAGCAATTGGGATTTTATTCACTACCTAAATCTAAACCAAAAGGAGTTTTTCATCATGACTAAAAAAACATTATATTTCTTATGTACAGGTAATTCTTGCCGAAGCCAAATGGCTGAAGGCTGGGGAAAAAAATACTTGGGTGATGAGTGGCAAGTTTTAAGTGCAGGAATTGAAGCACATGGATTGAATCCTAATGCAGTAAAAGCGATGAATGAGGTAGCAATTGATATTTCAAATCAAACTTCAGATATCATTGATCCACAAATTCTTAATAACGCTGATTTTGTTGTCACACTTTGTGGTGACGCTGCAGATAAATGTCCAATGACACCACCTCATGTGAAACGCGAGCACTGGGGCTTTAATGATCCAGCTAAAGCTGAAGGTACTGATGAAGAAAAATGGCTTGTATTCCAACAAGTTCGTGATGAAATCGGAGAAAGAATTAAACATTTTGCTGAAACAGGTAAATGAGTAGGAAGTAGTCTAGATGGGACTTACCCGCTAATGAATTTGAAAGGATGAGTACAATGAGTAAAGTTGAAATATTTGACCCTGCATTATGTTGCCCTACTGGTGTATGTGGACCAAGTGTTGATCCAAAATTAACACGATTGGCTGCAGCTGTTTTCACTTTAGAAAAAAAGGGATTTGAAATCAAGCGTTACAACTTAGGGATTGAACCTATCAAGTTTGTAGAAAATCAAAAGGTTAACCAAATTCTTCATGATAAAGGACCAGATGCGTTACCTGTGGTTGTTGTTAATGACGAAATAGTAAAGGTTGGGGACTATCCTTCTAATGAAGAGTTGGCTAATTGGTTTGATATTGAAGAAAGTGAATTAAGTATGAAAAAACCTAAAATTCGTTTAGATGTAAAGTTTGCAAAATAAAGGAGAGTATTCTCATGCAAAATTTTCACCCTCGATTATTAAAAGAAACCCCTTTTTTGTTCTTTACAGGAAAAGGCGGAGTAGGGAAGACATCAACAGCCTGTGCAACAGCTGTTAATCTTACAGATCAAGGGGAAAAAGTGTTGTTAGTCAGTACTGATCCTGCATCTAATTTACAAGATGTGTTTGGCATGGAGTTTAGCAATGAACCAACGGCGGTTGAAAATGTTGATGGACTGTATGCGTGTAATTTAGATCCTGAAAAAGCGGCGAAAGCATACAGAGATAAAGTTATAGATCCATTTCGTGGGAAATTACCGAATGCGGTAGTCGAGCAAATGGAGGAACAATTATCTGGCGCATGTACAATTGAAATTGCCGCATTTGATGAATTTACAAATCTGCTGACGAACGCAGATTTAATAAGTGGCTTTGATCATGTTATTTTTGATACAGCACCGACTGGCCATACATTAAGATTACTTCAACTACCTAACGCATGGAATGGGTTTTTAGAAGAAAGTACACATGGTGCTTCATGTTTAGGTCCATTGTCAGGATTAGGGGCCAAAAAAGAATTGTATGCAAATACAGTTAAGGTGCTTTCTGATCCAACACAAACAAAACTAGTGTTAGTGACAAGACCTGATGCGTCCACTTTCTTTGAAGCTGAGAGAGCATCAAGTGAATTAAAAAAACTAGGTATTCAAAATCAGTTACTCATCATCAATGGATTATTGAAAAAGCCTATGCATGAGGATGAAATCTCCTTTGCTTTTTATAATAGACAACAGAAGTCATTAAAGGAGCTACCGACTTCCTTAAAGCAGTTGGAAACCTACACATTACCTTTTGTATCTTATTCTCTTATTGGCAGTGAAAGTTTACGACATTTATTTAAAACATATCTGCTGCCAGGTCAGATGGAAGAAACAATTGAATTACAAAGTGGAAATTTGATGACGTTAAGCCAAACAATTGAGGATTTATACATCAAAAACTCTCGTGTCATTATGACAATGGGTAAGGGTGGCGTAGGCAAAACAACCATCGCAGCTTTAGTTGCTATCGGATTGGCTGAGAGAGGAAAAAAAGTTCTCTTAACGACTACTGATCCAGCTGCACATTTAGAGTTTATGTTTCGAGATGAACAAATTATGGAAAATCTGACCGTTAGTAGAATTGATCCTGCGGCAGAAGTTGAGAAATACAAAGCTCAAGTTCTTCATACAGCAAGCGTTGATTTGGAAGAAGATGCATTACGTTATTTAGAAGAAGATTTAAATTCACCTTGTACAGAAGAAATAGCTGTATTTAGAGCATTTGCAGATGTCGTAGAGAAGTCAAATGAAGAAATCGTGGTAATTGATACAGCTCCAACAGGTCATACTTTATTGTTGCTAGATGCTGCAAAATCGTATGAAAAAGAACTTTCGAGATCAACAGGTGAAATACCAGAATCGGTTAAAAATTTGTTACCACGTCTTCGAAACCCTGAGGAAACCAGTGTCTTAATTATTACATTGCCAGAAGCTACACCTGTTTTTGAAGCTATGCGACTACAACAAGATTTGATCAGAGCGGGTATTCATCCGAAGTCATGGGTTATAAATCAAAGCCTATTTGGAACAAATACAATTGATCCAGTATTAAATGCTAAAGCGAATAGCGAAAAAATCTGGATTAATAAAGTAAGTGAAGAACTCACAACACATACCGCCATTGTTAAGTGGCAACCTGAAGATAAGCTTGGAAAGATCGAAATGAAAGAATTAATAGCTGAATAATGAAAGGAAGATACAAATTATGATTATTACTGATGTAGCTAAAGAAATGTTAACGAATACAATGAAGGAAAATAATGCAGAGGGAATTCGTTTTTACTTTGTTGGTCAAGGGTGCTGTGGCCCACAACTAGGTTTGTCGTTGGATGTACCTGAAGAACATGATGTGATTAAAGAGGTTAACGGGGTTCAAGTAGCAATTGATCAACGCGTCCTGAGCATGGCAGAAGAAGTGACCATTGATATGCTAAATGGCAGCTTATCTTTAGTCGGACTTCCTGAAAACTGTTAAATATAAAATAAAAGCAAAGCCTTCACTTAGTGAGGGCTTTGCTTTTTAAATGAAGCAGTTATTTAATCGCAAGAAATTCGTTGACCACTCGCTTCAAGATCTATTAACAGTTGATCTTGAGAAGGAACATGACTTAACATGCTTTGAGTAAGAGCATAATACTCACTATCTTTATTAATGGAATAGACAATCCATTGTCCTTTTCGCGCTTCTTTAACTAAACCAGCATCTTTTAATTTCCGAAGATGTTGACTGATAGCGGGTTGCGTAGCTTCAAAAATGTCTACAAACTCACATACACATAAGTCGTGTTTGTCTAATAATTTTATCATGGTTAATCTTTTGGAATCTCCAAGTAACTTTAATACCTTTGCGGCTTGTGAGACCTCCAGCAATTGTTTGACTGGCATATGGTGTAACCTCCTGAGAGTCTAAATCATGAAGTTATCATACCATATTTAATTTGAAAACTTTCTCAGCAAGTCATTTAAATAGTGACTTCCAAAAGATCGGGGTTGCTTATTTCTTAAAATTAACAATAAGATGAGCCCTACTGTGGATGCAAACAGGATGGATAATATCAAGTTAACTCCTCCTCACTCATTGAGTTAATGCCAAGGGAGTCTCACACCATATGAGATTAAACAGTTCTCTTTCTTCTACATGTAATACATTTGATAATTTTTTGATAAGTGAATTAGAAGGATGAAGTAAGTCCATCTCCAATCGTTCGACCATTTGGCACGATACACCAAGTTGATGTGCCAACATTTCTTTAGATTGCCCCTTGAATTCTCTAGATTCTTTAATGAATTTCCCAAAACCGCTGCATGGATTTTCTAACATTTGATCACTCCTCATTAATATATAATTATTTGCTTATATATTAATATAAAGCGATTTAGCTACATAAGTCAATGAGTTAAATGTAAAGAATAAGTAAAGTCTCATTGATTAATAAATGTCTATATTACCTACCTAAAAAGCGATTCGCATCATGATGCGAATCGCTTCTTAGTATTCCATTTTTCACTCATTTACCCACAGTGCCAACTGAAGGACGAGTGCATCTTGAAAAATATACGGATTGTATCCAGTGATGTCGTGAATTTTCTTCAAGCGATAGGTTAGCGTATGACGATGGATAGATAAACCTTGTGCACAGATGGAGAGTTGTTGATCGCACTTGAAGTACTCAAAAAGAGTGTTGCAATACTTTTCATCTAGATCTTGTAACACACGATTTGAAAATTGTTTAGCTTCCGTTGAATTGCTTTTTTTGAGCAAGGAAAGCACTTCTACTTCTTCAAAAAACGTGATTTTATTTGAAGGATGGCCATATTGTAAGGCTAATTTAGCAGTTTGAAAAGATTGCTGAACCTCTTCGATTGTCTCTACTGGTTTTCCTACACCAAGTCGAACGGAAAGGTTTTTTTGCAAGAACGTCGGTAACTTTTCGATCTTTTTATGGACTTCCTCAATTTTAATGTCTGCAGTCAAGATAAAGAGTTCGTTTAATTGATAATGGCCAACCAACACATCTTCATGATCAAAGTAATCTTCAAGTTGCTGAACTGCGCCATGGTAATGAGTTGAGGTTAAGGGTAGTTCCAAAAGAATCGTAACAAATGGGGACTGAAGAGGAAATCCAAGTCTCTCTAATCGTTCATATAAAACTGGCGGATAAGTTTTAGAAGAGATTAGCTCTTCAAATACCATTTCTTTCATTTTTCTCTTCCATTCAGATTTAGAGACTATCAAGGATTGATGAATCAACATTTCTGTTGTTAGCTGTAAGAGTGTGGCTACGTCTTTTAATGCAGAAGGACTTCCCGAAATTCCGATAATGGCAATTAAGTGTTGCTGAAAATATACAGGCATATTAATTCCAGGTTTTGAGCCCGGCCATTTATGAGAGTTTTTTTCTGTGATCCACAATGGTTTATTTGTTTTGGCAACATGTACTGCCCCTTCATGGATACTCTCCACCCTGTCTTGATCACCGGAAGCTAAAATCATGCCATTCGTATCCATCACATTAATATTTCGGTTAAGACGAATCATCGTTTGTTCTACAATTTGATTTGCCAATTGTTTAGTTAACATATGCCCTCCGTCATGTATAAAAATTGAATAATAATAAACAGAAAATTCATACACCAAGTATAATGTATTTTTTTATTATTATCACTATACTATTTTGTAAGCGCTTTTATAAAGGGGGGAATGAAGTGAAAATCGTCATTAGTCCTGACTCATTTAAGGGAAGTTTGTCAGCAGTTGAAGTAGCGCAAGCAATGGCAGCAGGAATAAGGACTTTTGATCCGTCGATTGAAACACTTATCATGCCTGTAGCTGATGGAGGGGAAGGTACTTTAGAAAGCCTCATCAGTGCTACAAAAGGAAGAACCGTTTCCGTAGTTGTACAGGATCCACTTGAAAGAGAAATTATAGCTGATTACGGTATTTTAGGTGATGAAGAGACTTGCGTAATAGAAATGGCGAAAGCATCTGGTTTAACACTATTGCGGAATGAAGAAAGAAACCCTCTATTTACAACTTCATATGGAACTGGAGAATTAATCAAGCATGCTTTAGATGGTGGTTTTCGAAAGTTTATTGTTGGAATAGGTGGCAGCGCGACCAATGATGGAGGAGCAGGAATGTTGAAAGCTCTTGGTATGAAGTTTCAAACGCATGATGGTCAAGACATCGAGACTGGTGGGGGTGCACTTGATAAGTTAGCACATATTGACCAGTCGGAGTTTGATCCTCGTATAGTGGATTCTAAATTCATCATAGCTTGCGATGTGGATAACCCGTTTATTGGGTCGAATGGTGCTTCACATATTTTTGGTCCACAAAAAGGTGCTTCAGAACAGATTGTTTCTATCTTAGATCAGAACTTGAAAACATTAGCTGATGTTATTGAACGTACATATGCAGTATCTATTCATCATCGCCAAGGTGCGGGAGCTGCAGGGGGCTTAGGTGGGGCGTTTCAAGCTTTTTTCCCACTCACAATGAAACCAGGAATTGAAGTAGTGATGGAAGCAATCGGTTTTCTTTCAAACATAAAAAATGCCGATTTAGTCATTACAGGAGAAGGTAGTTCAGATGAACAAACCCTTTCCGGGAAAGCGCCTTATGGAGTTGCGAAAGTAGCAAGGGAATATGGAATCCCTGTGATGTTATTGTCTGGATACCTAGAGCCATCAAGTGAAAAGAGTTTGAGTTCATATTTTGACGTTCTTGGAAGTGTGGTAAATGAAACAGTTTCAAAAAGTGAATCAATGGAAAATGCTGCACATTTTATAGAGATTCGAATGAAACAAATGATTGTAGATTATGAACAAATGAAAGAATAAGGGGGAATTAGGAATGTTATTTTTCATTATTTTACTAGGGGTAGTAATGATTGTAGTGGCAACAGCCGTTTTTAAAGTTCATCCATTTTTAGCGTTATTATTCAGTGCGTTTTTTGTCGGGATTGCATCAGGAATGCCACTATTAACCGTAGTTGAAAATGTTAATACCGGTTTCGGTGGTTTGATGACGAGTATCGGACTTGTCATTGTGGCAGGTACGATTATTGGGGTCATTTTAGAGAAATCTGGTGCTGCATTTAGAATGGCGGAAGTGGTCCTGCGTTTGATTGGTGAGAAGCGTCCACAGTTAGCAATGTCTATTATTGGATATATCGTTTCCATTCCAGTTTTTTGTGATTCGGGTTATATTATTTTATCATCATTGAAAAAAGCACTAGCGAAACGAGCAAAAGTAACAGTCGCTTCAATGGCCATTGCACTTGCAACGGGTCTGTTTGCGACACATACATTAGTTCCCCCAACTCCAGGGCCTATTGCAGCTGCTGGAAACATAGGTGCTGCTGGATTTTTAGGGACTATCATTCTGATTGGTCTTCTTGTTGCCATTCCAGCGACTGTCGTCGGATATTTATGGGCTATTAAAGTTGGTTCGAAAATTGAAGTGGAAGCAGATGAAGAAGCATTAGATTATGACGACATTATTAAGTCGTTCGGTAAAATGCCATCTACGTTCAAAGCATTCTTGCCGATTGGTTTGCCCGTCTTGTTGATTGCTGGCGGCTCCATCGCTTCATTAGTTGGTGGAGAGAGCGGAGTTGTAAACTTCATGAAGTTTTTAGGTTCTCCAACCGTAGCACTGCTATTTGGTGTATTAGCGGCATTCTTACTGCTTCCTGAAATGTCTGAAAAAACATTAACCGGTTGGGTAGGCGAAGGATTGAAAGAAGCTGCACCAATTTTACTTATCACTGGTGCTGGTGGTGCTTTCGGAAATGTGATTAAGAACACAGGTGTTGCTGATGTATTGCAAGAAATGGATTTAAGCGTCTTTGCTGGAGGAGCATTCTTCTTGCTTATTCCTTTCTTAATCGCAGCTGCGTTAAAAACTGCACAAGGTTCTTCAACAGCCGCATTAGTCATTACATCGTCATTAATTGCACCACTTCTTGTAGAAGTGGGAATCGAAGGGGCTGTTCCATTAGCTCTAGTAGTTATGGCAATCGGAGCGGGTGCAATGACAGTGAGTCACGTAAATGATAGCTTTTTCTGGGTCGTCACACAATATAGTGGCATGAAAGTAACGGATGCTTATAAGGCGATGACAATGGCGACATTGTTAATGGGAGTCACGACTATTACAGTGACGATGTTAATATGGTTAGTAATGGTATAAATAGTACAGGTCAGGTAGTTAAGGAGCAGCCAGTTTTTCAACACGGGCTGCTCCTTTTTTTAGTAGAAATAATCATTCCTTTTCTTATCAAAAGTGTGTATGTTCTTTACTAAACTTTTACAATCGCTTAAAACGCCAAACATATTATTAACCGTATAATACAAGTGAGACAGATTATTTTTGACAGCATGTTAAGGGAGATAGAATGAACTATAATCGATTGTCCACAATCATCAATTATCTAGCGTTTTTAAAGGCAAAACGAGGCGTCCTTTTCCAAGAGTTTAATAAAAGTGAAGAATTTAAGGGGCTTATGCAGCCTGGAAAAGTAAAAACCGTGTTTCAACCGATTTTGTCTTTATCAAAAGGAGACACAATTGGGTTTGAAATTCTTAATCGTCCCCAAAGTACACCATCGTTTCCAACGACTGAAAAGTTTTATGATTATGTAGGTCAAAGCGATAATGTGTTTATGCTTGAGGGATTTTTGCGCAATCTTTCTCTGGAGAGGTATGCGGAGCAGTTGAAGAATGCAAAAGGTTACGAGGATCAACTGGTGTTTCTTAATATACAGCCTCAAGTTTTAGCGGATCCAGCATATAGAAGTGGTAAAACGTTGGAGTTATTGGCAAAATATAATCTTTCGCCTAACCAGATTGTCCTAGAGCTAACAGAAAAAGAAGCAGTGATCGACTATAACCAATTTGAAAAGATCATAGATAATTATCGACAACAAGGATTCCGTATTGCTGTGGATGATGCAGGAACGGGCTATAATAGTTTGAAAACGCTTGTTTATTTAAAACCAGAGTTTATTAAAATTGATAAGTCACTGATAAGGAATATTAACGATGATCCGGCCAAACAATATTTGGTAGAGCTTTTATTGGAATTTGCTGTCCAGTCTAAGACGGATGTAATTGCTGAAGGAATAGAGACATTAACAGAACTGAGGTATCTACAAAATCTTGGTGTACAACTTGGACAAGGGTATGCACTTGGAAAGCCAGCACCTACTTTAAATAATGGATATTTACCTCTAACAAAGTCCCCTATAGCAAGTCGTATTTCTCAGTTGTATAAGGCAAAGTAATAGAATTGTACTAATCAAAACCCATCACATGTCCAAATCATTGTTGATTTGAACGAGTGATGGGTTGTTTTGTTATATGTTTTGTTTCTGACGATCAAGTTCTTCTAATCTCGTTTGAAATTGCTCTTCAGTCAATCCGTGCTCCACGATATAGCGATTGCGTGGATTTGTACGACAGTCGTCTGAACAACTACGCAAGTATAGTTGTTCGTTTTCTTCTGAACAAAGAATTTTATCGTTACATTGAGGATTCGCACAGTTTACATAGCGTTCACAGGGCGTCCCGTCAAAGTGGTCTTTACCGACAATGACATGCTCAACTCTATTGATTGGAACAGCGATACGCTGATCAAAAACATACATTTGGCCGTCCCATAGTTGACCTTTTACTTCCGGGTCTGTACCGTATGTGTGGATTCCACCGTGAAGTTGAGATACATCCTCATAGCCTTCTTTAACTAACCAACCTGAGAATTTTTCACAGCGAATTCCGCCTGTACAATACGTTAAAATCTTTTTGCCTTCAAATTGTTCTTTATTTTTACGCATCCAAGCGGGTAGGTCACGAAAGTTTTTAATTTCCGGTCGAACTGCCCCACGGAAATGACCTAAGTCGAACTCATAATCATTTCGTGCATCGATTACAATCGTATCGTCTTGTTGCATTTTTTCGTAGAATTCAGTCGGAGACAAGTATTGGCCCGTGATCTCGTTCGGGTTAATGTCATCTTCTCCGAGTCCTAGATGAACGACTTCATTTTTTGCACGTACATGCATTTTTTTGAATGCATGACCTTCTGAAGCATCAATTTTCCACATCATATCAGCAAAACGGTCATCGCTCTTCATCATGTCCATATACGCTTGCGTCTGATCAAGTGTTCCTGAAACCGTACCGTTAATGCCTTCTGTTGAAACGAGAATACGCCCCAATAAACCTATCTCTTTACATGCAGCTAAGTGAGTTTGTGCGAATAATTCAGGTTCATCAATTAATACATATTTATAATATAACAAGACTTGATAAGTGTTGTTTTCCATTTTATTTAACCACCTTACATTTATGCTAATTCAATCAATAAATATATCATAAAACATGACTTTTGACTAGAAAAATTAGTGATGATATTACTGGTAACTAAGCTATTTAATGGACTTGTAATAAAAGCATTAAAGGAAATTACCAACATTTTCTAGAATACTATCTTAATAAGAATAGAGAATGTAATAAGGTGGAAATTGGATGAAAGCAGATGTCATTATAGTAGGTGCAGGTTTAGCGGGGTTAGTAGCAACAGCCGAGTTAACTGACGCGGGGAAACGAGTACTTTTGTTAGATCAAGAACCACAAGCATCACTTGGAGGTCAAGCATGGTGGTCATTTGGAGGGCTTTTTTTAGTGGACTCTCCAGAACAAAGAAGATTAGGTATACATGATTCACAGGAATTAGCATGGCAAGACTGGCAAGGAGCAGCGGGTTTTGATAGAGAAGATGAAGATTATTGGGGACGCAAATGGGCGCAAACATATGTCGAGTTTGCGGCTGGTGAAAAAAGAGAGTGGCTAAAATCTCTAGGTATGAGTTTCTTTCCAGTAGTTGGATGGGCAGAGCGTGGAGGGTATTTAGCTGAAGGTCATGGCAATTCAGTTCCTCGATTTCATATCGTATGGGGAACGGGTCCTGCCATCTTACGACCATTTGAAGAAAAACTTCATAAAGCGATAGAAGATGGATTGGTTGATTATCGCCCGCGCCATCGTGTGGATGAATTGCTTGTAGAAAATGGTGCAGTGGTTGGTGTAAAGGGTGCCATTCTTGAAGCTAGTAATGTAGGGCGAGGGGAAGCAAGCTCGCGTGAAGTAGTAGGGCAATTTAGCGAAATAGCTGAAGCGGTCGTCGTGACAAGTGGAGGCTTGGGAGCGAACTTTGATTTAATTCGTCAAAATTGGCCAGCAAGATTAGGAAAAGCGCCAACACGAATGATTTCAGGTGTGCCGGCTCATGTTGATGGCAGGATGCTTGGAATAACTGAAGCCGCTGGAGGACGCATCGTTAATCGGGACCGCATGTGGCATTACACAGAAGGGATAACCAATTGGAATCCAGTGTGGGCAAAGCATGGGATTCGCATTTTGCCTGGGCCATCTTCATTATGGTTCGACGCGACCGGAAAACGTTTTGACGCTCCCAATTTTCCTGGATTCGATACGCTAGGTACACTAGAGACTATTCAGAAAACAGGGTACGACTATTCGTGGTTTGTATTGACTCAAAAAGTGATTGAAAAAGAGTTCGCTTTATCCGGCTCAGAGCAAAATCCTGACTTAACTGGTAAAAGCATTCGCCAAGTGTTAGCTCGCATCCGACCTGGTCCCACTGCGCCAGTCAAAGCGTTCATGGAAAAGGGTGAAGATTTTATTGTTGCCGATACACTGGAGGAATTGGTGAAAGGCATGAACAACTTAACAGGTGAAGGGCTCATACAGTTTGATCAGTTGAAGCGTCAGATAGTTGCAAGGGACCGAGAAATGGATCATAAATTCACAAAAGACTTACAAGTAACAGCATTACGTGGTGCGAGAAATTACATAGGCGATAAATTAATTCGCGTAGCCTCTCCTCATAAATTTTTGGATTCAAAAAACGGACCATTAATTGCGGTACGACTAAATATCATAAGCCGAAAAACGCTTGGTGGACTGCAAACTGATTTGTCAGGGAGAGTGTTAAGTTCAACTGGAGAACCTATACAAGGATTATATGCTGCAGGTGAAGTTTCTGGATTCGGTGGTGGAGGCGTTCATGGCTACCGCTCATTAGAGGGTACACTCCTTGGAGGCTGTCTGTTTACAGGAAGACAAGTGGGCAGAGAATTATCGAAATAGTTATAGGGAAGATGGAGGTTTGATATGAAGGAAAGAAACGAAGCTTCGCCTAAATTTATTCTCACTATGTGCATTGTTTATGGTGTGTTTGTAATTATTCAAAGCGTTCAAATCATCATGACACCTCACACATTTATTAGAGTCATAAGTCTTTTCGCTGTCATCATGCTTTCCTCAATTATTGGTGCTTTTGTTAGAGAGTTATTTATGTTAAAAAAGAAAATTACAAATTAACGTGTGAAAATTCAACTAACAAAATTAAGCCTGCTACTTCTGTAAATTCAGATGGAGCAGGCCTTTTTTGCTCGGTAAGTTAGCTAGCCGAACGTTCTATGAAAATCTCATATGCTAATATAAGACATTGAACAAGGGTCTAACGTTATGAATCTAGAGCAAGATTGCATGTAAGAATTAATGAGAGCTAAGAGAACATGTCACTTAGCCGTTTTTTTTATGATTTAGAGGATGTAACAGTGATTTATGGATAATAATGATGTAAAAACCCCTTCAATTTAGAGGATATTTCTCTTGTTTAACATTTAGTTGTAAAATTTGCATGTTTAGTTGTAAAAATGGAGCACTTAGTTGTAATTTTGAACGATTTAGTTGTAAAAATAACGAGTTTAGTTGTAATAGTAAAATTATGGAATAAGGAACGAAGGGTGTCACTAACAGCGATGGCTTTTGGCGCCAGCCAAAAGCACCATTCTGGTTCTTAATCATAATAGTTGGAAGAGAAAGGTTCTTGAATGGCCCCACCCGCTGTGGCTTGGCGGGTATTTTGATGGGAATTTTGGTGAGCGAAGATTTTGTTGTAATAGTAAATAATAAGATTGGCGTCACAATTAGAAAAGAATTTTTCTGCATCCATAGTCACAGAATAAGCAAAGCTTCTTGTAGCTTTGCTTATTCTGTGACTATTCATATCAAATTAATAGAATTATTTAAAATATTTCATGCGATATATTGCATTTCGCTATAAAAGAGAGTAGGATTATTTTCATTGATATATTGCATATTGGAAGATTCTAAATTACATGAAGATGTAACCAGCAAAGCAAGTTATATAAGGAGGAAATATGTATGGAGACTAAATTGTCGTTTTCATCTTATCTAGTTATTGGCGTTATGTTATTTGCGTTATTTTTCGGAGCAGGGAATTTAATCTTCCCAGCTTCCCTTGGTCAGAATGCCGGATCAAATGTTTGGATTGCAATCGCGGGGTTTTTAATTACAGGAGTAGGCTTACCTTTCCTTGGCCTATTAGCGATGGGGTATTCGGGTAGTCGAAGTCTACAAGACTTGGCAAGTCGAATACATCCGCTATATGCGGTTATTTTTACATCCGTTTTGTATTTAACAATCGGACCGTTCTTTGCAATACCACGAACGGGTGCTGTGGCTTACGAAGTGGGAATTGCTCCATTTGTCGGAACTGGCTTAGAACAATTAGCGTTAGGAATATTTACGTTGATCTTCTTTGGGCTTACTCTTTGGTTCGCATTGAATCCAGCTAAACTAGTTGATCGAGTAGGGAAGTTTTTATCACCAGCTATTTTAGTTCTGTTATCAATTTTATTAATTATGGTAATTGTAAAGCCCATGGGTTCTATTGGAGAGCCTCAAGAAGCTTATACAAGTGGTGTGTTTATGAAAGGATTTACCGAAGGATATAATACGATGGATGCTTTGGCCTCTCTTGTATTTGGAATCATTGTAATCAATACCATTCGTAAAATGGGCGTCACTTCAAAGCGTGGTATTCTACTTGCGACGGTTAAGTCCGGGGGAATTGCTATTTTACTCCTTGGAATCGTATATGTAGGAATTGCATATTTAGGGGCAACCAGCACACAATTACTCGGTTTATTTGACTCCGGAGGTCCAGTTCTAAGCGGAACAGCTTCTCATTATTTTGGATCATTCGGTATGATTTTGATGGCAGTTATTATTTTCCTAGCCTGTTTAACAACTAGTATCGGTGTAACCATGGCTTGTGGAGAATATTTCAATTCATTGTTCCCGAAAATTAGTTATAAATTGTATATAGTTATTTTTTCAGTGTTCTCATTAGTTGTATCAAATATCGGCTTATCGAATATTATTACGTATTCTATTCCGGTTTTAATGTTTATTTATCCGCTTGCAATAGTGCTGATGCTACTAACATTTGCATCGCCATTGTTTAAACATGCAAGACTAGTATATGTAGCAGCTACAATTGTGACGTTCCTGATAAGCAGTATCGATGGTCTTAAAACTTTATGTACTTCGTTAGGTATGGACTATTTTGTTTGGATGAAACCAATCGTGTCGTTTTATGAGAATACATTGCCTTTCTATAGTCAAGGTCTTGGATGGCTTGTTCCCGTTTTAATTGTCATGTTAGTTACAGGTATTCTTGGACGTGTTTTCAATCTATCAATTGCTCCTGTTTATAAAAGGGTGACTTCATAAGTTAACTAAACCCCGCCATCTCTGGCACTTTAAAATAGACAGAGATGGCGGGGTTTTTCAATAGAGTTTAGAGATAGTGAACAGAAACCCAAAGATAGAAAAAAGACACTGGATTAAGACCCAGTGTCTTTACTATCTTTTTCTCTTGTATAAAACTCTTCAATGGCACGAAGCCAGTTATCTCGCATTAATTGAGAAACTCGCGCAGAATCTCGTATTTTCAAACACTCGATAATCGTTGCGTGTTGTTCAATTGAATAAGTTGTTAAAACGATAGAGTTATGAAAAAACAGTCTTCGGACATGCGCTTGTAAAGAAGCGACCATCGACGTTATATATGGATTATTTGCCACATCAACGATGATTTGATGAAACTCTTCATCAATTTTAAGAGCTGAAAAATGATCCTCGGACTGGATTGCGTGTGAAAAGCGTTCATTTGTATCTTCTAAATTACGAATGACGACTTCATTTAAATTAGGAACCGCTAGTTCAGCAGATAGTGCTTGAAGTGCTGCAAGTGGGGGGAGAAGATCAATAATATCTTCTTTCTTAACATTTGTTACTTGAGTTGCTTTTCCAGGGAACATTTCCACGAATCCTTGAACTTCAAGGAGTTGTAATGATTCACGTATAGGAGTTCTGCTGACACCCAACGCTTGAGCTAATTCGGTGTCATTCAATTTTTCTTCAGGTCGTAATGTGCCATCGATTATCCATTGTTGTAATTGATTATAAGCATTTTCTTTAGCAGAAATGCGGATAGGCTTGTTATGATTAATTGGTATTGGCATTTAGGAAACAACCTTTCCTGTCAGGCTAATTTAAATAAAGTATCTTCTTCCATTATACAACAAATAGTATATACGTGATATATTGCAATCAATGTGCAATATACACATAAAGGAATAGTCAAGGTTACTTTTAAGATCAAGTACTGATTCAGGTGAACATCAGCTTAAATTTTGTTGAATGTGCTAACAAATGTTTTCTTCTTTATCTAATGGGTAAATAACATAAGTACGAATTTGTAGTGAGTATGGATATGATTAAAATCTTGCTTTATATTCACAAGAATTTAAGGAGGAATTTAAATGACAAAGAAAATACTAATGATATTAACAAGTCAAGACACAATGGGCGAAGATAAACCTACAGGTACTTGGTTATCAGAATTTGCAGATGCTTACTTGGAATTTAAGAAACAAGGATATGATGTAACTATAAGTAGTATTAAAGGTGGGAAAGCACCAATAGATCCAGGTAGTATTGATGAAAACACACCACAAGAAATTTTGGATGCTGAATCATATTTAGCAAATACAGTCTCTATAGATGAAGTCGAAATGGCTGATTACGATGTAATTTTCCTTCCAGGTGGTCATGGTACGATGTTTGATTTCCCGGATAACAAAAAGTTACAATCACTGCTGCGTCAATTTTATGAAGCAGACAAATACGTGGTGTCTGTATGTCACGGTCCCGCAGGTTTAGTTGGTGCGACACTTTCAAATGGTGAACCGTTAGTTAAAGGGAAACAAGTGAGTGCATTTACAGACGCAGAAGAACGAGATACAACGTTTGATTCGTTAATGCCTTTCTTATTAGAAAGTAAACTTACCGAACTTGGTGCAACTGTTGTAACAGGACCTAACTGGTCAGAGCAATCAGTTGTAGATGGTAAATTAATCACAGGTCAAAATCCACAATCAACACCATTGGTTGTTAAAGAATTAGTGAAAAAATTAAGTTAATAACAAAAGGACTGCACTTAATTTTGTGCAGTCCTTTTCTATACCAGGGAAATTAAAGAACGTAAAGATATCCTTGCTTTTTAATTGAAATGTTATTTTTTGTGAATTGAAAAAATAGTAAATTAAGTTTAATTCATGATAAAATGATTCAATCATTCAATTGAGCGGAATATAAAGGAGTTACTATGAAAAAGCGAAGCATTATTGCAGTATTTTATCTAGTTGGATTAACGTTTTTGTCTTTGGGAATTAGTTTAATCATTTTGGCAGATTTAGGTGCAGGAGCATGGGATGCCATGTATGTGGGCTTGAATGAGCATTTTGGACTTAGTGTTGGTACTTGGATTTTTATTGTTGGAATTGTACTGATTTTCGTCAATGCGCTTCTGTTAAAAGAACGTATTGATGCTTCTGCAGTGATACCCGTTGTCACAGTTGGATTTTTAATTGATTTTTGGCTTCTATTTGTTTTTGCTGATTTTCAGGTGCCTATTCTTGCGCTCCAATTAGCTATGTTAGTTGGCGGAGTGGCAATCATTGCTGTGGGCATTGCGTGTTATTTACAGTCTAAAATAGCACGTAATCCCATGGATACCTTAATGATAGCTATTCAAACACTCACAGGAAAAAGCATGGCGGTGTCAAAAACGATGATGGAGCTAGGAGTGCTAATCATTGCATTCTTACTTGGAGGTCCAATTGGATTGGGTACAATTTTTGTTACTCTGATAATTGGTCCCATGATTCAGCTTTTCTATAATCCGATTACGAAGTTGCGTAACCATCTGTGTGAGGATGCAGATAGAGGTCCCTTAAAAGTTAATTCATAAATAAAAGAGTAGGAGAATTCTTCGAATTCCCTACTCTTTTTATTTTGAATACTTGAGGTTTTAATTATTAATGTGAAAACAAGTCTGTCGAGTGCTTCACGTGATTTTTAGTTTCTGGGCTGACGAAGTGTTTCGCTGCATTTATTGCTATTGGTGCTTCACCAAATCCGCAAGCAATGAGTTTGACTTTACCGTCATAGATGTTGCTATCACCGACAGCATAAACGCCTGGAAGTGTCGTTTCCATCTTAGAATTAACCTTGATAGCATGGCGTTCCATATCCATACCCCATTCTTTCATATTGCCTATATGTGAACGGAAACCATAGTTTACAATAACATGATCGGCCTTCAGTAATTCAACGTCACCATTTGTATTTCGAACGGCAACATGCGTGAAATTATCGCCTTCAGGTTCGAAATGATCAACAACGTATGGTGTTTTGACGATAACAGATGACTGATTCAGTAATTCTAGGCTATGTTCATGAGCGCGGAAAGAATCGCGTCGGTGAACAAGTGTAACAGAGTTTGCAATTGGTTCTAGCATAAGTGCCCAATCCACCGCTGAATCTCCACCGCCAAATAACACGATATCTTTGCCTGCGAATTTGCCCATATCATCTACAAAATAATGGAGTTGAGTGCCTTCATATTGGATTGCTGCTTCTAGTTCTAAGCGCTTCGGTTCGAATGCACCATTCCCTGTCGTGAAAATAATGGATTTAGTTAAGTGTGTATTTGAGTCGGTAGTAAGCTGCCAAGTACCATCATCAAGTCTGGTCATATCTTCAACTGACTCACTTGTGACGATGGTCGGTGAGAAGATTGCTAGTTGTTCTGATAAATTATCAACTAAATCTTTTGCGCGAACTTTTGGAAATCCAGCAATATCATATATGTATTTTTCTGGATAGAGAGCAGTTAACTGGCCTCCGACATTTGGTAAACTTTCAATAATTTTAACCGACATTTGACGCATGCCACCGTAAAATGCAGTGAATAATCCTGCAGGGCCAGCGCCTACTATAGTAACGTCATAAATTTTCATGTGTAATTGAGCTCCTTGTCCGTGAAGTGTCTAACATGATTCTACCACTTTCTAAGCAGGAGTAAGTAATTTCAAACATATTTCAGTCGAAAGTCCTAGTGGGGAGATAATGGCTTAACTATAACTGTTTTTTAATCTAAATCCATATTCTTCAAATTCCATGTTTGTTTAACTTCCTGAAGGGAATAATACAGTTAAGTCTAAAAATTCTAAAGGAGGCATTTACATTGACTAACGAAAAAAAGTTTCCTGAATTTGAACCAGAATATACCGAAGTAGAAAAGCGTCAGAAACAGCAAGAAGAGAACGAAAAGGAATTGAAACAAAACCAGAAACTTCATGATAACCGTGGAGAACAAGCCAGCAATAATCAACAAGAAGATTATCAGAGTGAAAAGGATTTAAACAATCAATCGAATGAAAATCAACACGAACAGAATTTAAATGATTTAACTAACGATATTGCGAATAAACAAGGTCGTAATTTTAACTAAAGCACATACTTAACAGCATAATATATTGAAAAACCGGTATTCCATGTAGTTTGTGGAGTACCGGTTTTATTGTTTGGTCAGTGTGTAGTTACTTTTTCGGTAGTTGTAAAAAGATACTCGCTTTACTTACCTAATCGAACTTACTTCTGGAAAATTAATTGTTTCTGCTGGTTTACCAAAAAGATAACCTTGTCCTAAATCATAGCCTAGACTTGCACAAACTTCCGCTTCTTCGATTCTTTCAATACCTTCGGCAAGGGTAATAATCCCAAGAGCTTGTGCCCGTTCGTTTGCTTCTTTTAGGAAGTTCAATTTGTCTTGATCTTGGTCACAATGGCTAATGTATGAGCGGTCAATTTTTACATAATCCGGTCTCAATAACTCCAGCATGTCAAGTGTTGAGAATCCTGATCCAACATCGTCTAAAGCTACTTTCATGCCTTCTTTTTTATAGCGATCTAAAACCTTTTTTAAATGTCCCACGTCTACTATTTTTTCAGTTTCAACTACCTCAAATACTAAGTCTGCAGGATTGACTTGGTATTTTTCAACGATTTTAAACGTATGTTGTAAGCAGAAGTCGGGATTATAAATAGTAGAAGGTAAGAAGTTGATGAAACTTTTTGTGCCGGGAGAAACTTGTCCTGCACGTGCTTTTACAGCTTCTTCACGCGCCCGTTGATCCAGTAAAGAGTGAAGGCCGGTCTTGGCAGCTACGTCAAATAACTTCCAGGGTGATAATGTGAAATTAGAATCTTTTGTTCGAAGTAATGATTCATAGCCATACAGTTCTTTTGAGTTCAAAGAAATGATGGGTTGCAAGTAACTAACAAATTGACCGTGTTGAATAAAGTTGACGGTTTCTTTTTCATTAAAACGCAACTCGAATGTTTTTAAATCAATGAGTCTTGCAGGACGCTTTGTTCGGGACAGTCCCATTCGCAAGTCAGTCGTATATTTAAGTCGATTCAATTCACTCTGAACTATGTCTAAAGAGCTATAAGGAGCAAAAGCGATATAGTCATTCATTTTTTGATAGGAGTCTGTTATATGTTGATCAATCTGGTTAGATTCAATGAATAAAAATCCTTCTTCGTAAAAGTCGAATGAGATTCCACAGTGTATACAACTATTCATAAATTCACCTCAATAAATTAATTATTTATGTATTGTAAGTATTACAATAAACTTCGAATTCCGCAATATATTTTAAAAATTAATTTGGAATATAATGTGATTTTTTGTGGGCTAATTAGTCTTTGAATTCCAACATCAGGACGACATAATTGACGAGTCTTGGGGTCAGAGCCTATACTTATCTTATTAAGTTAATATTTATCTTCCATTAAGGGGAGTAGCTATACAGCAAAGTCGTCAATACAGGATTTAGATCCTCGGCTTTGTTGGCAACTGCAGTTGTTAGCGAGACCTTACCAATTATTTGGTGAGGTCTTTTAATTATTTGAGACGTTGTGACCAATTATTGGTTATAACGTCTCTTTTTATTTATTATAATGTATAGGAGGTTAATGCTTGAACACATATCAAGAACTTGCAAATACAGTGGTGATTTCCCCAAAGAAAAACAGATTGATTCACTATGACGACTCGTTAAAACTTATTGGGACGGGAAGAAGTGCCTTTGTTTTTCGAATTTCTAATTCAAGTAAAGCCATTAAAGTATTTTTTCCTGATTTTACGTATATTGCAAAAGAAGAAGCTGAGATATATAAAGTGTTACAAGATATTCCCTTTTTCCCAACTATCTTTGACTCAGGTCTAAATTATATCGTCATGGACTACATTGAAGGACGGACCTTGTTTGAGTGCGTGAATAAAGGCATTCCCATAACAACTAACCATATTAAAGAAATTGATGAAGCCCTATTGCTAGCATCTAGTAAAGGATTAAATCCTTCAGATATTCACTTGAGAAATATTTTTATTACATCTACTAACGACATTAAATTAATTGATGTCGCACGTTTTAGACAAACGAAGAATTGTACTCAATGGAGTGATTTGAAGTCGGCCTATCTTCTTTATTATAAGAAGCGATTATTTCCGAAGAAAATTCCAGCAACGATCATGAACACTGTTGCATTTATCTATAAAAAACAGCTAATCCCACATCATTTGACATCATCGAAAGGGTAGGCACACGGAGCAGCAGTTATTCAAAAACTGCTGCTTTTTATAATGGAAAGAAGGATTGGTTAGTACCCCGAACTGTTCACGGATTTAGAATGGGCAAAATCGTTGAGTGCTTAATTTCGCGAAGTGCTAGGCTCGTTTGGATTCGAGAGATGCCCAGTTTGTTAAGTTTGCGAATAAATTCCTCTAGACCTTGTCGATTTTTATTCGCGACTTTTAATAAATAATCATATTCACCAGTAAGGCAATGGCATTCCAACACTTCTGGCATGGCTTCTAAGTTGTTTTCAAGGATTTCTAGTTGCCCTGCTTGGTGGATATCCGTACTGATGAAGATGTAGCAAAGCAGGTCAAACCCCAATTTTTGTTGGTCTAAGATCGCGACTTGTTTTTGGATATAGCCCTCGGTTTCTAAACGTTTAATACGTGCGTGAGTGGCAGGTGGTGATAAATTTACGCGTCGTCCCAGCTCGGCGTTGCTGATATTGGCCTGTCTTTGTAATATATCGAGAATCTGGAAGTCGATTGCATCGAGTGCTTTACTAATCATTGATTCCATTTAGATACCCCTTTGTGGTTTATTCCAAAACCCCCATCTTAAAATGGTGTTTACAGAATAAAATAAGTTATTGTTAGTATATTCTTTTGATTGTATTGAAATCAATCAGAAACGCGAAATAATGTATGGTGAATACGTCCTTCATGCTAAAATTATCCTATAGTCATGAAGGAGATGGATGTCATACCATACTTATATTATTTTTTATTGTTATTTACGAGTTTTCTATGGGGTGGAAATTTTGTTGTTGGAAAAACGTTAGTTGATCATGCTTCACCTGTGACATTAACGACATTGAGATGGATCATAGCGGTCATTTGTTTAATTCCAATAGTGTGGTGGAAAGAGAAGAGTCTTTTGCCGTCTCGAAAAGCGATACTTCCTTTGATACTAATGGGGCTAACCGGCGTTGTTTTATTTAATCTTTTTCAATTTCTGGCGTTAGAGTTTACTTCAGCTACGAATGTAGGATTAATTTCTACTTTAAATATGTTTTCCATTGCATTGTTTTCATTTTTATTTTTGAAAGAAAAGATAAATGCTTTCCAAGTTGGTTCGATGTTATTTTCATTTGTGGGAGTCCTTTTAGTCCTGTCAAAAGGACACCTCGAGGTACTGTTTTCAATTGGATTTAATAAAGGAGACTTATTGATGACTGCCGCAGTATGCGTGTGGGGTGTGTATTCGGTACTTAGCAAGTGGGCGATGAAGTATACAACACCATTAATGGCTACGTTATACTCAGGGATATTTGGCGTCATTGTCTTAATACCTTTTAATGTAAACGATTTTACGATAACGAATTTGGATGCATCGTTTGTTCAGTCGATATTGTATACGGGTGGTGTATCAACAGTGGTGTGCATGCTGTTATGGAATATCGGTGTTCAAAAATTAGGCGCAACAACATCAGGTATTTTCTTGAATTTCAATCCAATCTTCACGGCAATCATTGCTTTTATGTTGCTCGGGGAAAGGCTGACATGGATTCAGGGGGTCGGAAGTTTGATTGTTATCGCGGGCAGCTTCTTATTTACTTTTTTCAAACGGAAGCCGGCTACGTTTCCTACTTTACCTCAACTTTACATGGAGGAAGAGCTTCCATCGTCTAGTGCTGGAAAATGATGAAAATATGAGTAAATAAAAACGAACTTTAACCACGTATTTAATCGTGGTTAAGGTTCGTTTTGTTTTTCTTATGTCGTCGAGACTGCTTCAATTTCTTCTGTTAATTTCACCAATTCATCAACTAATTCTCCGATGTAGAAAATAGTGTCACGAAGCGGTTTTTCAGTTGTAATGTCGACTCCTGCCATTTGAGCAAGTTCAACCGGAGACTTTGTGCCACCGGCTTGAAGAACTTCTAACCATTGCTCGACTGCAGGTTCGCCTTCTTCTAATATGCGTTTTGATACTTGTGTTGAAATCGTTAATCCAGCACTGTACGTGTAAGGGTATAGGCCCATATAGTAGTGAGGTTGGCGCATCCATGTTAATTCGGCTCCAGGTGTAATGTCGACTGCATCACCCCAGAATTCTTCTAAAACGCCACGTTTGATGTCATTTAATATCCCAGCATTTACATTGTGACCTGCATTTACACGGTCATATACTTTTCGTTGGAACGCAGCTTCTAGTAAATGTGTTACAAAGTTGTGATAGTAAGTACGTGCAACGATAGATGAAATAACCCAACGCTTGAATTTAGGATCGTCTGAGTTCTCAAGTAAGTGATTCGCCATTAACATTTCATTCATCGTAGACGGTGCTTCGATAAAATACAATGACGGTCGAGAATTAAAGACATTTTGTTTTTTATGGGCATTATAGAAATGTCCTGCATGGCCAAGTTCATGAGCTAGGACAAACACTTCGTTCATGCGGCTAGACCAAGAAATTAAGATATAAGGGTGCACACCGTATGGGCTTGAACAGAAAGCACCTGTAGATTTCCCTTTATTTTGGGCAAAGTCAATCCAACGCTCATCAAACGAACGGTTGACCATGTTTAAATAATCGTCACCCATAATGGCAAGTGCATCATTCATGTATTTCTTTGATTCTTCAATCGTAATTTTAGGTTCATAAGAAGGATCTAATGGAATCTTCAAGTCTGCGAACGTCATTTTTTCTAAGCCGTGAACGTCTTGAAGAAGTTTTGCATACTTACGCATATGTGGCGCAAGTTCGCTCATAATCAAGTCGATTTGACGATTAAATAGGGATTGATCAACTTCTTGACCAAATAATAAATGATCAAAAATATTGTCATAACCACGTAAGTCTGAAGTGGTTTTTTCAATTTGCAACTTCATATCATAGGTTTTTGCAGTGGTATGTTGATAGTTTTTGATTTGATTAGAGAATGATTCGAATGCAGCGCGTCTTACATCTGTATCCGTTTCTGCTTCCCAGTCTCCTTCAAAAAGTACGTAGCTTAACGGATATTTTTTGCCGTTAACTTCGAAGTCTTCAAACGATAAATCGACCATCTTAGTCGTGTTGTATAACTCATAAGGACCACCGAATGATGAAGAATAAGCGGCTAACGTTTTTTCTACTTCAGGATGAAGCTGATGTGGTTTCCTGCGAATCAATTTTTTTAAGTAGTGACCGAATTCACTTGATTGTTTCATCGCGTCTTCTAAAATTTCTACTGGTAACGCTAGTAATTCGCTATCCACAAATGATAGTTTACTGCTTAAATTTGCAGAAACTGATCCGAATTTTGCGGAACGCATCTGTGCATCACTGTCTGTTTGGTCTGTGCTATAAGCCAGGCTTGCATAAGTGCCGATTGGAACGAACTGTTCATAAATTTGTGCGTAGCCTTTTAAAGCCTCTTCAGCAGAATGTGCGTCTTTGATACTTCCTTTAAACTTGGTGCAAAAAGCATCTACTTCTTTTTCAAGTTCTACAAGTGCAGATTGGTAAGATTCTTCTGATGTGAATAAGTCTTGTAAGTTCCACGTTTCATCTATAGTAACTTCTGAACGTGTAGGTAAACTTTTAACCAATTTCATCTCTCCCTTTTATTACGGATATCGAACTAATAATAAGTATAGTTGTATTTGTTTAAACATTCACTCTTTTTGTTGTTATTAGATTTTTTTTTCAATAGATTTGTTAAAGAATGTTGAAAAAACAATTGAGTGTATCATCTGAAACATAAAAAAATGTTATAAAAGGTTATTTGCAAAGTGAGGGGTTCTCAATCTGACTTTTTGGCGTTGACGTCTGAAAAAAGAGCTTTGACGTCTGAAAAAATGGTGTTTACGTCTGAAAAAGATGCAACGGAGAAAAAAAGTAAGTTGATTTTAGAAATTGAGCATCGAAGTAGGAATCCAATATAGGATCCCATTAAACAAGAGGAAATGTTAAAGAAAGAACGATAAACAACAATATTATTTAACAAAGCCTTTTCAATAAATAGGGAGTAAAGATGTTGAATGAAACTGATATAATTCAACATTTTAAAAAGGAGTTAAATAAAACTGATAATTCTTAATAATTCGGGTATTAATAGTTGGAGATATTTATTTTGACGGACTGTTTTCCATGCTATAAGATAATTAATACCAAGTAAGTTTATCTGAATTAGGAGGAAATGAAATGAAAAAAATTAGTGCTTTATTTTTAATGATACTAACTGCTATTTTTGTGTTATCAGCTTGTGGAACGGCAAAAGATGATAATGCAGCAAAAGATGATAATAATACGGGATCTACAGAAGGTGATTTATTAGCGAAAGTTCAAGAAGATGGAGAGTTATTAGTTGGTACAGAAGGAACGTACCCACCATTCACGTACCATGACGAAACTGGTAAATTAACTGGTTTTGACGTTGAAATTGCTGAAGAAATTGCTTCACGTTTAGGTGTCGAGGCTAAATTTATGGAAACGCAATGGGATGCAATGTTTGCAGGTCTTGACTCTAAACGTTTTGATATGATTGCTAACCAAGTAGGTATTAACGAAGAACGCATGGAAAAATATGATTTCTCTGAACCATATATTTCTTCTGTAGCTGTTTTAGTAACACAACAAGGTAATACAGATGTAAAAACCTTTGAAGATATTGATGGATTAAAATCAGCACAGTCTTTAACAAGTAACTATGCAGAAATTGCTAAATCAAATGGTGCAGAATTAGTAGGCGTTGATGGATTTAATCAAGCAATAGAATTGTTAAACTCTAAACGAGTTGATGTAACGATTAATGATAATTTATCTGTTCTAGATTTCTTAAAACAAAAACCAGATGCAAATATCCAAATTGTAGACGAAGCTGGAGATGCAGCACAAAGTGGATTGATGTTTAATAAAGGTAACGAAACGTTAGTTGAAGCAGTAAATGAAGCGTTAAACGAAATGATTGAAGATGGCACATATGAAAAAATTTCAGATAAATGGTTCGGCGAAAATGTTTTGGAATAATTTTTCCATCGACCCTGAAAAATTGGAGCGCTCTTTAGATATTGCACAATCTTCCCTTCAGCCTTTGCTGGAGGGTGCTCTTGTATATACGCTTCCTTTATCGCTTATAGCTTTCGTTTTAGGACTTACTTTAGCTGTATTAACAGCTTTAGCCAGAATCTCTACAGTGAAACCATTCCAATGGATTGCACGTATTTATGTGTCCGCAATCCGTGGGACACCTTTGCTAGTTCAACTATTTATTCTGTTTTATGGGTTGCCGTCAGTTGGAATTGTCATTGATCCATTTCCAGCAGCAGTAATTGGATTTTCATTGAACGTTGGGGCTTATGCTTCGGAAGTCATTCGTGCAGCTATTTTGTCCATACCAAAAGGTCAATGGGAAGCCGCTCATATGATTGGGATGTCTTATACCCAAACACTGAGACGCGTGATTTTACCCCAAGCAACACGTGTATCTATTCCACCGCTATCGAATACATTTATTAGTTTAGTAAAAGATACCTCATTGGCATCTTTAATTCTCGTAACAGAAATGTTTAGACGAGCGCAAGAAATTGCCGCCACCAATTATGAATTTTTACTTTTATATACTGAGGTAGCAATCATCTATTGGATTATTTGTTTCTTCCTTTCGCTCATCCAAGGCCGATTGGAACATCGCTTCGATCGCTACGTGTCGAGATAATATAAATGGATGAAGAAGAAAGGAGCATGAGATGATTTCAATAAACGGATTACACAAACAATTTGGGGATCTTGAAGTATTAAAAGGAATCGATTTACAAGTCAACAAAGGACAAGTGATTGTAGTCATTGGACCTTCTGGCTCAGGGAAAACAACGTTACTGAGATGCTTGAATATACTAGAAGTTCCGACCGCTGGCAGTATCACAATTGATGAACAGACTGCAGATTTCTCTAAAACTGTGAATAAAAGAACAGTAGATTTACTTAGAAGAGAATCAGCAATGGTTTTCCAACACTACAATCTCTTTCCTCATATGACTGCCCTTCAAAATGTGATGGAAGGGCCAGTTATCGTCAAAAAGATGTCAAAAACTGATGCACGTGCTAAAGCTGAACAGTTGTTGAATAAAGTAGGACTCGGAGACAAACTTGATTTCTATCCACATCAATTATCAGGCGGACAGCAACAACGAGTTGGAATCGCAAGAGCATTGGCGTTAGAACCGAAAGTCATGCTGTTTGACGAACCCACGTCAGCATTGGACCCTGAGCTTGTTGGTGAAGTGTTACAAGTAATGAAAGATTTAGCGAGTGAAGGAATTACAATGGTGGTCGTCACGCACGAAATGCGATTTGCCAATGACGTCGCGAACGAAGTGATCTTTATGGACCAAGGTAGAATCATCGAGCGCAGTAAACCAATTGACATGTTTACTCGTCCAAAAGAAGAACGTACTCGACAATTCTTAAACTTAATTCAATAGGATGCTCAACTTAATGTAGAAAAAAGCGATTGTTCATAGAGAACAATCGCTTTTTGTGTATATGTACGAAGCGTAGCGGTTAGATTGTCATTAGCAAAAGTTGTGTCTATTAGTTGCGAAGAATGATATAGACCATATACACAATGTAGGAAAGAGCCAGGAATATGCCTTCACGTTTTCCGATTGTAAAATGAGTTAGTGCAAAAATTAATACAATAATGGTAAATACAATTAGAATGATCATGTCTGTAAACAATGCGGTGTTCACGCCGATTGGAGAAATAGTAGCAGAAGCCCCAAGCACAAAAAGAATATTGAATATGTTACTACCGATTATATTACCGAGCGCAATTTCACTCTCTTTTTTCAATGCGGCAATGATGGATGTGACAAGCTCGGGCAAAGAAGTACCCACTGCCACAATGGTTAAGCCGACAAGGGCCTCACTCATACCAAGAGAAAGGGCAATGTCTGTACTATTTTTAACGACTAAATCTCCTCCAAATACAATCGCTGCAAGACCGGCTAAAGTGAAGGTTCCATTTTTTAACCAACTCTTATCTTTTTCGGCAATTTCAAGTTGTTTTTCTTCCACATCATTTCTACTTTTCCGTGCAAGTTCGTAAACATAATATAGAAATACTGCGAAGATTAATAATAGAATAATGCCATCACTGCGAGTCAAAAGGTTCGAAGTAAAGTTTTGTAAAAAGGTGTCGGCCATTAACACTAGTAAAGTGATGCCGGCCAGGAAAGAGAATGGAATTTCTTTTCGAATCGTTTGGCTTTTTACGACTAGTGGTGCAATGAATGCAGTCATCCCTAACACGAAGAGCGTATTAAACATGTTACTTCCCATCACGTTCCCTAGCGACACATCATCGTTGCCATTCAACGCAGCAATAATGCTGACCGTTGCCTCAGGAGAACTTGTCCCGAAAGAAACGATGGTCAGACCTACAAGAATAGGTGGAACACGAAGGACTGCAGAAATATTGGAAGCGCCTTTCACAAAATAGTCGGCCCCTATGATAAGTAAGGCAAAGCCGACTACTAATAATAGATATGTCATCATAAAACCCTCTTTTTTATTTAATGGTATCAAATTGTGAGTCCATTGCGCCATCGATAAGCTGTTTGGTTTGAATCATGAGGCAATAATTGCTTAAACTACTGAAGAAGGAGGAGTTTCTATTATGAACAATTTTCGAGTAGAGCACGATTCCATAGGAGAGATTCAAGTACCCTTTGATAAAATGTGGGGTGCACAAACACAACGTAGTAAAGAAAATTTTGCTATTGGAACTGAATTAATGCCAATTGAATTAATTCATGCATTTGCAGTGTTAAAGAAAGCTGCAGCAAAAGTAAACCATGATTTAGGCAACTTGTCGAAGGATAAAATGCAGGCAATTTCTCGTGCAGCTACAGAAGTTAGCGAAGGAAAGTGGAATGAACATTTTCCGTTAGTCGTTTGGCAAACGGGAAGCGGAACACAATCCAATATGAATGTGAACGAAGTAATTGCCTATCGAGGGAATCAATTATTGAAGGACGGTGGAAGTGAAGAGCTACTACATCCGAATGATGATGTGAATAAATCCCAAAGTTCCAATGATACATTTCCAACAGCCATGCATATCTCAGCTGTAGAAGTTATTCAGACATTATTATTGCCTGAACTTGAGCGGTTACGTAATACCTTAAGCAATCAAGAGGAAGAATTTAAAGATATCATCAAAATTGGTAGAACGCATTTACAAGATGCAACGCCATTAACATTAGGACAAGAAATAAGTGGTTGGAAGCATATGGTCGCCAAGAGTGTGGAGATGATACGTGAGAGCATGATCCACGTCTCTGAACTTGCCATTGGTGGGACTGCTGTCGGAACTGGTATAAATGCGCATGCGGAGTTTGGTGACCGTGTAGCATCTGAATTAAGTGAAGATACTGGTTATAAGTTTGTGTCTTCTACCAATAAATTTCATGCATTAACGAGTCACGATCAGTTGGTCTATGCACATGGAGCACTGAAAGCATTAGCGGCTGATTTAATGAAGATTGCAAATGACGTCAGGTGGTTAGCAAGTGGACCAAGAAGTGGCATTGGGGAAATTACCATTCCTGCAAATGAGCCAGGGAGTTCAATTATGCCAGGGAAAGTGAACCCTACTCAAAGTGAAGCCTTGACGATGGTAGCTGTTCAAGTTATGGGCAATGATGTATCAATAGGCATTGCAGCAAGCCAAGGGAATTTTGAACTAAACGTCTTTAAACCAGTCATCTTCTATAACTTCATGCAATCGGTACGTTTACTTAGTGACAGTGTGCGGAGCTTCCATGACAACTGCGTGGTGGGTATCCAACCAAACGTGGAGCAACTGTCTCATCACGTCAGCAATTCACTCATGTTAGTAACTGCGTTAAATCCACATATTGGCTACGAAAATGCAGCGAAAATTGCTAAAAAAGCACATGAAAATGGCACCACTTTAAAAGAATCAGCACTACAAAGCGGACTTTTAACAGAAGAAGAATTCGATCGAATTGTTGACCCTTCTAAAATGGTTAAATAAACATTGATTGCAGAAAAAAAAGACTGAGCCTCTAGGGTTCAGTCTTTTTTGTTTAGTCGTTTGGGAATTTATTTGCTTCTTCGGATACGACAAATGCTAGGTCATCGTTGCCGAATAGCTGAAGAACTTCAATGAGTGTGCCTGAATCAATATCAAGGTCCAAGGGTTCATTGTTATCGATGATCGTTTTTATTGCTTCATTGGTGCCTTGGGTGGGGTAAGCTGTTTGATAAAGTTGAAACGGATCAAGCTCATGATTTTGACACCACTGCACAAACAGTTGAATCATCACTTGTTCATCTTCTTGATATTTCTGGATTATATATTCTGTTATGCTTTGTTGATCCATCGACATATACTCCTTTCATTCCTATTGCGAAACGTGCGGCTAGCACAATGTACAACTGTGAAGTTTTACCCTATTTTCGACTATCAGGACGCTAGCGACAATGTACGATAACACCATAAAATATGACTAAGGCAGTTCCCTTTTTATATTTAGCAGAGGTTGATTTCCGTTCCAAACGGACGCTTTCCGCGGGCATGGCCTCAGCCTCCTCGACGAGCAAACAAGTTGTGCAAAAAAATGCACAACTTGTTGTCTGCGGGGTCTTCACCTCATGCTTTTCCCGCTGGAGTCGCCGTCTTCCACTCCAATCAACCAAAAGTTTATCATTTGACAAACAGAAACTTATAACTGTTTACAATGTTCGAATTTAGGAACAGATAATAGACTCATGTTTCTCCGCTTTTTTATATTAGAGACTTTTTAGAAAGCCACATATTCTTTCTTGCGGCATACTAGGCAAGTGAAATCTTTTGTATGTTTTTATTATCACAGTAATTCTCCTAGCAAAAATAAATGAAGCAGCAAGAGGTCGAAATTGTATCTTCGACCGAACATTTACATAAAGCAATCTTCAATTCTTTAGTTAACCAAACCAAATGTACTGTGTGCTTCCAGGTTGCAAGGGAGTGAAGGATGCACACCCGCCGCAGGATGATCTATAAATATAGTTGGGCTTGTGACGCAGTCACAAGCCCAACTATTTGTTCTTTAGATTATTGTGCAGCAGGTTAAGCGTCCGAAGTGCACTGGAAACCCTGTCACCCTCTATACAAGGCATCTAAGTTTTGGTGTGAAATTGGAGAAATATATTGAGAGCTCTTAATTCTTTGCGACGAGTAAGAGCAGAAGGAATTCTTTGGTACATGCGGTTCAAGCGGTCAGCACAATGTACAATAAACAGATGTGAAGTTATAACACCTCACGAAGCTAGCGCAAACCATCGATAGACAACGTTTATTTAAACCAACCTTTTTCTTTAAATCTGGAGATGGCTTCAATTCGGTTCGTAACATCCAATTTATCTAAAATGACGGAAATATAGTTTCTTACAGTACCTGTCGTAATGAACATCTGACTAGCGATTTCTTTCGTATTTTTTCCATTTGCAATGAGTTCGAGAACTTGGTGCTCGCGTTCGGTTAGAGGATTATCTTCGCCGCTGTATGCAAGTTCGACAAGTTCAGGAGCATACACACGACGACCTTCCATAATACTGCGAATAGAGTTGGCTAAATCTTCACTCGGGCTGTCTTTTAATAAATAGCCCATAACGTTTGCCTTTCGTGCGCGTTCAAAGTATCCAGTTCGAGCAAATGTCGTGAGAATAATGACTTTGCAAGAATGTTCTTTTAACTCTTCTGCAGCATCTAAACCTGTTTTGGAAGGCATTTCAATATCCATAATGCACACATCGGGATTTAATTCGTGCACCAAAGTAAGAACTTCCTCACCATTATGAGCTTTCCCCACAACTTCCATGTCGTCCTCTAAATCGAGTAATGAACCAAGTGCACCAAGTAACATACGTTGATCTTCTGCTAGTACAATGCGAATCATGAAAATTCCTCCTTAACCGATTGTAGGATGACGTGAGGGATGTGGATATTAAGGGTTGTGCCATCTACGCCTGAAATTTCTAACTGTCCATTAACGAACTCTAAACGTTCCTTCATGCCGCGTAATCCGTTACCTTCTAAGAATTGTCGATCTGCTTCGTAGCCAATTCCATTATCTTGGATTTGGAGAAATAATTCGGTTTGGGTTTGTTTAATTAAGACATGACAAAAAGTAGCCTCACTGTGTTTTACCACATTGGTGACTGCTTCTTTTAAACACATGCTAAGGACGTTTTCGACGAGTAATGGTGTATCTTTTAATACGGAAATACCATTTACTCGGAAATCAATCTCTGCTGCTTTTAAGATCTGTTGTACAC
Organism: Paenisporosarcina macmurdoensis; assembly: GCF_042658845.1. NCBI lineage: Bacteria > Bacillati > Bacillota > Bacilli > Caryophanales > Caryophanaceae > Paenisporosarcina > Paenisporosarcina macmurdoensis. The sequence continues at coordinate 442,997 of NZ_JBHSRI010000025.1, forward strand.
GTAATAGCTCATCTTCTAATTTACCTGCACGCATATTAGAAACGAGTTCGCGCACTTCTTTTAATGCAATACGCGCAGTATGGTTAATATCAATAAGCTCTTGTTTAGCGCGAAGAGGATCTTTATCGATTACTTTGGTGGCTAGATCACTTTTCAAACCAATTAAAGATAGCTTTTGGCCTAATGTATCGTGTAGATCTCGTGCAATTCTCTGGCGTTCTTGCGCAACGAGCAGTTTAGAAATTCGTTTGTTTGCATTTTCTAATTGACCTTCTAGTTTTTCTTGTTTGTTGCGATTATAAGAATTAAAAGGTAGTAAAATAACGCCAATTACACCGATAAGAATATAAGGGAACTGAGATACAAATAAGTCGGATTGAGTAAAAAATCCGATACTGACAGACACCATGGTGGTAACGAGATGAACGACATACATCGTGATAAACCCAGCCTTGTTACGGATGTTACCTATGAAAAATGCTAAGAATAAAGAAAAATATAGATAGCCAAACAAAATGATTAACGTAATACTAATGGCGATTTGAAAAGCAATCCAAACATACATGCGCCATCCTTTTGAAATGAAGGATTGACGATAACTTAAAAAGAAAGCAACTACTAAAAGTAATCCAAGAAAACTTTCAGTTGGAGAATAGGACTTAAATATATAAAATAACGGCAGAATACAAAAAATAATCCAAATGTAAATACTGACATAAGGGTTCTTAGGGAATATTTGATACCAACTTTGCATAAATGCCTCCATGATTTCGTAACGACGTTTGTTGTAACAATAGTATAACAGACAGAAAAACCATTCCATGAGCGGAATGGTTTTTCAATGTATTTTATTTGCCTTCCATGCTTGAACGTTTTGTTTGTAATTGCATAGAATTCTTTGTCTTGTTTAACAAATGTTTAATTTCTTTAAAGCCTACGAACGTTTTTTTTGATTCATCATATAGTCGGAAATTAAATGATTTCAAACTAGTTTTTAATGTAATCGTTGTTGCTTGGTGAAGAGGTGGTGTAGAGTCATGTGCTTGTTCTAAACGATAGTTAGGTACACGTGGGCTTAAATGATGCACATGGTGATAGCCAATGTTCCCAGTTAACCATTGAAGCACTTTTGGCAATTTGTAAAATGAACTGCCATCTACTGCTGCTTTAACATAATCCCATTGTTCTTCATCTTCGAAATATGAATCTTCAAATTGGTGTTGTACATAAAACAACCAAATCCCGAAAGAACCGGCAACAATTAAGATAGTACCTTGAATAATTGCGAATGCTTGAAGACCAACTAACCAAATCATAAACGCATACAAAGCAACTAGTGCTACGTTTATAAAGTATGTGTTGTTACGCTCTTTTGGTCGAGCATCTTTCCGATTGAAACGATTTGACACTAAATATAGGAAAAGTGGTCCGAAACCAAACATTACGATTGGATTACGGTATAAACGGTAAGCGAATCGACGGCCAGGTGTAGCTGCAACATACTCATCAACTGTCATAACCCAAACGTCACCTACACCGCGTTTGTCTAAGTTACTGCTTGTAGCATGATGAATCGAGTGATCACGTTTCCATTTTTCATAAGCGAACAAAGTCAAAACACCAGTAATTGTTCCTAAAATTGAATTAGCTTTTTTACTCTTAAAGAAAGAACCGTGTGTACAATCATGGAATATGATAAACGTTCTAACGATAAATCCTGATGCTGCAATTGATAAAGCAATTGTTAAAAAGATTGAAACGTCTAAACTTAAATACGCTAAGAACCACAAAATGAAGAATGGTGGAATCGTATTAATAATTTGTTTTACACTTGCGGACATATCAGATTTCTCAAACGGCGCTACTAGCTTACGTAGCTGCATAGTTTTTTCTTTACTCATTAGCGTCCTCCTGGAGTGATGTATTTGAATTTTTTTTAGTTAATAACTTGTTACATTAAGAATAGGGTTTAGGAGCAGATAATAAAAGGCATAAACGTCAAGTGATGACTATGACAAGTGTCATATAGGTCGTGTTGTTTAGTAAAAGAAAATTTTCTTATTATATTTCTCAATTTTCCACGCTACATACAAAAAATTTATGATTATTGAACTTTATTGAAAAGTTATTCTTCTATTTTAAGCTCACTTAGGATGAAAAAAAGCGGCATTCGTATGCTACAGTAATACAAAGAGTCTTTGACAGGAGTGACACACCATGACGAAATTATTAGATGAGAAAAATTTCATTAATTTAATAGAAGAAGAAGCTGACATTATTATACCGATTGCGAATGGTGAACCATTACGCTTATTAGATATTCTAGAGGAACATGCAAGTGAATTAAGTCATGTTAGAATCCATCAAATGTTGGCGCTACATCCGCGGAGATATATTTTAGGTGAGATGCCAGGACAACTTACACATGTTTCTTATTTTTTAAGTGGTGCAACACGTAAAACCTATCAGAACGCTAAAATGGACTTAGTGCCAAATAACTTTCATGAAGTTCCACGCATGTTATCGAAAGTTACAAAAATGTCGATGATTTTGTCTGTGGCTTCTCCAGTGGACGAGCATGGCTATTTTTCACTAGGAACACAAGCGGATTATGTAGCTGAGTTTATTGGGAAAGTTCCATTTGTATTAGAGGTGAACCGCAACATGCCACGCACTTTTGGTCATAACCAAATTCATATGAGCCAAATTGCTGGATATGTCGAGCACGATACACCCTTAGCCGAGGAAGTAGTTCCTGAAATAGGAGAAAAAGATATGCTCATTGCTGAAAAAGTAGCTTCAGATATTCAAGATGGCGATACACTTCAAATCGGTATTGGATCAGTTCCTAATGCAGTCATGAGTTTATTGAAAAACCATCGAAATCTCGGTATACATACAGAGATGTTGCCAGATGGAATCGTTGATTTGATAGAAGCAGGTGCTATCGATGGAACGAAGAAGTTTACAAATAGAGGTAAGATTGTTGCGACTTTTGCATATGGAACTCAACGTTTATATGATTTTATCCACAACAACTCGTCGATAGAGTTTTTACCCGTCAGTGTCGTTAACGATCCTCGTGAAATTGCCAAAGAAGAAAATATCGTATCTATCAATGCGACAACGGAAGTGGACTTATTTGGCCAATGTGCATCCGAAACAGTCGGAGGGAAATATTATTCGTCCAGTGGTGGACAAATTGATTTTGCAAGAGGCGTACGTTTTGCGAAAAATGGGAAAGGCTACATCTGTTTACATTCCACTTTAAAGAACGATACCATTTCAAGAATTAAATTGGACTTGACACCAGGTTCTGTTGTAACGACAGGGAAAAATGACGTCGACAACATCGTAACCGAATACGGTATCGCACGCTTACATGGTCGTTCTATCAGTGACCGTGCAAAGCAGTTGATCAGCATTGCTCATCCGAACTTTAGAGATGCGCTAACCGAGCAAGCAATTGAACGGGGCATCATAAAAGGGTAGTGATTTTTTCGGAATAGTAAAGTGCCAGGCACTAAAGGCTAAGTTGGACAGCAAATGTCCAACAAAACCATTGGTGCCAGGCACTTTTTTAAACTATTAAGAGCGAAATTTGACGAAGTAAAACATTTCCAGGTCGTTTGTAGCAGGTTTTCTGACTTTCTTGTCGAAATCTATATGAATATAAACCAGAAGATGCAAATAAGAATTTATTAAAGTGAACTCGTCCTTATCTTTTAACCTCGAAATTATTGATTAGATGGGAGATTTATCGGTATGAAAAATCAACTCACCCTCATCGTAGCTGCGAAGTGGCAACAATGTATGAATAGTCGGCAGATAGAAGAGATGCTTAAGTTAACTGACGACCAAATTGAGTTCGTTGGTCCTATTGAGTCTGGATTTGGTCACAAAGAGTTGACTGAATGGATAGAACGCAGTGGGATTATATTAACGACTTTAAATAGTAATGTGAAAGAAGAGAAGTTATTGCTAAAACACCAAGCGAGATGGAAAGGCAATGATGGATGTTTGATGGAAGAACGTTTTTACTATACGTATATTTTAATGAAAAACGGCAAAGTCGTGTACTTAGGATTTTTTGAAAATCTACATGATGCTGAGGTAGAGAGTGAAATTTCTCTGATGAAATGAAACCTTTTATACAGTAGTTACGTAATTGAAGGTGGAAAGCATGCGGTGATGGATAGGAAAACGACCTATTTACATCATGATTATTCTGAATATTGAAAAAGAGGTGAGTTGATGACGGGAACGATTGCTGTAATTATGATTTTTTCAATACCGATTCTTGGAATAATCTCAAACCATCTAAAAGATAATCAAAAAATAAAAGCGAGTATGTTAAAAGATGAGCTGGAATTAGAAAAGTTAAAACATACTAATTTCATCGTCGAGACAGAAAAGATGAGGCTTGAATTAGAAACGATGAAAGTGGATTACTCTAAAACGACGGATCCGGTGTTCCTAGAGGTATCAGGCGAAAAAACAAATGTTTGAAAGTAATGAAAAAGT